>JAZKIP010000012.1:37882-53097 GCA_040384805.1 Patescibacteria group bacterium | reverse complement strand
TAACATTCGAAATAAAAAATCGCTCTTAAGAGCGATTTTTTATTTCGAATGTTATGTGATTTACGAAATCCTGGAGTGGCATGGCAACCTTGTTTCCGTCGCGCTTTTCGATCGTGAGCACTCCTGACTCTTTTTCTTTATCGCCATAGACTAATATATACGGGGCATTCATTTTCTTCGCCGCATGGATACGTTTGCCGAGGCTGTCGTTATAATCGATATGCTCGGTACGGATGGAATTTTCTCCAAGCGATGATACTATTTTTCGCGTCTCATCGGCATGAATATCTTTGACGGGAATGACGGCAACCTGAACGGGATTAAGCCATGTGGGGAATTGACCTGCGACATGCTCGATGAGCGTCGAGAGGAACCTCTCGATCGATCCCATGATGGCGGCATGAATCATGACGATCTGCTCCTTTTCTCCTTTTTCATTCGTGCAGACAAGACCGAAGCTTTTCGGCTGATTGAAATCAAGCTGGATGGTCGCGACCTGAAGGACGCGGCCGATCGAATCGCGGGAAATAAAGTCTATCTTCGGCCCGTAAAATGCCGCCTCCCCGGGTCCATCCATCCATTCGATTCCTTTCGTTTTCATCAGGCGCTCAAGCGCGTTTTCGGCTTTTGCCCAGACGTCAGCTCCGCCTAAGTATTTCTCAGGAGTCTCAGGATCGTGCCGCGAAAAGCGTACCTTAAGATCGAATCCGAACGTGCCGTAAAATTTTTCAATAATATCCCAGATCGCAAATACCTCTTCTTCTATCTGGTTTTCGCGGCAGAAGACATGAGCATCGTCTTGGGTAATAGAGAGAACGCGCGAAAGTCCTGAGAGCTCGCCCGATTGCTCGTCGCGATAGACCATTGTCGTTTCAGCGTAGCGCTGCGGCATATCCCTATAGCTTCGCGGTTCAGAATCGAATATCTGCGTGTGATGAGGACAGTTCATCGGCTTCATGGCATAGAGATGATCTTCGCGCGTATGGATCTTGAAAAGATCGTCGGCGTATTTGGCCCAGTGCCCTGATGTTTGATAGAGCTCTTTTTTCGTAATATGAGGAATGCAGACTTTCTGGTAACCTTTTGCGCGGCGCAGTTCCCAGACATAATCGTTGAGGAGTTCGCGGATGATCGTACCCTTAGGAGTCCAGAGGGGAAGACCGGGACCGACAAGATCGGAGAACACGAAAAGACCGAGTTCGCGGCCGATCTTTCTGTGATCGCGCTTCTTCGCTTCTTCGATCTGATATATATATGCATCAAGGTCGGCTTTTGTTTCAAACGCCAGTCCATAAACGCGCGTGAGCATCTTGTTATTTTCATCGCCTCTCCAATAGGCGCCTGCGACGCGGTCAAGCTTGAATGAATCAGGAGCGATGTCATCTGCCGGATGCTCGGCGTGTCCACCGCGACAGAGATCTGTGAATCCTCCGCAGGTGTATAGAGTAATCTTTTCTCCGCGGGATGCTATTTCTTCGATCAGTTCAGTTTTATACGGATTTCCCTTAAATATCTCAAGAGCTTCCTCTTTGCTTACTTCTTGATGAGAAAACTTAGTCCACTGGGGAAGGTTCTCTCTCATTCTCTCTTCAATTTTAGATAAATCGGCATCAGTGACTTTTGTATCGCCGAAATCAATATCGTAATAAAATCCGTTATCAACGGCAGGACCTAAGGTCAGATGTGCATTTGGATAGTGCTCGAGAACTGCTTGAGCTTCTAAGTGGGCCAAGGTGTGGCGGATATGCGTCAAATGCTCTTTATTTTCCATATTGCCGTATCATACCATATTTGCATTTTAGGCAGAAATAAGTATACTGTACGGTATGGTAATACGAATGCGACATACGCGTTCCCATACAGGGAACCGCCGATCACACCATGCATTGAAGGCAAAAGGCTTCAGTACATGCGCGAACTGCAAGGAACAGAAAGAGACTCACGTCGTCTGCAAGAACTGCGGCTTTTACCGCGGACGCAAGGTTCTCGATGTTGTGAAGAAAGTAGAAAAGAAACAAGCAAAAAAGAAATCAAAATAGCTTTCACGCTTTCGGCATTAGGCCTTCCCCGGTTTTAGTGCCTACAGCCTGCAAGCTCTCGCTATATATTATGGCAAACAGGCACCTTTCACGTTCAATTGTCCTTCAAACGCTCTTTGAGTGGGACTTCGGCGTTTCTCACACTACTATTCCCGAAGATATGCTTGAACGCAACATCGAAGAATTCGGACCCGGGCTCGATGATGCCTCTTTCATGTCGGAACTCCTTTTAGGCATTATAAAGAAAAAAGCGATCATCGATGAGATCATCGAGAAAGCCGCCCCCGACTGGCCGATCGACAAGATCTCGATCGTCGACCGCAATATCATCCGCATCGGTCTCTACGAGCTTCTTTTCGGCGACCGCACCCAGGTGCCGCCCAAAGTCGCCATCAACGAGTCGATCGAACTTGCGAAAACGTTCGGCGGCGAAAACTCAAGCAAGTTTATCAACGGCGTCTTGGGCGGTGTCTATAAGGAAATCGGCGAGCCGGGCAAGGACGATGTCAGCAAAAAGAAGCAAGGAAAGGTTTTCGAGACCGATCCTGCGAAGTTCCCGATCGAGAAAAAAGCCGGTGCCGTCATTTATGCGCGTCATGAAGGGAATATCTACTTCGCGTTCGTCCATGATGTTTTCGGCTATTGGACTCTGTCAAAAGGAGGTATCGAAGAAAATGAAGATGTCCAAACGGGTGCTATGCGCGAAATCAAGGAAGAGCTCGGTATCGATATAGCGATAAAAGAAATGCTCGGGCAGAATGAATATGTCGCGACTCATCCCGAGAAAGGCAAGATCCGCAAACAAGTGACATTTTTTCTCGCAGAAGCTCCGTACGCTGATCTTGTTCTTTATAATCAGTCAGGAGGTCTTGATGACGCGAAGTGGTTTCCCCTTGAAGAGGTTCCTAACTTGCGCATGTATGAGAATATGATCCCTCTTTTGACCAAAGCCGTCGAGATCCTTACAAAGGAAACTACTTAGATTTTTATATATGATTAATTTTGAGACATTCGAAGAAAAGACGGGCATTGTCTTTCGGGACAAGCAGCTCCTCCAGCAGGCGTTCATTCACCGCTCATATATCAACGAAAACAGCGGATCAAAGTTCTCGCACAACGAACGTCTCGAATTTTTGGGCGACGCAGTTCTCGAGCTTATCATTACCGACTATTTATATAAGAAATATCCCGATCGTGACGAAGGGGAACTGACGGCATACCGCTCGGCTCTTGTTAATGCTGTCATTATCGGCGAGGCTGCACATGAGCTTGAGATGAACGAGTACCTGCTCTTGTCGAAAGGGGAAGCAAAAGATATCGGCAAAGCCCGCAATTATATTCTCGCAAATACATATGAAGCCTATGTGGGAGCGGTATATCTTGATCAAGGCTATGATATCGCCCGTGAATTCATCTCGCGGACCCTTTTCGGGAAAATCGACATGATCGTTGCCAAGAAACTCTGGCGCGATGCCAAGAGCCTTGTTCAGGAAAAAGCTCAGGAATATGTGGGTGTTACTCCTGTGTACAAGGTCCTCCATGAATCCGGTCCCGACCATGACAAGCATTTCACCATCGGAATATTTTTTGGAGAGGACCGCATTGCCGAAGGAAAGGGCAAATCAAAGCAGGAAGCCGAACAGGCTGCCGCACGCGCGGCATTAGAAGCTAAGAATTGGCTCGATTAATGTCTATGACGCTCAAAAGCATCGAGCTTTCAGGATTCAAGTCATTCGGCAAGAAAAGCCTGATGTCTTTCACGACGCCGATCACATGCATTGTGGGGCCCAATGGCTCCGGAAAGTCTAATGTCGTCGAATCTATCCGCTTCGTTTTAGGCGAGCAGTCGATGAAGTCGCTTCGAGGCAAGGGCGGCGTCGATCTCATATTCAAGGGTTCGAAAACCCTTTCATCTTCGAGCCGCGCCTCCGCTACCATCACATTCGACAATAAGAGCAAAATATTTTCTTTTACCAACAGCGGTCTCGGCATATCTCTTGATTATGACGAGATATCGATCTCGCGTGAGGTTTTCCCTGACGGAGCTAATGTGTACAGCATCAACGGTACTGAAGTCCGGCTCAAAGACGTTGTGGATCTTTTAGCCTCGGTCAATATCGGCTCATCGGGACATCATATAATCTCTCAGGGTGAAGCTGATCGAGTACTCAATGCTTCGAACAAAGACAGGCGCGCCATGATCGAAGATGCGCTCGGTCTTAAGGTCTACCAATTCCGCATCAAAGAAAGTGAACGCAAGCTTGAGAAAACAACGGCAAATATGAAAGAGGTCCAGACGCTGCGCCGGGAAATCGCGCCGCACTTGGCATTCCTGAAGAAGCAAGTGGAGAAAGTCGAGAAATCCCGTGCCATGCGTGAAGAACTCGGCGGATTGTATCGTACATATCTCTCATCGGAATTTACATACATACAAAAGGAAAAAGATCGTCTTGCGCATCTTCGCCGAACGCTTGATGAAAAGGGAGTTCTGCTTGATGAACGCATCGAAGGGCTTCGTGCGACGCAAGAGAAAGACAATCATGAAAGTGAAAATGCGCTCACAATAAAAGAGCATGATGAAGAGCTTTCCCGCATTCGCACCGAGAAAGATGAGCGTGCACGCAGACTCGGCCGCATCGAAGGAGTGATCGAAAGCCTCGAGAGGGAACTGTCCCGAGAATCTGCGAAAGAAGAAAAAGCCATTCCTGCCCCTGTATGGAAAGAAGCAATGAGAGATCTTGAAGAGAAAATAGACGAAGCTCTTTCATCGGAAGACATGCCGGAAATCGTACGGATTCTCCGGTCAATGAAAGAAAGGATAGTAAATATCGGGAGTAGCGTTCACCACGTTCCCGAAGCAGATCCGCGCCGCACAATCGAGCTTAATGAAATGAAAACGGTCAAAGACGGCATTGTCGAAGAGCTGCGGCAGATCAGCGAGTCCGAACAGAAAATTTTACGCGAACAGGCACACCTTCGTGACAATGAAAAAGAAGCGCAATCGGCTCTTCGTGCGGGTGAGCGGATGCTCTATGAGCTTCTGCGGGAGAAGAACGAAGTGGCATCGGACATGCACTCGCTTTCGTTTGAAGAAGAAAAATTGACTATCATAAAAAACGCCTTTGAGATGGAACTCACGGAAGCAGCAGTTCTTATCGGGACTGTTGCGACATCGTATGCCCGCGAAACTGCTGAGGGGGACATCTCGCGCCAATTTCAAGATGATCTTCGCCGTAAGATCGAGCGCATCAAGATAAAGCTTGAAGATGCGGGATCCGGCAATGGCGCAGAGATCATGAAGGAATATCAGGAAACGGAAGAACGCGATGTTTTCCTTTCCAAAGAACTCAATGATCTTGCGGAGAGCATTGAGTCATTACGATTACTCATTCAAGAACTCAAAGAAACGCTTGATTCAGAGTTTAAGGAAGGAGTAGAAAAGATCAACAAGCAGTTCCAGGAATTTTTCGCCCTTATGTTCGGCGGAGGATCTGCGTTCCTTTCGATCGTTATGGAGCATAAGCGCCTGAAGAAGGGAAGCGATGAAGATATCGAAGAAGAAGCTCCCGAAGAGACGGAACTCGGATTCGAGCGCGGCATCGAGATCAATGTCACTCTTCCCCAGAAGAAAGTGAAGGATCTTCATATGCTCTCGGGCGGCGAGCGGTCGCTCACATCGATCGCGCTTCTCTTTGCGATTTCTCAGGTCAATCCGCCGCCATTCCTCGTTCTCGATGAGACCGATGCGGCTCTCGATGAGGCCAATTCCCGCAAATACGGCAATATGCTTGAGAATCTCTCCAAGTATTCCCAGCTTGTCGTCGTCACTCACAACCGCGAAACGATGTCTCGCGCCCAAGTATTATATGGAGTAACTATGAGTTCAGAAGGAGCCTCAAAACTTCTCTCGATTCGCCTTGAGGATGCAAGCGTTTATGCGAAATAGCTATAAAACAGTAGTTCTTATTAGTCAATAGACCTATTGACAGATCAAGATAAATCTGATACAATACTAGCAATATAAAAAAGTGCGTTCTTTGACAATGACGGGGTTAATTTTTGGGAGGTTAAGCTTTTCGAGCTTTTTGTTCGAAGACCATAATCTCTCAAATATTAACCAAAAAAACAAAAAAATGAAAAAAGAAAACAAAGGGATCGCAACGATCTCAACTCCTGAACAATTAAAAGAGACCTACAGCGTAGAATCTCTCTCAATTGCCAACACTGTGGCTTCAAAAAGCCGGGAAGTTTCAAGACTTGTGCTCGATCTTCCCAAAATGTCAAAGACGCTGTACGGGACGGAAAGGTATTCTACCCAGACAAGAAATTGGGTCGGGGACCTGCTGTGGTTTCTGGCTCTGGTTTTAGTGGCGGTATTTGAAATACCAACTAATTCGGGGGGTTTCGAAATTTTCGGCAGAACCCAAACCCAAACCACAGCAATGGCTGTGGCCTTCGGACTTATCACTGCGGTACTGGCCCACTTTACCGGCTACTTCTTAAAAAGAGGAGCTGCTGGCGTAAGACATGGACAAGGAAACGGAGGATTCATCTGGGGATTTATCTGCTTTGCAGTGGCAATAGCCATGTTTTGGTTTATTGCCGGGTTTCGGGTGGCTTACATGAAGAATATGGGCTTTGAACAGGAAATAAGCCAGTTCACCCAGGCATTCTTCGCGGTTGGAATCTTCTTTGTAGGCGTTATAGCTTCGTATTTTCATACGAGCGGCGTAAAAGACCTGCAGCTTGAAAAGACTTTTAGGAGCGATCTTAAAAGCTTGAAAAAATTGAAAGCTGAAATCGCAGAACTTAATAAAAAGAAAAAAGTTCTCGACACAAATCACGTTGCAAACGTGGAAAATGCCAAGAAAGCGATCGAAGCCAAACAAAAGGAAGAAAGCCAGGCTAAGGAAAACGAAAACAATCAGAAGAAAAATGAATTTAACGCCCTGTACGAGCAATTCCAGGCTTCCTATAAAGTAGCTCAGGAAATCTCCAAGGTAACTTCTGACAAATCGAACCTGCCAACCAATGCAGATTTCATGCAGGCCCTATCAACCATGGATCTGATCGTAGAAGAAATGGAAGAAACAAAAACGTGGAAGGAATTTCTGGGCGGTGGAGAGAAGATGAATGAAGTAAGACAAAAACTGGCAGAAGTAAAAAAAATTGTTAACCTGACAAAAAGCAATTAAGATGAAAAATTTAATTCTTTTAGCAGGGATAGCAATCCTCTCTGCTTCTCTGCTGTCCTGTGGCAGCAGTAACGATGGTGGTATGACAGCAGTGCATATTTTGGTGGACAACACTGAAAAAAGCAGTTCGCGGGAAAGGCTTGTTTCAACAGAAGGCTTATTGAAACTTATCGGGAATAATGGGTCAGTCACTTGGCAAGGACTCAATGCCGCGTCTCAGAACAGGGATACGACCGTTGAGATGTATTTTCCAGCCGATGCTACCGGTCTGACCAAAAAGAATATCAAGGAGCCATTTGTGGAGAGCCTGCAAGCATTGAAAGCTCTTTTTTTGGGACCTGTAGAGATGCAGGAGAAAGATAAGGAAGGCTCAAGACTTTACGAGCCTATCTGCCGAGCCCTTTCCGACCTTAAAACATCACCGGCAAATCAGAGAGTTCTCGTTATTGTCTCAGACATGATTGAGAATTCCCCTCTGGGATCCTTTTACAAGGATCAGCCGTTTGATAAGGTCAAAGAAGGTTTGTCCGTTGCCATGGATTCACTGCCGGTAAAGCCAAATGTCAGGGTTGTCATCTTGTATGATCCTGAAGGCAATCCTAAGAAACAGGCTCAGTTCGACAGGTCTATGAAGATCTGGAAGCAGCTTTTTGCCGAGAAGAAAATTCACTACGAAATCAAAGCAAATCTGTAACCATGAAAGATAACCGTCAGGCAGTGGCAATGCTTCAAAGCATTATGCCACTGCTTATGACGGTTAAAGCAGAAGTAAGCGCGATCAAGGAGAAATTCTCCGAGATTGCGTATTATCAAAACTTCAAATTCCATGTCCATCGGCCGAGCAAAATACCTCTTGAGGCAGTAGATGAGTTCATTCTCTTCATAAACAATGCGAAAGAAGAATTTCTTACATTCAAAGAGTCGTTCAACGAGAACGATTTGCCGGATGAAGCGAGGAAAAATTTCGTGAAGATAATGCTCTTGATCTGCCAAAATGGATTAGAGTACAAGAACGGGTATGCTCATGTTGGAGGGATTAGTGGAACGTGGGTTAAACCAGTTTCATACGTCCTTGAGCGGTGGGATTCGATGGAGTATGTCATTAAAGTGGCTTATTCTCAACAAGCATATAATGTGATCTCCGGTTACTTTAACCTGATCGATTGCATACAGCTTCTTGAGAACGATTTAAAGCTTTTGTTTAACCGTCATTGAAAATCATTCAACACAACAACCCCGAGCTTTACAGCAGAGGGTTGTTTTTCATTTATCTATTTCCTTTAGATATTGATTGACTGTTAATCCGCTTTCTTT
Organism: Patescibacteria group bacterium; assembly: GCA_040384805.1. Classification (GTDB taxonomy): domain Bacteria; phylum Patescibacteriota; class Minisyncoccia; order Phycocordibacterales; family UBA9973; genus UBA8515. Next base: position 44,549 of record JAZKIP010000012.1, on the reverse strand, counting down.
CATCGCTCTGGCATAGTCAGTTCCTACATAACGGTAATGCCACGGCTCGTACATGTAGCCTGTGATATCTTGCTTGCCTTTCGGGTAGCTTAGGACGAAACCGTATTCATGTGCATGCTCCTGTAGCCATGCGGATTCCAGAGTATCGCCGAATACATGGGCCGCCGAGGCATAAGCGATTGATGCGCTTGTAAGATCCGCGGCAACTCCCAACTGATGCTCGGAATATCCGGGTTTCGCCACGGCTATGGTGGCGTTCGGATTTCCTTCTTTTATATTCTGGGCTAGAATTGCTTTTTGCGTCGCGTAGCTTCTGAAAGCCGATGAGGCGAGAATGGAAAGCCTTTCTTTTTTTGCTGCATCTGCCATTTTTTTTAATGCTTCGGTCGTTTCCCGCGTGAGGCACAATGTTGTCGTTGAGATGCTTTTATCGAGTTTTACCAGATCAAAGGGGATATAGAGAGGGTCCGGTATGGAAACATTCTGATCGACATTAAGATACGAATAATCGACATATTCGCCATTAGACGGGATATGAGGCTTGGGGCACGCACTTGCGGTTTGTGATTGCGCCTCTTCGGGATCAGGTTCGAAGATTCCCTCGGGCTGGTAAAATTTATTGAGCGTTATGACCTTCTGTGAAGTATTCTTTAACTCCTTCCCCGCAAATGTCGCTTCAAAAAGCATCCCTTGCATCGTATCTTTGGAAAAATACTGATCGAAGATAAAATTGCCAAGCGAATAGACGATAGGTTTGCCGTTATACACTTCCACATCCTGCATGACATGAGGGTGATGGCCGATAATCATATCAGCTCCGTTGTCGATTGCGCTGTGAGCGAGCGCTTCCTGCCGCGCATTATGGGTCTTTTCATACTCGATGCCCCAGTGGAACGAGACGATCAGAACATCACAGTCTGTCTTTGCATTCTGTATGATCTCCGGAAGTCGCGGGTCGCTTGCAAGGAGAATTCCCGGAGCATTATCTTTCGCCTCTATCCAGTTAGGTCCTACGTCTGAGAATCCGAGAAATCCGAATCGCACTCCGTTTTTCTTGATAATAACAGGAGCCTCCGCTTCTTTTTTATTTTTCCCCGCGCCTGTTTTTTCTATACCGGCAGAAGCAAGTCGCTCAAGAGTATCGGCGAATACGGGAACCCCCCAGTCGCCGACGTGATTATTGGCGAATGAGACGATATCGAATCCGGCTTCCGAGAGAGTATCGGCGACTTTCGGATCCATCCGGAAAGAAAACTCGCTTCCGACATTGGCGCCTTTATCCGAGATGTCTCCTTCAAGATTGCCGAAGAGGATATCGGCATTGTGGAGCGAGCCGACATTGTCAAAAAGCGTGCGATAGTCACCGTTGAAGTTTCGTGCGACCGAGCTTTCGACGCCGCGGTCAAGCATGATATCTCCGACAAAAAAGAGAGTTGTTTCTTTCGATGGTTCTTCTTTCTTTATATCGTGAAAATTTCCGAAATCAGGTGTGCCGTTTTTGCTTCCCGAAAAGAAGAACGTAAAGACGAGGCCCGCAAGTACGACAGCAAGTATCGCGAAGAATAAGAATCTTCTTTTCATATATTATATGATCGCGTAATCGATCGTTTTTTTATTCATATCGGCACCTTTGACGACAAATTTCGCCTTATCTCCGAGAGCGTATTTTCGGCGTGTTTTCTTTCCGGTGATACTCATATATTTCTTATCGAATACGTAATAGTCATCGGAGAGGTCACGCATACGGACCATGCCTTCGCATTTGGTTTCTTTCTCCTCGATATAAAGGCCCCATTCCGTGACGCCCGTGATGATTCCTTCGAATGTGTCCCCAATGCGGGTCGACATGTATTCGACTTGCTTGTATTTGATCGATGCCCGCTCGGCTTCCGCTGCTTCCTTCTCCCTATTGGATGCTTCAGTGCTCATGCTCTCGTATTCGAACCATCGTTCCTTCGGTATTGTTTTCTCTTCGATGAATGATAGAAGAAGGCGATGAACGATAACATCCGGGTAGCGGCGGATAGGGGATGTGAAGTGGGTGTAGAATTTGAATCCGAGGCCGTAGTGCCCGATGTTTTTCGTCGAATAGATGGCTTTTGCCATCGTGCGGATAATTGCCGTGTGGACGGTATCGCGCAGAGGACTGTGCTCGAGTTTTCCGACAAGAGCGTTGATTTCCTCGGATGGAATGATGCCGTCCTTGAGTTTCACCGTATGACCGAGTTTCTTGAGAAATGTGGCAAGATCCTGCATCTTCTCCTTATTAGGAAGATCATGAATACGGTAGACGAAGACCCCCGGCCCTTTTTTGGACGACGACATATGTTCAGCAACACGCCTATTTGCAAGAAGCATGAATTCTTCGATGAGTTTGTGGGTATCACCGCGTTCTTTGGTGTAGACAAAAAGGGGCACGCCTTTCTCGTCGAGCTTGAATTTTACTTCTTCCTGTTCAAGGGAGATTGCCCCTTCGTCATAGCGCTTCTTGAGGAGTTTCTTCGCGATGCTATTGAGAGTGGAAAGCTCATCATAGAAAAGGCCTTTCTTGTCATCAAGAATACCTTGCGCTTCTTCGTACGTGAATCGCTTGTCAGAGTGTATGACAGTTCGCCCGAACCATTGGGAATGAACGCCTCCCTCCTTATCTATCTCGAAAATTGCCGAGAAGGTGAGACGGTCAACATCAGGATTGAGGCTGCAGAGGCCGTTTGACAACTCTTCCGGAAGCATCGCAATAGTACGATCGACAAGATAAACTGATGTTCCGCGTCGCTTCGCTTCATCATCAAGAGCGGTCCCGGGTCTGACATAGTAGGAGACATCGGCGATATGAATACCGATCTCTATATGCCCGTTGCCGAGTTTTTTGTACGACAGAGCATCGTCGAAATCTTTCGCATCCTCGGGATCGATGGTGAAAGTAATAGTATCACGTATATCACGACGTCCGCCTAAGTCTTTCTCTTGTATGCCTTTCTCGGCTATGTCTTTCGCTTCTTTGTCCACCTGTGGAGGGAAGAGAGCGCTGAATCCTTTCTCAAGGGCGATCGCCTCCATTTCGGCGTTATGCTCCATAGGCATCCCAAGGATCTGGACGACTTCTCCGATCGGAGCTTTCTTTTGATCTGTCCATTCGGTAATTGTCACAAAGACCTTTTGTCCGACCGCAGCGCCGTTTAACTTGCTTTGCGGAATGACAATATCGGCATACATCTTCAAGTCGCTTGGTATAAGAAAGTAGGTATCATGCTCTTTTTCAAGGATACCTGCGAATCCCTTTTTTGACCGGCGAAGAATTTCAGAAACCTGGCCTGTTTGAACTCCGTCTTTTGACCGCGGATGGAGCAATACGCGGACAGTATCGCCATGGCATGCGGTATGAAGAAAGGCATGGTCGACTTCGATTGGATCGTCGACTCCTTTGACGCGGACAGTGCCGATACCCTTATGGGATATTGAAATAGTGCCTTCCAGATAGCGGCTCGTGTTCCTTTCTGCCTGTTGTGATGCGGTAGAGTGCTTTTTTTCGTTTTTCACATTTTCAAGTATATCATATTTGATTGTTTCCGGCCTTTATGATAGGATACCCTCATGTTAAAGATACGCTTACAAAGAACAGGCCGCAAGAACGATCCGAGCTTCCGGGTCCTTTTAACTGACTCGAAAAACTCAGCAAAGAGCGGGAAATTCAAGGAGATACTGGGATCTTATAATCTTAAAAGCGGAGAAATCTTGTTTAAGAAGGAACGCGTCGCGCATTGGATAAAAAACGGCGCGCAAGTCTCCGAAACTGTCCATAATTTCCTCGTTGCGCAAAAATTGATCGAAGGCAAGAAAAAAAATGTCCTATCGAAGAAATCGCCGACAAAAGCCCGCAAGGAACTCAAAAAAGCTTAGTATAAAAAATCCTCCTCCGATAAACGATCGGAGGAGGATTTTTTATTGCACCTCAAAACTTCGATATGATATAGTATAGACAGGGCAGGCGTAGTCGCGACCTGCATGATTTAGAAATAAAAGGAAAAGAATATATGGCAGACGACAAGGCATTTCTTGAATATCTTGTGAAGGCATTGGTTGACAATCCCGATGACGTGAAGATCGACCGCACCGTAGACGAGATGGGAGTTCTCATTACCATGACGGTCAACCCGGCAGACATGGGCAAAATAATCGGACGACAGGGCAATACCGCCAAAGCCATCCGCACGCTCTTGCGCGTTATCGGCATGAAGAACAATGCTCGCGTTAATCTGAAGATCAATGAACCTGAAGGCGGAAGGGAACACCAGCCGCTTGAGCAAAGCGAAGCGTCAAAGTCAGTCGATGCGGCGCTTGATGACTTGAAAGGAATTTAGATTATTTTTTTGAAAAACCCCGATTCTATCATCGGGGTTTTTCTTTTTTTTGATTTATTTTTTAAATTAAAAGGGCGGATTATATGCTATTATTTTAGTATATGAATTTCCATATTATTACCCTTTTCCCCGAGATGTTCGACTCGTATCTGTCCGAGTCTATTTTGGGGCGGGCGATAAAAGAAAAGAAAATTTCAATATCGTTTATTAATCCCCGGAAATTTGTCGCAGGAAAGTATAAGAAAGTCTGGCCCGACGGCAACGTGTCGCTTCAGGTGGACGATCGCCCGTATGCCGGAGGTCCCGGTATGGTTATGCGAGCGGAACCGGTGATCAAAGCCGTTGAATCGGTTTTAAAGAAAATAGCAAAAAAGAAAAACACAAAAATACTCATCATTAATTTTATTCCACGCGCGGAAAAATTCACTACGAAGGCTGCAAAAGATATTTCCAGAAGATATACCGATGTCATTCTGATCTGCGGGCGATATGAGGGCATCGATGCCCGCGTCGACAGGATTCTCAAGACGAAAAGATTTTCGATCGGAGACTACGTGCTCACCGGAGGGGAAATACCGGCGATGATTCTCATTGATTCTGTATCCCGCCAGATCGAAGGAATCTTGGGGAATTTCGATTCTCGAGAGGAAGAACGCATCTCGTCGTCTGAAATATATACTCGTCCGGAAATTCTCGTTCATAAAGGCAGGAAATATCGCGTACCGAAAGTTCTTCTTTCCGGAGATCATAGAAAGATAGATGAATGGAAAAAGAATTCGAAGAGCAGCATGTAAAAAGGGATTTTCTGACCAAAGTTATCCTTTGCTTTTTTCTTGTCTTTTGCATGCTGTGGGCTATACTATAAGTATAGAGCAGAGTAAGATAGGTTTTACATTTATTTGTCATGAATATATCTCTCCCAGTATTTATTAGGCGTCACTATCCCAAGTTTCTCTCGGCATTGTTCTTCATGCTTCTTTTGGGTTCATATCTGCATACCTTCGCCATTGCCGAGCCTTACTATCCGGGAGAAACCCTCGACCCCGCCTGTCCTCCCGGTGAGGTTAATTGTATCGTTTCCTACGATACCACCTATTTTAAAGAAGATGGCAACTCTTTTGGTGCTCTTGCCACCTTTGGCACAAATGATGCCAATGCTCTTGTCCTTGAAACGAATAACACAGAAAGAATGAGAGTCACGAGCGGAGGAAATGTTCTCATCGGAACAGCTACAGATGCGGGACACAAGCTCGACATTTCCGGTAGCGCACATGTTTCCGGCAATGTTGGTATCGGTGCAACTCCTGCATATCGCCTCGATGTCTTAAACAATACGCCAGCGCAAACTGCCACAACTCGCGTTGCTAATTTTTCAAATGCAGGATCGACGTTCGATACGACTGCGGGCGTTCTCTCCAACTACACTGGCTTTTTTACGAACACCGCCACGCGGTCAGTGGGAGGAAATAATCTGACCAACGTTGCTCTCTATGCCGCCGCCGCCGGAGCCGATAATAACTATGCCGCAATATTTGAGGTTGGCAATGTGGGGATAGGGAACACGAGCCCGAGCGCTCTTCTGACTGTCGGATCTTTGGGATTGTTTAATGTTAACGATGCCGGAGTGGCCAGAGGTGCAGCTTTTCAAATTGGAGTCCTCTCCTTGAGAGCTTCTGGAAGCGGATTTATCGTTTATTCTCCGTCAGTCATAAATAGTGGAAATCTCTATCTTAGTCCAGTGCAGAATGATTCCACAGGAGCAAGTTCTACTATTTTACTTAATTCAAGCACTGTCGGCAGTACATTCTTCAATAGTGGCAATGTCGCCATTGGTACAACCTCCGCTGCCTCCCGACTCGACATCCTCCCGACCGCAACGCTTGCGGCCGCTGGTGTCTCAGGTTTGACCATCGAGAACCACACTGTCACTCTCTCGGGCGCAAATCCCACAACATATGCCACTATCCGGGCCAACGAGATCGGGCAAATGACCCTTGTCGGCACCAATGCGGGTCAGACTGTCACCGACTCATCATCTCTGACTATCTTAGGCGCCCCCGTCAAATCAACTAATGTCGCAGTCACTAACACACATGCTCTTCGGATACTTGCAGGCGCGGTCTCAACCGCTACCAACTCCTATGGTCTCACCGTCAACGCTCAGACAGGAGCCACTAATAACTATGCAGCTCAATTCTTAGGGGGCTTCGTCGGTATCGCTCAGCCCGCCCCCCTCTACCTCCTCCACGTCGGTTCCGCATCCGTCACCACCGGTACAACCGTCGCGAGATTCCAGAATGCCGGCG
>JAZKIP010000012.1:0-37782 GCA_040384805.1 Patescibacteria group bacterium | reverse complement strand
GAACGCGCGGCTTGCCCGAATTCGAGGATACAAGCGCAGCTGTAAAGGTTGCTGAATTTTTGCGGGGGGTTGCCCGCGGAGAGGGAATATTTGATCTTCTTCAAACGAAAAAATTGTGCATCGAGGATGTCTGCATTGACCGCACGAAACTAAAACAGATGATCGATTATATCGATGCTCATCAGAATGCCCAACCGCAGGCGGGACCTTCAAGTACAATGTCCGATCCTGATCCGATCCCGACTGACGAGCCGTCTGATGAATCAGATGAGACCATATCCGATCAAATCCAAAATCAAGATCCTTCAGTAGAGAATTCTCCCGAGGAAGAAGATCCAATACTCGAGATTCAACCCCCATTGACAGACGGAACTCTATAATATAAGATACTACTCAGTGAATATCGATTGAGTTATGGCAGATCAATCACTACCTCCGCCCTTCGGGGCAAGCATTATAAGCGTGTGTATCGGCACTCTTGTGTTAAAAACAAATACATCTGCCATTTATAAATAAACCCACACAATACGGGATGGTCACCGTAGTGTTTTTTCTTTTTTAGAATTAATAAAATAATCCCATCTGCCCGGGGCGGATAGAATCATTTTATTAATTCTAACAGCTTCATTCATTATGAAAAAAACTGCCGCACGAGAAAAAAAGTATTTTGCACGGTATAAAAAGCCTCTGGTCGAATTTCCGAACCTGATCGAGAATCAGCTCGTTTCTTTTGCGTGGCTCGTCGAGGAAGGACTCAAGGAAGTCTTCAAGGAGTTTTCCCCGATCAATGATTACTCGGAGAAAAAATTCCAGCTTGAGTTCACCTCGTTCTCCCTTGGCGAACCGAAGTTCGACGAAGAATACACGAAGATCAACAAGCTCACATACGAAGGGGGACTCAAAGCACGCGTCAAACTTCTTAATAAGAGCATCGGGACTTCCAAAGAGCAGGAAATCTTCATGGCTGATGTGCCTCTCATGACCAAGCACGGCACGTTCATCATCAATGGCGTGGAACGCGTGATTGTTCCTCAGTTAACGCGCTCATTCGGCGTTTTCTTTACCGAGCAGGAACTCAAAGGCAAGCGCTATTTCGGCGCCAAGATCATCCCGGCGCGCGGCGTCTGGATCGAGATCGAATCCGATCCCGATGGTGGCATCTATGTCCGCATCGACAAGAAGCGTAAATTCTCAGTCGCCTCTCTTCTGCGCGTTTTGGGCCTTTCAACGGACGAGGCGATCACGAAGGCCTTTGGCAAGAATGAAAGCGTCCAGAAAGCCCTTGCTATCTGTCTTGAAAAAGATCCGAGCAAAAACTTAGCCGATTCATATATTGAAATTTACAAACGTCTCCGCGACGGAGATCTTGCGACAGCTGATAACGCCCGTGAATTTATTACAGTTCTCCTGTCAAGCGAGCGCTATGACCTTTCTCCCGTCGGCCGTTTCCGTTTCAACAAGCGTTTTGATAAATCCATGGATGACAAAGAAATGGCGCGACGGACCATTTCATCAGATGATGTCGTATCAATCGTTTCTCATATCGTTGAACTCAACAATACGCCGTCTGCTTCCGCCGACGACATCGATCACTTGGGGCAGCGCCGGGTGCGCTATGTCGGAGAAATGTTCCAGCAGAAAGTCCGCATGGGTATGGCTCAGATCAAGCGAAATATTCAGGACCGCATGTCGACCATCGATGTCGCGACAACAATGCCGATCCAGATCATCAACCAGCGACCACTCCAGGCCCGCATCAAGGAATTTTTCACTGCAAACCAGCTATCGCAGTTCATGAACCAGGAAAACGTTATGGCCGAAGTCGAACATCTCCGTACGTTGTCGGCACTTGGCCCCGGCGGTCTTACGCGCGAGCGCGCAGGCCTTGAAGTGCGCGACGTGCATACGTCTCACTACGGCCGCGTCTGTCCGATCCATACTCCAGAAGGTCCGAACATCGGTCTTATTCTTCACCTTTCCACATATGCAAAGATCAACGAATTCGGCATTATCGAGACTCCGTATATCAAAGTCAAGAACGGAAAGATCACGCAAGAAGTCGTCTATCTCAATGCGCTTGAAGAAGAGAAATACAACATCGCTCATGCGGGTATCGACTATGATGAGAAAGGAAACATCATCGAGGATCGCGTTGAAGCGCGCATCAAGACGAACCCGGGCCTCATATCAAAAACTGAGATCGATTTTATCGATGTGGCAACTAATCAGGCATTCTCAGTCGCGACGTCGATGATCCCATTCCTTGAACACGATGATGCTCATCGAACGCTCATGGGAAGTAACATGCAGAAACAGGCATTGCCGTGTATTGTTCCTGAGGCGCCGCTCGTTGCAACAGGCATGGAAGAGCTCGCATCACGCGACTCGGGCCGCCTTATTGTTGCCGAAGTTTCAGGCACGATCTCCTATGTCGATGCCAAGAAAATAACGCTTACCGACGACAAGGGCAAGGATCATACCTATCCGCTTATCAGTTTTTCACGAACGAACAACTTTTCCATATTCCATCAGCGTCCAAGCGTCTCTCTTGGAGAGAAAGTGAAAAAAGGGCAGGTTATCGCCGATACATCAACGACTGATCGCGGACAGATCGCTCTTGGACAGAACGCGCTTGTAGCCTTCATGTCATGGGGAGGCGCAAACTACGAAGACGCGATCATTCTTTCCGAGAAGCTCGTTAAACAAAGCAAGTTCACCAGCATTTATGTGACCGAATTCATCTGCAACGTCCGCGACACCAAATTGGGACCCGAGATCACGACCCGCGATATACCGAATGTCGGCGAAAACAAACTCAAAGACCTCGATGAAGACGGCATTGTCGTTGTTGGCGCTGAAGTCCGTGAGAATGATATCTTGGTCGGCAAGATCACGCCGAAAGGGGAAACGGAACTCACTCCCGAAGAGCGCTTGCTTCGATCAATATTTACTGAAAAAGCGCGCGATGTGAAAGATACATCTCTTCGTCTTGAGCACGGCAAACGCGGACGCGTTGTCGGAGTGAAGATTTTCTCACGCGACCAAGGACATAATCTCGAATCAGGAATCATCAAGAAGATCGTCGTTGAGATCGCCCAGATCAGAAACATCTCAGTCGGTGACAAATTAGCAGGACGACATGGAAACAAGGGTGTCATCTCGGTCATTCTCCCGGAAGAGGAAATGCCATTCATGGCTGACGGCACGTCCATCGATATTGTCCTTACTCCGCTCGGAGTCCCGTCTCGTATGAATCTGGGGCAAATTCTTGAAATGCACCTCGGATATGCGGCGCATACTCTTAATTATCAGGCGATCGTTCCGTCATTCTCATCAGCAACGGTTCCGGAAATCAAGGCAGAGCTTATCAAAGCAGGCCTTCCTGAAACAGGAAAAGTAACTCTCTATGACGGACGAACAGGAGACGCATTCGATCAGGATGTTGCGATCGGCTATATGTATATGTTGAAACTTCACCACATGGTGGAAGACAAGCTTCACATGCGTTCGATCGGTCCGTACTCGCTCATTACCCAGCAGCCGCTCGGAGGAAAGGCCCAAGGCGGAGGACAGAGATTCGGAGAAATGGAGGTCTGGGCGCTCGAAGGTCATGGCGCAGCCTATGCTCTGCGTGAGATGCTTACGATCAAGTCAGACGATATCATGGGCCGCTCTCAGACATTCGACGCGATCATCAAGGGTAATCCGATCGGTGAGCCGAATGTGCCTGCGTCATTCAATGTGCTTCTGAACTACCTCCGCGGACTTTCACTGGATGTCGATCTTAAAAAGTCGCAAGACAATGACAAATAATTATTCACCTAATCAATAATCTCTATGAAAACAATTGATACAACAGATTTCGATTCAATTACGCTCAAACTTGCATCTCCTGAGCGTATTCGGGAGTGGTCATACGGTGAAGTGACCAAACCCGAAACGATCAACTATCGAACCGGCCGCAGCGAGCGATCAGGTCTCTTTGACGAACGCATCTTCGGCCCCGAGAAAGACTATGAATGTTACTGCGGAAAATACCGCCGTATCCGCTATAAGGATATTGTCTGCGAGAAATGCGGCGTGGAAGTTACACGCTCGATCGTCCGACGCGATCGCATGGGCCATATCGAACTTGCCTCTCCGGTTGCCCATATCTGGTTCCTTCGCGGCGTGCCGTCCCGCATGTCGGTACTTCTTAATATTCCCGTGTCCGATCTTGAAAAAGTGATCTATTTCGCAGGCTACATTATTACGAAAGTCTACGAGGAAGAAAAAGCGACAATCGTCAAGGACCTTGAAAGCGAATTCAAAGCAAAAGTTAAAGCGGCAACCGATGAAGAATCAAAGGAAAAACTCAAGGAACTTTTAACCAATACAAAAAGAGAGATCAACGATATCGCCCCCGGCCGTGTTCTCAATGAAATCGCCTACCATCACTTCGGACTCAAATACGGCTCATGCTTCGAGGCATCGATCGGCGCTGAAGCTATTTTTACGTTGTTCAAAAATCTCGATCTCGAAAAATTGAAAGCTGAAACCGAGGCCCTTATTCCGAAAGCAAGCGCTATCGAAAAGGAGAAGCTCGAAAAGCGCATGTCTCTTATTCGTTCCATGCTTCATTCCAAGATTCGTCCTGAATGGATGTTCTTGACTGCTATTCCGGTCATCCCTCCGGCATTGCGGCCTATGGTTGCTCTTGACGGCGGACGCCATGCAACATCGGATCTCAATGATCTCTATCGTCGCGTCATCAACCGCAATAATCGCTTGAAAAAACTCAAGGAAATCGGCGCGCCGGATGTTATCTTGCGTAATGAAAAGCGTATCCTTCAGGAAGCAGTTGATGCGTTGATTGATAACTCAATCGCGAAGCAAAACGATTCTCAAGCAGTATCAGCGTCACAGAAGCGCGCATTGAAATCTCTTTCAGACAACCTTAAATCAAAGCAGGGATTGTTCCGTCAGAACTTGCTTGGTAAGCGTGTGGATTACTCAGGACGTTCAGTGATCGTCGTGGGACCGAATCTCAAGCTTAATCAGTGCGGTCTTCCGAAGCATATGGCACTTGAACTTTTCCGTCCGTTCGTTATATCAAAAATACTTGAAACAGAACTTGCGTTCAATATCCGCGGTGCCAACCGCCTGATTGAAGAGGGAATTCCTGAGGTTTGGGCGATTCTTGAGGAGGTGATCCGTGGCAAATATGTGCTCCTTAACCGCGCGCCGACCCTTCACCGTCTCGGTATTCAGGCCTTTCAGCCTGTTCTTATTGAAGGAAATGCCATTCAGGTTCATCCGCTTGTCTGTACAGGATTCAACGCCGACTTCGATGGAGACCAGATGGCCGTCTATGTGCCATTATCCGATATGGCCCAGATGGAAGCCCGTGAGTATATGGCGGCAAACAAGAACCTTCTGAAGCCTCAGGACGGGGCACCTATCGTCATGCCGAAAATGGACATGGTCCTCGGATGTTATTGGATGACCAAATCGGTTGACGGCGAAAAGGGCGAAGGAATGGCATTTTCAAACCCGAACCAAGCTATTACCGCATTTGATCTCGGAGTAATCACCTTCCGGGCGAAGATCAAGGTTCTCGGATCTGACAAAGCCCGCTATGGCATTTTCGATGGCAAGCCGTTCGAGACGACCGTCGGACGTCTCTTCTTCAATAGCATTTTCCCCGATGACTTCCCGTATCTTAACGAGGAAATCACGATCAAGCGCATGTCGCTTCTTGTCGATGAATTGATCATGCACTACGGCATTGATGCCACTCCGCCCGTTCTCGACAAGATCAAGAGCTTCGGATATCAGTATGCGACATATTCGGGAGTGACATGGGGCATTGATAACGTTTCCGTTCCGGAAGGAAAGAAGGCGATCGTTGCGGCATCACGCGCCGAAGAAGAGAAAGTTCGCGATCAATTTAATGAGGGATTGCTCTCATCCGATGAGCAGTATCAGAAAGTGATCGAGATCTGGGAACACGCGAAGAAAGAGATCGAAAAGATCATTCCGGAAACTCTTGATCCGAAAGGCTCCACATACGATCTTATCACGTCGGGTGCCCGCGGAAATATGGGATCGCTCGTTCAGATGTGCGGTATGAAAGGCTTGATCGTCAACACATCGGGCCAGACGCTTGATTTCCCGATCATTCCGTCATACATCGAAGGTCTGTCTCCGCTTGAATATTTCATTACGACCCACGGTTCTCGTAAGGGCGCGGCCGATACGGCTCTTAACACCGCCAAGGCCGGATATTTGACTCGCCGTCTGGTGGATGTTGCGCAGGATGTCGTTGTGACCGAAGATGACTGCGGTACGAAGAACGGCAAGAAAATTGTCGCTGTTGAAGGCACGTTCGCCAAATATATCAATGGACGCGTTCTTTTGGCTGATATAAAAGACACAAACGGGAAAGTTCTCTTCAAGAAAGGCTCTCTTGTCATGAAGGAAGACGCGCGCATGCTCGAGAAGGAAGGTATTGCGGAAGCATTCGTTCGTACCCCTTTGTCATGCGAGACGACTCACGGCATCTGCCGCATGTGCTACGGTCTTGATCTCGGCCGCAATGCCATGATCGATATCGGTCAGGCGGTTGGAATCATCGCAGCCCAAGCCATCGGCGAGCCGGGTACGCAGCTCACGCTCCGCACATTCCACGCCGGAGGAGTTGCGGTTGTCGACATCACGACGGGTCTTCCTCGTATTGAGGAAATCTTCGAGCGCCGCTTGCCGAAGAATCCCGCCATAGTTTCCCATACTGATGGGGAAGTTTTGGAGGTTGTCAATAATGGCAACGAGAAGATCATCAAGGTTCTTTCGGATCTGACAGCAGAAAAAACGATTGTCAAAGGAGAAAGCAAGATACAGTCAAACGAAATTGAATACACGGTTGCGAATCGCCGACAACCGGTTGTAAAAGCGGGGGCGAAAATAAAGAAGGGAGATTTACTCACTGACGGCTCTGCAGATATCAATGAGATCGTCAAATACGGAGGCAAAGAAGTCGCAGAGGAATATATCGTCAACGAAATCAATAAAGTATATGATCTCCAGAGCGCATCGATTTCGCGCAAGCATATCGAGATCATCATCCGCCAGATGTTTTCCCGCAAGAAGATCAAGGATGCCGGAGACACGACATTTTCACCCGGCGAGATCGTCGAATCGATCGAACTCATCGAAGAAAACGATCGGGTGGGAGCAGAAGGAGGAAAAAATGCCGTCGCTGATACGATCGTTCTCGGCATTACCGAAGTATCTTTGACGACGAAATCATGGCTCTCCGCCGCATCATTCCAGAATACGAACCGGGTTCTTATCAACAATGCCATTCGTGGCGGTGTCGATAATCTCCGCGGATTGAAGGAAAACGTCATTATCGGGAATCTCATCCCGGCAGGAACAGGATTCGGCGTTGAGCGCGTCTCGCGATCAGCAAAGGAAGCACAGGATGACATTCACGGGGCGTAATTAAAGGTATAATACAGGTATCCATGAATTCACCTGTAGACACAATTAAAGAAAGACTTTCCATTTCTGATGTTATTTCCTCGTACCTGCCGATCACGGAATCGGGCAAAAATTACAAGGCCCGCTGTCCCTTCCATAATGAAAAAACGCCGTCTTTCTTCATATCTCCCGAGCGCAATACCTATTATTGCTTTGGATGCGGAGCAAAGGGGGATATCTTCTCTTTCGTCGAGCAGTTTGAGGGGGTTGATTTCCGCGGAGCATTGAAACTTTTGGCGGATCGTGCGGGAATATCTCTCTCGGAATACAGAAGCGAATCCCATGATGAAAAAGAAAGATGGTATGAAATTATGGAAGAAGCGGCTCTCTATTTTGAAACGCAATTCGTAAAAATTCCCGAAGGAAGAAGCTACCTTGCTGATCGCGGCCTCACTGATGAGACAATGAAGCTTTTTCGTATCGGATATGCGCCTGATGCATGGAGAAGCGTATCTGAGTATTTGATCAAAAAGGGATATGTCGAAAGCGATCTTGAGAAGGTGGGGTTGATCAAAAGATCGGAGAAAGGATTTTACGACCGCTTCCGCAGCCGTATCATGTTCCCGATCCAGGACTCAAGCGGACGCGTCATTGCTTTTTCAGGACGGATTTTCGGGAAAGATGTCCCGACCAATGTCGGGACGCCGACTACCGTCGACGCAAAATATCTTAACAGTCCTGATACGCCTCTTTTCAACAAGTCACACGTTTTGTTCGGCATCGACAAAGCCAAAGCGGCGATCCGATCGCGCGGATACAGTATTGTCGTTGAGGGCCAGATGGATCTTATTCTTTCTCATCAGGCGGGATTTAACAATACGGTTGCGGTATCGGGAACCGCGCTTGCGGAAAATACGACCGATAGCGAAGCCAAGATCAATAACTTAGGATTGATCCGGCGGTTATCTTCCAATATTATCTTTGCATTCGACGGGGACGAGGCTGGCATTCGCGCTGCATCACGGTCCGCTGCGATTGCGCTTGCGCTTGATATGCAGGTGAAAATCGCAAAGCTCCCGGAAGGGAAAGATCCTGCCGATATCATCGGGGAAAATACCGATGGATGGAAAGATATCATTCGCCACGCAGCCAACATTGTCTCGTTTCATGTCGAGCGCATTTGCGCGGGAACGCCGGATATTCGGATTCGGGGCCGGAAGATCCGCGATATCGTTTTCCCCTTTATCATTATGGTCCGCTCGGCGATTGAACGATCAGCGTACATTACTGACATCGCGTCGCGAACCGGATTACGCGAAGACGCCGTTCGGGAAGATTTCCAGACTTTTGAAAAGACCCACGCTCCGGTTGACGCCAAACCGAATATGATTCCGAAGACGCAGGAGATTATATCGAGGAGAGGCCATCTGGAGCGGCGTCTCTCGGGCATTCTTTTCTGGCAGACTCTCGATGCGGAACACAATCAAAAAATAAAAGATCTCTGCCTTTTATTTGAAGAAAATATGGGACCGGAAATGCTTGAGAATATTAAAAAAACATACGAACCTTTTGCCGACAACCTCGCTTTCGAAGCTCAATTATGGTATGGTAACAAGACTGATGGAATTATCCGCGATGCCGGAGAAATACTCCTTAATCTGGAAGAAGAAATTTTATATGAACGCAAAACTTCCTTGCAGCCTCTTGATACCCGGGAAAAACTTATAGAGTTTGATGCATTATCAAAACGGATCGAAGATATTAAACATAAAAGATCGCAATAAATTATGCCACAAAAGAAGCAATCACAAAAAAATATCAAAAAAGCGAAACCCGCTAAAAAGGCGCTGAAGAAAACCGCTTCTCGAAAGCCAGCCCCAAAAACCAAGAAGCCGGCGAAAAAATCTGTTCAGAAAAAATCGCCACAAAAGAAAAAAATCGCCTCGAAGAAAGCGATATCTGGCACGAAACCTGAGGCGAAAAAAGTCCTGAAGAAATCTCAGGGAGAACGCAAGACCATGGAACTTGAGCAAAAGTCCCTTGAAATGATCGAGAAAGGGAAGAAAAGGGGATTCGTCACGTATGACGAGATCATTAAAGTGTTTCCCGACATAGAAAACAATATCCTCTTCCTTGATGAATTATACGAGAAACTCTCGGTTTCGGGCATCGATGTTCTTGAAGGCGGGAATCTTCTTGATCTTGACGGCGTGACGGAGAAGACAGCGCTTAAATATACTAAGGATACTCAAAGCTATGATTCTATTCAGATATACCTCAAGGAAATCGGACAGTATCCGCTTATCTCGGCTCTTGATGAAAAAGATCTTGCAAAACGCATCGAGAAAGGGGACATGGAAGCCAAAAACCTTCTTGCCCGGGCCAATCTGCGTCTCGTCGTTTCGATCGCTAAAAAGTATGTCGGCCGCAGTTCCGATCTGACCCTTCTTGATCTTATTCAGGAAGGCAATCTCGGCTTGTTCAAGGCGGTTGAGAAATTCGACTGGACAAAGGGTTATAAATTCTCGACCTATGCGACATGGTGGATCCGCCAGTCGATCACCCGCGCTCTTGCCGACCAGTCACGTACGATCCGCATACCGGTCCATATGGTGGAGACAATCTCGAAATACAAACAGGTTGTCCGCCGTCTCTCGCAGGATCTTGGACGCGAGCCTCTTGTCGAAGAAATCGCGACTGAGATGAATCTCGATGTCGAGAAGATCCATGTTATCGAGCAGATCAATCAAGAAACAGTATCGCTTGAGCAGCCGATCGGCGACGATGACGAGAAATCGACGCGCGGCGAATTCATTCCCGACGACAAAATACTGCGTCCCGATCAGGATGCCTCACATCGCATTCTTTCCGACCAGATCAAGGAAGTTCTCGACACACTCTCTCCGAAAGAGCGCAAGATCCTCGAACTCCGCTACGGGTTGAACGACGGCATCCAGCATACTCTTGAGGAAGTGGGAACGGAATTCGGCGTGACGCGCGAGCGCATCCGCCAGATCGAAGCCAAAGTCCATGAGAAGCTCCGCAATAATGAGAAGATTGCGCGATTAAAGAATTATTTTGATTAAAAACAAATAAAAATCCCCATCTGCTTTGTTGCACATTCAATTCCTTGGTCAATGTAGATCTACTACATCTTCCGCCCAATCTTCATGTGCGTCTCGCATGTGGGGTTTTTATTTATTTTTAAAATTGAAGATGTGATTATTATAGCTGTTCTGAGACTGACTCGTCTCCCGTCTTAAGCATTCCAAAGAGAAGATCCGCATATTTCCAGTAAGCATCGTTTCCTTTTATCTTCGCAACGCACTCTGCGGCTACAAGTTTCTCGAATGAGTGCTGGTGAAGGGGATAGTTGCGGTAAACCCATGCGACATTGCCGTTAGATTCTGTAACGATGCGTTCCATGACCGGCTGGAATTGCTTGCAGTACGGACATTCAAAATCCGAGTATTCGATCACCGTTACGGAAGCGTTCGCATTCCCGCGGATATGGTCGCTTTCTTCTTTTAATGTGATATCTCCCGTATACGGTTCAGTCAAAGTGACAGTGCCGGAATCGGTTGTTACCTCTGCCAGTTTCCCTTCGCGTGCCGCGGAAATCACTTTGGACATATTCTCGTATGACATCGCTCCCCGGACGTCCGTTCTGAAACCATTAGGACCGATGACAATATTGTATGGGGTTCCGCGCTCCTCACGGGGAACGCCTGACATCGCTTTGTCGACGCTCGTCGATATTCTCGCATAGAGTCCTTCAAGATCAGCACCTTTGATACATGCCGTAAGCTGTTCTTTTGAAACGCCGACTTGTTCAGACAGCGTTTTTGATACAGGTATGTCAGCTCTCCCTCGTGTTAATAAAATACCAAGCATAATAAGAACACCGGCTATGATAATAGCCTGCGGTGTTGAGATTTTTCGTTGTGAAGTCTCATTGTTTTCCATATGCCAAAATTATATCATAATCCTTTCTCAAAGTTATCCTAACGCTTGAGTATAGAAAATATATCTTTTTTATACTATAATGCTTATACACGAGGATGTGTACCTTTCATAGTGCGATGACACCACACTCATGTAGAAAATTAATTGCGGCCCACTACCCCAAGTTGCTCTCGGGCTTCTTTTTCACCATTCTTTTCTCTTCATATCTGTCCACTTTTGCTATCGGTTCTCCCTATCAGCCGGGAGAAACCCTCGACCCCGCCTGTCCTCCCGGAGAGATCAATTGTATCGTCCAAATTATTCCCGATCAGACGGGACATGCTGGGGAATACCTTACCACTGACGGAACCGTTACAAGCTGGGGAATAGTGAATACCTCGAATGCCTTCATTCAAAACGGTAACTCCTTTGGCTCGCTTGCAACTTTAGGCACGAACGATGCCAACGCTCTTGTTTTTGAAACAAACAATACGGAAAGAGTAAGGATTACAAGCGGAGGGAATATGGGAGTAGGAACAAACCCCGCGACCTTTAAGCTTGAAGTTGCAGGCAATCTTGGTCCCGAAGCGGACAACACCCGCGACATAGGTTCAGTATCTCAACGATGGGCAAATATCTATGCGACCAATATTGCCGGTGCTGTTACGCCGACCGGATTTACCCAAGGCTCTATTCCATTTGCAGGAACAGGGGGTACGCTCTCTCAAAACAATGCACTTCTCTTTTGGAACAATACAAGCGGTTTTATGGGTATCGGCAGGAATAATCCATCGTATCGTTTGGATGTCTTAAACAATACGACTGCCCAAACAACTACTAACCGTGTTGCTAATTTTTCAAATGCCGCTTCCACTTTCAATACAACGGCAGGTGTTCTTACTAACTACACCGGTTATTTTGCCAACACAGCGACTCGTTCTCTAGGCTCCAATGCTCTGACTAACGTCGGCCTCTACTCGACCGCCTCCGGCGCTCAAAATAACTATGCCGCGATCTTTGATGCGGGAAATGTCGGTATTGGCACATCTTCTCCCGTTGCCAAGCTCCAAGTTGAAGGAGGGCATATACGCTTGGGCTTCGCTAGCGATATTGAAACCTCATATGGAGGATTCTATATCGGCCGCGGAGCGGGAGATCCGTCGTATGGAATGCAACTCGGTTCGATTTCCGGCACGAACGGCACGCGCCTTTTTTCATACTCTATTGCGTCGATTGCATTTACATCGACGACGACTGATCTTAATAATCCAATCTACACCGATCTCTTTCTTTTTACGAACGGCGGAAAATTGCTCATCAACTCAGGTACGTCATCTTCTTCCGCTTCTAACTTGGTTGTTAACGGAAGCGCTGTAATCGGTCTCGGATATCTCAACAATACCGCTCCCCCCAATGGGCTCATCGTTCAAGGCAATGTCGGTATCGGTACCGCGAGTCCCGGAGCAAAACTCGATCTTGTTGAAGCGGGAACTGCAATCACTTCCACATGGTACGGATACCATGGTACTAATGCAGGTTCTACTTTCAACACGACTGCCGGCGCTTTAACATCCTATCTTTCATATTTTAACAACACATCCACCCGCGCAACAGGCTCCAATGCTCTGACGAATGTGGGTCTTTATGCATCAGCCTCCGGCGCTCAGAATAACTACGCGGGTATTTTCGAAAGTGGCAACGTCGGTATCGGCGATACGTCGCCGCTCTCGCTTCTGAGCGTCGGCGCAAATGATGCTTTTCAGGTCAATTCATCAGGCGCGATTGTTTCTGCAGCAGGTCTTACCACTACAGGTGCTATCTCTCTGACCTCTGCTAATACGACACAAGTCACAACCGCATCGGCGTTTGCGCTCAATGCAAACTCGCTTACAACCGGTACGGGATTATATGCCGCTTCGTCAACTCTTACCTCTGGAAAGCTTGTTGATCTTCAGGTGTCAGGTACCGCAGCTGCGGCAGCGCAAACAGTACTTAATATCTTAAACAGCGGCGCAACTGCTACGAACGCCATTACTACCTATGGCGCTCAGATTTCCAATACTCGTACGAATGCAACCTCAGGAACAAACGTTGCACTTTATCTCAATGCATCCGGAGCAACGACCAACAACTACGGGCTGATCGTGAACGCCGGAAACGTCGGTATTGGAACGACAGCGCCCAACAATCAGCTTCATGTTGAAGGATCGTCAAGCGCGACTGCGGGGACTGGAGTTTTCACAAAAGTGGTTGACACTCGCACATCGGGCAATCTACGTCTTGCAGGATATTCTTTCCTTAATAATACAATCACAGGACAGCTTCTTGTTGCCACTCAGGCCGCCCCTGCGCCATTTAACAGCCAAGACGGTTTGTATCTCCGAAACGCAACAGGCGGATCTTCTATCTATATGACATTATCTGATGGCTCATTTGTCGAATCAAAAGCGTTCGCTCTCTCGCAAATCGTAACAGCAGTTGGAGCGGGATATACACCTGGTTCTTGTGCGGTCGGAGGTACCTATGGCGGATGCCCGACTCTCTTTGGGTATCAAACCGTCGGTCCCGGAGTTGCGATAGGATACAAGGCTCAAGCGACAAATGCTGAAGGAACAGCTATAGGACCACAAACCAAAGCAAACGGACTTGCCGTTATTGCGATTGGAGACGGTGCGTGGGCAACACCTGTCGGTCCAAACGGAAATGAAACGATCATCGGGGATGCGATGTGGGCGACCGGAAATATCAACTACCTTATCGGTGGCGGTATCGGTACAGCGCATGATTATGTCGTCGCATTCGGTGCGATTGGTAATAGTGTCAATCGGGATGATGATGTTGCAACTGCCGACCACCAAGGATTCTTCGGAGCGTACAATTCAGCACATCCTCTTTTTTCAGGCGGTGCCGGATTCATCAATGACTGGTATTGGGGACCGGTAAGGTCAGCTGCGCCGCATGATATTACATGGAATATGACCGCGGCGTCGGGGACGGATAAGGCAGGTATCGATCTGCGGATTAACGCCTCGGCAGCTACCGGCAACGCTATTCCGGGACGCCTCATTTTTCAGACCTCAACGGTGACCACCTCTGGTACGACTCTTCAGACTCTCACCCCGAGGATGGTGATCGACGGCTCGGGCTTCGTCGGTATCGCTCAGCCCGCCCCCCTCTACCTCCTCCACGTGGGTTCCGCATCCGTCACCACCGGTACAACCGTCGCGAGATTCCAGAATGCCGGCGGCACCTGTGATGTCGTTCCGTCAGTCGCCGCCGGCATCTCCTGTACCTCCGACGAGAATCTCAAGAAGAACATCCAAGCTCTCAACGACTCGACCCTCGAAAAGGTCCTCCGCTTGCGTCCCGTCTCATACAACATGAGAGTGGAAGGAGAGGGTTCGCCTCTTCATATCGGCTTTGTGGCTCAAGAACTTGAATCAATCTTCCCTGACCTTGTCAGAACCGATGCTCAAGGCTTCAAGTCCGTCTCCTATGCGGGACTGACACCCTATATCGTGAAGGCGGTGCAGGAGATGGAACTAAGAACGCGCGGCTTGCCCGAATTCGAGGATACAAGCGCAGCTGTAAAGGTTGCTGAGTTTTTGCGGGGGGTTGCAGAGGGGGTGGCGCGAACGCAAAGAGTGGAAACGCGCGAGGTAGCGACCGATAAGCTATGTGTCGGTACTATCTGTGTGACCCAAGAAGAATTCTTACGCATGGTTAATCCTCCAGCCAGTACGTCATCTGGAACGCCTACAACGCCGGATCCGGATGAAGAGGTCATCCCGCCTCCGTCGATGCAGGAAGATCCAGATCTTACGGATCCTCCGCCTCCCGAGGAAAACGAAACACCCCCTAATCCTCAAGCAACGCAAGAATAGGGAAGGGGAAAACTCTGATGCTGTTCCTTCTGCTTGTGGTATACTAAGGAAGTCAAAGGTCTCATATTATTAGCAATTTATTATACTAAAAAATCATATATGTCATGTAATCACGGTAAGTGCGGTTGCGCGAAGTTCGCATGGATACTAGTTGCGATCGGGGGTCTTAACTGGGGTCTCGTCGGAGTTGGGATGTTATTCGGTACTTCCAACTGGAATGTCGTTAATATGCTTCTGGGTCCATGGCCTGTCGTTGAGGGAATCGTTTATCTCCTCGTCGGCATTGCAACGCTTGTGAAAATCTTCGGTTGTCCATGTAAAAAATGCAAGGAAGAATGTATGGCGTGCAAGACAGACACAGCATCTTCTCCCTCATCCGGACAAAAATCAATATAATTTCAATATAAAATGCCTCTTGATTTTCCAAGAGGCATTTTATATTGAAATATAGGACATTTATGCTATAATATAGAGATACCATGGAAGCGGCCTCCAATGCCATCTTTTATACTATTTCTTTCATTTCTGTCTATATACAGATATTTTTTTTAGTGACTTTTATTGAAAAAAGAAAAACCTTCGCAGTTTCAAAGGAATATATCGAGCTCGAGACGTATCCTACGGTAACCGTCACTGTGCCGTGCTATAACGAGGAAAATACGATTGAGAAGACCATTCATTCGCTCCTCGCCCTTGATTATCCCTCGGATCGCCTTTCTATATTCATCGTCGACGACGGCAGCATCGACAACACGTGGGAACGCGTCAAAAAATTCGAATCATACCCGAATGTCAGAATCTTCAAAAAAGAGAACGGCGGCAAGCATACGGCTCTTAATTTGAGCCTTACGATGGCAACATCGGAATTTATCGGATGTCTGGATGCCGATTCGCGGGTTCACCCTCAGGCTCTTAAAAGGATCATGTCTTATTTCCAGGAACATAAAGGACTCATGGCTGTATTGCCGTCGATCGTGATCGATACGCCATCTAACTTTATCCAATATGCCCAGAAAGTGGAATATGAAATAGCGATCTATAATAACAAGATGCTCGGATTTAACGGCGGCATCCATGTGACGCCGGGACCGTTCTCGATTTTCAACAAAAAAGTTTTCGACAATCTCGGGCCGTATCGCAAGGCTCATAATACCGAGGATCAGGAAATTGCCCTGCGTATGCAGGAAAATGGATACAGGATCGACCATTGCCCGACCGCATACGTGTATACATCGTCGCCGAATACTGTTTCCAAGCTTATCCGGCAGCGGATACGGTGGATCTACGGATACTTAAAGAATACGATCGATTACAGAAGGCTCATCTTCAGGAAGAAATACGGAACAGTAGCCATTTTAACCATGCCTTCGGCGATCATCACCATTCTCGGAGCAATGTTCCTTTTTTTCGTCCTTATATGGAATCTAGGAAAATTCATCTATGAAAAAATCATTCAGATATATACCGTGGGCTTGTCCCACAGCTTCAGTTTCGATTTCAGTTTCGATTGGTTCTTTATCAATACGAAGGCTGTCATATTCTTAGTCGCACTGGCATACTTTTTCATCTTCCTCTCGATTTTTATGGGCAAGCGCATCGCGCATCAGAAGCGGACGTTCTCTCCGCATGTCCTCTACTTTTTCCTTCTCTATAGCGTTATCGCACCTGTCTGGCTTATCCGGGCGATGTACAATGCCCTGCGGTCGAAAGAATCAAGTTGGACGCTTGAAAGAAATGCGTTATAATTCCTGAACATATATGGAACGCGAATCAGTCGACTGGAAAAAATATATAATAGTCTTTTTTATAACCCTTACGCTTTTTGTTTCGGCGCTCGTTCTTTCCAATTACTTCAATAATAGAAAGATCATAGAGCTTCGGGCGATCGAGGATAAGATTTCGCTTGATCTTATGTCCTCGGAGACGCAGTTTTCTCTCCTGCAGGATCTGTCATGCAAGGATATCTCGACAACAGCGCTATCATCGGAGCTTAATTCTCTTGCCGAAAAGATCTCATACAGCGAAAGCAACATAGGGGATACCAATACGGACGTCATCAGCCTCAAGAAGGCATATTCGCTTCTTGAAATTAAAGACTATCTTCTGATGAAGGAAATCACAAAACGCTGCGGACAGAAATCTGTCTTCGTCTTGTATTTCTACAAGAATAACGACTGTTTCGACTGTACACGCCAGGGATATGTCTTAACGAGTCTCAGGCAGATATACCCCAACTTGCGCGTCTATTCGTTTGATTACGATCTTGACCTGTCGGCCATACGGGCGATGATATCGATCTACAAGGTGCCGGATAACCTTCCCGCCATATTCATCAATGGCAAGGTATACAGCGGGTTCCAGAGTCTTGACGATATAGAAAAGAATTTTCCCGAATTGAAGGATCTCTTAACTCCGGAAGAAACAGACATTCCTGATTCAAAAGATTCCTCTAAGACAAATACGAAGAAAAGCACAAAAACTCCTCCCGCTGAATCTGCCGATTAACAAAGCCCCCTTAAGGGGGCTTTGTTTTAGGGGAGTTTTTTTATTCTCCAGCTTCTCCCGTTTCCTTTATTGAAATTTTTAAAATTAGGGGTAAGTGCATGGCAGTTCGGACAAAGCAATCTTAGGTTGCTTTCTTTGTTGTTTTCCGAGTTTCCATCTTTGTGGTCTATCTCTAAAG
Organism: Patescibacteria group bacterium; assembly: GCA_040384805.1. Lineage (GTDB taxonomy): Bacteria > Patescibacteriota > Minisyncoccia > Phycocordibacterales > UBA9973 > UBA8515. The sequence continues at coordinate 19,809 of JAZKIP010000012.1, read as the reverse complement.
GAACATTTCCTGATTTTGGATGCCGCTTATTCCAGCCGCATTGCGAGCATTTCTGCCCGTATTTTTCAAGAAAATATTTTTTCAGGTGGGCTGATATTATTCTCGATGTTATACCCACATTTCCGTTTTTAATTCCGGATTTCCATTCTTTTATATATGTTGCATGTTGTGATTGAAACTGACATGCATTTGAACAATATTTTAGCTGCCAGCGGATCGTGAGTTCTTTATCGCAGTTTTTACACTTTCTTACCTCCATAATTTAAGTATACCATTAGATAGGCAAGTAATGGTATACACAAAAGAAGAAGATAATATACTGAGCCGGAAGAGGGATTCGAACCCACGACCTATTGTTTACAAAACAATTGCTCTACCAACTGAGCTATTCCGGCATACGATTTATTTATTTGCATAGATAAATTCTTTTCCTATTCTATTGTGGTCTCTACGCTTTCACTGACACCTTCTTTTTTCTTTTCCTCTCCATGTTCTTTTTTTACCCGTTCCTTGATCTTTCGTATCTTGATCTTAGATTCCCTGACAGCCCGTCCGACGAATGACGGCCGTATTTGTGAACTCGGCTCTTTATTTGTGGAAAATCGCGGCCATGTTTTGGCAATCCATTTCCTTGTTCGCGTCGTAATGATGAACCACCACTCTACGATTTCAAATACGAATATCTGTACAATGTACGTTGTCAAATATAGCATACTCCTTTCGATCTGTCGAAAGGGGATGTCAGGCATTCGCATGCTCCTTGATTCTTCCGGCATGGCAATGCGGCCCGTCCGAACCTCCCATGATCGGAAGGCAAGCATTCCGAATGCCGTAATAATCGCTATAAAGAAGATAATGCTCGTAATAAGGATCATATATTACCCAATGGACTCACGCACGAATTTTACCAGAGATGCGCCTTTATCGGCAAGCAACCTCCCGATTGTGAGGTCCGGATTCTTGATGAAGGCTTGATCCAAGAGCGTCTGCTCCTTGAAATATGTCGATATTTTCCCTTCAAGCATCTTTTTTTTGATCTCTTCCGGCTTGTCGCTTCCGGCCACTTCTTTCTCGAATACCTCGATGACCTTAGTCTTGTCTTCCTCAGTAATATCGGCTTGTGTGGTATAAACCGGCTTCATGGCTGCGATATGCATGGCGATGTCTTTGGCAAGCTCTTTTGAACCTCCTTTCAATTCTACCACAACAGCGCTCTTGCCTCCGTGAACATAGGCCCCGATAGTTTCGCCCGAGATCTCTTCGGCGGCTCCGAGTTCGATCTTCTCTCCGACTTTCTGGACAACCTCGTTTATCATATCAACTGACTGCGCCTTCATCGCATCTGTACCTTCATTCATGCCGATCTCTGCCAATTTTTGAGCCAATGCCGTAAAGTCGCTGTTCTTGGCAACGAAATCTGTTTCGGAGTGAAGCGTTAGAAGAAAAGCTTTGTCGTCTCCTTCGATTACCACGATCGTACCGTCTTTCGCTTCGCGGTCGGCCTTTTTCATGGCGATTGAGCTTGATTTCTTCTTGAGAATGATCAGAGCTTTCTCCATGTCGCCTCCTGCTTCTTCAAGGGCGTTCTTGCATTGCATGACGGAAACGCCTGTCGCCTCCCGCAATTCTTTTACTAATTGTGAGTTTATGTGTATGGACATATGTTTTATGTTAAGCCCTCGATTCTCATAAAGAGGGAAGAGAGTAATAAGGTTTATTTTCCCGACTATGATCGAGGTTTTTCGCCCGCTTGGCCTTCGTGGTATGCGTTCTTTACTGCTTCAAGGAAAAAAGTAATGCTTGAGACTGAGGCATCGTTGCAGACGATCGGATAGTCAACCTGCTTCAGATTGCAGTCGGTATTGAGAAGTCCCATAACAGGCAGGTTCATTTTCTTCGCTTCAGTTACCGCGATATGCTCTTTCTTCGGATCAATAACGAACATGACATCGGGGGTCTTGGTGACGGATGTGATGCCCTGGAAATTCTTGGTCATGTCATCCATTTCGCGGTCGATCAGAAGGCGCTCTTTCTTCGTGTATTTATCAAGGCCGCCTTTTTCTTTTTGATCACGGAGATCAAGAAGTTTCGCAATACGCTTTTTGATCTCGGAAAAATTCGTAAGAGTTCCTCCGACCCATCGCTCCGTGACATACGGCATATTCAGCGCAAGCGCCGTTTCTGTGATTTGCTGGCGCGCTTCGGCTTTCGTGCCGACGAAAAGGATCGTCTTTCCGGACTGGGCGAGTTTCTTTATCTCTTCGAGAGCATGGTCAAAAAGATCGAAGCTCTTTTCAATATTAATAATGTCGACTCCGTTTTTCGTGGCGAAAATATATGGGACTGTCGACGGATGGCGGCGGCTCTTGGAATATCCATAGTGCGCGCCTGCAGCAAACATCTTCTCTATGCGTTCATTTTGTGTACTCATATTTTATGGCCCCGACCTTTTAGTCGGGGAGCCGACAATAATAATGTCGGCTTTAATTATAATTCTGCTTTCGACAGCAGATATGTTCCGTTTTTAAGCATTCCAGCTGACCCCGACCGACCGTCGGGGCAGGTCCTGACACAGGGTCGGACCCGTTTACAAGGGGTGATTTTAAATAAAAATCCCTGCCTACCGCAGGCAGGCCCTCACGGAACGTATAGCGATATTACCAGAAAAACCATTATTTTGCAAGACCTCTTTTTTGACCACGGAGGCTTTTTAAGGTAGTATGGAGCGTATGAAGCAATCTGTCTTGTTTACGAAAACGAAGAAGGAAAGCCCTGCCGACGAGGTATCGCTCAACGCCGAACTTCTCATAAAAGCGGGCTTTATCAACAAGGAAATGGCTGGAGTCTATGCGTACCTTCCGCTCGGACTGCGCGTTCTCAACAAGATCCAAAATATCATCCGCGAAGAAATGAACGCGATCGGTGGACAGGAAGTCACCATGACAGCGCTTCAGGAGCAATCGACATGGGAGCCGACGGATCAGTGGAGCGATGAAAAAGTCGATGTATGGTTCAAAACGAAACTCAAGAACGACACGGAGCTCGGCCTTGCGGTCACGCATGAAGCTCCGATAACGAAGATGCTCAAAGGATTCGTAAATTCATACCGCGATTTACCTTTCTTCGTGTATCAATTCCAGACGAAATTTCGCAACGAGACGCGCGCGAAATCAGGCATCATGCGCACACGCGAATTCATTATGAAAGATCTTTATTCGTTTTCAAAAGACGAAAAAGAACATAATGAATTTTATGAGAAAACCAAAGAAGCGTATAAAAATATTTTCAAACGTTCAGGCATAGGCCACTTAACATATCTGACATTCGCCTCAGGCGGGATGTTTTCCGAATTTTCCCATGAATTCCAGACAATTACCGGAGCAGGGGAAGATACGATCTATGTCGACGAGAATAAGGGAATCGCGATCAACAAGGAAGTTTATAATGACAGTGTCATTTCGCAGCTTGGACTGGACAAGGAAACTCTCGTCGAGAACAGAGCGGTTGAAGTCGGAAATATATTTACTCTCGGCACCCGATTTTCTGATGCCCTGGAATTAAAATACCAAACGGAGACTGGCGAAAATAAATCCGTCTTTATGGGCTCATATGGCATCGGACCGGGACGTTTGATGGGAACTATCGTGGAAGTCCTGTCGGACGACAAGGGAATCATCTGGCCTGAAGCGGTGGCTCCTTTTAAGATGCATCTTTTAGCCTTGGGAGAAGAAGAAAATGTCCGTACTGAAGCCGACAAACTGTACGAGTCGCTTGTCGGAAAGGGAATCGAAGTCCTCTATGACGATCGTCATGATATAACTGCCGGAGAAAAATTCGCCGATGCTGATCTTATCGGCATACCGTATCGTGTTGTCGTGTCTAAAAGAAGTCTTACCGATGGGGGATACGAGATCAAGAAGCGCACCGATGATAAAGGCAAGATTGTCACTTTTGAGGAATTGCCGTCACTATTCTAAAAATCATGTTCAAGAAATTTTACAAAATGTTTTCAAATGATATCGGAATCGATCTTGGCACGGCTAATACGCTCGTGTATTTGAAGGGCCATGGCATCGTCATCAACGAGCCGTCGGTTGTCGTGGTCAACCAAAAGACCGGACAGATCGTGGCCGTCGGTGCCGAGGCCAAGCAGATGCTCGGCCGCACGCCGGGGCATATCCGGGCAGTGCGCCCTATCGTCGACGGCGTTATATCGGATTTCGAAGTAACTGAAGAAATGATATCGTACCTTATTGGAAAAGCTGAGAAAATGTCCAAGAAATTCATCCGTCCGCGCGTTCTTGTCGGAGTGCCGACCGGCATCACCAATGTTGAGATCCGCGCCGTTGAAGATGCGGCCCGATCGGCAGGCGCCCGCGAAGTCTATATCGTCGAGGAGCCGATGGCCGCTGCCGTTGGCATTCGTTTGCCTGTTAAAGACGCTGTCGGGTCAGTCATCGTCGATATCGGCGGCGGAACGACGGATATCGCAGTCATATCGCTTTCGGGCGTTGTCCGTTCCAAGAATCTAAAAATTGCAGGGGACCTTTTAAATACCAACATCGTCAATTATATGAAAGATGAATTCAAGCTTCTCATCGGCGAGCGCACGGCAGAGAACGTCAAGATGGCCATCGGAGGAGTCTTGGAAGACGAACCAATGGAAGCCGAGGTCAGGGGTCGTGATCTGGTAACGGGTTTGCCACGGCAGGTGATTGTCACCGATTCGGATATCCGAGAAGCTATCATGCCGTCGGTTGTGAGTCTTGTCGATGGCATTAAGGAAGTTCTTGAAACAACGCCTCCGGAACTCCTTTCAGATATTATTCACCGAGGGCTTGTTCTTTCAGGAGGAGGCGCTCTTTTACGCGGTCTTGATACTCTGATTCAGAATGCGCTTAAAATCCCGATTTATATCGCTGAAGATCCTCTGACGGCTGTCGCCCGGGGCGCGGGCGTTATTCTTGATGAATTCGAGGAATATCAGGATGTTTTAGTCCATACAGATGATACACACGTTCCGCGATAAAAAAAATAGCGCCCGCAGACGAAAAACCGTACGTACGATTATCGGTTTTGCAATTTTTCTCCTGCTTGCCGGAATTGGAGCTCTCTCATGGGGAAGCGGATTTCTCCATTTCATCGGCCGTCCCATATGGAAAGCCGAGAATGTCACGGTATCAGAGACCAAGAGTCTTGGATACCTCGTTCGGACGAAATCATCCGTTTTTCGCGAAAATGAAAATCTCACACAGGAAAATGCGCGCTTGCAAAGCACTATGCTCGATTATCAGATTCTCAAAAATGAAAACGATCAGTTAAAGGCATTATTTAACCGCATCGCTTCACCGCCGTCTTTTATTCTTGCTGCAATATTGGCAAAACCAAATCGCTCTCCCTATGACACTCTTATCGTTGACGGAGGAAATGAAGCAGATATCTCAGAGAAAGCCCGCGTTTATGCCGAGGGAAATATTCCCCTCGGCGAAGTGAGCCGTGTCTATGCACAAACGGCCCTCGTTACCCTTTATTCGAATCCCGGCTCTGTCACCGAAGCGGTCCTTGAAGGATCTAACGCAAGCGTCGAGCTTGTCGGCCGCGGCGGCGGTAATTTTGAAATGATGATTCCTCTGGAGCTTTCGGCCGACAAGGGTTCTTTTGTCGTATTACCGAATCTGACAAACGAGATAATTGCCATCGTCGAAGAAATCATTTCATCGCCGACCGATCCGGTAAAAAGGGTTATTCTCCGATCTCCGGTCAATATCCAAGCCTTGCAATGGGTAGAGATTAAAAAGAACTGATCGATATGAAGCCTATTTCCTTTACAATTGAAAAAAAGATCACTGGCGCTCTTGCCCGAGCTGGCATTTTGCAGACGCCCCATGGTAAGGTTATGACCCCGGCCTTTGTCGTTGTTGGCACCAAGGCAAGCGTCAAAGCCATGACACCCGAAGAAGTCAAAGATACAGGAGCGCAAATCGTTCTTGCCAATACATACCACTTGTATCTTCAGCCCGGAGACGAGATCGTTCGCGATGCGGGAGGTTTGCATTCGTTTATGAATTGGTATGGTCCTACAATGACTGATTCGGGAGGATTTCAGGTTTTTTCCTTGGGTGCTGCGTATGGAAAGGAAATTTCAAAAGTCGTTTCTGTAACGGATCCGAATTTTCTGATTCCCGAGCGGTCTATCGGATCGGATGCCCCGCTTGCCAAGGTTGGCAATGACGGAGTCTCTTTCAAGTCGCACCTTGACGGGACGCTTCACTATATAACTCCTGAGAAATCGATTGAGATCCAGCATAATCTCGGCGCAGATATTATATTTGCATTCGATGAATGCACCTCTCCCACAGAGAATGATCGCTATCAAAGCGAAGCTCTCGACCGCACTCATGCATGGGCAAAAAGATCGCTTAAGTATCATAAATCAAAGCCACAGTCGGAAAAACAAGCTCTCTTCGGCATCGTCCAGGGCGGCCGCTCGGAAGAACTCCGGAAAAAATCAGCAACCGTTATAGGTGCAATGGATTTTGACGGTTTCGGCATCGGCGGGTCATTCGCCAAGGAAGACATGTCGACTGCCGTCGCATGGGTCAATAGCGTCCTGCCGGAAGACAAACCGCGGCACCTTTTGGGTATCGGAGAACCCGAGGATCTTTTTATGGGAGTTGAGAACGGCGTTGATCTTTTTGATTGTGTGGGGCCGACGCGTATCGCCCGCAACGGAACAGTTTTCACCAAGATGGGCAAGATCAATCTTTTCAACGCGCAGTTTGTACATGATTTTACGTCGCTTGATGAATGCCTCTGCTATACATGCAAGAATTATACCCGAGCGTATCTGTCTCATTTGTTTCGCGCTAAGGAAATGGAAGCGGCAACGCTTGCTTCGATCCACAACGTGCACTTCATTACGAAGCTTGTCTCAGATATGCGTCAGGCGATTCTCGACGATACGTTTTTTGAATTTAAAGAAGAGTTTCTGGGAAAATATAAAAAACAATAAAGAACCGCTTGACGTCTATGCTATTATAGATACGAGATGTCTCATGTCTTTAAATTAAAAGGTTCCTATACTCCGGCCGGCGACCCCAGAAGCAAAGCCCGATGCCGAATGCGCATCAGACTTGCAACGGGGCGCGAAGTGGTAGCATAATTTTCTTTCCTATGTCCTCAAAAGTATTCAAACTCAAAGGTTCATATACGCCGGCCGGTGACCAGCCGAAGGCTATTTCGGCGTTAGTAGACGGGCTTTCCAAGGGGATGAAGAAGCAGACGCTCTTGGGAGCAACCGGAACAGGAAAGACGTTCACCATGGCAAATGTCATCGCCCAATACAACAAGCCGGCCCTCGTCATTGCCCACAATAAGACTCTTGCCGCCCAACTTGCTCAGGAGTTCCGCGAGTTTTTCCCTGATGCGGCAGTGCATTACTTTGTCTCATACTACGACTACTATCAGCCTGAAGCGTATATGCCGACAACCGATACGTATATCGAAAAAGACGCTCAGATCAACGAAGAGATCGACCGTCTCCGTCATGCCTCGACGCAGGCTCTATTGACCCGGCCCGATGTTATCATTGTCGCATCCGTGTCATGCATTTACGGCTTGGGAAGCCCTGCGGAATATGAAAGAGTGAATCTGAAGCTTGCCCTCGGCATGGAGCTTGATCGGACAACCCTGATGAAGAAATTGATCGCCATTTACTTTGAAAGAACGAATGCCGACATTACCTCGGGAACATTCCGCTCGATCGGAGCAAAAGTTGAAGTCATGCCGATCTCGGAGACATTCGTCTATCAGATCGAGTTCGAAGGCGGCGCTATTTCCCGCATTGCGAAAGTCGATCCTGTTTCGTCTCATATCGTAGCCGAGGAAAAAGGGATATTCCTTTTTCCGGCTAAGCATTTCGTTACGGAGAAAAGCCAAGTTGAGAAAGCCGTCAAAAATATCAAAGGTGAACTTGAAAGCCAGTTGAAGAAATTTGAAAAAGAAGGCAAGCTTCTCGAAGCAGAGCGCCTCAAGCGACGCACGACATATGATCTTGCTATGATTCGCGAAATCGGATACTGCAACGGCATCGAGAACTATTCGCGCCATCTCTCCGGCAAAGCCGAAGGCGAGCCTCCGGAGACTCTTCTGTCTTATTTCCCGCGAAGCGGATTCTTGACATTCATCGATGAATCCCATGTTACGCTTCCGCAGTTAAACGGCATGTATTCGGCCGATGCGTCGCGCAAGGATACTCTTGTGGAATTCGGTTTCCGTCTGCCGAGCGCGAAAGACAACCGGCCTCTTAAATACGAAGAATTTCAGGAACGCATCGACGAGGTGGTGTATGTTTCAGCGACACCGGGAGCAATTGAGAGAAACGAAGGACAGCAGATCGTCGAGCAGATAATTCGCCCGACAGGATTGATCGATCCAGAAATAATTGTCCGCCCTGTATCGGCTGCCCAAGACGGAAGTTATAAAGGTCAGACCCGCCTGCCAACATCTGATACTAAAAAATACGGCGGGCAGGTACAGGATTTCATCGCGTCTGCTGAGGATACTATCAAGAGAGGCTATCGGGTTCTTGCGACAACTCTCACTAAGCGCATGGCCGAAGACCTTTCGGTATATTTGAAGGACAAGGGAATCAAAGCCGAATATCTGCACAGCGAGATAAAAACGATTGAGCGCATCCAGATACTGACCAAATTTCGAAAGGGGGATATTGATATATTAGTTGGGGTCAACCTATTGCGTGAAGGCTTAGATCTTCCCGAAGTCGCTCTTATCGGAATTCTCGATGCTGACAAAGAAGGGTTCCTTCGATCAGAAACGTCTCTTATCCAGACCATCGGCCGCGCAGCCCGCAATGTCGAAGGGAAGGTGCTTCTGTATGCTGATGTGATGACGGGCTCTTTGGAGCGCGCAATCGGGGAGACCAATCGCCGGCGGGCGATCCAAGTGGCATACAACAAAGAGCACGGCATAACACCCAAGACCATTATCAAGAAGATCAAGGACATTACCGAAGAGCTCGAAGACAAGCATGCAAAAGCGGTCAACGCGGAACTTGCTCTTGATGTCGAATTATTCAAGAAAGCCTTCACAAAAGATAAGAATAAGAAAGGCAAAACTGAAAAGGAATCGGTCAAGAATCTACTTCTGTCAGATGATGAGCGAAATGCGATGGTCTATGAGAAAATCATCACAATGAAAGAGAAGGAAATGAACAAGGCAGTAAAGGAACTTGATTTCGAGTCGGCGGCCATTCTGCGAGATGAAATCGCAGTTCTTAAAAATAAAGTCCTTCCCAAAAATAAAGATACCGTATAAAGAGACGAAGTCCCGTAGTGAAAATTTTATGCATTTGATAAGATTTTCTACTACTGGGACGAAACAGCTGCGATACTGCGCGATGAGATCGTCGTGTTGAAAAAGAAGACGGAGAAATAAAAATTACCGGCTCCATGGGAGTCGGTAAGTAGATTGCGCAACAATGCCTTGTCATGTCGCGACTTTGACCAAATGCCAGAGGAGGACAATAAGCAGGATGTTGAATGCCCAATTCCACCAGGGAAATTCGTACATCTTCCTTCGGCGATGTTTTCCTCTTTTCGTTTTTCCCAAATACCACCCCAAACTTATGGCAAAAAGCAGGCCAACTCCTGCGGATATGCATGATGCGAAAATTACGAATGAAGAAGCATTGATAAGGAGCATAATAAGTATTGCTGTCCCGGGTATAACGGATCCAGCTTTTCCAAGACCGATTAATAAAATGGATTTACTCATATCACAGAAATTTTGTGGTTATTGATTTAATTTTAAAATACTACTTAAATTGATTTTTGTCAATCATTGTTTCGTATGGTATAATCTATATGCAGGAATAGTAATATACCCCCTCTATAACAGATGACGGGGGATTATGCTGTTATATTTATATTAAAGATATGAAAAAAGATACTCACGACAAAATAATAGTCAAAGGCGCGCGAACGCACAACTTGAAGAATATAAATGTTGAAATGCCTCGAAACAAAATGGTGGTTATTACCGGCATGTCGGGCTCGGGCAAATCGTCGCTTGCATTCGATACCATTTTCGCCGAAGGCCAGCGCCGCTATGTTGAGTCTCTGTCGGCGTATGCCCGGCAATTTCTCAATCAGATGGCAAAACCCGACGTCGACGAGATCACAGGCTTATCTCCAGCCATTTCGATCGACCAGAAGTCTCGCTCGAACAATCCGCGCTCAACGGTCGCGACCATTACCGAGATATACGATTATCTTCGTGTCTTATATGCGCGCATCGGGCGGCCGCATTGCCCCGTCTGCGGACAGGAAATCAAAAAACTCTCAACCGAGGAAATCGTCGCTTTTGCTCTTGAGAAGATATCTCATCATCTGAAAGGATCAAAAGGCAAGAAGGAAGTGATGGGAGTACAGTGGAGCGATTTACCTGTTTCCATATTTTCTCCGGTTGTCAGGGGTCGCAAGGGCGAATACTATCAGCTTCTCTATGATCTTCTCAATAAGGGCTTCCAGAAAGTGCGCCTCGACGGACAAATGAAAAACCTTCGCGAGCGCATCGATATATCGAAAACCAAGACTCACGATATCGACGTTTTGGTCGATTCCTTTGCGCTTCATGAATTCCGTGATACGGCTGATGATGCCCGTATGCGCCTTGCCGAAGCGGTCGAGCGATCGCTTCTTGAAGCGGATGGTCTCGTCGTGATCGCTGTCGGCGAAGAGGAATTCCTGATGTCCGCGAAATTCGCCTGTCCTCGCGACGGATTCTCGTTTCCCGAAGTCGAGCCGCGTCTTTTCTCATTCAACTCTCCCTATGGCGCGTGTCCCGAGTGTAACGGCTTGGGGACGAAATATTTCGGCGGAACAGAAGCCTGCGATGTCTGTCATGGCGCCCGCTTGCGGCCCGAAGCTCTTCATGTATTTTTGGGAAAAACAAAGAAAAATAATATCGTCACAATTACTCATCTTTCGATCCAGGAAGTTGCCGATTTCTTCATCGAACTCGTTTTAAACGATCAGGAAAAAGAAATTTCAAAGGTCGTTATCAAGGAAATCGAGGCACGTCTCCAGTTTCTTCTTAACGTCGGCCTTGACTATCTGTCTTTAGACCGCAAGGCAAATACGCTCTCGGGCGGCGAAGCCCAGCGTATCCGCCTTGCAAGCCAGTTGGGATCCCGCTTGGTCGGCGCCTTATACGTCCTTGATGAGCCGACGATCGGACTTCATCAGAGAGATAATGAGCGCTTGATCAAGACTCTGGAGGATCTCCGTGATCTTGGCAATACTATCATTGTGGTTGAGCATGATGAGGATACTATCTATGCGTCAGACTATATCGTCGATATCGGCCCGAAAGCCGGCGTCCATGGAGGAAAGGTGATCGTCGCTGATTATCTCGCGCCTCTTCTTGATGCTAAAACGAATCCTTCTAAATCCCGAACTCTTGCGTATCTGCGTGGAGAAGCTCGCATCGAGATTCCCGAAAAGCGGCGCAGCAATGACAAAGGAATGCTTAAGATCATCGGCGGCAAGGTTTTTAATATTGAGAATATGAATGTGGACGTACCGCTCGGCAAGCTTATTACGATCACGGGCGTTTCCGGATCCGGCAAAAGCTCATTCATGTATGAGATCCTTCATAAGAACCTGCAGACCCGGTATGAACGCAAATATCGAAGCGCTACAGTCTACAACTGTGCCTCATTTACCGGGACGGAATATTTGTCGCGGGCGATTCTCATTGATCAGTCCGCCATCGGCCGTACCCCGCGCTCCAATATTGCCACCTATACGGGTGCCTTTACTCATATCCGCGATCTCTTTGCCACGACCGACGACGCGCGTCTCCGAGGATGGAAGGCGAACCGATTCTCTTTCAACGTCAAAGGCGGACGATGCGAAGCCTGTGAAGGAAACGGCGAGATCGCCGTTGAGATGCATTTCCTGCCGACGGTGTATGTTACCTGCGATGTCTGCGGAGGGAAACGTTTCGACAAGGAAACTCTGACCGTCAAATTCAAGAAAAAGAATATCTACGAGGTTCTTCAGATGACCGTCGAGGAAGCCCTTATCTTCTTCGAGGAAATTCCTTCAGTCTATGATCGTCTGCGAACACTCATGGATGTAGGGTTGGGTTATGTGGCTCTCGGACAGTCGGCAACGACACTCTCGGGAGGAGAGGCCCAACGCGTGAAGATATCATCGGAACTCTATCGTCCTCATCTTGAAAAGACAATCTACCTCCTCGATGAGCCGACAGTCGGGCTCCACTACGACGACGTTGCCAAGCTCTTGGAAGTCCTCAATAAGCTTGTCGACAAGGGCAATACCGTGGTTCTCATCGAGCATAATATGGACATCATCAAGTGCGCCGATTATGTCATCGACATCGGCCCCGAAGGGGGAACAGGCGGCGGGCGTCTTGTCGCAAAAGGAACGCCTGAAGAAGTGGCCAATACACCCGGGAGCCACACAGGGAAATATCTGAAAAAAGTATTGCGGAAAAAATAAAAAGTGTTGCAACATGCGCTGCAACACTTTTATAACTTTCACATCCTATTTTTAACCCAAGATAGGTTTCTTGTTAAATAATCCGAGATAGCACAGTAAGCGTTGAAACCAAGACATCTTCTTTTCTACATCCGCTGTCATCGCGGCCATTTTTTGGTAAAGTTGATGTCCGATCTCTGGCGCCAATGTATCGCTTGCCAAAGCATCGATTTTATCCGTTGTCAGAGAGTATACTTTGCAGGAAATTAAACTGCTGGTCAGATGTTGGGGATTCCGTATTGCTTTCAGGAAGTTCCTGATTTCCAGGGGATTTTTTCCCTTTATCTGGCTCTTCCATATGCTGTTTACCACGTCCATGGCAAATGATGTTCCTATGCTTTTTGTATACGTTTTTAACTTGAATTGAAACATGGGATATTCCGTTTCAAACCGTATATCAGCTTTGAAACCATCCATTTGCTCTTTCATAAGCCATTGGTGAATTTTTTGAATCATGCTTACGCGGGGCCTTCCGAGCAATAGCCCGTATGTTTTAGAATACTGTATTCTGGCGGCGGTTTCCGTAGAATCATAAGCATTGAAAAATGCGACAGTAATGTTTTTCGTTTGAGGATGGAAATACAAACTGACAGTTTTTACCGAATGTACTAATTTCTCCGGCGAGAATATAGCAGAGTATCCGGTTATGATTACGCTGTAAGGTTTGTTGGATCTTATCTGCGTAACAAGGTTTTGGAATTTCTTTTCCGGGGTGAGAGGCTTTTTGCAGAATGCAGAATGCGCCCATCTCCTGATCGCGGGGGTATACTGTTTTTTCATCGGATGTATTTTTTATGAGGTTCAGAATTTTGAATTTTGTTCATAATTATGATATCATGGAAGCGTGAAAAGTCAAGATCTTCTAAGGCAGAAACTCCCCGATACGCCGGGCGTCTATTTTTTTAAGAAAGGCAGGGAGATACTGTATATCGGAAAGGCGACATCCCTTCGCGATCGCACGCGAAGCTATTTTGCGCGCGATCTCATTGTGACCCGCGGGCCTCTCATCATCGACATGATCTTCCAGTCTGATTCTGTCGTATGGAAGGAAACGGACAGCGTCTTGGAAGCTCTGATTTTGGAAGCCGAACTTATCAAGAAGCACCAGCCACGCTACAACAAAAGAGAAAAGGACAATAAGTCATGGAATTACGTCTGTATTACGAAGGAAGACATGCCGAAAGTCCTTGTCATCCGCGAGCGCAATATCATTCAGCAAGATACGAGATACCAGGCCGTATACGGCCCTTTCACGAATGGCCTTCAGCTTCGCGAAGCCATGAAGATCATTCGCCGCATATTCCCGTATGTTGATGCCCAATCCGCCAAGAAGAATAATGTCGAATTCTATCGTCAGCTTGGCCTGACTCCCGATACCGGAAGTGAAGAGCTGGAAGCAATCTACAAGAAAAACATTGCCAATCTCAAGCTTTTCTTCGAAGGCAAGAAGAAAAAGATCGTCCGCAATTTCAAGAAGGAAATGATGGAATATGCCAAGAAAAAGGAATTCGAGAAAGCAGGGGATATTAAAATGCGGATATTTGCCCTCCAGCATATCAACGATGTGGCGCTTCTGAAGGATGATTTCTCTCAAACTGCCGCATCAGGGAAATATGGGATTGATTCGGTTCTCGGATCGCAGGGAAATATGAATACGCAGGCATCCTGCCGGATCGAAGCATACGATATCGCTCACATGTCAGGGAAGAATATGGTCGGGGTAATGATTGTTGTTGAAGAGGGGGAAGCCGTTAAGAACGAATACAAGAAATTCATTATCCGGACACAGGATAACTCAAACGACACGGGAGCCCTTGAAGAAGTGCTGTCGCGCCGGTTCCGCCATACCGAATGGGGATTGCCCGGCCTTGTCGTTCTCGATGGGAGCACAGCCCAGCTCAATGTTGCAAAAAGAGTTCTTAATCGGTATCAGTTCGCCATACCTGTCGTTGCTGTTATAAAAGATGATAAGCATAAAGCAAAAGCCATCGTCGGCGATGAGACTCTTATTAAGCGCTATAAGAAATCGATACTTCTTGCCAACAGCGAGGCGCACCGGTTCGCCATTGCATTCCACAAGCACAAGCGTAATAAGAATTTTTTGATATAATACGATTATGATAAACGTCGGGGTTGTGCGGGGCGGAATAAGTTCCGAATACAGCGTATCACTCAATACAGGCGGCAACGTCCTTGCTCATTTGCGGAGCGACAAACTCAAAGATACATATAAGGCAGTCGATATGCTTATCGATACGGACGGCGTCTGGCACATGAACGGCATACCGGCGGACAGGGAGAAAATTTCACGCCATGTCGATGTGATTTTCAACGCTCTTCATGGTGATTTCGGCGAGGACGGCGGAATTCAGAAGATCCTTGATGAATGGAACATGCCGTACACCGGATCCGGTGCGCGCGCATCCGAGATCGGATACAATAAGGCTCTCGCCAAGGAAGAATTTGCCCGCTTGGGCATCAAGACGGCGCGACATATCCTTTTTCCGGCATATCAGAAAGATTTCGACGGACCGCTTCAGGAGTACGCTGTGAAAAAAGCCAAAGAGGTCCATGACCGCTTACCACCTCCGTGGATCGTCAAGCCGCTTTCGAGCGGATCCTCGATGGGAGTCCATGTGTGCAAAACATACCCGGAACTTGTCCGCGCATTCGGGATCGGAGTCAATGAAAAGGTAAGCGTGCTTGTCGAGGAAATGATCGAAGGCAAGGAGGCGACAGTCGGAGTCATCGAAGGATTCCGCGGACAGAAAGCGTACGCTCTTCCTCCGATCGAGATCCGCGTGCCGAAGCATAAAGTATTTTTCGATTATGACGCCAAATACAGCGGTGTATCAGAGGAGATTTGCCCCGGCAATTTCTCAAACGATGAAAAGAGGGAACTTGAACGATTGGCGACTCTTATCCATACGGGCCTTGGACTTGATCACTACTCGCGAAGCGACTTTATTGTCCATCCGAAAAGGGGGATATTTGCCCTTGAGGTCAATACGCTGCCGGGGCTTACTGATGAGTCCCTGACGCCCAAGGCTCTCGCGGCTGTGGGAGCCTCAATGCCCGAGTTCGTTTCTCATATAATAGAACTTGCCCGAAATCGCTTTAGAAATAAAGAAGTTTAGGAAAAGTTTAGAATATTGACATTTAAAGTGTAATAAGGTACAATATAATAAACCAAATGTCAATATCGTCATGAAAAAAATCAAACTTTTTTTCTTAGACATCTTGGAGAATGTTATGAACTTTCTTCTGGGTGTAAGCTTCCGTACATGGAAGCGGGCCATGAATATTGCGTTAATTCTATGGGTATTATTATTCGGGGGAGTAGAAATTTTGAATTCTATTAACCCCGAGTTAGGTGACGGGCCCCAGTTTTGGATTTACACTATACCCTTTTTAGGAGTCGCCGGATTTGCGGGAATTATGTTTCTTGTTACCCGGCCTTCAACCGATTAAATACGCAATTACTTAGTTTTAAATTAGAAGGCCGCTCTTGCAAAAGAGCGGTTCTTTTTATATTGAATAAAAAAAGAAGTACGATCTGAGTCGTCCTTCTTTTGCGAAAATGTCATGATTTTCAGAATAATTTTAGAAAACTATTTTTAGCCGGTCGTCTTATACCTGAAGTTTCTATTAACATCTCTTCTTTCATGCGAGGTGTAAATAATACTGCCGGGCATGTAACCTTCCATGTCCGTTTTTAACGCGAGGATAGGGAAAGAAAGTTCTCCTTCTAGAGGCAAACCTTCTTCATTGGCCCATACAACCGAGCAGTAAAAACGTTTTGGGTCTTTCTTGTAATTGATAGCCCCTACCAAAAATAATTTTTTATCAGGGGGCAGATCTTCAAGCTTCAGAATTTTTCGTCCATCAATTATTTTCTTTATAAGAAAGCCCATCAGAACTGTTTCAACGGTCAATAAGAGTAAATAGATATTCATGGATATATCTTTAAGGGTGAATTAATAGAACTGTTTGTTGCTCTCAGATTACTGCAAAATTGCCAATCTGTCAATTTTGCAGATTAAAACCCGTCCTTAATTAAAATCAAGATACGGGTTCTATTAAAATCATTTTTTTGTTTAAAGTGCGAAAACTTCTTCGGCGCGTTCGTTTGTAGCTGGTTTTTTCACCGAAATTCTGGCCCATACTCCTCTATTCTCGTCCAAGTAAAGTTGGCTGACCCGGCTTACTGTGTCTTTGCTTGATGGGAGTATAAAAGCATTTAAACAAAATTGAAGGCGTTGCAGCTCATTCTCTTTGAGGAATTGAGGAAAGGGGTTGCTGTCATATATTTGGACCTCGTTGCATTTTGCAACGACAGTACAACCAAACCCTGCTTCAAGAGCAGAAGAGAATTCAAAGATGACCTCCGTAGCTATCACCACCTTAACGGCCTTTACAGTTCCAAGGGGTTGGTTTTCCTCCCTGACTAACCATTTGAGCGGCGACTTTCTGTCGTAGTAGTTCGGTGTGACAATGTATGCCATACGCTTTGTTTTTATAAAGGATGGAATTACCCTCTATTTGCTATTATCATGCTCTCTATACGAATTTTGTCAAGATTTTTATTTTTATTTACTTTAAACATGATATAATTATTGTATGTATATAATCTACGCATTACTCGGAGCGGTCATGGCAAGTCTCGGAACTATTTTTGCCAAAATGGGATTAAAAGGGGTTGATGCCAATCTTCTAACGGCCATCCGCGGCATTGTCATGGCGATCATCGTTTCGATCGCTGCGCTTTCATTTGGCAAGCTTTCTATGACGGCGCTTCACTCGCTTTCGTCGAAGCAATGGCTTTTTGTCATTCTTTCCGGTGTCGGAGGAGCATTGTCGTGGATATTTTTCTATCAAGCTTTGGCCGTGGGCCCGACCGTGATCGTGACGGTTGTTGATAAGCTCTCGGTAGTGCTCACAGCCATACTTGCCGTTGTAATTCTTGCCGAAGGTATGACGCTTCAGGCAGGAATAGGACTTGGTCTTGTCTTTATTGGTACGCTACTGGTTGCGGTGCCGTGGGAGAAGATCAGGGGATGGTTTTGATAGATTCTTGCTCTTTTTCAATAGAGAGAAGTAAGATTTTCTTCTTATACTTTATTGACATAAAACAAAAAGCCCTTACACGAGCTTTTTGTCGTTAAGGGCTTCATTACATAAGATTTTTCTATCCGGAAGAAATTTTTGAGTCTTTTAAGTTCGTCCACGCATTCTTCCAAGATTTGTTCATCTGCCAGTCTCTCTGCCTTCTATTTTTTTTAATTAATTTCTGCTTTGTGTATCACGAGTCACTAAGTATATTACTTCATTCTGTTCGTAATCTACGCAAGTGCTCGCGACCTCAGCTCGCGGTTTCGAGTGCTCTCGAAACAACGTTGTGCTTTCCACGCGCTAAAAACCTCCCGCAGGGGAAGGAGAAATTGTGGTCACAAGTATTTTTCTGGTGAAAAATCTCGCGACCCCGCCTCGCGCCGTCGCGCTCCGGCTTCCACAAATAAAAACTGCCGTTTGGGGCAGTTTTTATTTGTGGACCATGCCGGACTTGAACCGGCCACCTCACCCATGCCATGGGTGCGCTCTACCAGATGAGCTAATGGCCCGAAAACGATGTAGAGTATAACATAATGTAATCTGAGAATTTAGGCAATTATTGACATTCTATTAAAAATAATCTTTAATATAGAAAAGAGTACGTTTTATGGTTCCTAAAGTTTCTACCTAAGGTGGAATTTCCAGGAACTATAAAACGTACAAAATGGAAAATTTTTTTAAAAGAGCAGGCCTCGTTTTAGGCACAGGTTTGGCTGTCGTCGGATTTCTGATGACAGAAAAAGACAAAGACCCCTTACAGCATCAGTTAGCCGCAGGAATAGGGGTAGTCTTCTTTATGTCGTTCCTATGGCATGTTATTAAAGTCAAAGATGATGAGTAGGAGTAAAACCCAAAGCCTAATGAAAAAAGACCAGCTTAAAAACTGGTTTTTCTATTAGGTGGAAGGTTGGAAATTTGACTAACTATTTATTTTATCCACTTCAAAACACCGCCGTGGTGAGAACATGCGCCTCTGTGGTTTAGAGCAAAGGTGTATGAGCCGTCTTTGCATTTTCCCGTTGCCCCGATTGGAATTTTTGCTGCTTTTACGGGTACATGAACTTTAGTCTTGTTTACGTTCGTGTAATAAGAATTCTGGGCAAGCGCAGGGGATAGGGAGCCTATGAAAAGGGTGAGGAAGAGAGCGAATCCTGAGATTACTTTTAAGAATTTTTTCATAACTTTGTTAATATTAGTTTATATTTATTTAATGATATGCTTGTCTTTTTATAAAGACAATAGGGGAGTTTAGAAAAAGTTTAGGAGGGGTTCGAAATTGCGATCAAGTTTTCGAACCTGTTTATTACAAAAAAATACAGATTTTAACCCCAATTTTTAATTGACATAGATGATAAGATATGTTAATATAGCTCTTAGCTCTTTAAACATTTTAATAATTTAAAACTTATTCGCATGAAAAAGTTTATATTGATCGTCGCAATCTCTTTTACCTTCTTCTCCGAAGCCGAAGCTCAGCTCAATTACAGAGACAGTTCATTTATTTTATTATTGAACGACGTTCCCTATGCCGGAAACGCTGATTCTTTACAAAAGATTCCGAAAATGGGATTTTATCCCTCTGAAAAGACAGGAAAAGATTTCCTTGTTTTTGGTAACTATTTGAAAAATAAAAATGGACACGGATGGGCTCACATCTATACCCGGGATTTATCTACCGGATTTTGGAACTCGATAATGGGCATCCGGCTCGACATCTGGAATTCGTACGGCTTTATGAAGAAAATGGAAAAGATATCTGCTTCGGAGATAAAATTTTTTTTCGACAAAAAAACCTTACACCTTGTAAAAAGGGAGCAGCCAAATCCCTACTGGGTAATAGAAGATGACTAAAGAATTTTAATGCAAGTAAGGACCCTGCTCCAATCGAGTAGGGTTCTTTATTTTTAATATAATAAGTTTCTTTTTGTGTATCACGAGTTACTAAATATAATTTCTCGCTACGCTCAAATTCTATGTAAGTACTCGCGACCCCGGCTCGCGCCGTCGTGCTCCGGCTTCCACAAATAAAAAACTGCCGTTTGAGGCAGTTTTTTATTTGTGGACCCTACAGGACTCGAACCTGCCACCCCCTCATTGCAAATGAGGTGCT
>JAZKIP010000011.1:0-20830 GCA_040384805.1 Patescibacteria group bacterium | reverse complement strand
TTGGTTTAGTGGTAGAACACGTCCTTGCCAAGGATGAGACAGGAGTTCGATTCTCCTACTCCGCACAAAAGCGCGCATTTCATAAAGAATACCCTGCGGTACTCTTTATGCGCTTTTGTGGGCCGGAGCGATATGCCGCAAGCACGCGGCATCGCGAGGCGGGGTCGCACAAATCTTGATGCGACGGCGAGAGATTATGAGTGACCAAATCATAAGCCAATTCTCTTAATACTATGGCCCCACATCCACAAATCAATACCTCCATCATCTCTCCATATGTTACACATGTAACAAAAACACTCGAGAAAGCCGGATTCGAGACTTTTCTTGTTGGCGGCTGCGTTCGAGATCTCTTTATGAA
This sequence comes from Patescibacteria group bacterium, assembly GCA_040384805.1. Classification (GTDB taxonomy): domain Bacteria; phylum Patescibacteriota; class Minisyncoccia; order Phycocordibacterales; family UBA9973; genus UBA8515. The sequence goes on along the minus strand of JAZKIP010000011.1, from coordinate 20,469 downwards.
TAGAATTCCAAAAGACTGGGATGTTACTACAAATGCTAAACCAGAGGAAATAGTACCTTTATTCGAAAAAACCGTCTATGAGAACAAATTCGGCACTGTTGGCGTTTTTATACCTAAAGAGGTTACATATGAAACAGGTCAATCTGTTACCCGCCTGACGGACGGGCAGGCACAAGAAACAGTTCAATATAATGTTGTGGAAATTACTCCCTATAGAATTGAAGGGAAATATAGTGATTTTCGTCATCCGGATGAAGTTAGATTCAGTGAAACGATAGATGAGGATCTTAAAAGACGGGATTTCACCATAAACGCCATGGCTTATAATCCTAATAAAGGACCCGCCTCCGTTTCACTTCGGACGGGCAGGCAAGAAGGTGAGCAATATAAAGGACATCTTATAGACTTATTTAATGGTCTAAAGGACATAAAGGACAAAATCATAAGAGCGGTCGGAAATGCAAATGACAGGTTCAATGAAGATGCATTGCGCATGATGCGAGCAATTAGATTTTCGGCACAATTAAATTTCACTATATCTTCCGATACTATAAGCGCACTTGTGGATAACTCACAGCTTTTGCAAAATATTTCATCAGAAAGAGTTCGCGATGAATTTACAAAAATTATTCTTTCCGACAATCCTGTCATCGGAGTCGGGATGCTTTCAAAATTAGGATTGCTTAAATATATAATTCCAGAATTAGAAGAGGGGATCGGATGCGAGCAAAAAGGGGAGCATATCTATGACGTATGGGAACACTTGCTTCATGCACTCGGGCACGCGGCAGATAAGAAATGGTCGCTTGAGGTCCGTCTGGCGGCACTCTTTCACGATATCGGCAAGCCGCGCACGAGACGCTGGGACGGATCAAAAGCGGGAGGGAAGGGGAAGTATACGTTTTACGGCCATGAAGTCATTGGAGCGAGGATGGCGCGACAGATTATGGAACGCCTCAAGTATCCGCGCAAAACGATCGAGCTCGTAGTCAAACTCGTACGCAATCACATGTTCTTCTCCGATACGGAGCAGATCACTCTTTCAGCTGTGCGCCGCATTGTCTCACGTGTAGGCGAGGATCACATCTGGGAACTCATGCAGATCCGCGAGTGCGACCGCGTCGGTATGAAGAAAAAGGAAGCTCCATATCGCCTAAGAAAATACCATGCAATGATCGAAGAAGTACTCCGCAGCCCGATCTCCGTCGGCCAGCTTGCCATCAATGGGGAAGTGATGATCAAGGAATTGGGAATCAAGCCCGGGCCTCGCATGGGATGGATCCTTCATGCTCTTCTTGAAGAAGTCCTCAATGAACCTGAGAAAAATAAAAGGGAATATCTTGATGACCGGGTAAAAGAATTAGATGATCTCTCAGATTCTGCTCTTAAAGATCTCGGAGAAAAAGGCAAGGAAATAAAAGAAGAATTGGAAGAAGAGGAAATTGAAAAGCTCCACAAAAAACATGGCGTAAAATGAAATTCCCCTCTGTCGGAAACAGATGGGGAATCAATATGATCTGATGATAAGTATGCCTATTCGTAATAATCAGTAATTCCATGCAAGGAGCCGTCAATACCGCTGAATTTAAAAATTAATTTTTCATTTTTTCTTATTTCAGCAGAGGTGAAGGGAATAACCAATTGATGTACGTGTTTTACTGGCCGTTGGGATTTTTTTCTTTGGTTCATAAAACTGTTATTTAATGGGCTAGAAAATTGGGTTAACTTAAAATTAATAATAGAGTATGGAAACTGACCTGTCAACCAAAATGAACATGTTATACTTAGAATTATTATTTAATCTATATCTATGATTACCAAAGAACAATATTTAGAACTGCTTTCAAAGGAATTCAGGATTATCAAACACTTAGCCGAGAAGATCTTGCCTGAGCAGCTCGAGCATAAGCCGACGGAAAAACAGCGCACAACCTTGGAATTGCTTCATTATTTGACATATATCTTTATGGCAGGAGCTGACGGAGTCGCAACAGGCGATGCCGATGCGTGGAAAAAATACAGCGGAACTCCTATGCCAACCCTTGAAAACTTCGCGGAGATGCTCGATGCCGAAGAAAAGAAAGTGCATGAACTGTTATCTCCGTTATCGGAAGGCGATCTCCAAAATGAGATAGATATGTGGGGAAGAAAGCAGAGCCGGGCATTTCATTTGATCGGACTTCTTAATATGGCCGTCGCATACAAGATGCAATTATTCCTCTACATGAAGCAGTCAGGAACATATGATATCGGAACAATGAACCTCTGGGCCGGCATGGATCAGCCGCCGAAAGTAAGCTAAGTCTATGGAACAAGAAAATGCCAACGCACATAGTGCAATTGGCATTTTTGTCCTTGTATCTTCATTTCTCAAACACCAACAGATGATGCCGATCCTGGATCGTATCTTGATCGAATCCCAGATCTTGCGAATGAACGAGATTGGTGAAATACTTCTTAATCCTCGTAATCCATATGCGTGGGATTTCATACGTTCCCGGCACCGGAATATCGGCATAATTGAAGAATCGATTCCAAAGAGCATCATTGAGGATCATTCTGTCCCAGTCTTTGCGTGCTTCTTCTTCGTTATCCGCTTCCGGTACAGTCTCAATAATTACCACTTTTCCTGAAACGATGCGACTCAATTCCTGCAGAATCTTCTCATTATCAGGATCATGATGAAGGATATTCGTCACAATACCGCATTCAAAATGATTATCGGGCACCGGTACATGATAGCCGTCAAATACATGGATAGGCACCGAAACATTCGGAGCAAGAAAACTGCGAATATCGACGCCCTCGATAGCAATATCGCATCTGTCGCGGATCATCTGAGTCAATACGCCGCTTCCACAGCCGTAGTCAATCGCAGTACGAATGCCGCCAAGATAGGGGACAATCTGCGTAAAGATTTTTTCAAAGCGCCCTTCCAAGCCGGCTCTTATCATTTGAAAAATACTTCTTGAATCGTACATACGGGATTCAAAGAGATGCTTGATTCTTCTTTCAGCTTCTTCGATGGACGTCGCGTAGCGAATAAAGGCGATTATTTCCATTGTAAGCGTCAGAGCAGCATGGCGATCAATTCCAAGCTTTTGAAAAGTTCTTTGGAAATCACCGCATATACGAATAAAAGTGTTTCGATCTCTCGATAAGGATTTCTGAAGATTGTTCAGAAGTTTTTGATTAGATGTCATGATTGCATGTTTTTAAAGAGTTGAGGAATGGGTTTGACTTTTGGTATATTATATTGTATAAATAATTATCTGTCAGTTTGTCGTCGAAAACCGACAATCCTTACTATATAATGATTATATGGAAATTTCATCAATATTAAGTCTGATCGGTATTACAGGAAGCGCGCAAAGAATATATCTAGAGCTTTTATCGTCGGGACCGCAATCGGCATTATTTCTGTCAAAAAAGCTGTCTCTTCCTCGCGCAAGCATTTATGACGGATTGCATGTGCTTGAAAAGAAATCGTTGGTCATTTCCCAGGAAGAGAACGGGAAAGGTATTTTTTCGATCTCGGATCCAAAGAACATACTGCAGATACTTGATTCTTCCGCAGAAAATATTGGGAAGGCAAAAGCCGAATTTTCCGAAGCGCTTCCGGCGATATTGAAATCGCCGCGCATCACCGAACCTAAGATCGTCATGTTCTCGGGCAAAGAGGGATGCCAGCAGACACTGCGGGATATTCTGTGGTATGAGAATACCCTCACATATACTCTCTGGTCGATGGATAAGATATTAAAGGTCATCACGCCCGAATTCCTGGAATGGCATAATAAAAAGAGAGTCGAGCGCGGCATCTCTCTTCATTCCATTCGGACCGCAGAAGACAGAGCAAGCGCAGCGAAATATGAATTCAATGGAACAGGTCCGGAGCATTTGCGTGAATTACGATTCCTTCCGGAAGGAATCGAGCTCTCAATGTCCTATTGGATCTACGGAGACAATGTCGCATTTGTTTCCTCAGGATCCGAACTTTATGGTTTTATCGTTCACAGCAGGGAGTTTAGCCAGATGATGCTCGCTCACTTTAAACTCCTGTGGGAAACAGCAAAAAAATAAGTACTCCTTCGAAAAGTCCAAAACCATGTATACAATTTTAACGGTCGTCATAATTGTATACATGGTTAAAAATAAAACCGCTTCAGGCGGCTTTATTTTTTATACGAATTCCTGCTGATAGTATTTTTCGCAATAGATGATCTCCAGACGTCCGGACTCTCTTTGAGATACTCTGGAAAAAGACTCCGTAGTCTTTTATTTAAGCTCAAGGACGATTGGGCAGTGGTCCGATCCATAAACGTCGGGCAGGATATAGGAATTCTTTATCTTGCTCTTGAGCGCCGCTGATACGCAGAAATAATCGATCCGCCAGCCGACATTGCGCTCACGGGCACCCGCAAAATGACTCCACCATGTATAGTGGCCTGGGCCTTTGGTAAACAAGCGAAAAGTATCGATGAAGCCCGCGTCGATAAAATTCTGAAATCCCTCGCGTTCTTCTTTGGTAAATCCTTTATTGCCCTCGTTTTCTTTCGGACGAGCGAGATCAAGGGGTGTATGAGCGACGTTGAGATCGCCGCAGAATATAACCGGTTTAATTTTCTCGAGTTCTTTCATATATGACAAGAATGCGCGATCCCATACCTTGTGACGAAGAGGAATACGAGACAGATCATCTTTGGCATTGGGAGTATAGACAGTCACAACGAAAAATTTCTCGAGCTCGACTGCGATGACGCGACCCTCGGCATTTGCATCGCCATAGTCATCGGATGTTAGTCTGAATTTCTTGGCGATTTCCTCCGGGATATCGTAGATAACGGAGATTGGATTTTCCTTGGTAAAAATCGCTGTTCCGCTATAGCCCTTTCGCCCCCGTGAAGAATTCCAATATTCTTCGTATTCTGGAAGATCGACTTCGCTCTGATGCTGTTCGGCTTTCGTTTCCTGAAGACATATGACATCAGGTTTGTACCTGTTGATAAAAGGAACGAACAAGCCTTTTTTGTGGACTGCGCGGATGCCATTGACGTTCCAGGATACAATTCTCATCTTCGTAGTATATCAAGAACAGGGGATAAAATGAATTGACAGGAATTCCGGCAAATGATACTCTCTTATTAATTAAGTATAAAGTATCGTGGTGTTGCTTCCCGCCACAGATGCTTCCAATAGGAAGTGCAATCCAAGTAAAAAAACCAAAAACCATCCAGAATGAAGGGATTGTTTGCAAAGCCGAGGCCCCCCGGCAAAAAAATTAAAGTTCATTAAAGAACATAATGTTTGAGAAAAGAAAATTCTTCGCTGTGTACCCCTTTCGCCATGAGAGCACGCGGGTTGGTGAAGAACAGATCACTTTTTGAGTACTCCTTTATGTTTCCTTGATCGTACTGACCATTATTCCCCGTAAGGAATAATGGTCTTTCTTATTTCCTCCTGCCGTGGAATTTTTTATGCACCTCGTGAAGCTGCTTGTCGGTAATGTGGGTATAGATCTGGGTAGTCGCGATATTGGCGTGACCAAGCATCATCTGCACTGACCGGATATCTGCGCCGTTTGATAAAAGATCAGTAGCGAACGAATGGCGCAGAACGTGAGGAGTGACTTTTTTGGAAATGCCAGCTTTGATGGCTGAGATCCTGACGATGCGTTCTATCGAGCGAGGGGTGAGGCGGTTGTGAGATGTTCCATTTCGTGAGTATTGGATGAAAAGCGGCTCGTCGAGATCTTTGCGCGCTTTCAAATAGGAGCGAATAGCATCTTTTGCAGAAGATGAAAGAAATACGACGCGTACCTTTTCTCCTTTGCCGCGGATCGAGAATTCATCTTTCGAAAGATCAAGATCCCGGTTAAGAGAACAGAGTTCCGCAAGACGGAGTCCTGTCGAGAAAAATAATTCAAGAAGGGCCTTGTCGCGTAATCCTATAGGAGTATGTATATCGGGAGCATCAAGCAGTCTTCGTAATTCTGTATCCGACATCGGATCAAGCGACCGCTCGGCGACTTTCGCAAGCTCGATTCGGTCGGGAGGAAGAGCTTTGATATCGCGCTTCATGAGATATCGCAGGAATGAGCGCAATGCGATCAGATGATAGTTCTGGGTATTTTTCTTCATCGTGGAGGCCTGCTGTCCGCGCACTTTCACACCCGGCTGGCGGTTAAGGTAGAGCCGATATTCGCGAATCCGGTCATCAGTGATCTCTTTAGGATCAGCGATCTTGGCAAAGGCGAAGAATCGGGAGAGATAATACTCGTAATTAGCGACAGTTTTTAAGCTATTTCCTTTTTCAATCTCGACATGCTCGAGAAATTCTCTTTTTAATTGTTCGAGTTTTGTCATAGTGCCTGCCCAGCTATTTCATAGAAGGGTCGTAAAATAATTTTACCATATACGTAAGATTTTTCCTTCGAAAATAGCCATAAAGGCTTGTATATATGGTCCTCTTGCATTTTCAGACAATTTATGCTATTATCATTATTATGTTAACTGTAAAGAAAAAGCAGAATATTATAAAAGGAAGCCAGCTGCACGACAAAGATACGGGAAGCCCGGAGGTCCAGATCGCCATTTTAAGCAAAAGAATCGACGAACTCGCAAGCCACCTCAAGGATCATAAGAAAGACAACCATTCCCGCCGCGGATTGATCAAGATGGTCGCCGACCGCCGCAATCATCTGAAGCACTTGGAGAAAAACGACAAGACCCGCCATGCCGCTGTCAGCAAAAAATTAAAAGCATAGCAATCCGCTCCGATCGTCGGAGCGTTTTGTTTTTGGTATACTAAAAGAATATGATAATCAAACACAAAGAACAGAGAGTCGGCATTTTTATAGACACATCGAATCTGTATCATAGCGCGAAGCATTTATATAAAAGGAAAGTGAATTTCGGACAAGTTTTAAAAGAAGCGGTCGCAGGGCGAAAACTCGTCCGGGCCATCGCGTATGTCATCACATCTGAGGCAGGGGAGGAAAAGAATTTCTTCGACGCGCTAACAAAACTCGGAATAGAAACAAAGACGAAAGAACTCCAGATATTCTCAGGCGGCGCCAAGAAGGGCGACTGGGATGTCGGCATTGCTGTTGATGCCATGAAGATGGCATCGCGCCTTGACGCAGTCATTCTGGTGACAGGCGATGGCGATTTTGTCCCCCTCGTTAATTATCTCCAAACCATGACACAGGTGGAAGTTGTATCATTCGGCAAGAGCTCAAGCATGAAGCTCAAAGAAGAGGCCGATGATTTTCTTGATCTATCGGCTAATCCGCGTAAGTTTTTAATATACTAAACAAAGAAAAAAGCCTCTTCTTACGAAAGAGGCTTTTTTTATTTAGCAATTTGTACCGTTAATTGGGAAAATCGGTATCATCATGAAAATTAATTTCATGCCTCTGCCCGAACGTTACAGAAACTTCCTTCAAATACCGGTCCGGTGCTATGAACCGGTCAACATCAATGCGTCTCCCCAAATCGCTGTACCTCTGAAGAGAATCGACATGTGCAAATGTATGCAAATGTTCATACATAACATTTGATTTATTTACTTCTATTATGTTGCATTTGATGCGGTAGTTGCCGTTTCTGAAGGTAGGTTTTTCCTTTGTGTAATGGTAATACAATGTTGCAGCATGCAGTGTACCGACGGGTTCAGAAAGAAGCTTCCTCATATCCGCCAAGGCTTTAACATATGTCTTGAAAGGATCAGAAATCCGAAGAAACTTTATGTGCCGGGCACTAGGCAGCATAGGAATGTTACCTAACGGGTTGTCAAAGCGTACCAGTAAATCATAGGGTTCCTCATACGTAGAAGAAATATCTGCTGTAGTAGAAAACATAAAATGGTTCTTCTGTATCTTACCAACCCTGCCTGTTACGATCTTTTCCATTAATAAGCCATTGTGATCAATTCTTTTGAGTAATAACGGTACTAACTGACCCTTGTGGGCCTGTAAATACTGTTTTAAAATTTCCACATGGTTAAGGTATGGTTCATTAAACGAGAGGAGGCCTTCGGGTTCTACTGAACCAAAATCAGCAAAGCCAACTTTTACAGTACGGAGAGACGCTGTTGTTTCCATAATCTAAAGTTTAAGAGTGTATTAAAAATGTAAATGAATTTTTGTTAATCTTCATTGTATAACAGAGGTGACTAATTGTCAATTTTTAAGAAAAATTATTTTCTTTATAAATACATTCATTTCTGCTATGCTTCGGATATTAAACAGTAATTTCTAGCCTTCGGACAGTTAGAGTTGAAACAACCGTTTCAAAACTAGGGTCTTAAGGTTAGCCTATATAATAGTATGCATAGCAAAGAGTATGGTATAGAGATCGGAGGTAAAAAGGTTACCGCCTTATTCACCGACTTGGCAGAGCAGGCTAATGGCTCGGTAATTCTTAAATCAGAGGACACGGTCGTTATGGCGACAGCCGTCATTTCGAAAGACGGAAAGTCGAATCCGGGGTATTTCAATTTAACCGTCGAATATCTGGAGAAATTCTATGCCGCAGGCAAGATCTTAGGTAGCCAGTTCAATCACCGCGAGGGAAGACCTTCCGATCAGGCAATTCTCGCCGCCCGCGTCATCGACCGCACGATCCGGCCGCTTTTCGATCACCATGTTAAAAATGCCGTTCAGGTCATCGTCACCGTTATCGCTGTCGGGAAAGCCGACCCGAAGATTCTCGGAATCAATGCCGCATCGATCGCTCTCCATGTTTCAGATATTCCGTGGAACGGGCCGATCGGAGCGGTTCACATAAGCAAGACGAAAGAAGACCCAACAATTAAAATAAGCGATTATATCCCTCAGAGCGACGAGCCTGTCTACGCGCTTGATCTTTCGGTCTGCGGAAAAGACACTACGATCAACATGATCGAGGCTATGGCTTTTGAACTATCCGACGAAGAAATGGGTATGTGCTTCGATATGGCAGTCGTAGAGATCTCAAAATGGGAAGAATTCCAGAAGAAGATTCGAAGCGAACTCGGCAAGGAAAAACTCGTATTTCCTAAGCTCCAGACACCCCAAAGCGTTATCGCTCTTTTCACCGAGAAGGTGCATCCCATTCTTGCGGAAAAACTTTTCAGCGGCGAGAGCAAGAAAGTCACAGCCGAAGCGGAACTCCTCTGGAAGAATATCATTGATGAAACATACGAAAGCGATGACGATGAAGGAAAGTATGTTGCACAGGATTACATGCATCACTACCTTGACCATGCCTTCCACGAAGCCGCACTTGATAAAAACATGCGTGCAGACGGAAGAAAGCTCGATGAAGTCCGTTCTCTGTATGCTCAGGCGGGCGGACTTTCGGATACGTTGCACGGTTCAGGAATATTCTATCGGGGTGAAACTCACGTTCTCTCAGTCCTTGCTCTTGCCGGCCCCGAGGCGATGCATACCATCGACGGCATAGAATTTTCCGCAAAGAAGCGATTCATGCATCACTATTATTTTCCTCCGTATTCAAGCGGCGAGACAGGGCGCGTCGGCGGCATTAACAGGAGAGAAATGGGGCATGGGTTCCTCGCGGAGAAAGCCCTCCTTCCGGTCATTCCCGATAAAGCAATTTTCCCTTATACAATGCGTGTTGTTTCCGAATCGGTCGCTTCAAATGGATCAACATCCCAGGCATCAATCTGCGCCGCAACGCTTGCACTGATGGACGGAGGCGTGCCGATCACGACTCCGGTTGCCGGAATCTCGATCGGCGTCATGATCGATACCAAGAACAAAGAAAGATATGTCCTTTTGTCCGATATCCAGGGGCCTGAGGATCATTATGGAGATATGGATTTCAAAGTTGCTGGAACAAAAAACGGAATTACCGCTATTCAGCTTGATATCAAAGTCGACGGAGTTGCTCCCCATATTCTGAAGGAAGCTCTCGGCCGGGCAAAGACCGCGCGTCTTAAGATCTTAGAAACGATTACCGGAGAGATTGCCGAACCGCGAAAAGAAATCTCGCCGCGCGCGCCAAAGATCGTCATCGTCAAGATCAAGAAGGACCAGATTGGCCTTGTTATCGGTCCCGGCGGGAAGAGCATCAATGCAATCCGCGAAGATACGGGCACTGAAATCACAATCGAGGAAGATGGAACAGTGTATATCACAGGAGTAAACGGCGGGGCGGAGAAGGCAGCGCAGATCATCGAGGATATGACGCATGAATACAAAGTCGGAGATGCAGGGAATGCCGAAGTCGTGAAACTGATGGACTTTGGGGCATTTGTACGGCTTGGCAATACCGAGGGACTCGTCCATGTTTCGGAGATCGCGCCATTCCGCGTCGAGCGCGTTTCTGATATCCTAAAGGAAGGAGATATTGTGCCTGTGAAGATCATCAAGCTCGATGAACGAGGACGTCTTAACTTCTCGATCAAGGAAGCAAATGGCGATTTCTTCAAGCCGAAAGTATAGAAAATAGCGGTATATGGATCCCGTTAGAGATGTGTATGTTCTATACTAACGAGATCAAAATATATACATTACATATGTTGACTAACTTTTTATTAAAAATAATAGGAAATGTAATCATTTCCTATCTCTAACGGGATGGATGAAAATAATCTACAACCGAAAAATATCGATCCGGGGCTTAAAACCTTGCGAACATACTCATCCGACATGGCTGATGCTATTCGTGAAAACGAAGGAACAGTCATCAAGATCGCCCTTGCAGAACAGAAGAGGCATGAGAGGGAAGATCTTTACCGGAAAGCTGAAGGAACGAACGCAAGAAAAGTTCTTCTTGTCGCCGGAGGAATCCTTTTAATAGGAATCGCTCTCGGAGCATGGTATTTCGTCGCGCAGAAAAACGAAAAGAAAAATGCGCCTGTCGAGACGCAAGCGCTTATCGAGACATTCATCGCATATAACAGCCATACTTTTGCCGATACGACGCGAGCAATGACAAAAACCGATCTTGCCGATGTCATAAGAACAGGGACCGTTACAACTGAGCCTCCGGGGTCAATAAAAGCAATTTTTCTCTCCACATCAGCAACAGGCATGCCGCAGCTTCTGCCTCTTAAGGATCTCATCTCCACTCTTGAACTTAGCGCTCCTGGGTCGCTTACACGATCGCTTACTGATCGATATATGATCGGTACATACGCGGCCGTAACTGCGGAAAACTCGAAGCCTCATCTTTTCTTCATCTTTGAAACGACCGATTACAATCAGGCATATGCGGGCCTTCTAGAATGGGAGAAAACGATGCTCAATGACTTCTTCGCCGTTTATGGCATCAATGTCGCAGGCGACAGGAATGCTTTATTCGAGAAACCATTCAAAGATATCATCATTGAAAATAAAGATGCCAGGATTCTGTACGATGACCAAGGCAAGGACATTCTTTATTACATGTTTATGGATAAGAATACATTCGTCATTGCCGACAGCTCTGAGGCACTGAAGGAAATCTACTCGAGGATAATTCTCAAGAAAACAAAACCCCTTTAGAATTTATTATAAGAATGATATAGTGGTATGAATCCCGCGAGTGGTGTGTTTGTAAGACCTTGCGGAATAGGAAAGAATCTTATTTATATATATCATTACTAACTATAATTAACATGATACGCTCCATAGGGCTATCTCTAACGGGATGAATACACAACAATACAAAATACAACTTGCAGAAGAAAAGAAATTGCTTGAAAGCGAGCTTGCGGATCTTGGAAAAGTAGGCGACAAGACGGGGGAGTGGGAAGCAACGCCGGAAGCCCAAACAATGCCTGAGGCAGATGAAAACGATCTTGCCGACCGCTCCGAAGATTTCGGGGAGCGAACAGGAACCCTTTCAGCCTTGAATGCCCGGCTTGATGATATCAATCGCGCTCTTGCTTCGATCGAAGAGGGAACATACGGGACATGCGAGGTATGCGGCAAGCCGATCGAAGAGGATCGTCTGGAGGCAAATCCGGCTGCTCCCACATGCAAGGAATGCATGGAAAAATAATGAAAATTAAAACTCCCCGACACACAGTCGGGGAGTTTTAATTTTAGAAATCGATTATATCATCTCTTTTAAAATAAAAAGATGTCATTCGCTCGCATATATTCAGCCCAAACTCACTTATTAAAAGGAAAGATCGTGACAGTCGAGGTCGACATCACCAAGAACACATTGCATGCCTTTACGGTCGTCGGACTTCCCGACAAGGCTGTCGACGAATCAAAGGATCGCATGAGTTCGGCTCTCAAGAATTCAGGGTTCGCCTCTCCCAAGAATCAGAATCAAAAGATCGTCATCTCTCTTTCGCCGGGTGATCTCAAAAAAGAAGGCCCGTATTTCGATCTGGCGATCGCTCTTGCATATCTCTTATCAGGAGAGGAAATCGATTTTAATCCCGAGGGGCGGATATTCCTCGGAGAACTGTCGCTTAACGGGGAACTTCAAACTATTAAAGGAGCTCTGCCGCTTGCTCAGGAGGCAAAACGTTTAGGGTTTGCAGAACTATATCTTCCGTACGGAAATGCACGCGAAGCGGCGCTTGTCGATGGAATAAAAGTCTACGGAGCGCGGACACTTGCCGAAGTTGTCGATCATCTCCATACAGCAAAACACGGCCCCGATGGAATTGCTCTTGAAAAAGAGCGCCCCAAGCTCATACCATTTCCTAAAACCGATATCGAAAAGAAAAAGAGTATTTATGATATTGATTTTCGCGACATCCGCGGACAGGAAGGGGCAAAGAGAGGTCTGGAGATCGCGGCGGCAGGCGGCCATAATATTGCACTCTCGGGTCCACCCGGGACAGGCAAAACGATGCTTGCCAGAGTCTTCTCGCATATTCTGCCTGACTTAAGCACCCCCGATGTTCTTGAAATCACAGGAATCCACTCAATTGTCGGTTCGATTGACGGTGAGCTTGTCACCGTTGCGCCCTTTCGTTCGCCTCATCACACGGCAAGCTATGTCTCGATGATCGGCGGCGGAGCGAACCCGAAGCCCGGCGAGGTAACACTTGCACACAAAGGAGTCCTTTTTCTTGACGAATTTCCTGAGTTTGAAAAAAGGGTCTTGGAATCATTGCGTCAGCCTCTTGAGGATAATGTCGTTTCCATCTCCCGCGCGCGAGGGTCGGCCGTATTCCCGTCTAATTTTATTCTCATTGCCGCCATGAATCCATGCCCCTGCGGCAACAAAGGCAATAAGCAGAAAAAGTGCATCTGCAAGCCGCATGATCTTGATCGTTATTCCCGCAAATTATCGGGCCCGATCATGGATCGGATCGATCTCTGGACGACTGTCGGCGCAGTTGATTATGAAAAATTATCCGATGAAGAATCTCACGGGGAAACAACGATAATGATCAAAGAGCGGGTCATTCGCGCCCGAGAGATACAAGAGAAAAGATTCAAGAATTCAAAAAGAAAACTGTCCCTCAATAGCGATATGAATGTGAAAGAATTGAACACCTATGCACCCCTTCTTTCCGAAACACGCACTCTTTTAAATGAGAGCGCGGAACGCTTGCAATTATCCGCTCGTGCCTATCACCGCGTTATCAAACTCGCTCGGACGATCGCCGACCTTGCAGGGTGCGAGAACATCGAAACTCCTCATATCCTCGAAGCGCTTCAGTATAGACCGCGCACAAACCAATGAGTATGAGTAAAAATAGAAATGTGACAGATACTTCCGGCCGGAAGTATCTGTCACATACACAAAAATGAAAAAGAAAAGATTCAAAAAAGAAATTTTAAAAACCGATGCTCGAAATCTTGGAAATATATTATTGGCGAGCATCGCGTTCATCGGCATCGCAGGTATTGCAGTTACTGTTCCTAACGCTTTGCAATTACTCACCTATGCCCTGCCTGAAGATGATCTTAAGAGACATTACAAATATAGGGCAACAAGCAGCTTACAAAGGCTTATCAAGGATAAATTTGTTCAAGAAAAAATAGAAAACGGGAAGAGGTTATTTGTTTTAACCCATAAAGGAAAACTCCGCTATGAATCTCTTAAAATTAAAAAAGAAAGGAGGTGGGATGGTCGATGGCGAGTTATCTCTTTCGATATATATGAAAAGAAACGACATAAAAGATGGCTCTTGAGGAGGGAACTGAAAGCATATGGATTCCGAATGATCCATCAAAGCATCTGGGCGTATCCTTTTCCCTGCGATGAATATATCGCTCTTTTGAGATCAGATTTACGGTTCGGAAAAAATCTTCAATATATGCTCGTCGATTATATCGATATGCATCGAGAACTTAAAGAAAGATTTGATCTGTAGAAAATAGCCGTTCGTAGTAGGTTGTAACACATGCTTCCGGCCGGAAGCATGTGTTACAACCCAGTTGCACAAAAGACACTGGTTTTTAAAATATAAAAGGTAAAGGTTAAATGGATTTTTCGAGGCGCTTGGCTTCGGCCCAGGCAAGCTCGTAGATCTTCTTCATGGCATCGGCGATCTCAGCGCTTTCGATAATAATGCCGAGCTTCTCTCTCCATGAGGCAATCATGACTTTATTGTCATAGATGTTGATCTCGGGGTGAAATGCGAATTTCTCACTTGGGATGATAACCGATTGCCGGATTTCTTTCTTGTCGAGACTTGCGCGTTCGCGGGCCTCGGGAGATTCCGGAAAGATGGCGCGTATCGGAATGCCTTTTCTCGTACGTCTCTTGTAATATTCAGGAAAGTAATGAGGAAGAGTTGGCTGGATATCTTCAACGCTTGCATATGCCCTGATCTCCTCCGCAGAGGAGAGAGTATCCTCATATGCGCGCTGCAACCCTTCTTTCCCTTCGTAAAACATTACTTTGGGACGATCAACGACATTGTGGATCGACTTGAGCTCAGGGATAAGGACCCGCGCCTGTTCAAGTTGTTCCCGAATTTCGGCTTGTTTTGATTCCAAAAGGTCCTCGACAGCATCAGGGGATTCTGCAACATATTCCTGTTTCGGTTCTTTGCCGGAGACTTTAACAAGTCCTTTTGCTTCAAGTGAGCCAAGAACATGGTATCCGGTCGGGCGATTAATTCCAGCCTTTCGGGCAATCTCAGCAACAGTTCCTTTCCCTATTTCAAGCAAGGATAGATATATATTCGTTTCCTTTTCGGAGAACCCAATCAGAGCGAGCTTTTTATGAAGATCCAAGTTTTTGTTTTCCATAATCATATGGTATAAAAATAACGGAATTGTGTCAACTATTATGAACATTTTAAATAATAAGTTCTAATGATGCTATTTTATATATATGAAATTAAAATAGATTGATTATTTATATTGACAAAAAAATGAATTGTGATATTCTTCTTATGAAAAAGTAATTTCATAACAATCAAAAACAATAAAAATGAAAAAAGTGCTTTGTAAAAAACTTCTGCAAATCGTCTTTATTATCGTGATGATAACAGTAGGAACAGATTCCTTGTCGTCAATCGTTTATTGGGCATTCGTATGCGCATCCCTCATTCTTGGATCCCTTTCTTTCTACCGATTCTTCGAAATAGAGAGAGGGTTGAAAAATTTATTCGAAGAACAAGAAACGAAAGGCCCTGAAATAATTCCCTCCACTCGGTACAATGGGCCATCAGCCAGCCCGAAATGTACAAACGAAAACATTCTGTTGAATTGCATCGCGTTTCTGGCGACAATATTTGCAACCAAAGAGATTTGCTCGTATGTCGCGCTCGATTTTCAGTCAGCATCAGACATAGATACAATGTTCAGCATATTTGTAGGCATAATGATCTGGGCAACGCTAGCAGCAGTATATTGGTTTTTCAATATTTATAATCATGTGAACTACAAATATAAGAAATATAAGCTCACAGCGAAAATGCAGGATTGTCTATTCGGAGAATGTACCAAAGAACTAAAGGATAAATATTCTGCAATATGGTATTTGGAATCAAGTTCAAGAAATATCGATCTGCCGAAGATAATTGCAGCCTATATAAAGAAAGCGAGAATAGAAATTGAGAAAGACATAACAAGTATTGAAAAAGAAGATGCAGAATTGAGAAAAGGGGAAGAAGAAATGGAGAGCCGGATTCTGGCCTATTTGTAAAGCAAAGAAATTGATTTTCAGATGAGAGAAGATTAATAGATAAAAATTATCTTCTCTCCTTTATAAAGTCAATATAGTGTTGGCTTCAAATAAGATTTGTTCATTTAAAAAAATAAAATTATGGAAAAAAAGTTATTTTCTGCCAGAGGTGCCCTAAGGCAATATCATCGCCTTAAAAAAGGGCGTTTTGCCTTAGGGCATTATCTTTATAGTTTCTTCAGAGAAACAACAGAGTTTAAAGACGTGATCAGGCCAACCAGAAACTTTACGCAGTTTGCTGAAAATACAAGCAGATTGTGGGCTAAGAGTATGTTGAGTCCAGATATCACCATAGGCATCACGAATATTATCCTCCAATATGCCCAGGGCAGCCAATTAGGTATCGCAGTGAGCTTTACCTTCTCGGGAAAAGAACCTGCGGAAGAACTAAAATATAGAATAGAAAAGGGAAGGCCTCTGGAAGATATCTATATCATAGTGCCAAACTCTGTGTTTTATCCCGGGAATGAAAGGATCGAGGGCATGGGAATTTACTCCTATTCTAACCTCAATGTAAGGATCAGGAAGCATATTGCCTATAATTTGGATAATTTGGAAAAAGTACTTTCCGACAAGGAGTATGATAACGGCATACAGGAAGCCGTACGCGGCATTGGAATAGAACTCCATGACATCATAACAAAAACCCGGCAAGGCGAGATCGACGAATTTGATAAGTCGATTTATTAATTCTTAAATCAGATAAAAGAGTAAGAACCTTTTATCTGTTTTATAAAGTTAATAAAAGGTATATTATTAATTAGTAAGAAAACTTAGAGTATATGCAAACTTGCAACACATGCGCCCAAGAGTTCAAAATACGCGATGAAGATACAGTCTTTTACAGGCAAATTGGCGTTCCATCGCCGCTTTACTGTCCGCCGTGCCGGATGATGCAGAGATTGGCATTTCGCAATGAACGGACTCTCTACAAACGCCCTTGCGATCTCTGCCACAAAGAAGTGATTTCGATTTATGTGCCCGGTACTCCATTTCCCGTGTACTGCCATTCGTGCTGGTGGAGCGACGAATGGGATCCGAAATCATATGCTCAGGACTATGATCCCTCTCGGCCCTTCATCGACCAGGTAGCAGAACTCCGCAGGCGCGTTCCGCGCGTAGCGCTCTTGGTTGTTAACAGCGTTCGAAGCGATTACACGAACAGCGCCGGAGACAACAAGGACTGCTATCTTATCTTCGCATCCGACGGCAACGAAGACTCTTCATACTCGCGCCTTATCATGAAATGCAAAAGTGTTTTTGATTGTTCTTTTGCGTATGATTCCGAACTCTGTTATGAATGCATCGACTGCCGCGCAAGCTTCAAATGCCTCTATTCCGAACAGTGCCAGTCCTCAAGCGATCTTCTCTTCTGCTTCAATATGCGCGATTCGCAGAACTGCATCTTCTGCACAAACGGCAGGCATATGAGCTATGGGATATTTAATGAGAAATGCACCAAGGAAGAATACGAAGCGAAAAGAGCAGAGATACTTTCAACCTATGAGAGCATCGAGGCAGCAAAAGAGCAATATGAGAAACTCCGATCCAATACGATCGTAAAATATGCAACCCAGACTAAGTGCCATAACGTTACGGGCGATTATATGTTCAACTGCTACGATGGGGTTCGCTTATTCGACGTATCGAATGCGAAAAACTCCTCGTATATGGCGGACTCCGAAGATCCGATCGATTGTCAGGACTGCAATAATGTCTATTACAAGCCGGAGTTCTGCTATCAGCTCGTCGGGGTATTGCAGTCGAGCAAATCACTATGCTCGACATTCATCTTTTACTGCAACGAGATTGCCTATTGCGATTCGTGCTATAACTTAAGCTCATCGCTCGGCTGTGCTGCGATACGCAAAGGAGAATATATGATACTCAACAAGCAATATGCGAAGGATGAGTATGAAATACAGAGAAGTCAGATTATCGAATCAATGAGAGCAGACGGCTCATATGGGCAATTCTTCCCACCATCGTTATCGCCATTCGGGTATAACGAAACGCTTGCAAAAGAATATTTCCCGTTATCGGAGGAGGGAGCTCTCGAGAAAGGCTTCCGTTGGCAGGAACACAATACGGGAACATTCGGCAAGGAAACTCTGACCGAAGATATGATCCCGAAGACAATAGAGGAAGTCGAAGACTCGATCACTTCGGATATACTCTCCTGCAACGAATGCGGCAAGAACTTCCGAATCACTCAGGCAGAACTCGACTTTTACCGTCGCATGCATATACCTCTCCCGCACACAGATTTCGAGTGCCGCCATCGTGCACGAATGAGCAAAAGAAATCCCCGCGCTCTCTGGCACAGGTCATGCATGTGCAGGGAGCAACATCATATCAATCACGACGGACACGCATGCGCGGCCGAATTCGAAACGAGCTATTCACCGGAAAGACAAGAAACACTGTACTGCGAATCCTGCTATCAGCAGGAGGTGGCATAGAAAAATTTATGAAAATATTCAATTGTAAAATGTGCACCCGAGAGTTTGAAATTCGCGACGAGGACGCCGCATTTTATGAGCAGATGAAAGTGGATGTTCCCGGTTTTTGTCCCGATTGCCGATTGCTTATGAGGCTTGTTTGGAGAAACGAGAAAACTCTCTATCGCAGGGAATGCGATCTCTGCAAGAAAAACATCATTTCGATCTATGCTCCCGATTCGCACTATACGATTTATTGTCGGGAATGTTTTCATTCCGATGAATGGGATTCTCTTTTGTTCGGTATGGGGATCGATTTCTCCCGGCCTTTTCTTGAGCAGTTTCGAGAATTGCAACTCAAAGTGCCGCGACTTGCTTCTTTCGTTTTTCAGAACGTCGAAAGCGAATATGTGAACGGAGCGGCGTTTAACAAGAATTGTTACATGCTTTTCGTGAGCGACCATAACGAAGATTCATTCTATAGTTATGCGACATTCGGCTCCCATTCTTCGTCGGATCTTTTGAATTGCAACGAGTGCGAGATGTGCTATGAATGCGTTACGTGCACAAAATGCTATAAAACTCTTTTTTCAGAAGACTGCTCCAATTCACAAAATCTCCTTTTCTGCAAAAATTGCGTCAATTGTCAGGATTCCATCGGATGCGTTAACTTGAAAAATGCCCGTTATGCGATTTTCAACCAAACCGTTTCCAAAGAAGAATATGAACAAAAACTCGCCGAGCTTCGTTCTCGAAACGCTTTAATGAAGCTAAGAGGAACCATATCTGAATTTCAAGCCCACTTTCCTGTTAAATACTTTCATGGCATGCGTAATGTCGGGGTAACGGGGGATTATGTTTTAAATTCAAAAAATTCCACGTTTGTGTTCGATTCGGATATGCTTGAAGACTCAGCATATATCAATCACGGCCATGATATAAAAAATTCCCATGATTCATATGTTCTTGTCGATAAGAGCGAGAAATCGTATCAGGTCGTGAGTGGAATCACTCTTAACAATGCAATCGCAAGCTATTGCGTATGGCATGGATACAATATATCGTACTCCGACACATGTGAGAATTCGCATGATATCTTCGGCTGCGTGGGTCTTCGGAAAAAGGAATATTGCATCCTCAATAAGGAATATTCAAAAGAAGAGTACGAGAAGATCGTACCGAAGATCATTGAGCACATGAAAAATATGCCTTATAGGGATCCGGACGGAAGAATATACACATATGGCGATTTCTTCCCGCCATATTTTTCTCCTTTCGCATACAACGAAACAGTCGCGAGCGAATACGAAAATCTTGATAAAAATGAAGCGATAAAAAGAGGCTTTCGTTTCAGGGAAGAGGAAAGAAAAAAATACGAGCCGACAATGAGAGCCGATAATATTCCTGATACGATCGATGAGATTTCTGACACAATAATGGACGAAATAATAGAGTGCGGTCATAGGAGCGAATGCAAGGACGGATGCGCGACCGCATTTAAAATTACTCCTGATGAATTGATGCTTTATAAGCGCCTCGGAATACCACTACCGGTTCTGTGTTTCAACTGTCGTCATGGCGAGAGAATAAAATCAAGAAACCCGCGGAAATTGTGGAAAAGATCCTGCATGTGTAAAGAAGAAAAGCATCCCGATCACGCAGGCAATCCATGCCCTCTGGAATTTCAAACTTCATATTCCCCCGACAGACCCGAGGTTGTATACTGCGAATCATGCTATCAGCAGGAGGTGGCATAAGAAAAATCCCCTCCGACGTAAGGTCGGAGGGGATTTTTCTATTGTTTCTTTTTTGCGGGAGTCGTTGTCTTTTTCTTGGCTGTCGTCGTTTTCTTTTTTGCAGCTGGCTTCGGGGAATGGGGAGCGGTCTCAAGTGTGATCATCGGAGGATTGAGATCGACAGACTTT
>JAZKIP010000010.1:29544-79984 GCA_040384805.1 Patescibacteria group bacterium | reverse complement strand
ACCAGAGTCGAACTGGTGACCTATCCCTCTTCAGGGGAGCGCTCTACCAACTGAGGGCCTCGAACACGATAAGAATGTATTTTACAATGATATTTTAGAAATCTGCTTCTTTTATCGCCTATTTATCCTGAGCCTGTTTCTATCCTAAAAACTTTCAATATAAAACCTCAAAAAGAGGTTGCCACAAAGAATGTTTTTAACTAATAAATGACTATTTTAAGTTTAACAAATTTAAAGATAATTATCAATTTAAAAACTAGCTCCGAGCGTGTATTGATATCCAGATAGCTATTCTGATAGCAAAATAAAAAGGAGTTCAGATAAAAATCTAACTCCTTTTCTTAGAATCCTAAAACAAAAATTTTATTTGCTGGCAATCAAGTCTTCCAAAAACTTTTTACCTGTTATTATTTTATTCTTAATATCGGGCAATTTGATTTCTGGATGCTCATACAACCAGCTGGAAGCATCTCTTTCATCCAAATTATTGGCTTTAATTTCATTAAAGAATTCTCGTCTTACTGAATCTGATAGCTGAGAAAGAAATTCCCGTAACATAAAAGCAGATTTACTTTCTATGGAAGAACGGTCTTTATTGTCGATGATTACCACCCATTCTTTTTGCGTAAAAAGCAGTCCTGCTAAAAAGTAGAGTAGTTCGTTATAGTCTCCAATCGAAAATCCCTCATAACTTTGAGCAGTCTCTATATAAGAAAGTGGGGATCTGTCATGTCCCATTAAATCGACCTTCCCAGTTTTTTTATCAACAGAAATGTAATGTATATTTCTCATCTTATTTGATTTTGTGGTGAATAGAAAAAACTAGATAGATTTCCTCTATCCATCACAAAATCTATTTCAAATAGCGATAATTAAAATTACGTTATAACAATATTTAGTTTTTGTCAATGTTGGCTTCGAACGGCTTTAATTAAATCCTTCTTAGTAAATCTTTTGCTTTCCCATTAATAGTTTGATCTTCCTCTTCACTCCATGTCGCCCCTAAGGCTTCTTCTAAGCCTGATTTTTCGTGTTCTGGTTCACTAACTGCACTCATATAGTCAAAGAATAATTTTTCTTTCACCTCGCGTTTCATTAAAGATTGTTTTTCATAAGTTAGCTCTTTTATCCTTCCATGACTTATATCATCCCGAAGTTGTTTAAGTTGCCAAAGAATTCGCGATACATTATTTTTAGATTTAATCGCTTCATAAGCCAAAATCTTGTCTCCAAAAGTCTCTAACTTATCTATATTTAATGAAGACTTATCCCGATAACGATTCTCGACAACTGCACGAATCTTTTCAGCCTGTCCAGACGGAATTTCCTTCAAAACCTCCTCGAGTGGAGGCTCTGTAAACTTATTCTTAGTCATGTGGGCATTTAAAATACCTTTTGCAATTTTAATTTGCTCTGGCGTACCAATTTGAGCTAAAACTTTCCATGGACTAGTCAAAACATGATCCATATCACGCTCCGCAATATGTGAAAGAAAAAATATAAAGGATACGGTTTCA
This sequence comes from Patescibacteria group bacterium, assembly GCA_040384805.1. GTDB lineage: Bacteria > Patescibacteriota > Minisyncoccia > Phycocordibacterales > UBA9973 > UBA8515. Next base: position 78,467 of record JAZKIP010000010.1, on the reverse strand, counting down.
ATTTCTGGTTGAGATAACTTCAACACGCCCTTTGATAGAGCATCTACTAGCTCCTGATCAGTCTTTGAGGGAAATATTTTTTTAAGATCGTCAAGGGTATAATGATTCATATATTTTTCTTTTATTATCTTAGTTTTGGCTATTATGGAATAACAGGCCTTGATTTTTATTTTTTTCGTCAAATTTCTTCTTCTCCTTTTTTAATGCCAGCTCTTGTTTATGCTGTACTAGATTGTCATTATGAGATATAACTCTTTTTATGTACAATCTTGGTTTACCAAATTTACCGTTAATATAATCATAGTATCGGCTTATATCGAAAGTTACACCAATGTTATCTCCACTAGTAAATGAAATCTCTTGATTTAATATCTGGTTTTTATAATCATCATCCTGCATGTAAAAATAGATGTTTTCTCCGTCTTCTATAATCAACTCATCGTTATCATCAAAGACATCGCTTCCGTAATATACACCTTTCCACGCTACACCTCTTCCATACTGCTGTTGTTTATCAATAAAGGGTTGAGATAGTTGTATATTACCCGACAGATTAGTTTTTAGAAATTCTTTTTCCTTCGGTATTTCTTCTATATAATCTCTAAAATTCTTTTTTTCAATTTCTTTGTTGAAAGTATCTTTACTATTTTCAATTACTGTAGGTTCTATACTAGTTACATCTTTATTTGATATTACTGATTGATAAAAAGCATTCTTTTGTTTTTTTGTGTAATAGGAACTGCATATATCTTCTACTTTTTGAATTTTTTCCTCATCTAAGCCTAAACCTTTACATTTTTCTACTATCTGTAATGTATTAAAATCTGCAGTGGTACTATTAGCTTCTCTTTGAGAATTAAATAGTAGTCCCGTAAATATAAGCGTAACTGCAGTAATAAGGCCTGTGTTCCTATTTAAAAACTTAACAACGTTTAAATCTTTAAAAGAACCATCTTGTGGAGGTAATGATAATATTTCAAATTCTACATTAGGATCTAGTGTTTTTATTATGTATGAAATGATCTCTACTTGAACCAAAGAACATATATTTCTAGTATGAAAATCTATTGAATGAGTGCTATTATCAACAAAATTATAATGTAATTCAATGCTTATTTCATTTTTAATTAAATTTTCTTTCATACCTTATATAATTTACTCTTCTAAAAAGAAATTAGCCTTAATCTTAGTATAACTTAAAACTTTCCTAATCTTTTTAGCCAATTCAGGTTCTATAGAGTGGATAAAAGATATATATCCACCCATGCTGTATGTAAATAACATACCAGTAAATTTACTATATATAGATCTATTTAAGTTATGGAGAAAGTGATCTGTAGAGCCATATTTTTTAATATAGTAAAGTTCTAGGCGTATTGATCGTTTTAGCTTTCTTGATAATCTCGGTCTTTCGTCGCAGACAGTTAGCCCTGTAACATACTGATTTCCACCACGGGGAGATATTTTATATTTCCTATCGTTTATTTCAAATCCGTAACCACAGAGAAGCTTAACGATAACTTCTTTCTCGGGAATAGATATATTACTAGATATTGATATATCGTCAGCATAACGTGTATATGTAGCTTCATATTTTTTACAAAGTATTTCAAAACCATAATCCATTTGTTTGCAGACTATATTAGCCAATACGGCACTAGAAGGAAATCCTGTAGCTAAGACATCATTAACTGTTACAAATTCTGTAAGGATTGAACTATGGTTTTTACTAAAGCCTAGGTCTATAAATATTTCGTTTATTTTATCTTTTGTAATTGACTCGAAGAAATCCTTAATATCCAAATTCAAAAGTATCTTTTTCTTTACATGACATTGAGCATTTGTAATAATTGATCTATTTCTAAGAAAACCGTGTACGCTCTGAGGCGGAGAACTTGAATTATGCATATAATGATCATCGAGTATTTCTGCAGTGGCTTTTAAGAAATTCCTATAGCCGTCATCCCCTATCGGATAAATAATCCTATGCCCACCACTTCTTTTGCCTATTTTTGCAACTTTAAATAACTCATTTTTATGTTTTCTAAAGTGAACAAGCTGTTCTTCGGAAATAGCGAAAAACCTACAAAAATTCTCTAGGGTTTTAATATTTTTTATCTCGTCAGATGGTATTTTCATAATAAGCAATGAGGCCTCTAGCTAGGAAAACAGTAAATATACTATACCGGACACGAACTCATGCCCTAAACTAATAGCTAGAGGCCTCACTAATTACTATGCTTTTATAAAGTTCCTTATTTCATCTCCTCTACTGTAATACTTCCTTTGGAGATTACTTGCATCAAGTATAAGCCCTATCTTGCTTTCAACCAACTCTAACTCATTCTTAGACCAATTGGTATGTGGTTCTTCTAGTAAATTCCGCAAAAACGTCAAGAAGTAATCTGGAAGGCTAGTAAAAATGTTCTTTTTACTTAATACTTGGATTTCAAAATTAAATATTAAATCCTTAATACATTCAGCAAAAAACAACCTATCTTTTTCCTTTTTATCACTTAATTGTTCAAATTCTAGGGTAATAATTATAGATCGGTCTTTGAAGTTCTTTATATATTTTGTAGCTATTCTTTTTAAAAGTTCAGGTAGCAATTCTCCATATGCGATCTCATCCATTTCTTGCTTTGTTAGCGAGGAAGTATCTTGCTTTTTGTAAGATAAGTAAGTTGATATTGGCATTTGGTAAATTTTATCTACAACATTTATCTTGGGACCAAGATTATTCTCAGTGGAATGGATCTTGCCGGAGCCATTATTGCGATGCTTGAATACTGGATCGTTACTTAGCGAAGAAAGAATACCTTGTGTAATTTTGATATTAGTTTCACCAAGAATGACAACAATAGCTACTCCTAAAAAGTTAGCATTATAGGATTCATCAATATAAAATTGAATATTATCATGTAGTTTGTCCATATAAATTATTCTCAATTAAAGGGACTAATTCTAAAAAACCTATTCGATTTTGTGGATTTAGCTTTAACCCAGTAATTGCTAGATCTAACTTCTCTCTTACTTGATCAGGCAAGATCAATATTTCTGGAGAATTAGCATAGTTCCAAGCGTTAAATACCTGTATTATTGCCGGATTCTCTTGTGTTAATGTTGTATACATTAAACATGTATCCCACAAAATAAGGTCAGTCATTTCAGGATTGAATTCTATGACACTGTTTGGATCATTCTCAGCATGTTTAAAAAAATTGCGTGGCGCATTTAATTTTTTTATAAACTCTGTTTTCTTTTCTGGTTTAACCATATCCAGTAATTTCTGTTTTATACTTTGCGTACCTTGTTCTTCACAGATATCCTGTAAAACTTGGTGTGCCGCTCCGACCAACGTATGAATAGAAACAGGATCTGCATTTCTAAAAAAGAGGTTCAGGGCCATTTCTAATTGCCTTTTTGCAGCATCTAATTTTGATATACTTATTTTCATTTTTATTAAATAATGTTTATAAATTGTGCTTTAAGAACTGTATTGATCTGTTCCGCAGAAAGGTGTCTTAGTTCTGAGCTTGGCATTGCTTCGAGCATAGCACTATATCTTCTACCAGTTGGAGCATGAGTATTAAGATCATGTGTGGCTTTTACACCACTCCATTTATCAAATCTCTCCATAAGAAATCGTGCATATGACAATAATTCTGTTTCATTATTTCCATCAAATCCTTCGAAGATGACTGTATCTTCAGTTCCTACTTTCTTTTTGTCTCCATCACTTAAGTCTTTATATGAATCCTGCAGTCGCCAATACATACCTAGAATATCATGAACATAATTCATTTTTTCTTTCTCCAATGGCTGACTTAGATGTCCAAGACATTCATTCTCCCACATTTCATAATATCCATCTTCAAGGATTTCAATTGCATTTGTGTGTTCTTTCTTATTTTCTGGTTCTAGATTTTTGAGTATTTTGTGGAGCATTATGAGAGTTGCTCTTTCAATAGCTGTTAATTTCATATGTTTTTACTTGATGATAATAAGTAATAATTATACTACATAAAAAATAAACAAAATCTAAATAAGATCTAAAATCTATTCTTTTAGATGATTACTTTAAATATCCCTATTTTTATCATCTAAAATAGAAACTTGTTAGATAAATTAAAAATACACCAACATGGGCTAAGGTAAGCATTACTATGAAAAATCTATCCCTCTCCTTTGTTTTAAAAGTTTGTATGACAGCTATGATACCCGATATGACCGCTGAAATTGTTAGTCCGGGGAAGATGGCAAAAATAACTTTAGAAAAATACGGATAGATAGGATCAAGAATAGAATGTAGCGAGTAAGTATGACTTAAATATATAACCAAATCTATTAATAGTCCTGCTAGGGATATGCCGAATGTGTTTATTAGGAGAAGGTATATTACATATAGGATGGTGAATATAATTGTTAGTTTTGTAAATTTGTTTATCTTTTTCATATATTGAATTTTAGTGCTAATTAACTATCTAAACCTCTTTTTTTGCAATACCCAAGTGTATAGAAATACAAAGTAAAGCAAATAGATATTAAGAAGAGTACCGTTACGATTGTTCCTAAACAGAAAAGTAAGTTTAGACAAAAATACTCTGCTATACCGACCGAGGCAAGACCTACGATAAGGCCAATTAAATTCTGATTAGGTTTTATATTTAGATTTTCTGGCTTCATCTTATTTGTAATGTCTATAACATTCATCTTTTACTTCTTCGTAATTTTTTACCCCTATATTTAGCTCATTTTGCGTAGTGTTAAATTCATCCATTTTTTGTTTTGAGGTTAAAGTGTCTTGATACAAATAATCAAGTACACATTTATTTGCTTCATTAGTATTACATGTCTCAAAAGCATTCTTAAACATACCACGTTTAAAAACCAACGGGTTTCCCAATATCCCCTCAAGAGAATCGTTATATATTGAATTTTCATAGGCATCTTTCAAGCAGTCCTCAAGCGGCTTTTTTGCTAAAGCTTCAAGCCGCGCTCTTTCTTGCAAAATAGCTTTCTCTTTCTTTTCTTGGATATGAGAGCTAATCATTTTATACCCAATCAGTAGAAAGAAAATAATAACTATTAACATTACTAGTTTATTCTCTTCCAAGGTTTGCTTTATCTTTCTCATATAATTTTACTTAAACCAATTTAATATATGACGGAATAATCCAATCTTTTGATAAGCTGGAATATCGACAGGCTCTGAAACAGGAACAGACGCCTCAAAAGAAGCCTGAATTGTTTCAGAAACTTGAGCTGTGGTAGTTATCTTTTCAGGACTTACTTTTTTTGTAGAAGTTTTACTTGGTATGACAGTGTATGAACCAGTGCAAGTACCAGAACCACCTGGGCCCTTAATTGTCCATGTTTGAGAGAATTTTCCAGTTTCCTGCGTTGCAAGTTTACCTGTCTTGTATATATCAACTTGTCCATTATTTAATTTTTTAATGATAGTGTCATTTGAATCCAATGTCATGGCAAAAGTAATTTTGCCAGTCGCATCAGTAACATATTTCATGACAAGATCGCTTACTGTTCCGCTTGTTTTTCTTGAGCCAACAACCCATTGGCCCGCTTCTATGATTTGAGGGTTGAAAACAATGCTACAAGTCGGAGCTGCTCCTATATTTACATTCTGCTGAACAACTTTATTAGGAATGGCAATACATTGAGTACCTGAAGTATTCCATTGAAAACCCGTTGCGCAACCACACACAAGCCCACCTTTATCATTTCTTACACCATCCCATTTACTATTAAGAAAAGAATCGTTGCAGATTTGGTCATTTGTTTTCTGTGGAGCAGTACATTTTTTAGTAGTGTCATTCCAAGAACTAGTATCACCATGTCTTTTTCGACACTCCTCCGTTAATTTTGATTTATATGTACCATGTCCTAGGCATGACTGTACTTGGTATTCGCACATTTGAGTAGCGCCAGGGAAACTTGTATCAGAATTTATATCTGCGCATCGTGTAGTATCATAACAAGCATAATATGCAGTAGTTCCATACTGACTTTGGAGTGACTTTTTTAAAGATTGAACATTTTGCTGTTCAGTACGGAGCCTATCTAATGGAGTTTCCTCTATCTGAACATGTAATGGATCATATTGAGAACCGGGACCCATATATGCTAATACTGTTCCACTTAAACCCCATAAAAATACAAAAACCAGAATTATTATTTTTTTCATATACCTGTTGCGGAGGTTATTTGATAATAGTTGAGGTAACAAAAAAGGTCACCCGAACTGGCAAGCGAATCCTTTCGGACCGCCACTACACCTTTTCAAGTGTAGACCTCCGCAACAGAGAGCCAGTCAGATGACCGTCTTTGTTGCGGAGGATTTACTACCATACCTTTATTTCTAAAGGGTTAGGTTTTCTTTGTACAAATATATTATATCAAAAAATTAGCTAAAACACACTTGGCACAAAAAAGGCTAGTAGCCACGATTTCTCGTAATTATACTAGCCCCTTCTGTTACCTCCCTCCCATCAAAAGAGAGCTGATAGCCTCTGATGCATCAAACTTGCTCATTCCCTCAATTTCCCTCAACCACCTCTCTTTCTCGTTTTTGTTGGAGAATCTCTGGTGGATAAGATCAACAAGGAGTTTCTTCTGCTTGTCGGTAATGGGAGTATCTTGGTAACTCTCAGGCATCTCATCCATAAGCAGGGTGTCTTCTACGATAGAAAACATCTGAGCAAAGCTTGCTACACGTTCGCCAAAGGTCTCTAAATCCGCCCTAAAGACATCTATTCGCTCTACAGGAGTATTCATAGTTCTTTTGGCTTAAGCTGTTGCATCTGGCGATAATAAAAGAGATTTACCGATCGTTTGACCTTTCTTAAAATCTTCCCTCTATCATCCTTTACCTCGACATAGGTAGTGCTTTTGATAGCTTTTTCTCCCTTCTTTGGGACATATCCAAGCTTGAACCACGAAGCGTAGGTCATCATTGAATTATATGGGTTATAGTTCTTTAACTCACTTACTCCGTACTTTTTCTTGATCTCTTCTGCGACCATATCCTTGGTGTTCTTGCTCCCTTTGTAGGTGGAAAGATGCACCGGACTTTCCAGTATTTCCTTAATGCTCTGATACATATATTTCTAATGTTAATGACTTCATGACGAGTGAAGCCGAAGGTGTGAATGTATACGGTTCATTCCTTCAAAAGAAGAGTGGTTTTAGTGGGAGGGGGTATGGGAGTTGTCGGCTAGGAGTCCCAGAGTATTGAAAGATACTGTGGGTAAGGGACCTGTCCGTGGGGCGGACAAAATTCCATTATTTTTGATACTTCCCTAGGTTCTTGCACTTTGAGGGTTTACCGAGCGTGATCGGTAAGGGAAGGGATGTCGAAGCAAAATACGAATATTTTTAATTTTTTCAAAATATTTCATGGACATATTTTAAATAGAAAAAGCCTTTAATTACCAAGGCTTTTTCTGTTCGTTTGGGTTAGTACTTGCCAAAACAAAAGTATCTTTACATAGTCTTATTAAGCGGCTTAGATACTCTAGGCCATCGTATAGTCAAGGGAGTATAATATACACACCAAACTTAATAAATTTTAGTGATTTAGTATCGGCACAAGCATGTTTCAGATATTAATGAGAAAACTAATATGATCACCACTTATCATTTAGATTTCTGATTAGTAGCAGAAATTCTTGGATCCAAACGGACTAATAAAGGAACTTAAATTCCTGTTTTTTACCGTTTCTTTGGAGTGGAAAGGAACGTAATTCTCACTGATTTATGCAAATTGGTTTATTAGAAATATGTAAATTAAAATTAAAAATTATATGATAGAAATAAAGACAAATATTAAATTAGAAACCGCATTAAAATGTGAAAAATTAGGTTGGTCTATAATCCCTGTTAAAGAGGACAAGACCCCATATATTTCATCTTGGGTTAAATATCAACAAGAAAGTGCCTCTGAGGAGCAAATTAAGGAATGGTGGGCTAAATGGCCAGATGCAAATCCTGCCGTAGTTACAGGAAAAATATCAAATTTAGTAGTATTGGATATTGATGCAAAGGGAGAGAATCCACGATCTGTTGATGAGTTCCCTCTCGGAAACACTGTTCACTCAAGAACAGGAAATGCGGGCTGGCATTTTTTCTTTCTTCACCCCGGCTACCATGTGAAATCTACAAATGGTAAGTTATTTGGACAAGGAGTAGACATTAAAGCAGATGGTGGATATATTCTTCTGCCATCTTCAACAATTGGCTTGGCAAAAGATTACTGGTGGGCCGTAGAGCCAGATGATAGTGAACCCATTCCCCCTCTGCCTGAATGGTTTGAAGAAAAAATTAAGGAAGATCAAAAAGAAGTAAGTTCAAGCAAGCCATCGCCATATCTAAACCTATTAGTCGGCTCACGAAACAATAACATCACCTCAATGACAGGAAAGCTGTTAGCCACTCTAAAACAAGATGATTGGGAAACATTTGTAAGACCGCTAATGCATTTAGTTAATAAGGGCGCAGAAAAACCTTTGCCAAATTCGGAAATTGATACGATTTATCGCTCCATTGTAAAAGCAGAATTGTCAAAGAGAATTACCTCTGAAACTAAAAAAGAACTGTTAGTAATGGGTGCAAAAGAACTTAGTAATGCAGAATTTCCTGAAGCCGCATGGGCAGTCCAAGGGCTTTTTGAGACCGAAACAGTAAATATGGTCAGTGCCGCACCAAATAACTTTAAAAGCTGGCTTACACTTTACATTGCCATTTGTTTATCCAAAGGAAAACCACTATTTGGGAACCTTGCTGTTAAACAACAAGGGGTTCTCATTATTAATGAAGAGGATCGAGCAAGACAAATCAGAGAAAGACTTAATATTTTAGAAAAGGAATGGGATAATTTGCCAATACACTTTATGGTATCAAATGAAATTCAGTTAGATGAAAAAACAGTAGACAGTATTATCGGCATAGGAAAAGATCGCGGAGTTAAATTCATTATATTTGATTCACTTCGCAGTATTCACTCTGCCGAAGAAAATGATTCTACTGCCATGCAGGGGGTCATGAATAACCTTAAGAAAATAACTAACGCTGGATTTACTATCCTATTTACACACCATAACCGCAAAAAATCGGGGTTTGGTAAGAGCAATATGGGAGCAGAAGAAACAAGAGGAAGTAGTGCGATAAATGCAGCAGTACACGGGCACATAAGTCTTGAACCCCAAAAGGACAAGGATACCGATACTCAGTATTTGATTATAAGCCAAGACAAGTTAAAGGGAGATAAGAAAATGAACCCGATTAAAGTGATTATAAATATTGATGGCAAAGATGATTTCTTTACTTATGACGGTGAATATAATGGGGCAAAATCAAACAAAAAGGTTTACGAAGAAATACTTACTACCATGACTAATCTTAGAAAGTGGGTAACCGTAGACGATCTAGTCGAATCGGAAATTGCAGGAAATAAATCAATTAGAGAAAGTCTTAAATTATTAGGACTAGACGGCAAAATAGTAATGCTAGAGGGTAAAGACATTAGACTACAAGGGCTTGATGTTCTAGATGATTCTAAGCCAATTCACCACAACACAAAGTACTATAATGTAGTACCAGCAGAAAACTCTTAAGGCTCTAAATATAACTCTTCAGCTTCTTAGCTTGGTAATATCATATAGATATTACCAAGCACTAAGCAGAATCACTTGAAGACCCCCACTTGGCAAACCTGTATTTTGCTAAGCACACCAACCAAAAATACTAAACAGAAATTAAATCTCATTTAAAGGGTGCTTCCCTATCTGGGCACGCAAATGTTCCGCACTGGCATACAGATAAATAGTAGTAGTCTTGATATCCGAGTGTCCGAGCATCTTGCTTAGAGAATAGATATCAACGCCATTTTCGAGCATCAATGTAGAGAATGTATGTCGCAATTTATGCGCTGTGAAGAATATTCCCGATGAAACACGAAGCTGTGAAATAAGGTTTCTAAGCCCGCTTTCGGTAAAACCATGATTCTGATTCAATGATGTAAAAAATTCAGGACATGTCTTATGGAGCCGCTTCCTCTCCTCCAGATACCTTTTTAGGCTCAAAGCGAGAGTATATGACATCGGCACAATGCGATCCTTATTCCCCTTCCCTTGCCTGACAAAGATAGAGAGATTTTCTATATCCACATCGGTAAATTTAAGATGTAGTAATTCCTGCTTCCGCAAGCCGGTAAAGATAAACATCGAGAATATGGCATGATTGCGATATCTTAAAAACTTATATTTATAAGGATAGTTATAAGCAACCTCCAAAAGGCGTATGGCATCTTGTCTGGTTAGCTTGGGAGGCAGTTTCTTATGGAGCTTGGGTATTTCGATATCATGTACAGGATTACTTTCCATATAACCCTGTTTGATACACCATCTGAAAAAGACCAGTAATGATTTATGGTAATGAATAAAGGTATTCGGCGTCCAAGATCGCTCTGTCCTTCCATTATAGAACAAAGCGCGTATATTCTCCTGTGTTACTTCGTTGATGTCGCTTATGGCTGCCTGCTTGCAATAGAAGCGTATTACTTGCCTATAGCGCCTAACCGTAACCTTTGAGAATCCTTTTATGGACAAGGAATAATCACAAAACTTCTGGCACAAGATCAATAAATCCATGTAATTTTATTACATGCGGCGATCATATTTTGTATTTTTTAGAATTAGGGCCGAGAGCCTGTTTACAGGCGGGACTGGCTAAAAAAATCGTCTATTTTCTAAAATACGTTGCTAATTAACTTTTTTGTGCCGAGAACCAGAGTCGAACTGGTGACCTATCCCTCTTCAGGGGAGCGCTCTACCAACTGAGCTATCTCGGCAGAATATAACCTATATTTACCAACAAAAGACTTCTTTGATAGTAGCAAATTTAGCGATAATTATCAATTTCAACTAGTACCTCCAAATAATAGGGCGATGTTTGAAATTATTTAATTCTAAATGAAGACCAATCAATCATATATTTTCCTTCAGAATAATCAAAAACTTGCAATCCGTAATTCCCAAAATCAATAAACCACGTTTTTGAGTTTTTTATATCTGTACCCTGAAATTGCTTAACGCTATATTTTGCAAACTTCTGTTCATCTATTAGGCCCTCCAAGGAGTTAGATTGTTTTCTAGCCTCAATAATCTCCGATGGAAGTATCTCATCGATACCAAATACTGCAAGCTGCGCTTTGGAGTCAATAAGAACCAGTAATTCGGGATTAAATTCGGATCCTCTTGGTATTGCTGTTAAAGTACTGGAATGAGAAACAGTAATAGTTTTTCCACCACTTCCTTCCATTGTTGAGGTTTTTAAATTAGACCATGGAGTATTTTGTTCTGGCTTTTCTTGACTTTCCCCAGTATTAACTTCCGTTGATATGGATTGCTCAACTTTATTGATAGGTGCGGTTTTTTGTTCTGGCTTAAAATGCAAGTAAACAAATAAAAGACAAATTATTATCAATAATCCAATTATTATATTTTTCATATATTTAAATGGTATCATTTGTTAAAATTTTGTCGATGCTTTGAATATAGAAAGTGTTCGAATGGCTATATTTTAGAACTCAAAAAAGAAAAATCTACCGGTAGCAGATTTTTTCTATCAATTAAGATTATCAATTTGATATGATGCAAAAAAACACGCTTCCGCGTATCTTTTAAGGGTCATTATTTATTTCAAACTATCAAAAAGATTCTGTATCTGGCTAAAATCCGATACTCCTCCGGAATAGACATTAAATAAACTCGATGCATATGGCTTGAGAAAATAAAAGAGGCCGAGAGCCGAGAATATAAGAATTGCCCAGTAGATGATACGGTAAATCAGTGCCCGCTTCTGTGCCCGGACAAGCTTGGTAAGCATCGCGTTGTTCTTTTCGGATAAATCGATGTTTATCTTCAAAAGCTCTTTTAATTCATTGTCCATTGATATGACAATATCATATTTGGAGTAAAAATAAAAGTAGCACAATACGTAATGTGCTCTCGTCAGGAGTCGAACCTGAATCAGCTCGTTAGGAGTGAGCCGTTCTATCCATTGAACTACGAAAGCTATTATTATAAAACCATTCTTTGTAGAATGGTTTTATAATACGCTATTCTTTTCAAGTTCGCTACTCCTTGATTCCAAGTAGCTCGACGATCTTCGGCTTGTTGAAGCCAACCACGATCGTATTGCCGATGACGATCACCGGAACGCCCATCTGTCCGCTTTTCTGGATCATTTCCTGGCGTTTCTCCTGATCTCCCGCAACATTGAAGTCCTCATACTCAACGCCTTTCTCAGTAAAGAAATCTTTTGCCATGTGGCAGAAATGGCAGGATGGGGTGCTGTAAATAGTGACTTTGTTCATGATTTTTAAGCCCGTGAAGGCCCGATATTTGATAAATAGATTCTTATTATATCATAGAGAGTAAGAGTGCAACACTTGACAGGTAATTAGTGCGGGATAAGGGAATCTACTATTACCTAGCCATGTGCTTTTCGATCGAAGGCTTTTTCTGGTCACCCATAATCCTTCGCCGTCGCATCGGGATTTGCGCGACCCCGCCTCGCGATGCCCGCGTGCTCGTGGCATATCGCTCCGGCTCACAAAAGCGCACATAAGCATTGCAGAGTGCTTATGTAAAAACGCACTTTTGTGCGGGATACGGGAATCGGCTACCACGTAGCCAGGTGCTTTTCGATCCGCCAAAGCGGATAACGAAAAGCCTTTCGATTCCCGCACGCAGACAAGCAGTTGTCTGCTATCCCGCACCCTCAAAAAGCTTTTTGAGGGTGCGGGATACGGGAATCGAACCCGTGTCTCAACCTTGGGAAGGTCGCATGCTACCACTATACCAATCCCGCAAAAATTATTTTCCGAACATTCTCTTGATGAATCCCCAGAAGCTATGATCTTTCCGCGTATTATCCTCTCCAGCAGTTTTTTCCTCCTGATCTACGATCACTACCACTTTTTCACCCGGCTTAACTACCTGATATTTCTCCCGGATCATCTCTTCGATTCCCTCTTCTGTATTAAGGCGTGAAATATCGGACGACAGGACTTTTTCCCTTTTATTAAGAGTATCGATTTCTTCGAGAACATGCTCCTTCTTTTTCGAGGTTTCTCTTTCTTTGCCGACGAGGCTGATCATATTATACGCAAAAATGGCAAAAACACAGAAAAGAATGATGAGAGCAAGCGGCGAATGCCAAAATCTATAAGAATTTTTCTTCTTGAATTGAGCCATGAATATGGTAAGATTATATCATGTTTTTCAGCCAGAAGAATAAGAAAAGAATGGAGAGGGTCTTCGCGGTCATTTCGGTCATCGTTATCATAAGCATGATCATATTGTATCTGCCGGTTTTCCAACAGTAGCCTATTTATCTCCGCCGCGCATCATCTTCAAGAAAACATCATGAGAGATGTTTATCTTTGCTTGCGACTGCATGCGCTTCTTGCCCTTCTTCTGTTTCTCAAGGAGTTTTTTCTTGCGGCTGATATCCCCTCCCCCGACAACCTTGCTTCCGTGCATCAAGACATCCTTGCGGAAGGCTGATACCGATTCGCTCGCGATGATGCGGCCCAAGGCCTTGCCTTGGATCTTGAATGCGAACTGTTGGCGAGGAATGATCTTTTGGAGTTTCTCAACTTGCGTCCGAGCTTCTTCCTCGACGCGGCGCCGGGAAACAACGCGGCAGAAGGCGATCATCGGCTCATCGGCAACGATAATGTCGAGACGGACCACATCAGCTTCCTTATAATCCCCGATCTCGTATGAAATCGATGCGTAACCCGACGTGATGCTTTTCATATCATCGAAGAAATTCCGCATCAGTTCCCGAAGCGGCATCTCAAGCTCGATCGCCGACCGATTATCGCCGAAATTCTCGGTTGTCTTCACATGTGCTTCATGATCAAAGAGAAACGGCATTAAGAGGCTGCCATACGCCGACGGAACAATGATCTTGACGTTAACCCACGGCTCAAGGACTTTCATGACGTTTCCATCATCGGGGAAAAGGTGCGGAGAATAGATCGTTTCTTCTTTCCCGCCGCGCAAAACAACCTTATATGTGATAGAGGGCATAGTAACAATGAGTTCAAGATCGAATTCGCGGTTAAGGCGTTCGGTAATGATTTCAAGATGAAGCATTCCCAGAAATCCACAGCGGAATCCTCTGCCAAGCGTTCCTGAAGATTCTTCTTCGTATGAGAACGATGAATCGGATAGGCGCAGACGGCTCAAGGCAAGCTTGAGATTCGGGAAATCATCCTGACTTTCTGGATAAATCGATGCCCAGACAACAGGCCGCGGTTTCATATATCCGGGCAATGCAGGCGCAGGATTCTTGGCATATGTGATCGTGTCTCCGACCGATGCGATACCGGGCTTTTTGATGCCGGTGACGATATAGCCGATCTCGCCGGTACTGATAGTATCACGCGGAGTCTCTTCGGGAGAGAATGTCCCCACTTCAAGGGAGATCAGTTTCTCTTCGGAAACTGCGAAAAGAAGGGATTCCCCTTTTTTGAATTGCCCGTTGATGACGCGCACATAGACGATAACACCGCGATGGTTGTCATATTTAAAATCAAAGACGAGAGCGCGGCCCGAGACTGCAGGAGTCATCTCTTCGTGCGCGGGAGCGGGAACCTTCTTGATAATTTCTTCAAGAAGCTCGGGAACACCATATCCTGTTTTGCCGGATACCGAAAGAACGCTGTCAGGATCGATATCCAGAAGAAGCGCCACTTCCATCTTCACTTCCTCGACGCGGGCAAGAGGCGAATCAACTTTCGAGACAACAGGAATGATAACAAGACCTGATTCACGGGCGAGACCTAATGTTGTGAGTGTCTGCGCCTGCACGCCCTGCGTCGCATCGACAAGAAGAATCGATCCCTCAACGGCTTTCAAAGCGCGGGAGACCTCATAGGAAAAATCGATATGTCCCGGCGTATCGATGAGATTGAGGGTATATGTTTCTCCCCCATGAGAATACTCCATGCGAACTGGCTGCATCTTGATCGTAATTCCCCGCTCCCGTTCAAGCTCCATAGAGTCGAGAACCTGGTCCTTCATCTTGCGCTTTTCGATCGTATGGGTCACTTCGAGCATCCGATCGGCAAGAGTCGATTTGCCGTGATCGATGTGGGCAATAATCGAGAAATTTCTAATATTTTTTATTTCCATATTTTTATTCATCTTCGGCGAACTGCAATGAATGCAGTTTGGCATATGTCGGACTCGATTCTAATAAGTGCGCATGCGTTCCCGCCGCTTCTATAGTGCCGTCTTTAAAGACAAGGATCATATCGGCATGAATGACAGTCGACAGGCGATGAGCGATGACAAGAGATGTGCGGTTCTTCACAAGAGCATCGGTTGCGCGAGTGATAAGCTGCTCGCTTTCCGTATCAAGATGGCTTGTTGCCTCATCCAAAATCAGAATACGGGGATCGCGCAATACTGCCCGCGCGATCCCGACTCTCTGGCGCTCACCTCCGGAAAGCTTGATTCCCCTTTCTCCGACGACAGTATCATATCCACTTTCCAATTTAAGGATAAAGTCATGTGCAAGCGCCGTCCGGGCCGCATTCTCGATCTCGTCGCGCGACATGACATCACGGCCATAGGCGATATTTTCAGCAACCGTCCGAGAAAATAGATCGACTTCCTGAGGAACGACAGCAATCTGTCCGCGTAAGCTCGCTTGCGTGACAGTGCGGATATCGACGCCATCGATCATTATTTCGCCTTTCTGCGGATCATACGATCGCAGGAGCAGATTGATGAAAGTTGTCTTTCCGCTTCCCGATCGCCCGACCAGAGCGCATGTTGTACCCGCAGGAATAAGTACAGTGATGTCTTTCAGAGCCCATTGCCCGTCGTTATGATAGGAAAACGAGACATTTTTAAACTCAATATTCTTTTCAAGAGGATGAAGTACAGCAGCATTTTCGCTGTCGACGACATGGAGCGGCTCATCGAGAATGCTGAACAGTCGTTCCACTCGTGTCGTATTTCTCCTGATGCGGGTAAAGAGGGATCCAAGAATAGACAAGGGCTGATAGGCCATATTCTGAAGCGTAACGTACAATACGAACTGACCAATCGTTGCCGTGCCCTGTATGACGAAAAATGCCGAAAGAGAGAGGACGGCGATGCGGCCTGTCGTGGAGATGATTGCCTGGATATTCTCGATTCGCTGCCATAAGCGTTCGGCGGTATATTGGATCTCACGAGCGCCTGCCATAAGCGTCCGGTTATTTTCCGTTTCTATCTCTTCCTGAGAAAATTTCTTGACCGTAAGGACATTCCCCGCAACGTCATACATTTCTTTGCCAACGCTCTCGAACGCATCATTCGATTGTTGTTCTATTTTGTAGATTCTGTTGGCAATCTGGCGAGTTGCAAAAATATAGATGGGAAACGGAATAAGGACAGCAAGGGCAATCCATACGTTTTCAAGCAAAAGAGCGATAAATGAACCTATGAAGATGAGACCGGCAGGTACGAGGTTTTGTCCGACGATATCATATACAATACTATAGATGGCAGTTCCCCCGCGATCAATTCTTCCTATGATTTGCCCCCCTGAAGCGCCATGATGAAACAAGGAGTGAAGTTGAAGATATTTTTTCAAGGCCTCATTCTTGATCTTGTCCTCGATTTTCGTGGTCATCTCGAAAAGATTGTAATTATAGGCAGATTGCAAAATAGTGCTGACCAGAGTCACGATCAAGATCCCAAGAGCGGAATATATCAAAGGAGTCCACGGCACTATTCCGCCGTTTTGGATAAATGCGGTCAGCATATCAATGAGGTTTTTTGATATGAAAGGGACCGTGATGCTGGCAATTTGGGAAACAAGGATCAGTATAAGTAAAAAGAACAACCGTTTCTTGCGATCTTTGAGATAGAAAGCGATGCGTTTTAATACTGAAGATTTTCGGGTAGGCATAAATGATGGCTATATTTATTCATCCTACCAGAAAAGCCTTTAAAATAAAAGGTTTATAGTTCCTTTTGTTCTGGAGCGATTGTCTGCTTGCGCCAGAGCTTCTTCGTAAGAGTTTGAAGAAGGGTCGCAAGCTCGCGACTTCCAAGAAGTGTTAGAACGACAACTCCGAATGCAATACCGATAACACCCGAGAAGAATCCTTGCAGAAACACTCCCCATCCGGTCGAGAGCATAAAAACATCATCGAAAAGATCAAGACAAATGTATGCCACGGAACCCATGGCAACAGCGCCGAGCGCGCTCTGGACGAATGTGACAGACAAGCCCGAATGAACCCCGCGGATAAAATCTTTCTTGAAGAGGACCCAGATTAGAAAAAAGTTGATCAGTGATCCGGAAGCATAGGCTAGCGGCAATGCAAGCATGATGGTACCCGGCACGTCTTTCACGCGGAGCAATCCTTCCATGAGCGAAAGCATCATCGGGTAATGCCTGAATAAAAAGACAAAAACAGACGCGAGAATGATAACCAGGATCGATGATGAGACATTAACGATCAGGGGCTTCTTGGTGTTGCCTGTCGCATAATATCCGCGCACGAAGAGAAGAACGAGGCCTTGAGAAACGAGAGAAACGATAAAGAGCGCGGCGGCGGCGGCGGTCAGGCGGGTATCCGACCATGAGAAAGCATTCGATCCGAGAACAACGCGGACGATCTGAGCGCGCAGAACGACAAGAAGAGCCATGGCGGGCAATGACCAGAAAACGATCTGCTTGGCGGCACCTATGATATGTCCGATGAAGTTTCCCATATCTTTCTTGGAAAACGATTGGACCAGAAGCGGAAATGCCGCAACGGAATACGAGATGCCGATGATCCCGACAGGGACCGATTGCAAGTTATACGAGAATGTGAAAAGTGATATTGATCCGGGAACGAGCGTCGATGCCATGGCGATCAGCACGATAAAGGCAAGGCTGTTGGAAGAAAGCGTGAAAGTGCGCGGAAGCGATGTCGAAACGACGCTTCTGACTTCAGACCATGTAATGCGCGAAAATGTCGGGAAAAATCTATGCTTGATTACGGTCGGTATCTGGATCGCAAGATGGAGAATCGCGCCTGTGATCACCCCCCATCCAAGTCCCGCTATTCCTACCCGCGGATACAGATACACGATACCGAATAAAATACCGATATTGTAAAATACCGGCGACAGGGAAAAAACGAAGAAATTCCGAAAAAGCTGAGTGATCGTTCCGATCAAATTGGAAAGTCCAATAAAGATCGGAGATAAGAGCATGATCCGGCTTATCATGACGAGAGAATCAAGCTGCGCTTCGGTAAATCCGGGCGCGATCCATCGCGCGATATGGGGCATAAAAAGCGCCACAACAATACTCACCCCGACCATGAAAAGCATGTAGGCACTGAAAATGCTGTTGAGAAAACGCCGCGCATCATCGGCTTTTTGCGGTCCGTTGTTTATCTTGTCGATCAGAAACGGCATCAATACCGTCACTGATGCAAGAGATGCGATCGATATGTAGAGGAAATCCGGTATGCGGAAGGCGGCATAATACACGTCAAGAACAGGCCCGGCACCGACCACATGAGCAAGAGTCCTGTCGCGCACCATCCCCAAAAGCTGGGAAAGGAATGCGAATCCCCCGAGAAGAAGCGCCGCCTCATTTACGCCGTTAAACTCTTTATTAAAAAATGTGAGGATGCGCTTCACCATACCGGAAGAGACGTGCTATGGCGTTCGCTCAGTATCCTCTTGGGATGTTGTTTCTACGGATGAAGATGGAGCCGGTTTCGAAAGCGAGCCGATTGCATCTTTGACATCCTGATTGTCAGGAAGGAATTTTTCAAGTATTCGGTATTGCGCGAGCGCATCCTCCATGCGACCTTCTTTCTGATACGCTTGTCCGAGATAGTAGCGCGCATTCCAGTATGATGTATTGAGGATAACAGCCGCCTCAAACGCGCTTGCGGCCCCCTTATAGTCGCCATTTTTATAGCGAAGCAGTCCGAGCCGGAAGAACACTGTTGCATCCTTAGGAGAAAGCTCGCTTGCGCGTTCGGCCTGCCTGATTGCTCCTGCAATGTCCCCTTCTTCTGTCTCAATTTCTACGAGAAAGAAGAGCGCGTCCGTATAGTCAGACTTTAGAGCGAGGGCTTGCTCAATAAGCTTGCGCGCCTCATCGTTATTCTTATTGATAGATTCGAGCTGAGCTCTCCGCAGATATATGGCCGGATTATTCGGCGCAAGTTCGGAAGCGCGGATATAGGCGGCTTTCGCGCCTTCATAGCTTTGAGCGACTCCGAGAGGCACAAGAGAACTGTATACATTGCCGAGATTGACGTAATTCAAATAGTGCTTCGGATTCCGCATGATAGCCTGCTCGGCATTTTGCTGGGCAAGATTAAGCAGATTTTGGAGAGTCGATTTCAAGGTATCCTGCGAGACAGTCGTATCGTTGACGAGAGTTCCGATTTCCTGCACATACACTTGCGACAAAGCGCGATAATACAGATCGTTTTTGTCGAGAATAATCGCATTGGCAAGCATTTTTTCGGATTGCGCCAGTGATTGCGGAGTACCGTCGCTGGCAAGGCTGCGCGAGAAATAAATAACTGATGCGAATTTTTCGGCATACACGTATGCAAGAGATATGGAAGCGATCATCATTATCATAAGACCAAGAATGGTGAAGAAGCTTCCGCGCGGATCACCGAGAAATGAGAATTCGCGTATCCGTACCGCCTGCTTGTTGACCAATATGCCGATAAGCATTCCGCTTGTCGCGAATGCAATAGCAAGCATGATGATATTAGGCGTAAAAAGAATGACGGTAATCCATGCATAGAGCGCCGTCGAAAACGTAACAACAAGGAAATAATGAGAAGGGTTATCCTTATTAAATGCGATCCGCAGAGACTGGATACCTCTGATGATAAATACGACGAGGAAAAGCAGAATAGAAACGATGCCGAGAATACCGGTTGTTGCCGCAAAGGTCGACAAAAGGCTCACTCCGCTCGTAAATTCCATATTCCAGACGGATGTTTGCGCGAAGGCCTTCGGTTGCCACAGGGCCCAATCAATGGCAAATGTATTCGGACCGCTTCCCAAGAGGGGGTTATCCGTAATCGCTTGCCATGCAACATGGGCGGTTGACGCGAATGAAGGGCGAATATCGGGATTGTAAACGCTGATATGCTGAGAGATCAGGTTGCCGAGAGAACTGCTGCCGATAAGGAAAACAAGAGAGACAAGAATGACAAGAAGAGAGGCTGCGGGGAACGCTCTTGCGTGGTTGTGGGAATCGGTTCTGTTTGTCGCCGATATGCTGTAAATAAAGACAATGATCGAGGAGAGCCCGACGAGAAGCCAGACGAGAGGGATATTGATGATAGCAAGGAAAAATAACCCTGAAACCAAGAGTATATAGTGCCCGATACGGAAAAGAATTTTTGTTTTAAGAAACTCTATCGCCGAGACCGCTATGATGATCACGAGGCCAAAAAAGAACGCAAAATCGCTCCAACCGCCGATGAGATTGCCAAAGGACATTCCCTGAAAGAACCCCGGCAGCATGCCGCCAATACCTGCAAACATATTCACAATTTGAAAAAGCGCAACGAGCAGAGCGCCGAAAAAGAGAGCTTGATAAAAATACCAGACCCTCCTTTCTGTCTGGAAATGAATCGCCGACAGGAAAAAAAGGATAAAAAGAACGAGAATGGAGCCGAACGTGCCGGTTTCGAATCCCGTTCCGAAAAGAGATACATAGAATGATGAGGAGAAGAACGATGAGATCAGGAATACGATTGGAATAAGCCCGGCAAAAAGGATGAGCCGGTCGCGAGGAATCACGACTTTCCCTTCTACGAGGCATGCGATCAGCCAAAAGAAAAGCGCAAGAGTCATCCCGACAGACACGAGGAATCCTTTGCTTGCTTCAAGGGTAACCGGCGTATAAGGGACAAAGAAGAAGAGCGACAAAAAAATGGTCGCGAGCAGAGTTGCAAATGACAGCCTGTTAAAGAGATGCGCTTTTTTTGATTTCATTATTTTTAATTTTAGTATGGTAATAAGCTCATTATACTCAATGACACTTTAAATGACTAGACAACAATGTTAACAAGTCGTCCGGGCACATAGATGATTTTCTTTATTTCCTTGCCATCGATCCACGGGATAACGACGCTGTCGCTTATAGCAAGAGCCTTGATCTCTTCTTCGGATAAATCGCGAGGGATCTTTCTTTCCGTGCGCACGCGGCCATTGACTTGAAAGACGATTGTAATCTCCTCATCGATGATCTTTTGTGAATCATATGCGGGCCATGGCGCACGATGAATTGATTTTTTCTCTCCCATCTGATGCCACAACTCTTCGGCAATGAAAGGAGCGAAGGGACAGAGTATCCGTAAAAACATCATGAAATCCTTCCGGGAAATCTCCTTCTGTTTTTCAATTTCATTGACAAGGACCATCATCGACGAGACCGCCGTGTTGAAGCTCATGGTCTCAATATCCTCAGTGACTTTCTTGATCGTCTTATGAAGAGTTTTTTCGATTTCCTTATGAGAGTTTTTATTCTTAGTCTCAAGGAGAGTTGCGGCTCTCCACACTTTCTCAAGAAATCGCCGCGAGCCGATCAGGCTCTCTGAATTCCACGGCACTGCCTGGTCGAACGGACCCATGAACATCTCGTGGACCCGAAGGGTGTCAGCTCCGTAGGTTTTTATGACATCGATCGGATTGACGCCATTTTCTTTTGATTTTGATATTTTTGAACCGTCATCGGCTAAGATCATGCCATGAGATGTTCTTTTCATATAGGGTTCATGCGTTGGCACAAGCTTTAAATCGTAGAGGAATTTGTGCCAGAAACGCGAGTAGAGCAGATGGAGCGTCGTATGCTCCATGCCGCCGTTGTACCAGTCGACTCCGCCTGACTTCTTGCTCATCCAATATGAAAGGGCTTTCGGGCTTGCGAATTCTTTCTTATTCTTCGAATCAGTATAGCGAAGATAGTACCACGAGCTTCCCGCCCAATTGGGCATCGTGTCAGTTTCCCTCTTGGCTTTGCCTTTGCAGTGGGGGCATGTCGTATTAACCCATGTCGAAATTGCGGCAAGCGGAGATTCACCGGTGTCGGTCGGCGTATATGATTTTACTTTCGGCAAGAGTATCGGCAAATCTTTTTCCGGAACCGGAACATAGCCGCATATCTGGCAATGAATGATCGGAATCGGCTCTCCCCAATAGCGCTGACGCGAGAAGACCCAGTCACGAAGCTTGTATTTCGTCACGATCTTTCCTCCGATAGCTTCTGTTATCTTTTTTCGGGCTTCTTCGGATGTCATGCCGGTATGAGGACCTGAATTCGAGAGTATTCCCTCTCCCGTATGTATATAGTCACCCGTATCGATCAAATTAAGAACGAATTCCCCTTCAACGACAGAGAAAAAATTATCGAGCTCGCTTCTTTTCTTCCAGACAACGTCATGGATGGCAGCTTCTTTTTCGTCGATTTCATCTTTCTCCTTATCGATCAAATCAAAAAACATGTACTGGAATCGCGCCCATCGATTCTCCTGCTTCTTGCGGTGAAAAAATGTGCTGTGTATCGCGATATCGGGATTATTGACGAGCTTTACGTTCTTATATCCTGTTTCCTCATATATTTCCCGCATGGCCGCTTTCACCATATCCTCTCCGTCTTCGACGCCCCCGGTGATGAGACCGTGCATATGCATATCGCGCCAGACGCTGCATAAATAGGTATCGTCTTTCGGGTTTCGAATAACAGCGCAGATAGCATTGCGCTTTATAACAGGAAGGCCGTCCCGGATCGGATGGTCAGACGCATGGAATACCGGCTCGATTGAGCGACGCATGGGCAAGCCATATTTCTTGCCAAAGGCATGATCGCGCTCGTCATGAATATCGGCGAATATCGCTCCCGTACCGTAGTGGACAAGCACGAAGTCTGCGATCCATACGGGAATTTCTTCGTTGTTAATCGGATTGATCGCACGGATTCCCTTGAGCTCGATTCCTGTTTTTTCCTTGTCCTCGGCGGTACGCTCGATATCAGTTTTCTTCTTAACATCGGAAATATATTTCTCCACATCGCTCCAGTTTTCTATCTGTCCTTTCAGAGACTCCACCAAAGAGTGCTCCGGTGCAAGGATAACTGCAAAGGCACTGTAGAGAGTATCGGCACGGGTTGTGAAAACGGTAACTTTTTCCGGGAAATTTTTGATTGTAAAATCAATTTCGCTTCCCTCGGATTTTCCGATCCAGTTTCTCTGCTGGATCTTGATCTTTTCAAGGTAATTCACATCATCGAGATCTTTATCAAGACGATCGGCGTATTTCGTGATCGCAAGCATCCACTGCTCCTTTTCTCTTTTTTCAACGGGACCGTCGCAGCGATCGCAGCGGCCGTTGACCACTTCTTCGTTGGCAAGGCCGATCTTGTCCTTCGGGCACCAGTTGATCATGGTCTTCGTCTTATATGCGAGACCTTTCTTATAAAATTGCAAGAATATCCACTGCGTCCATTTATAATAGGCCGGATTGGTCGTATTGATTTCCCGCGACCAGTCGAATCCGAAGCCGCATGCCTTGAGCTGTTTGCGGAACATGTCGGTATTTTCTTTGGTTACTTTTTCGGGCTGTTTTCCTGTCTTGATCGCATAGTTTTCCGTCGGCAGTCCGAAAGCATCCCAGCCGATCGGATAGAGCACGTTGTATCCCTCCATCCTGCGCTTGCGAGTGATAATATCCATAGCCGTATTGCTTCTGATGTGGCCCACATGAAGGCCTGATCCTGACGGATATGGGAACTCGATCAAGCCATAAAATTTCTTTCCCTTAGCTTTTGTCTTTGCATGGTATAGTTTTTTCGCCTCCCATTCCTTCTGCCATTTACGCTCAATTTTAGTATGGTCGTAATTTTTCATATGTCTTCATACTATATCAAAAAACTCTCGATATATCGAGAGTTTTTTGATATATAAGGTTTTATTGTTTCGGGATTTTAGGATACGGAGGATAGATGTCGCGGTCAATCGTGCGTGTGAAGCATGTGCGTCCTCTGTCATGATCCCAAGACTCATTAATGCCACTTCCCGGATAGGACGAAGATGAGAGAGCCATGTCTCGCATCGACAGCACGCCTCCTCCCTTGGAATATTCCTGCCATCCTTCCGGCATCGCCCGGGCGAAAGTCGCACAGAGCTGAAATGAGAGAGCATCGATCGCGCGGTATTCATACCCTGTTCCCTTGTCAAATTCCGGATCGCGCGGAACGGAATAGCTAGAAAGAGGAGTCGAGAGATCGGAAAGCGCAGAAGGTAGTTTTTCTTTTTGCTGCCAATAAGTGATCACTTGGTACTGGATCGATTGGAGATCCGATACGCGGCGATCATCGAACCGCAACGCACGCTGCTCCTTCGGACTTCCCATTGCCATAAATGAAAGGATAATGAGTGCGACGATGAGCGCGCTTCCAATAGCTCCATAGATGCGTGAGAGCGCTTTCGGCCTTTTATCATAGGAACGAAGCCCGAATATATAATATGAACCGACAAGACCTGCGGTCACGAATGCTCCCACTACTTTGAGAATAAAACGGGTCGTTATTTCTCCCGATACGAAATAGCGCACAAGAGTGACAAGATCTGAAATAATAACCACACTTGCAAGAAAGAGGACGAGATAAATGACCCATTTGCGAAGCGTAGCATCCTTGTATCCGATATTTTTTCGCGATTCCTTATTCCAGAAATAGGAAATAACGAGAAACAAGGGAAAGATAATGATAAGCGTGGCAAGAGCTGCACGCATTCCTTCGTAATTGTAGCTGTTATATCCGTATTGATAGACCGCCGTCAGAGCATCGGGGAATTTAATATTCAACGATTCAAAGAAAAGAATAATACCGGACGTGACACTTACAATAAGAGTGACCAAAAGGCCGGCTGATAAAAAGAAGAACTTAGGTGTTAATGATGTTTTTTGCGCGTGATGTGTTTCCATCCCGTTAGAGATAGGAAGCCTTTTAAGTCTTCCGTATCTTGTTAAATGATAATTAGAATAAACGACAATATTTATTATAATGCTTCCCGCTAGCTCATAACAGCACATCTCTAACGGGATCCATACTATAGAGTATAGCAAAAAGATACGCTATAATATATCTACTATGAAAGAACTCAAGCGACGATCAGCGAATGCGGTGGAGAAAATAGCCGTACGCGCCACGCGCTGGATCGGCTCGACTAATTCCCTATTAGTACACACCGCGCTTTTTATCGTCGCTTTCGTTTTATACTTCTGGGGAGTAGAAATTAATACCATACTTCTGGTTGTCACGACCGTTGTTTCTCTTGAGGCAATTTATCTTTCTATCTTCATTCAAATGAGCATGAACCGTCAGGCGCGGCGTCTGTATGCTGTCGCCCGCGACGTTGAAGAAATTCAGGAGAATGTGGAAGAGATCCAAGAAGACGTAGAAGGCATTGAAAAGGACGTCGACGAGATCCAGAAAGATGTCGATGAAATCCAGGAAGACGTGGAGGAGATTCAAGAGGATGTCGTTGAGATCGGAGAGGAAATAAGCGAGGAAGAAAACGAACAGCCGACAATCAAAAAAGACAGCGATATCGTCCTTGCCCGAATCGAATACACTCTCGGCAAACTCATGACAGATATCGAAGAGTTGAAAAAATCAAAAGAGAAGAAGTAATAATTACTTCTTCTCTTTTATCTTTACCGCTCCTTGACGAAGAATTGTAAATGTATTGTTCTTATATTCAACAAGCGTTGATGGCTTGGCCATGCGTGTTCCGCCACATGCGTAGAGATCGACCATATCTCTAAAGTATCTTTTGGCCTCTTGCATTGTCCGTGCAGGATCTTCCCCTTGCGGATTGGCGCTTGGAGCAACGAGGGGTCCGACTGTCCGGATGAGATGATATATGTTCCTGTTGCGCGGTCCGACCATGCGGAATGCGATCGTTTTTGTCCCCCGATGAAGATATTCCCATCGTGCAGATGGAACACTCATTATGACGCTTACTTTCCCGGGCCAAATCGTCTTTAGAAATTCTGACTGCCTATGCTCCAACGTAATATTGAATTTTTTCAGATCGTCGAATGATGAAATAAGAACAATGAGCGGCTTGCTTTTATCGCGACCCTTAAGTTTGTAAATACGTTCTACGGTTTTTTTAGAGAGTGCTTTTCCCACCACTCCATAGAGAGTGTCAGTCGGGATAACCGCCACGCCGTCATTCTTCAAAACAGTAATAATTTTTCGCCAATCGTTTTTCATATAAATAATAAAATAAATAAAAGGGAGCAGAATTAGTCCTTAAGAAATGACTGCACAAGAGCGACGGCTCGAGCCGGAGAAATTTTTCAGCAGGAAAATATTCGTGCATTTCGAAAAGAGCTAATTGTGCGTACTTTTATTATTACAAGACATTTATTTTCGCCGCAACAATAAAATCATTCTGAGATAGCCCGCCGATCGCATGAGTCGAGAGATCGACAGTGACAAATTTATAGTCAGCAAGATGAATATCAGGGTGGTGACCTTCAGTTTCAGCGATCACGCCTACTTTATTTACAAAATCGAGCGCTTCAGCAAAATCCTTGAATTCGAATTTCCTTGATATATTTTTCGCATCGGCAGATAGTATCCAGTCTTTGACATGATATTCACGCATTGCTTCGGCATCTGCTTTGGTCATCGGCTCTGTTCCTCCTTCGCACGGGACGCATTTTTGCTGTGTAAGATCCATGGAGAAATTATAGCATAAAAAATGGCGTCTTAATATTGACGCCATTTCATGAAATTACTTTTAGAATCAGACTTCTATGAAGCCAACATATGCGCTACCGGGCAGTTGAAGATTAAAACCGGTACTTGTGTTGAATGGAGTTGTGATCGCCCCGGGAAGATTTTCACCAAGTGTCCTAAATAAAGAACAGGCATCATCGAAAGGCATTGTATGGGTCGCTTCATCAAGACCGGAGAATGGTACTAATATAATAGCCTCTTCCTCCTCTTTTTTCTTGCATTTTTTCCTGCACACGATTTGGGGAATTGCTTTTCTGACTGTTTCCTCGGTATCTTTGTTGCTAAAATGACACCAACAAATCAGACCTTGATAAGCATTTTTTTCGTCCGTGGAAAAAATTCCTCTTAAAAATAGAATTCGCATTGTTGTGATTTTTTGAATGAACAATATGGGTTAACTTAAAAAACAGCCTTTTTAATATAGAGGGCTGTTTTTTAAGTTTGTGGAGAATTACACCAACGTAAATAACAGCCCTCTATTGTAGGATCGAAAGATAAAGTAATAGAGAAACGATTGCTTGCTGTGGCTCATGTGTAGATAATGCCAAAGTTAAGAATAAAAGTCAATATGCCACACGTAATGAAATCACAAGGTTAATTGACCTTGCCAATATGCGCGACAATAGCTTTATGATCGCTCAGGCCCTGCCGGAGTTCCACGTCTTTGACTTCATAATCCGGCGTGCTGAAAAGGCCGTCAACCATCAGGATAAGAACAGGGTTTTTGTGATACACCGGATCGATGCTCGAATCAAAACGAAGAGGGACATGATCGATGTATTTGTCGCTGAACAATGCAAAGGTTTCTTTCCCTCGCGGAGCGTTCAAATCGCCGCAGATGATGAGACTTTCGAACGGAGCGAGAATTTCAAGCATCTTTCGTGCCTGATCAAGCTGATACTCTGTTGAGATGCCAAAAGGTGGAGTTACCGGAAGATGAGTGGTTGCTATTCGGAAAAGTTTTCCCTCTATCATCATTTCAACCCACAATACTAATTGATTTGCCGTGTGAGGAGCAATATAAAGATCTGGAGATCTGACCCAGTGTGGGATACTGTTTTCATTGCCTGCATAATAATGATAATGCATCGTGACGGGGAATTTCGTCAGAATTGCAATACCTACGACATGACTCGTTGCTCCCTTATCTTTTACAGACGGATGAACAGACATCGGCTTAAAGTAGCTTTTCATTCCGAGCGCTTCTTCATACAATGAGAGATCTTTCTCAAATACTTCCTGCAAACAAACAACGTCAGGATTTTCAAGTTTTAAAAACGGCACCACTTTTTCATGATGAATATCCGTTTCAATATTTAATGAAATAAGCTTTATCATATCTTGAATTCTATAACATCCCCATCGCGAACGATGTATTCCTTCCCTTCCGTCCGTACTTTGCCTTTGGATCGGGCGTCGACATATGATCCGGCATCAAGAAGATCTTTCCAGTACACGACTTCCGCGCGGATAAATTTATCTTTGAAATCCGTATGGATCGCCATGCCGGCAACAGGCGCAGTGCTGCCAGTTTTGATAGTCCATGCACGCGTCTCATCTTCCCCGGTCGTGAAATACGTATCAAGGCCGAGCAACTTATATCCTTCGGAAATAAGGCTGTTGATCCCGTCATCGTCTCCGCCCAATTCCTTGCGGAAAACTTCTTTTTCTTCGCCTTCGAAATCTTTTAATTCTTCTTCGATTTTGGCGTCTAAAACAACGTAGCGCGATCCCATGCTTATTATATAGTCTGTTAATTCTTTAAATACTTCCGGGTTCATCTCATCGAGATTTTTCGTTCCGCTTCGCTTGTTGAGGCCATACACGAAAGGCTTGAGTGTCAGCAAATTGAGCATCTTCACTTTCTCCATTTCTTTTTCATTCAATTCGACAGTATTGGCAAGCGCGCCTTTTTCAAATACTTGCATAAGTTTCTCAAGAGCAGCATCTTCAATAACGGCCTCTTTATCGCCTTTTTTAAGATCTCGCACGATATTATTCTTTCTTTTCGTAACAGTTTCAAGATCCGCCAAGATCAATTCAAGATTAATCACTTCGATATCGCGCAATGGATCAATATCTCCATAGACATGGATGATTTCATTTCCCTTCTCGGTCTTAAGCGGGAATATTCTAACCATTTCAAAAATCGCGTCCACTTCGCGGATATTGGCAAGGAATTTATTGCCAAGCCCCTCTCCCGCAGATGCCCCTTTCACAAGTCCCGCAATATCGACGAATTCGATGACAGCCGGTATCGTCTTTATGGATTTCGAGAATTCCGAAAGCTTCCAGAGGCGCTCATCAGGCACAGGAACAATTCCGACTGACGGATCGATCGTGCAGAAAGGATAATTCTCGGCGGGAACGCCTTTTTTCGTCAGTGCATTAAAAAGCGTCGATTTGCCGACGTTGGGAAGTCCTACGATGCCGATACTCAGTGAAGACATTAATATCTGATGATGTTACTGGAATATATCCATATACTTGTAATTTCTCTCTGGTTCCGACCACTTTATCAACAATATTGTTGATTATGGCCTTTTTAGCATTAAATTTCAAGTCTTTTAAGAATTCTGATGCTTTTTCTGCAAATACTTCTATTTCATTTAATTTTGGTAATTGCCTTTCATCAATGTGTTCTGTCTCTAATCGAGCTTTATTGATTTGACTATTGAACAATGATATTTTTTCTTTCAGTGGTGCGATGTATTCTTTTAGTTGGTCTATGGTAATAACGCCAGCTCCATACGCTTTAGTGTAACGATCCTCTTGATCTTTCAATTTAGCAATTTCTTTTTTTGTTTCTTCAATATTTATTGTTGAAGTTTTGTTTCCCATTTTCTGATTATTTAGCCAACGCTCTGCTTGCTTAAGAAGTAATTCAGGAGAACTCATAAGATTTGCAACTCCTTGCCATACTAGTGGATCGAGGATCTTAGCATTTAAGCCTTTTTCTTTACATTCAGGTTGTAGAGGAAAACTCTTTACTCGATCAGTACACCGATAATAAAGATGCTTGCCCTGCTGTGGGCCTTCTCCTGCACGCCTTTTGCCACAATCACACCATATTTTACCACTAAGCAGATACTCGTTCTTTGTGTTTCTAGACGAAAGTTCAAAATTTGATCTTAAACGTTGTCCGACTTTCATGAAGATATCTTCATCTATAATTTTAGGAGTGGGAATAATGATCCATTCATTCTCTGGCTTCATCTTTCTACTGGTTTTTTTAATCTTTCTATATCCCTCTTTTTTCAAAGGATTTGTTGGTACTACGGCATAAGAGGCCCCATAGTGACCTTCTCCGATATAAGTTTTGTTTTTGAAAAGAGTGCTTAATGTACTCGTATTCCAAACACCTCTTTTACTCTTACGTGGCTGTATATTTAATTCTTGAAGTCTCCGAACAATAGCACGCAAGGTTAGCCCTTCATCTGCTACCCATGAAAAAAGGTTTTTAACAATTTGTGATTCATATTCGTTAATCTCATAATGACTTTCTAGAAAATCTGCATCGCCTTTTTTCCCTTTCTTAGTTATGAAATTATAACCATAAGGCCCTTCTGTAGAGATAATATGACCTTCATTGGCTTTGCGAACTTTTCCAAGTCTAAATCTTTCTTTGATCTTCATTCTCTCGTACTCGGTGAATACTCCTCTCATTTTATACATAATCTTATCTTCATCTGTTTTAGGTTGTGGAATAGTAACAAAGAGAACATCAATCTCTAGTTCTTTTAATTCTTCTATTACGACTTCTTGCCATGCTCCACGTCTTGCTAATCTATCAGGGTCAAAAATCAAGACTGCTTCCCAACCTTTCTTTTTTGCATCTATACGAAGCTGATCGAGAGATGGCCTTACGAGAGTATCACCACTCCAGCCCTCGTCTAAGTATTCTTTTACTATGGTATAACCATGTGCTTTAGCAAATTCTCTCACAGCCGAAAGCTGGGTCTCAATAGTACCTTCATTTTCTTGATTTGAAGTTGATACTCTTCCGTAAACCGCAATCAACTTATTTTGTTTTTGAATTTCTTCTATCATTTTTATTTGTTTTTACTTTTCTCTAAAAACTTCTTTACCTCTGACTTTGGTATTCTCAATAACGCAGTCCTGCCCTTTCCAAGTTTATAACTCTTCAAAATACCGCTCTCAATCCAGCGATCAACTGTTCTTTCGTGAACTCTGAAATATTTTGCTACCTCGGTCCTAGTTAGAAATTCCATAAATATACTATACTCCTAATTGTCTATAGATGTCAATTAGACTTATTCACAACCTCCGAGAAAAGGATGTCGAACGCTTTATCTATTCTCGACTGAACTTCTGTTTCCGATGCTGATTCAACAACATAATAAGAAAACACAAAGGGCTTCGTATTTTTAGCCTTTCCTTTTCTTGGTTTTTTGTTTTTTATGTTATCGATTGACATTGGATGTTAGCGTTCTTATAAATCCAATGAATCGTCTTTGATCTCTGGTTCCGACTTTATATCCTCTACAAAGTTGTCTAGTTTGTTAAAACTATTTCGAAGATGCCCTTGATCATCCAACATGCCCTCCCTTTTTAATAGGGCTTCTTCTGCTGTGAGGGCATCTTCGGGTAATTGCCACACCCAAAAACCACCTGTAAAGTTTGATGTTTTCTGTGACTTTATTCCTAATTTTTCTTTCGCTGATCTTAGAGGTTTAGGAGTAATGCCAGCCGACCTAGCTTCTTTTTGTACTTCATCTGCTCTTCTCGGCCCATTCTTTAGAGAATAGATCAAAAATACTTTTGCTTCATCAGTGGCACTATGTTCTTCTGGAGACTCAACAGGAGCAAGAGCCTCTTCAACTGGAATATCAACAACTTCATTTTCCCAAACAATCATTGGTGCTTTATTTTCGGCCTCTACTACTGAATAAGCAT
Source organism: Patescibacteria group bacterium (assembly GCA_040384805.1). Taxonomy (GTDB): domain Bacteria; phylum Patescibacteriota; class Minisyncoccia; order Phycocordibacterales; family UBA9973; genus UBA8515. The sequence goes on along the minus strand of JAZKIP010000010.1, from coordinate 46,661 downwards.
ATCCAGTTGTATCTTTTGCTATATTGCTTTTTATGGGCATGAATAATCTACGTTCGGGATTATCCTTATCTTTTGTGACCATGAAAGCACTTCGCACAGCAGCAACAAATGCCAATGATCCGCTAGTACGATACATCGCACTTGTCCCAGTATTTTTATTTAGATGACTTACTAATACAAAAGCTGATTTATATTTTCCAGCCAATTTTGATAATCGAGCAAGTAAACCTCTTACTTCGGCATTTTTATTACTATCTGTATCTCCAAGATAAGCAGATATTGGATCAATGATGACTAATTTGCACTCTGGCAAAGTATCCAACAACTCTTCAAGAATTTTTAGATCGCTTTCAAGAGAAAACATTCTTTCCTCCATCCCCTCTTCCATTTTTACTTCAACAGCTTCTAAAATATGTATCCGAGAACAATCGGCTCCAATAGCTTCAAGACGTGGCTTAATAGTATCAGCTGGATCATCTTCAGCCGACAGTAAAATTACATCCCCTAGAGGAGCGCTAAAATTATCAATGGGCCATGCGTAACTTTTTGAAACATTAGCTGCTAATGTGGCAGTTACTAAACTTTTTCCAAGGCCGGGATCACCGGCAATTAAAGTCAATTTTCCTATTGCTATTCTATTCGGCCATAACCAGTTAATAGCAACAGATTGTATATCAGAAAAACACCTAGTTATTGCTTTTTTAAGTATTATTTTTTCAGGTTGCTGAAATTTATTTACAGTTTTTTTAAGGTTTAACTTCAAAATACCGTCAAAGGTATTATCTAGTTCTTTTTTTCTATCCTCGAATTTTTCGGGCGACCCTACGATTCCTTTATCCCAGTCATAATAGTTTTTTCTTGCAATAGCAATTTTTTCTGGAGTATCAGCCCCTCTCAAAAATAAACCTGCCATTTGCGCTAGCGCTCCATGCCGTAACCCTTGCCCAACAGGAATACCTTTTAATAATAATTCTGTAGCTGATATTTTATTTTCAACTAGTACTTCATCCTCATATTTAGGAAGCGCTTCGTTTAACTCTTCAAGAGAGTACAAATTTTCGGGTTTATAACTATCGATTGTTATAAAATAAGGATCTGATGGGTCTTTCAAATGATTTGTAAAAGGCACCCGCAAAACTCTTGCTATGTCTTTAGCATTTTTATCACCATCAAAATATTTTACTAGCCGATTTTGAACACTCTGCCATTGCAGTATTTGAGAATTCGAAGGAGATGAAATAGATCCTGTATAAAGCCAGTACAAATGAGCACCATTTTTTGTTCTGACGATAATCGTAGGCATTAAAATACCTTCTTCATATGCTCGCATGATTCTCTCCTGTATCAACAAGCTTCTTTCTTGTTGAGAAATTCCGTCTTTTTTTATATCTATATCAATAAAGTTGCAATTAAGACATGCAAGATTTGCAATAGTCGCTGCACCAGCAGGTGGGAATCCGTTAACTGTAAAATAGACCCCGTAACCTTTACTATTCCACGACGAACTTAATGCGTTAGTGCCTTGAACAACTTCTTTGTTGACTTCGTGTATATACCTAAACCTACAGCTTGAAAACAGAGATAAAAATTCTTTTTGATTTAACATATTCCTTTGCTGTTTCTCGTGTTCGCCTTGGATAGCAAAGGATGAATTCTTTACCCAAGGCTAACACCAAAAACAAAGTTAAGAATGTTTATTTTGTAAAAAACAAAAAAACACCCTGTCAGGTGCTACTTATGCTTTCATCTTGTTATTAAATTTTTAGATTACAACCAAGCTAACAGCATAAGTAAGTACATGACGTACTAATAATGATGTGAAAGCTGTCGGGCTTATCTAGCAATGGTATGCGAGGAATCGCACGGTTGTTTGGTTGGGGGCGGTTTACCGCTATTTTTGTGGGTCCAGTGGAATCACCACAATATTTGGGAAAGTGACATTTATAAAATGAACTGGAAATATAATAGCCTAAGTGTTCTCAAAATGCAAGCTATTAAATTAAAGACCCCGCAAGTGCGAGGTCTTAGGCAAAAATTCTTTTAGTAAGGAAATAGCTTGTAATACTGAGGATAACCGTCAGAATGATTTGTGCGTGAAGATAGTATAAATGAACGATCTCAACAAGTATATACAAGGATGTCGTGTTTACGATAAAGAACGATATACACAATACGAGGTACCAAAATATTTGCTTACGAACTTTCTGCTTGTCTTTGTTTTTAAACGTCCAGTATTTATGCAAGATAAAATTGGAAGTGATATTAAAAACATAAGCTATGACTGCAGATAGTAAGTACCAAACATGAAGAAACTCGGTAAGTGCATATAGTATTCCATAATATAAACCAACTGCTAGAACTCCTACAACTCCAAAACGAATGATTTGCCAAAGCGAGGATTTGTTTTGATTTTCCAAATTCTAGGTTTTTCTTTATACTACAATTTACGCAGTATTTGTCAAAATCTCCTTTAGACTTATGAAGTTATATCTTCACTGTCGTATGTAGGTATATATGGATCATGTCTATTCTGCCAATCTCCATAAAAGCTTTCAAAACTATCATAAAGCTTTTCAATCTTCTGCTCTATCCTAAATAGGCAATAAACCACTAAACATCCAAATATAATTAGTATGGTTTCCATAGAAGTTTACCTCTTAGCTTCTAATTTATTCAGTCTCGCTTCAATTGCTTGAAATCGTGCTTCTACTTGATCTGGAGAAAAACTTGCGGGCAACTTCTCGCCAGTACAACTATCATATTTATATCCTTTCGCAATTTGTTCAGATACAGACAAACATCCCGATTTAGTAATAGGTTGAGGTGGAACAAAAATTGTTCCTTGAGTATTTTTCCCATCAGCAGTTGATGGAACGCCAATTAAAAATCCTGCAAATACAGACCCCGCGATCGTCAAGATACCTGTAACGATAAACGTAGCAACTATTATTTTTATATTTTTCATAAATACATTCTTTGTTTCTGATTTATAAATTCCAGAAGCAGGCAAACAAAAAGCCGACCACGGGATAGAAGCTTTCGCTCCTCGTATCCTTTCGGACACGGCCTGCAAAGACAAACCCATGATCGGTTTTTTATGTCTTTGCAGGACTTGAGCTTTCACCATGCCTTTATTACTAAAGGTTTAGGCTACTTTTTTTATTAAGTTGTGCTTTTATACTACCATATTTCTGGTAAAAATAAAGGCTTAGTATTTCATTTCCTCGGGAATTTGAGAATAGAAACGTTCGTGAGTTTTAGACATTACATCGAGAGATTGCAGGAGATCCTTATTGCTCATTTTGCTCATATCTCGTGCCTGAAGCTCAAACATGAGCTTCATAGTAACATTCTCCATTTCGCCCGCTAATTGGGCCATGGCGAGCTTAAAACCGAGCTTATTCTCGATGGATTTAGGTACGCGCGCTGTACTCTCCGAAAAGCCAGCTTCAAGGGCGACTTGCTGTTTTGATTTGTGATGATTCATGAGACCGTAGGCGTATCTCACTTGTCTGACAGAGGGGCGCTTTTTCATAATTTTTTACAGAGATATCATAACAAAAGTATACCAGAAAGATACTCAAAAAATTACCCGAGAATAACATTAAGTTTAAAAATTCTTCTCGTTTCTTTACCTTTAGATGATTGAACAGACGGAATCTCAATATCAAATATTTTCCGACCATAATGAGTTTGATCTATATGACGACTTAACTTTGTTGCAATTCCGTTCGGTAAGGAAAATTCAACAGGAATCCTCTCATTTTCAATGAAGCCAATTCGGTATACTGTCTCACTCTCGCCAGTAAACCTTTCAGTCTTTACTGCACGCAAAACATCCCCAGTCTCTAAACTTCGACGTTCTAAAAATTTAGTAAATTCTTTATCCGCAGAAAGCATAATTGGGTACTTGCCATCTAACATTCCAACAATAAGAATTAAGTTCTGATTTACCACTCCTGACTGATTTTGAAATGAAAGAATAAGATCTTCTCTGCTAACTTCTAAGTTCGCTTCATTCAAGAATTGCTCAATGTTTTCAATAATACCTCGAAGACTTTGGACTCCTCTAAACGAGACCAGAAAAATATTATGCGCCCATGCATAATCTTGCGCAGGTTGTGTAAATGAGCCTTTACAACAAATACAAGCTACATCTGTATATCGTGAAGGCCGACTTTTCCCCCGAACGAAATAATTTTCTTTAATATCAATATGTGCACCAAGAAAACTGCGAACAGATGATAAGTCAGTTGTCTCTTTAAACTTACCTTCAAGCATTAACCTTACAGGAAAAACAAAAGGAATTGGAATTTTCCAGTACCCTACAGCATCTATTTGATGTTCACTACCTCTGCCTCGTAACTTGTCACCTTTTACAGTTATATACCCAGATTTCTTTAAAAGTTCCCATATAGCTGCCTCAAAGATATATCCGCCTGCTTGTTCTTTTGTCATTGGTTTAATTTTATCATTTTTGACTCACAAGCTTAAGTAAATCTTCCTCTCTTTCATAGGCTCGCAGTCGACCCTCAAGCATCCCCAGCCTATAACTTACTCCATCGCTCATAAGTCTCCAGTTGGTATCAGCTAAAGCACCCTTGATCAATTTCTCTAAAGTCTTCTTACTGTCATATTCCCCTCTATCAGCTTTCTTTTCATAGACAACAAAAGGTACTACTACATCCTTATTAATCTCCGGCTGTTTGAGTTGAAAGCGTATATATTCTACTTTCTCAACAATAGGTATAAGTAATTCCTCAAGCTCTATAATCTTTAACTTTTTGAGCTTGGCTACCGCATCATACTTATCTTTATTCTTTTCTTTCTCCTTAATCTCATCCATCAGACGAGCAAGTCCTTCTATGTTTTGTTTACCCTCGATGAACTCTTGACCCCTCTTCTCATCGAGGCAAAACCTTGCTCGATCGCGTTCAAAGTGAGGATCTTCTTTTTCAACAGTGCGTTCAATCTCTGAGATATTTGTGTAGTTACAATTCGGACAAGTAACGATAGTGATGAATTTCTCATCAGTAGTTTTGTCTTCTTCAACCACTTCAGCGTGACATTTAGGACAAGTTGGCTTCTCCCGTCGAAATTCCTCACCGTCATCATAGAAAGCTCGACGTGGAATATGTTCTAAAGGACAATCGTACATAAAGAGAACTCTATCTTTCTCATCTTTAAATCCTTGCTGATTATGATGTGAACTAATAAACATCAAGCGACCGCAAGTCAAACAGTTGATATTTTCTGGTTCTCTAACGCTTTCAAAGAACTTATCGCTTTCCTCATCGCGTTGCATCCATTCACTAATCGTTTTCTCTTTATTAATGTAGCGATCACCTGTGAGAAAGAAAAAGTGAAGGTTGGTATATGTATTCGCAGCTCGGATCAATTCTTTTTCGTCTACCTCCTCGTCTTTTTCTTTCGCCTTTTCTCGAAGTTCTTCAAGGTTAGGTGAATGTTCTTCCCACCAACGACATTTCTCTACGGTATGGCGATCGTACAAATCTGAGTAGTGTTGATGTGGTTTGAGACAAGTCATTACTTTATAAAATATCTTCTCTCAATAAGTAGGCAGTTACTGAGGCTTTTTCTAAGAGAAAATCTAAAATAACAAGAATTTGTTTTTTTAATTGTTGATCAGTTTTAACTTTTTGACGATTTTTAAGAATATAACTCCTTACAAGGTTTTCTAGATAATAGACAGTATTAACTTCCAACTCTTTACGAGAAAGATCTGGATTTTTTTGCAACATGGCACTAACCCAAGAGATACCATCAAAGGCAAAATTGCTTCCAATATCATTCAGAAGTTTTGCAATCGAGTATAGAACAGCAGGGTTGCCTCCTATCTCTTCTGACACCTTTTTAAAGAAAGTTTTTTCTCTATCTTTTAATGATCTCCATTCTTTTGCCTCCTTTTTCCACTCTAATGCCAATAGATATTTATAAACTATACTTTCGGAATGTCTAAGACGATATTCATCAGAACAGAGTTCAACTATCTTTGGATAGAATACTCGCCATACAGTCCAAAATTCTTCATATTGATTTATAGCATCCTCCGCAATAACGAATGCCTCCAATACATCTGCAGCATCTTTAGTTCGCCTGAAATCTCCAATGAGTTCTGTGAAGGGTTTTACATATACTTCAATCTCTTCTTTTGGAGAATTAAGCACAAAATAAGCAAATTTATTTAAAAAGTGGTGCTCCAGTACATAATCAAGATGCTCTTCCCTTTTTTCACTTTTAAATGAATTTGTGAGAACAGGACTCATGTCTCGTAAAAACTTCTTATGATTTTCGTCAGTAGTTTTTAATGGCACCAACAGAAAAGCAGTCACTAATGTACCAGCTTCTATGTCGGATATATTTTGTACATCGCTATACGAAAGTTGATTAGATACAGCTTTAAGAATTTCACTCTTACATTCTTTCTTGAAACGCTTTAGGAGGATAGATTTAGAGAAATCATATACATTATTTTTTCGATTTTCTGTTCTAAGAATTTCCTGTATTTTGTCGAATTTTGGTTGCAATAATAAATATCCATAGAGTAGAGCATTCGCATCATCAGGACTTTCTTGCCACAAATGTTGCATAATAGCTGACACTGCATACCCAGAAACGCGCTGATTCATTCCAATTGGATATGAGTCGAAAAGTATAAGTAAAAGAATTTCTTTGATTTTCTGGGCATCCTTAGGAAATTTTTTAATCAACAATGGAAGGATATTTACTGATACATCTAGCCCATCACCAACTTGATATCGAAAACCACTTCGTAAGGGCATAGACGCATAGTCAATCACAACATTCTTGCAAAACTTTGCTTCATTGGGCTTCAATTTTTCTGAATAATCTCGCAGAAGAACTGCGCAAACATACGATGGAACAGAGCGATAGAAAAGCCTAAATTGACTTTCTTCATCTTTCTCATAAGCCAATTGTTTAATAATAATTTTAGTCTCAGATAACGCCAAAGTATGATCATCCTCGTATTGAGGATATTTCTTTGCGTCGTCATTTTTTTCAAACTTATTACGAGACCATAATTGCAATGGTAAATATTTCATTGCCTCTGAATTTTTTGCCAGTGCATCTTCGCTATATTGCTTCAATTCAGGGTCAATTTCTGGATTAAAACTAATGAGAACTTGATCATCCTTCTTTTCAGTAGCTATTTTCATTTTCCGACGATCCATCCTTGCTAAGCAAAGTCTCCATGTCTTATCGTTATCAGTTTCTTTAGACTTATCAGGTAACTCTGAATAATACTTATCAAGTATTTCCCAAATAGCCTCTTGTCTACCTTTTGTAACCTCCTCACTCTCACCTTCTGTAGCAAACAATTGGTAATTAAGAACCTGATTTTCTAATGAATGATTCCGATGTTTATCTTCACAAGTCTGGAGACGTTCATTTTTAAATATCTCTGTAGGATCGTGAGCCATCGAATAAGAAAACTTTGCATGTGTCATATCAAGTTGCATTCTTGCAGAATCAAAAAAGAAAAGATCTTTCGTGCGGAAAAGTATCTTTGCGACATTGAATAATTTTGAGGGTTCAGCAAGAACAGTACTAACTACGATTGCGGTAATAGATGACGAATGAGAATTCTTAATGAGGTACAAACACCACTTCTCTACAACCTCTGAATCCCAAGTTTTCGCTATATTAAGCAACCAACTTTCCAAAGCCATATGGATAGATTCCAATAATGGTGGAACCACTTGCGTACCGCGATAAGTATTCCAAATCCTATGTCCAATATATTGCTTTACTACAGCACCAGAGTCATCAATCACAACATCAATTTCTTCTGCTTCATCACCAAGTTCTGATTTGGAAAAATATTCAATAGACTTATTCGTAAAGGATATAATAAAATTAACTGTTTCTTGAGGGGCAACCTGTAAAAGTGTCCCAATCGGAGTCTGAAAAGCACTAGCTGGATAATACTCAAGATGACCTCCCGCAAGATCAAAATATTGTTCTATATCGTTTCGATAATCTGAATATGGATATCTATCCTTTGGAGGTGTATAGAACCAGAAAAGATTTGCAAGTTTTATAACTTCTTTTGGAAGATGCCTAGCAATCTCCATACTATCTAGAATTGATGAGAGAATCGTTTTTACTAATTCATAATACCTACTCCGATGAGTAGTATCTCCTGTAGCGACAATCTTATCTATAATTTTTGCTAATTCTTTTTTTATTTCACTAGATCCATTAAGAATCGTTCTAATAATTTGATCTTTGGAACTGTCCCGTGAACTGAAATAAAAATCTTTGTGAGCAGTGAGAGTGTTGTAATAAAACAACGCGATCTGGCTTGCGTGTTTTGTTGTAGCTCCTTGCTTATGCCCTCGATTCCAATCATCGAGCACTGGAAGAATGGCATTCATGTACTTAAGTTTAAGTTTATTCTTGTTCTTATTGATAAAAGCAATCACGGAATCCCAACCGCTACCTTTTGGAGTTGTAAATATAGTTTTCAAAGAATACGCACCCGCACGCGTTAAACCTAAACGTTTTAGAAGGTCTTCGTCTACAGTTTTACAAGCAATTCTTAGTAAAAAAAGCACTCTATGGAGAAGTCTTTGCTCAAACTTATAGTCAATATCAACAACTGTAATGACTTTAGAAGAGCTTTTGACTGAAACTGATCGCTCAGGCTCTTTTAGTAATTCTTCTTCAAAAAGTTCAAAAAAAATCTTTGAGTAATCAGAAAGAAGTACAGAAACCAAGACTTCATCCTTCCAATGATTTTGCACACTTGAATCCTGAATACTGAATTCAATCAACTTCTTCGCCTTATCATCATTTGCAAATAATTTATCAGACAACCAAACTCTAAAGGCACGTCGAATCGGGAGTGAACTTCCAATTTCCTGATAAAAAGTTTGATAGTCAGGAGCAGTATTAAAAGACCTTTCAATTAACATATCTAGCGCCCATTCTTCATAAACATCATGTGTTATGAAGTAACCACCAGCATTCGGGTCAAATTTAATAATTTCACTCACTTCTAGCTTTTGGAGCGCTTCTTGATCTGATTCTTGAGTTTTAACAAAAAAGCCACCTTCATTTGCTCGCTGTTTAGCGATCTTTAGAAAACATTCTTCTCTACGTCTATGTAAATTATTTGCTTGATAACTAGAATTTTGTATTTGCTTTTTCCATACAATCTCTCGAAAATCAGCATAGCTAATATCCGATTTTATCTCTGTATAATCCTGTAAGTATTCACTCAGGTAAAGCGGAGTCGATAGCAAGCTTACTAGCCTATCATTTTTTGGAAGCTTAAATTTGTGTTCTTTAGCAATTTTTTCCACTTCTTCGGCAGAGAGAAAAGGAATGTTTAGAGATGCGAAATTTGCTCCGTAAAATTCTCGCAATTGAAACCGGAGATCGTCGAGATAGTTGTGCCGTACTGTAAAAATAATATTCCATCCATTTTCTACCAAATCAGATAGAAACATTCTAAATACGTCTTGATCTTCAATCTCTGAAAGCCTCTCAGCAGAATCAAAAACTACATACTTTTCGTTAATATCCTTATGTTCGGTAATAAATTCAGTAGCAGTAATTTCCCCGTAATTTTTAAAAAGTTGATTTATATGAGAAGTATCTTTAAACTGTGTCACCTTAAAGACAAAAAGAGGTGCTGAGTCTTTAACTGTTTCGTAAAGATCTTTAACAACTGCAGTTTTACCAACCCCAGCACCACCACTTAAAACAGCAATGGAAAAATTTTGAACTGTATCTCTGATACCACCGACAACAGAAGAACGATCAAGCTTGATTACATCTTCTCCAAAAGGAATTTCAGAACGGATAGGTTGTAATACTAACTCAGTATATTTCTGAAGCTCAATAATTGAGTCAATGATACCTATTTTAAGACTAAAGAAATGTTGGGCAATGCTGGAATTTTCTTCACAAACAAATGATGATTCAAAATAACTTCCTGTTCTCCATTCAATTTCAATTCCTTTTGATTTTGCATGAGCTTCGATATCTTTTTTATATTTTGGATCTGTCTTCTTTTTATCCTGTCCAAATTCTTGATTCGTATAAAAGAGAATTTTATTTACTTCTGGATGCCTTTCTTTAGTCGTATCAATTGATTCTTTAAAATCAGCTGTATGCTGTGATAACGCTGTAGTATAAAACTTTGCTTGCCAACCTATAACTAGGCTACCCTGTTCTACGGGGTTAGTTTCAATACCAGCATGATTCTTGAATCTAAAAATACCTAAATTTTTGTTAAACTCTTTACAGAATAAAAGATAACAGAATCGTTCAAAAGCGACCTCTTCTTGAAGGTTGAATTTTGCTCTAAAATTATTCCAGTTAACATCAACTACCATAATTCGATTTTACTCTTTTCTCCTCTAGAATGATAGAAGTCGATGTTTGTTGTAAAAAGTAAGAGAGTCACATCTTATAGGAACAAGCCCCCCTAACTTATAGGGGCTATCCCCAAGGCCTATTTTACCTAAAAAAGATAAACTATTTCTAAACCCTCATTTTGAGCGCTTAAAACCATAATCTACCCCTCTTTGTAGTGGAGGAGGTAACTTTATGGTAAAGGAGAAAGGAATAGCGTGTCGGGTTATGTTCGCTCTATTCCGATAGATAGTGACATATTATTTCTGCATTAAAGCCAAGAGCGGAGCGAGAGCCTCGCGATGCTTCATGATATCGGCCTTATATTTCCCCATGACTAAGACTGCAGCGTATTCATCGCCTAAGCCTCCCTTCTTTTTCTCCGCAATTTCTTTCTGAATTTTTTCAAAAAGGTCCTTTATTTCCTTGTTTGATTCAAGAGCTTTGAGACTTGCGGCAAGTTGAGGGTTTTCAGACAGCTCCTTGCTGATCTTATCAGCCTGATCTGATGATACACCTTTGAGCTGAAGAGCCTTTTTCAATAAAAATGATTTGATTGACATCCCATATGAAATTCTTGCGGTATTTTTTATGCAAGAATCTAAGTTAGTTTGCTATACAACGATTATCTATTCTATCCCTTCATCGAGAATTTCATACGGGACAAGTATCAGTACTATAGCAAAAAAAGTCCGAGTATGCGAGGATAGAAATCATATGAAAGAAATGCCGAAAATCATCGTAGTTCTCGGACAAACTGCAACAGGAAAAAGCGATTTCGCCGTCGAGATCGCCCAAACTTTGCAGAATAAAGTTTTAGGCGAAATTATTTCTGCCGATTCGCGGCAGGTTTACCGGGGCATGAATCTCGGTACAGGAAAAATTACATATAAGGAAATGAGAGGTGTTCCGCATCATCTCCTTGATATTATATCTCCCAAGAAAACTTTCACGGTGAGCGAATTTAAAAAGCTCGCTGATAAAAAAATAGATGAAATTCTCGAGCGAGGCAACATCCCTATTGTCTGCGGAGGCACAGGATTCTATATTGATGCTCTTGTCGATAATATTATTTTACCTGAAGTTCCGCCAAATAGTGCGCTGCGTGAAGGGCTTAATAAAAAAACAGCTGCCCAACTTGTCATCCTATTAAGAAAACTCGATCCCGGCCGCGCGAAGGTAATTGATATCAATAACAAAGTCCGGCTTATCCGCGCGATCGAGATCGCCAATGCTCTCGGCAAAGTCCCGAAAATAAAAGGAAAACAGAAATACGATGTTTTAAAAATCGGTCTTGCTCTCCCTGATGAAGTATTGAAAGAAAAGATCAGAACACGACTGACCGCTCGAATTAAAAAAGGGATGCTAAAGGAAATCAAAAGCCTTCACGACAAAGGAGTTTCGTGGCGACGGATGCAGGAACTCGGACTTGAGTACAGATATGGAGCTTTGTACCTTCAGAAGAAAATTTCAAAACAGGAAATGATCGAGAAATTAAATACCGAGATCTGGCACTATGCCAAGCGGCAGAAGACATGGTTTAAAAGAGACCAAGAGACGGCGTGGATCGATCCGAGGAAAGAGAGCGAGAGGAGGAAAGTTACGAAAAAAATAAGCGAGTTTTTAAAATAGAAAAGGCGAATTGACAATAGATATGAATTGTTGTAATGTATAAGAAATTCTTCACTTAAATTAATAAGTATGAAAAGAAAATACGTCCTTTTTTTAATGTTTATGATTATCTCAGGATCTGTAGGCGGGATTGTAGGATCCTACACGAGCCTCTCCTTTCAGGCAATTATATCAATATGTTTATTCCTGGGCTTTGTTTCTATAGTCATTGCCTACGAAATGCAAATTTTAAACATCATTACCGTAATTGTCGGACTGGTCCTGTCATGTCTCGTAGCTTGGGTCAGTTTAAACCTGTTCCTGTATTACACGAATACATGAAATAACCCCCCACGAAAAAGTAAAAGCTGTTTTCGATAATATCGGAAGCAGCTTTTCTCATATTAGAGAGAATAGAACAGAGAAACGATAAAAACGATAGGTTAGTTAATCGTTTATTCTCATAAAGAAAAACTCACTGTCTTCTTGTGCTGTTATTTTATGCTTCAAATTTGATGACATGTATATAATGTCTTCAGTTTTATATTCCATTGTTGTACCATCTTCAAATTCAACTATCCCCATACCTTTTATTACCAAGAAAAATTCATCTATATCTTCATGTTCATGCCAATCAAAACATCCGTTTACAGCAAGAAAACCTTTTGTCATCGCATGCAATTGATTGGAAATTGAGTCTTTTGTAGAGAGAATTAATTTTCTTTTACCATTTCCACCATGTGCTTCCTCGACAGGTATCTCGGATATATTTTTCTTGAAAGGTTTTCTCGTTTGATTATTTTTCATACATGCGGGCTGTGAAAAACTGGAGTGGAGCACTACCCAAAATGTGGTTATAAAGTGGGATAGCGTCTTCGAAGGGTATAATTTACTTAGTTAAACTAGAAAATCATTTTTATTTTTTAATACCGTATCTGACTAAGAAATCTTCACGCGTCATAACCGCCCTAGCTACTGGTAGCTTATTGCCTAAATCATCATGATAGACAGCGCCACTCTCCTCTTTGGGAAGTATGCCATCGTAAGTAAATCCTAATGTTTCGACCAGCGATCGATTTTTTGCGACTATCCAAGATTCGGCTACAATTTTTTTTATTTCATTGTTCGGTATTCCTATTTCTTCTGCTAATTTTCTTAAACCAATTTCTATTTCTTTTTTAAAATATCCAACTCCTTCTCCTTTTATTAATTCTTTTGCTGGGGCTAGATGAATTTTAACTATTCCATCTTCTGGCTTTAATTCAGCGGATAACACTTCGCTTAATTTTAAACCGCTATTTACTTCCATTTCTCTTTGTATTTTTTCAAAAATTCTTGGTTGAGTAAATTTTGCGTTTACTAAGGGTTCGAATATTTTTAATAAATGAGTAACGAACTTTTCTTTGTCTTGTATTTCGAAACTTTCTTTTAAACCCATAACAAATTCTTCTTTATTAGAGATAATTCCTTCTTTTTCATAGATGTCCAGCTGTAAAATAAAATCTTCGATTTGACTCTGAAGTTCCTCTCTTTTCTCAAACAGATTTCCATATTTTTCCCTCAATCGCTTTAAAAGGTTTTCTTTTTCAAGAATTTGTCGTTCTAATGGGTTTTCTAGCTTCATTTTTTTATTATATCATTTTTACGCTTTGCTAAAAAATAAGGATTTTTAAACTGCGGGCGATGGAAGATCATGAGTACATTTATCGGTCACAAGTATTTTTCTGGTGAAAAATCTCGCGACCCCGCCTCCTCCGACCCGAGTCGGAGTCCGGCTTTCGATTCTTCCATCGCCTCGCAATGATACTCCACGCGGATAGCTCCTTCCAGCTATCCTTGCGGATCATGGCGGGCGATGGAAGAATCGAACTCCCACCAACGGTTTTGGAGACCGTTGTTCTACCATTAAACTAATCGCCCTTATAAAACGACAAACCGCTTCGCGGTTGACGAAACGGTGTCATTGTATCAGAAAAAGGAGGTTTTAACCAGTTATCTTCGCTTCCTTATGCTTTGTATTCTTTCTGCATGTTTTGCAGAATTTATTAAGATCAAGCTTTTTCGGAACTAGTTTTTTATTCTTGCTTGTAATGTAATTGCCATTCTTGCAGACGGCGCATTTCATCTTTAAAATTCTATCTTGTGACATAGTGGGTATAGGATACTATAAAAGTCCGTAAAAGGCAACTATACGATAATCCGGGGCAATAATGCGCTTAGCCTTGTCGTGACCTCATAATTGATCGTCTGGGTTTTCTCGGCCCACTCCTCGGCAGATATGCTTTGCCCTTTTTGGCTTCCTATAATGACAGCCTCGTCTTCGGCTTTTGCCCCTTTTATATCAGTCACATCGACAACGAACATGTTCATCGCTATGCGTCCGAGGATCGGCGCCCGCTTGCCGCGGATAAGAACGGAGCCTTTATTGGAAGCCGAGCGCGGAATGCCGTTCGAATATCCCTGCGGGATGACCACAATATCTGTTTTCTTTGTAGTCACATATGAGAGACCGTATCCGATTGATTCTCCGGCGGGAAGTTCCTTAAGAGATGCGACGCGGGTAACGTAGCGCAGGGCAGGCTTGAGAGAAATTTTCTTTTGCCACATTTTCTCAAGAGCGCCGCTTGGCCACATGCCATAGAGTCCAATACCAATCCGAACGATCGGATGAATACCCTTCCATTTCTCATATGCCAATACCCCCGATGTCGCGGATATATGAGTCTTTATGCCCTGCTTGCCGGCAGGCTCCTTGAATAGCTGTATGGCGTCTTTAAATGCCTTTATTTGTTTTTCGGCATGAGAAAGATCAGCGCTGTCCTCGATATTGGCAAAGTGGGCATAGATCCCGTCAATGCTGATATTTTTCATTTTTTTGATTTCAGCGAGAAATTTCTCGACCTGCGAAGGCAATAGTCCTTCGCGACCAAGATGAGCATCAATGGCGATATGGACTTTCTGAATGATCTTTAGTTTCCGTGATGCCTCATTAATCGCAAGAGCATGAGGAAGATCGAAAACGGAAAGAATACATCCGGCCGACATCACACGAGCAAGATCGCTCTTTTGCACATATCCTAAAAGGAGAACCGGTTTCTTCGTAACCGCTCTGATCGTTTCCAATTCTTCAACGCTGTTGACTTGGAAATAATCAACATAAGGAGCAAGGATCGATACCACTGCCCTATCTCCATGACCATATGCATTGGCCTTCACGACAGCTGCGATCTTTGTTCCCTCTTTTACAATACGGCGAAATTGCTTGATGTTGTAAATCACATTCGCTTTTGAGATTTCGATATATGAGAGAGGATGTTTCTTCTGCATACTTTATTTTTCCAAAGACGTTCGCAATTTTTTCTCTTTAGTGAAGCGCTCAATGGCAAGCATAATCAGCCGATCAATGAGTTTGGAATAGGAAAGACCGCTTGCTTTCCACAAGCTCGGGTACATGCTGATATTAGTAAACCCGGGCAGAGTATTGACCTCGTTGACGTATATTTTGCCTTTTTTGGTTACGAAGCAATCAACACGTGATAATCCTTCGCAGCAAAGAGTCTGGAATGTCTTGACCGCAAGTTTTTGTATTTTCGTTTGTACGGTTTTCGACAATTTTGCCGGTATCTCGATGGCTGCCCCGTTCTCATCAAGATATTTTGCTTCGTAGGAATAAAAACCATGAGCAGTATTTGTAATCACCTCCCCGACAACAGATGCGACGGGATCGTCATTGCCGAGAACCGCGCATTCAACTTCCCGACCGTCGATGAATTCTTCAATCAGGATCTTGCGATCAAAGAGAAATGCCTGCTCGACTGCGCGATCAAACTCTGCCTTAGTCGCGGCCTTGCTTACTCCGACAGACGATCCTGAATTCGCCGGTTTTATAAAAAGAGGAAGGCCGAGTTTTTTCTTCGCATGGCTGAAAGAAACAACATCGCCTTTCTTAAACGTCATATATCGTGAGTTAGGAATTCCCGCTTCGGTGAGAAGCCTTTTCGTAACATCCTTATCGAAGGCAACAGCAGATCCGAGAACCGAACAGCCGACAAACGGTATACCTTTGAGCTTCAAAAGCCCCTGAACCGTACCGTCCTCTCCGAAAGTTCCGTGAAGAACGGGGAAAACGACATCCACTTCGCCATCCAAAGAGCTTTCCCCTGCTTGTATCTTTCTAGTATCAAGGGGAACAAAGGCAGTCGATGCAGAATCTGCAAGAACGAGACTCTTGCCTTCCAAACTCGGATTTTTCTTGAGGCGAAGCCAATTTCCTTTTTTGTCGATCCCGATAAAAACAATATCGTATTTATCTTTGTCCATTGCCTCGGCGATATTGCGCGCGGACCGGAGAGACACTTCGTGTTCGACGGATTTACCTCCAAAGAGGATGGCGACTTTTAATTTTTTCTTGGGCTTTTTCATGCCTTAACTATACGCCTTTTTTAAGTCGTTTCAAAATTGATTTTATGGAATATTTTAGTATACTGGTATCACTTGCCGGAGTGATGAAATTGGTAACCATGCGCGACTCAAAATCGCGTGTCGCAAGACTTGGGAGTTCAAGTCTCCCCTCCGGCACAAATTGCATAAAACAGGCAAAACTGCTTTGCCTGAGGACAATTTGTGCGGGCGCAGGCATAATTTTTGAGTACAAAAATTGCCGAGCCGGGGTCGCGAACACTTACATAGAATTCAAGCAAAGCGCAGAATTATATTTAGTGATTCGTGATCACAGTGACGGATCTACACAAACTCCGGTTCCGTTTCAAGTATAATACCGAATTTATTTCTGACTTCTTTTATTATCTCATTGCGGGCTTTTTCGACATCGGCGAATGTGGCGTTTCCATTATTTACAAGAACGAGCGCATTGTTTTTATATGTTGAAATCGGACCAAAACTTTTCCCTTTCAGGCCTGCATTTTCAATAAGCCATCCGGCGGGAACCTTCGTTTCTCTTTCACTTACGGGGAAAACCGTCACTGTCGGATGGCGCTCTTTCAATGTATCAGCAATAGTTTTTTCAACGATCGGATTTTTAAAGAAAGATCCAACATTAGGAATTTCGAGAGGATTCGGCAATTTGACGCTTCGAATAG
>JAZKIP010000010.1:20262-29534 GCA_040384805.1 Patescibacteria group bacterium | reverse complement strand
ACGTGATCGCTTCTCGGATATCGCGCAATTGAGGCGACACGATCCCTTTCTTCTCGAAATATTTCTTAACTCCGGGGTAATCCGGCACCCTCGGCGGATTTTTGGAAAGACGGAAGACAACAGAAAGAATGATATATCGTCCCTTTCCGTTTTGTTTGAAAATACTATCCCGGTATGAAAAATAGCATTCCTCATTGCCAAGATTTATAATCCTATTTTCTTCCCGATCGAATACTTCCACAGATACGATCGTGTCTTTGACCTCAGTGCCATACGCTCCGACATTCTGAACAGGCGTTGCTCCGACAGTACCCGGTATGGCCGAGAGCGCTTCGATGCCTGAAAGATTCATTGATACGGTTTTCCCGACAAAAGGATCCCACTCTTCGCCTGCACTTACTTTAATATCCGTATGATCTTCTGTATCATCGATTATTTCGAATCCTTTGATCTCCATTTTAACGGCAAGCACATCATGTACGATATCAGAGAAGACAAGATTGGACCCTCCTCCAAGGACAAAGAGCGGCTTGTTGTATTCTCTGGCTTTCGCAATGGCTTCTTGGACTTCAGCGATAGATCCAATCACCGTAAAATAACGAAATTGCCCGCCTATTTTAAGCGTACAGTGATCTTTGATATCCACATATTCTCTATATTGCTTGATTTCTATAGCCATAATGGTAATTTTCTCTTATTGATTAAATATATCACATGTGATATATTTCAGGAAATAAAACATATACTATGGGAAACACAGCGCATGCTTTGAATCCCATAGTACATGGGGTTCAAGCAATCGTCATGATTAATTCAAGTTATGACATTTTAAATCAAAAGTACTTGGTAGTGCAGGATGCCAACGACCGAGGCACAGGCACAGGAATCAAGAAATACGGATTGTGCGGAGGCGGCATTGAAATTGGGGAAACACCGCTTCAAGCAATAAAACGGGAATTGAAAGAGGAACTGTGCTTAAAAGCAAAAGGGATCAAGAGCTACGGATGTTTTCAAAAAGAACGTCCTTCTGGTATCAATAATAACTACCTTTTTCTTGTACAGAGGGATCGTCCGCCAAAATTTCATGGCCCCAACGAAGAAGTCTGTAAGGCTCATGTTCTTGATTTTCAATCAATCATTGCCCTTGCTCAAACAGGAGTATTCCATGAGGGAAGCATACGATTATTGCTTCATTTCCTCAATGGGACAACAACAGGCTCACTCGACAAGGCAACAGCATTCCGAGAATTCACATTTTAACCCCCTTTCGTATTTTACACGGAAGGGGTTTCGTTTAAACACTTATTCATGAAAACAATAATTTTATGCGCAGGAGACGGAGAACGCCTCAAGCCGGCAACTGACACGATCCCCAAACCACTTCTGTTGATCAATGATCGACCCATTTTGTCGTATACTTTTTCCGCATTGCCCGATACGATCAATGATATCGTATTGGTCATTCAAGAAAAGCATAAGTTATTTTTTGAGCACTTTTTAGAAACACTCCCAGAACACAAGGACCAAATTCGTTTCGTATTTCAAGACATGACAAAAAAAGGAACATATCATGCCCTTTTGTCGGCGAAATCTCATTGGGAAAATGAAGATTCTTTTCTGGTCATAAACGGGGATGATATTTTTTTAAAGCAAGACCTTACCGACCTTATCACACTGAAGGCTCCAACATATGGTCTGAGTTATAAGAAGGTCAACAAGCGATACAGAACATGCGATCTTGATCAAAAGAATCATCGCATACTTTCATTCCGAAGATTAAAGGCAGACGAAAAAAATCAGATTGTCCCCTGCTTTTCCGGCGCTTATACGCTGACAAAGGATTTTCTTTCCTACAAGCCGTCATATGTTGAAGGCGAAGCCGGCATACCGCATACTCTCTTTTCTTCTGGAGTAACAGTCTCATATCTTATTCTTACTACATGGCTTCAAATCAATACGCCAGAGGATCTGGAACAGGCTCGCCTATCATTAAAAGATGCTAAACTATAAAAAGTACTATGAAAAAGCTAACGCAACAGCAAAAAATCGGCTATTTTATCAAGGAATTGCGCGAGAAGAAGGGCCTGACACAGGGAGCATTCGCCAAAGAATTGGGGACATCTCAAAGCGCGGTTGCCCGTATGGAAAAAGGAGAGCAAAATTTTACGACAGTGCTCTTGTCGAAAATAAGCACTGTTTTGGAGCATAAAATTATTTCCATCAACAACTCGATCGATTTCCAGATCGAAGGCAGCCGCAAGCTTGAAGGGAAAATCACGACAAGCTTCTCGAAAAACGGCTCCGTCGGCCTTTTATGCGCATCTCTCTTGAACAAAGGAACGACGACTCTTCATGGAATGGCCCGTATCGAAGAGGTCTACAGAGTGATCGAGATCCTCGAGAGCATCGGCGTTTCCGTTACATGGATCGCAGAGCACTCTGTGAAAATAGTTCCTCCGAAAAAATTGTCGCTTAAAAATCTCAACGTTGATTCGGCGATCAAGACCCGTTCTGTCATCATGCTTATCGGCCCTCTTATTCACCTTCTTCCCTCATTCTCCATACCCCACGCCTCGGGATGCAAGCTCGGCAAGCGCACGGTAAGCGCCCATACGTATGCCCTTGAAGAAATGGGAGTCAAAGTAAAGACGACAAATACGAGCTACGATATTGAAGTCAAAAACATGAAGCCCGCATCGATAGTCATGTACGAATCGGGAGATACGGCGTGCGAGAATATCCTCATGGCTGCTTCTAAAATAGAGGGAGAAACGACAATCGAATGCGCGAGCGGCAATTATATGGTTCAAGAAATATCCTTCTTCCTGCAGGCTCTCGGCGTCGAGATAGACGGCATCGGCACAGGCACGCTTACAATCCGAGGAGTACGGGATGTCGATATGGATGTGGAATATTCAAACAGCGAGGATCCGATCGAATCGATGATGTTCATCTCGGCCGCAATTGCCACGGACTCGCATCTTATCATCGAGCGCTGCCCGATCGACTTCCTTGTCCTTGAGCTATACAAGCTCAAGAAGATGGGCCTCAAATATAAAGTCCTTAAAAAATATCTTTCTCATAACGGGAAAACGAAGCTTGTCGACATTGAACTCTTTCCGAGTGTCATTAAGGCTCCCGAGGACAAGATCCATGCCAATCCTTATCCCGGTATCAACATAGACAACCTCCCGTTCTTCGTTCCGATCGCAGTCAAATCGCTTGGCCAGACTCTCATCCACGACTGGTTCTATGAGAATCGGGCGATTTACGCAACCGAACTCAACCGGCTTGGTGCTTCAGTTACCCTTGCCGATCCTCATCGGCTGTATATTCAGGGAGGAACACCGCTTAAAAGCGCTCAAGTTGTTTGTCCTCCGGCTCTCCGCCCATCAATGGTCATCCTTATCTGCATGCTTGCCGCACAAGGCACATCGATTCTCCGCAATGTATACATGATTAACCGCGGCTATGAAGAAATCGCCGAACGCCTCAACTCGATCGGCGCAAATATTAAAATATTGACATAGCTTTAGACTAATCATTATCATTTTATATCGTACTCTTCATGTACGCATCATCTACTCATATACATTTTACAATCCGATCGGATTGTAAAATGTATATGAAATAATTCTAGTCATCATCAAGAAAGAAACTATATCCATGAAGTCAAAAAGAGAACAGCTTAATGAATTGAATGCCTATTGGAAAGAGAACTGCACCTGCCCTCTTAAGGAAACAGCGACGCAGGCGGTTTTCGGCGACGGCACGGCAGATGCCGATGTCGTTTTTATAGGCGAGGCTCCCGGGAAAAATGAGGATATCCATGGAAAGCCTTTCGTCGGAGCTGCCGGCAAATTCCTAGCAGAAATGCTCGAAAGTATCGGCATGAAGCGATCCGATATCTATATTACCAACATCGTCAAATACCGTCCGCCGAATAACCGCGACCCTCTGCCGGAAGAAAAAGCTGCCTGCAACGAGTGGCTTATCACTGAACTCAAAATCATCGATCCGAAACTTATCGTCTTTCTCGGTCGGCATTCCATGACGAGATTCTTTCCCGCTGACAAGATCTCCGATATCCACGGCAAACTCCTCATAAAAAATATTCCGGAACTCGAAAAAAAGCAGGCATTTCTGCCGCTCTATCACCCCGCCGCCGCCTTATATAATGGAAGTATGAGAGATGTATTAATGTCAGATTTTAAAAAAATACCCAAAGCTTTACAAAAGATAGGTTAGCTTTGGCGAGGCAAGCCCGCTGCCGCGCTACGGCGGCATGAGAGAAACGTTGATGAAAGATTTCACCGAGATTCCGAAAGCTCTCCAAAAATAAAATAATTAGATTTTTTTAATCTCAACACACATAAACATTGGGATTTCCTTTCGGGCTATGTCTTCGGCTTTCTGCCGAGGACCCGCTCCGCTTTTTTTGTGCGAGATCCATTCCTCAAGGCGCCTCACCGCGAAGCCTGATTTTGCCAAGAGTTTGACATAGTATTGAAGAGGCCGATGGAATGAGACTGTTTTGATTTTCTTTTTCGGATCCTTTTCTCCTGGAGTCATGTCGATCAAGACTTTTGATTCGGATAGATAGCGGCTGACAAGGCGCGACTGTACGCCATCAGCGAAAGACCAGTCGCTTCCCTGCGGCACGCGGAATACCGGATGATTGAGAACAAGAACTATCCGGCCATTTTTCCGAAGAACGCGCGCGCATTCGGCAAAAACTCCCCCAACATTTTCAATATTCTGAATAGCAAGAACGATAACGATAGTGTCAACCGATCCGTCTTTGAGGAACGGGGCCTTGGCTGCGTCGGAGACATAAAATGAGATATCTTTGGTCGAATTTTTTTTCGCGTAATCGATCAGGCGTTTCGAGAGATCCGATGCGACAACTTGAGCGCCTTCATGAGCGAAGATATTCGAGAAATATCCTTGCCCGCAGGCAAGATCATACACAAACTCCTCTTTTTTAAGATCGAGAACCCGCAGAAGATTCGGCACGATGACTTTGGCCTGATAGCTGTCCGCATCATGAGTCAAAAGATCATCATACCAGCCGGCAACTTTGTTCCATGACGTATCATCTGGCTTCCGAGACGGAGTATTCTTATTCATGACCTTATCTTAGCAAAAACAGGGTTTTAAATCTATTCAGTGATTGCAATGTCTTTGATGCCTTCTTCTTTGTCCACATTATTCTCACTGAGTTTCTTGCGGCGGATGAACACCGCGCTTGCAAGGCCGACAACAACAATACAGGCAAACCCAACCCATGCAAAAATAGAGCGCGGGGGTTCCTGCGGCGTTCCGCCGTGCAGAGCGGCAGAAAGATTATTAAGATCAAGAGGTTCTTCGCTTTTCGATAGAGTCTCCGGCAGAGTTGCCTTCGCATTATCCGCGTATGTTTCTCCTTTCCTCTCGATGCTTATATCGCTCGTTGAAGCAACAGTCGCTTCCGGCAAAGTCGTCGAGGGATAGAAAGAGATCGTTTCCCTGCTCGGATTAAATAAAGTCACAGATCTGGTATCTTGGCTGGTAAAGCCAGTCACCCGTGGTGAAAATTTTACTTTTTTCCCGGGCAGAATGACCATTCCGTCAGGAATGACAAAAGAATGCACGGCAGCGGCGATGATCCACCGGGAGAGAGGAATCTCGATCGTCGATTTATTTTCAAGCTCAATAAAGGGATTTGAGTCAGCACCGACAGAGGAAATGGCCACATCCGGAGCAATGACTTTGACTGTGATCCGGTCCGTCGCTATCGGAGACGATTGAAGGAAGTTCTGATAATATGAGAGACTTACAATATATTCTCCGGGATACGAATACACATAGGTGAATGCCCGATAATCCTTTTCCTCCCGGATCATGCCATCGCCGAAATTCCATACGAATCGCCCGAACACAAGCGGCTCTCCCGAATATCCGAGCGTTCGGGCGCTCACGGGAAATTCGAGAGTTGCGATTGCGGTAGTCGAAGAAGTAATTTCTGTGCTGATGCGAGGAATGTCTTTTTCTTTTTCCTTTTTTGAAGACGTGGAAGAAGAGGCGGTATTCTTACTTTCATCTGAAGAGTCATCAGTCTCGCTTTCAGAAGATTCTCCGACAGGACCCGCAGAATCCCCAAGCGTCGGCGCTCCTCCTTTCCACCCGCCGCTTATCTTCTGGAGAGAATTGCCGTCTCCCGCGCCGCCTAGAGAGGATGAATATAATACTTCGCCGATGATAGCAAGAGATGGATCCTTAAGAGCAATTGTCCCTGTCTCATTGTTGAATCCGCTCCAGCTGCTGTCAAAAAGAAATCCCGTATAATTCGGCCAATCGGCTTTGAATTTATCAACATTTTGTGTAATCACCGCATATCCTTGCGATGGAACGAGAGAGGCTCCCTGGGGAACCAGAGCATGCTTCGTATTTGCGGAAAACAAATACCATGCCGACAGATCATCAGCCTCGGACCCAGTATTGCGGACTTCGATCCATTCGCGATTGGCATCAGTGCCTTCAAGATCATACATGATCTCGGTGATCTCAAAGGACGCGTATGATATGCGGATAAGGCTGAAAAAAAGAATAACAAAACCAAAAAATATCTTCATAAAAAAAATTAAAGAACTCTCATAATTAAAATCGACATGCACAGTATTGTACATGTCGATTTTAAAATTATTCTAAAACTTTGCGAAGAATATCCTCAGGAACTTCTTTTGTAGCAGTGCGTTTCTGCCATGGATCCGGTTTTTCCTCCGTAGATAAAGGAGTAATGGGACGGGGCTGAGATGGCGCTACGGGAGAAGACATCTGAGGCGGAATATTCTCTGTCACAGCTTTCGGCGGAAGAGGATCAGAAACAGGGCGCAGCGGTTGTGGAGATATTACAGGAGAAGGAATAACAGCTTCCGATACGGGAGATGGCTGGTGCGGACGCACAGGGACCACGGGCGTCGGCATTGGAGAAGAGGGGTGAGTCGTCACTGAAGCTTGAGTTGGAGGTGGCGCAAAAGAAGGGCGTTGTGCCGCAATAGGACTAATAGGCGGAGGAGTGAATTGAGCCCGGTGCGGTGTTGATGGCAAGGGCGGTGTTACAGGTACAGGACGAGGAGTAAAGGAAGGCTGTGGCGCCGTGGAAGAAACGGGGCGGGGCGGCATGGGAAGTGTTGATGGGGAAGTTATTTTTACGGGTTCTGATTTTATCTCCGAGGCTATCGCAGGTTTTACTTCAGGCTTTATTTCTGATACTGTCTCCCTTTTTTCAGAAAGTACAGAAGTTACAGGCGAAGAAGATGCAGAAATTGCACCGGGAGTTGCCGGAGATTCTGTCTTGTGCGGAACTGCTCTGGCAAGAAGATCCTTAAGGGATGCTTTTTTCTCCTCAGAAGCTTCCTTTGTGGCAGTTGGCATTTTGGCTGATGCGGAAGCATCCGGCTTCTTAAGAGTGGACAAAGAAACCGGCTCAAGGGTCGGTTTTTTAACCTCGACAACATCCTGAGGGATTTCTTTTTCTTTATTATTATCGAATCCTATTTTCTGAAGAAGGCCTTTCAAAAGCGGGGACGGTCCTGAACTCTTGTGAACCTGCTCGCGCGCATTAGAATTGTAAGGAGGGCGCCCTTCCGTTCTTGTCCCGTGGGTTCGGGGAGCAGGTCGAACATCTCGCACAGGCTGATTGCCGGATCGTACGGGGGGTTGAGTAGGACGTGCCTGCTGAGGAGCGCCTGTTGCGACAGGCTGATATTCAATACCGAGAGCCGCAAGCGGCCCCGTTGAAACTCTTTCATCCTGCCGTGCCGAACGCGATGCGACGAATCCGGTTTGGGGTTTCAATTCCCCGCTTTTGATCTTGAACATACACTCCTTGCAGTACACCGGCCTTCCCTCTTTCGGCTCAAACGGCACCATGGTTACTTTGCCGCAATTGGAGCACTCAGCTTTGTATTTTGATTCGCCTTCGGATGTCTGAAGCATTCCGCTCCAGCGATTGATTTCCGTCTCGACTTCTTCGCGCGGGCGCGTATATAATCTTCGTGATGATTCGATAATTTTTTCCTTGACGCCCAAGGCAAGATCGATCTTGATCGGTGGAAGAGTCGCTGCCGAGAACGGGCGGCTCGTAACACCGTCGATCATTAGTTTGAGATACACATGATAGTTCGGCAAATTCACCAGATCCTGCGCCATGAATTCAGGCTCGAATTCCTTTTCAAGAAAATCCGCATCATCGGCGCCGACACGGAAGATAATCATGGTTCCCACGTTTCCGAAGACAGCGTCGCGGACGGCAGTGCCATTCTCGTTGGCAAGCTGGGCAGTGTATTGGTGGGCGATGATAAGGTTGAGGCGGTATTTGCGGGCCTCGGACAAGATGTTTGCGAATGAGTCGGTTGCGAAGTTCTGGAATTCGTCGACGTAGAGATAAAAGTCCTTACGCTCATCTTCGGGTATGCGCACGCGCTCCATGGCGGCAAGCTGGATCTTGGTAATGATCATACCCCCCAAAAGAGCCGAGTTGTCCTCGCCAACGCGGCCTTTGGAAACGTTCACGAGGAAAATTTTTCCCTCGTTCATGATGTCGAAGATATTGATCGTCGATTTTCCCTGTCCGACGACGTTGCGAATGATGGAAGTCGAGAGGAATTGCCCGACCTTGTTCTGGATCGGAGCGATCGCTTCGTTACGGAACTGTTCGCGCCATTGCTCGTATTCATGGACCCAGAACGCTTTGACGACAGGATCCTTGAGGTTGCCGATAATCATCTGGCGATAATCCTTGTCGACAAGGAGGCGCGGAATGCCGAGAAGCGTCGTGCCCGGTGTATCAAGGAGCGCGAGAATTGCGTTATTGAGGATGTACTCCATACGCGAGCTCCATGCATTGGCCCATATCTTGGTGAATATTCCCATCAAGCCCGATGCCACAAGGTGCTTGTACTTCGGATCTTCAAGAGCGATAACATTAAATCCCACATGGAAGTCGGTATCGGCCGGATTGAAGTAGATGACATCTTTGACGCGATGCTCGGGAATGAGATGAAGAATTTCCTCGACAAGCTCGCCGTGCGGATCAACCACGCAGACACCTTCCCCATTCTCGATATTCTGAGAGATAAGATTCGACAAAAGCACAGATTTACCCGTACCCGATTTACCGAGGATATACATATGCTGGCGGCGGTCGCGCCGCTTGATGCCGAAGACCGTATTGGTACTGCGAAAATTCGTCTTCGCAAAATACGTTATGTCGCGATTTTTAGGAATGT
>JAZKIP010000010.1:0-20252 GCA_040384805.1 Patescibacteria group bacterium | reverse complement strand
TAGTCATCTGCCATATATTGACCTTATTATACAACACGAAAGCACTTTTAAAAAGCAAAATCACCCCGCAATTGCGAGGTGATTTTGCTTTTAGCTTATCGTGGAGCTTATTGGGTTTCGTTTAAGGTTTCGCTTATTAC
The DNA here is from genome assembly GCA_040384805.1 of Patescibacteria group bacterium. Lineage (GTDB taxonomy): Bacteria > Patescibacteriota > Minisyncoccia > Phycocordibacterales > UBA9973 > UBA8515. The sequence continues at coordinate 20,112 of JAZKIP010000010.1, read as the reverse complement.
TTTCACCACCTTGTAGGGATCAGCATGAGCCGATGGACGGCGATCTTCGAGATACCCTTTGTATTCTCCTGTAATCGTCGTTTGCGGAATGCGGATGCTTGCTCCCCTGTCGCTTACACCCACGCTGAAGGCATCAATGCTCTGAGTCTCATGCTGGCCGGTTAATCTCATGTCATTGAGAGAACCGTACATATCAATGTGTTTTTTATGATTATTCTCGAAAGCTTTGAAAATTGATTCGAAATATTCCTTGCCTCCGGAGGAGCGCATTTTTTCATTTGAAAAGTTCGTGTGCATTCCTGATCCGTTCCAGTCGCCCGTCAGCGGCTTCGGCAGGAATGTCACCTCAAGACCATATTCTTCGGCAGTTCGGAGCAAGAGATATCGAGACAGCCACAGGCGATCGGCCGCCTGCAATGCTCCCTTCTCGAAGAGCTGGTATTCCCATTGTCCAAGAAGCACTTCGGCATTGATGCCCGTGATGCCAAGTCCTGCCGAAAGGCACAGATCCAAGTGTTTCTCGACAATACTGCGGCCTGCAATATTCTCTGTTCCCACTGCGCAATAATACGGGCCCTGTGGTCCGGGGAATTTACTCGCATCCTCGGGGAATCCGAGAGGACGGCCATTTTTCATAAGAACATATTCCTGTTCAAATCCGAACCACAAATCAGGAACATCAGTGACAAGAGCGCGCATATTCGTCTGGTGAGGAGTCCGGTCGGGATTAAGAACCTCGCACATCACAAGCATGGCATCAACGCGGCCTGGATCGGGAATGATGGCGACAGGCTTTAGAAGACAATCCGAATAGTGCCCGGTGGCCTGCTTTGTCGAACTTCCGTCAAAGGACCACTCGGGCACGTCTTCAATATTTATAATGGGAGCATCGACGATCTTCGTCTTGCTCCGCAAACTGGGCTCGGGAGTGTATCCGTCAAGCCATACGTACTCTAGTTTTGTCTTCATAGGCGTTTATGAGAAACAATTAGCTATTAATAAATTCATTATACCCAAATGAAATACAAATCAAAACCACCCCATAGGCAAGGCCTATGGGGTGGTTTATACGACTTCCCGCTGATAGCAGGCCTCGCAATAGATGATCTCAGTCCTTTCGGGAGAGTAGCTAGTCTGGAATTGGTTTGGACATTCCCCGGCGTGGTCGTGATTTTCTTTTGCGCAGATACACTTTCTCTGCCAGAGCTTATTGGGACCACGCGCTTCTATTCGCCTCATATGCCTGCAGTCAGGACAGAGACGCGGGAGCGGTATTGAAAGCTTTTGATAAAAAGTGAATTCATTGGGGATAATTCTATAGTTTTTCGTACAGGAGACACAGGCGAATATCTCCTTTGGCACCTCGAAATCAACATCGTTAATGCTGTCTGGGATTTCCGCAAGCGCTTTCGTTTCCTTTCCGTATGTTCCCCGCGGCGTATCTTCCCACATAAAACCCTGCGCAAGAGCTTCGTCTTTCGAAAGAGGAAACTGTTCCTGGGCAGCCGTCTCGTTGTAGCCGAAGCAGGAGAACTGCGGAGGGAAAAATTGCCCGTACTCTCCTTTTTCTTTCAATTGAGCGCGAATAGATCCTGTGAGCGATTCATACTCTTCCTTGGAATACTGCTTATTCAAAATGCAATATTCTTTCTTGCGGACACCGACACAGCCGAAGCAATAATTGGAATTAAAAGAGTTATGAGAATACTCGAGAAACGTAGAGCTCCAGCCCTGCGCAACGCAGATATGATTGGCTACGTCGATGCCGGTATTTATGGAGTTGTAAATTGAGTTCGCATTTCTCCCGGCTGTACTGACATCCATGCAGTCCTTGGCGTTTCTCCAGACATGTTCGCCGTATTTATTATCTTCTGCTTCATAGCAGTGGAAACACGAGAGGCAGTTCTTCGTATTCTTCATATAGTTGCCTGTTGAATTGATTGTCTGTATCGTTTCGGCAAACTTGCGGGGCTCTCTCATAAGAAATTCTTTATACTTTTCTCGAAAGGCTTCAACACCCGCATATGTATCAAGAGCAAGGTTCTTTTTAATATCTTCATACTCTTCCTTGGAATATGGCTGATTGAAGATATAGTTGCTGCGCTGGCGCAGATTCACACAGCCGATACAATCCGTACAGCCCCGGCAATCAGTTAGGAAGTAGCCGTTATTTGAATCATGGCACCCTTTGCTGTAAAACAGCTTATATGAATTGAAACAATCGTCGCTTTCATAAGTAAGCTCGCATTTCGAAGAGAACGATGTATCTATGACATCTTTGCATTCTTGAATCCAGTATGAATGGATCGAGTCTTCGTTATTCGAGGACTCAACGATCATATAGCAATTTTTGCTGTCAGCTGAAATATTTATATATTCGCTTCCGGGACTGCGAACGTAAATAAGAGCAATTTTCGGCACTTTCTTCCAGACCTCCTCGAATTGTTCAAGAAAAGGTCTCGACTGATCATACTCAATACCATACTCGGCAGAATCCCAATCATCAGCAAACCAGCATTCATAGCACCAGACTATAAATGGCTTGTTCGGCGAGTACATGGAAATCACATCCTTATGACATTTATCGCATGCGCGCTTGTAGAAAACACGCTCGTTGCGGAAACTCAATCGCAATTGCGCCCGGCACGGAGGGCAGAGATCAGGATGATTGACACCGATCTTGTCATAATAAGAAATATCGTCTGGTTCGACAATAAAGTCAGATCGGCATTTTCGGCACACAGAAGCCACAGGGTTCATATGTAAATTATATATGAACTTGTCGTATTCATGATCCTTGACAAGGGCATAAATCAAATGTAAAGTAAAAAGAAAAATAAATAACCATGAAAAGATTTTCTGATCAACTACACGAGCTAGAGGCAGTTGATTGGATAATCATCTGCCTGGCGATAATAGCTTATATCCCTCTTGCGATTGCTATTATCAAAGACAAGGAAAAAGGGGCAGGGCAAAATTTCTGTACATGGGTTCTCTGGGTCATTCTCGATATAGTCCAGTTTATATGTACAGTTCTGGCGGGCGGAACATATGTGATGTTCTTTGCATTCATCCCCTGCGCATCTATTATCATGTGCCTGGTCTTCAGGTACAGGAAAAAGATGGATGATTTTGAAAAGATTATTGCTGTATTAGTATTTCTCTGTATTGTGATCTGGCTTCTATTCGGCGAATATTGGGCAATTGTTTTTCAAACTCTTTCCCAGATCATTGCCGGCTTGCCTCTGTTACGCGATACATGGAGAAAAGCGAAAGAATTCAGAAAGACTCTTCTTCCGCTTTCAATTTTCGCAATTGTTCATTTATTATGTATTTTAAGAAAAGATGGTTGGTCGGTCGAACATACTTTATTTCCTGCGGCACTGGAAATATTTACGTTAGTATCAATTCTGCCAATCATACTTTATTTAATCAAACAAAAAAGAAAAACACATCTGTGAGTTTGCTCATGGGTGTGTTTTTATTTTCAGTGTTATACTCAATCTATGCTTCCTGAAGATTTCGCCTACTTCACTCTCATAACTGGCCTGCTCTCTAGTTTTTTGTATGTCAGAGACACTCTATCAGGCAAAGCAAAGCCTAATCGGGTTTCATGGATATTCTGGGGAATCGCCCCTCTTGTAGGCACCTATATCGGCTATAAATCCGGTGTACCTATACCCTTTCTCATTGCCACTTTTATGGCTGGATTTTTTTGCATCCCGGTAGTTATCGCTTCATTTTTAAGTAAAAACGGCTACTGGAAAACAAGTATATTTGATATCGGTTGCGGAATATTATCTGCGATTGCGATCATTATCTGGATAACAACCAAAGATGGAATTATTTCTCTGTCATTTGCTATCCTTGCCGACTTATTCGCCGGCATCCCGACGATAATAAAAAGTTGGCGGCATAGCGACACGGAAAGTGCCACTCCCTATGCTTTGGGAATTTTTAATCAAATCGTTATGTTTCTAATTATTACTGACCTTTCTTTCCTTAACTTCGGCTTCCCTTTGTATTTTATATTGACAAATACGGCGATAATTCTCGGGGTGAAGAAAAAATATATTTTTGGTTTATTTAATAAACCACAATAGCTATACAACCTCCTGCTGATAGCATGTCTCGCAATATACTATGTCGGGCCGATCCGGGCTATATGATGTCTGTATCGGATCGCCGCATCTATCACATGTACGCGACCATAATTCCGGAGGATTTACGAGCTTAAAACGTTCAACAAATCGGCAATCCTGACACAAGCGCGGAAGAGGTATTCCAAGCTTCTTATAAAATTGAAGCTCAAGCGCGATTATGCGATAGGCTCTCTCGCACTTTCCGCACGAGATAACGTCTTCAAGAATACTTTCATTGATATCGTCGAGATGATCCGGCAGATCTTTTGATGCAATCGTAATGGGAAATTCTTTGACGATCTGATCATGCCATACATATCCTTCTTTTATTACGGTGTCTTTATCAAGCGGATAGAAATCCTGAGCGATGCTTTCATTATATGCGATAGGTGAAAATTCAACCGGGAAGAACTCTCCATACCGGTATACTCGCCCATGCACATCTGTATACGGCATCTCATTCATCTGCTCTATGATTTTTTCCCGCAAAGCAAAATAGTCTTCTTTTGTATACTGAACATTGAAAATGCAGTATTGTTTTTTGTATAAAGAAACACATCCGAAACAATCCTTTGATCCAAGGCAATAAATGCAATACTCCATATCCCGGGCATTCTCCCAGCAATTGAAGCAGAATTTCAGATTATAGCTTCCGATGCCGCAGGTCATACATTCGTACATATTCTCTGATCCTGCTCCCCATACGGAGTAGTCATAAGAATTAGCCGATGTTGCCTGCATATCTTGGCAATACCGGAGGTTTTCGCCGCCTTTAACTGAATAAGAATCTTTCACATTTTTCGAGTCAAAAATACGTTCGCCGCTGCAATCAAGGGTGCGGAGATTATGCGCATATTTATTCAGAAACTGAAGCCAGAATCTTCGTGTTTGCTCCTGTATTTCGTTTACGTTTTTGTATGATTTAAGGTCGAGTGCTGCAAGGCGTTCTGTATATTCTTCTTTCCCTAACGACTCGTTGAAAAAACAGTAGGATTTATTACGCAGATTCACACAACCGAAACAATTGGTGCAGCCTCGAAGTCCTTTCGAGAACCAGACATCGACACATGATTCGCAATCCATGGAATAGAGGGTCTGATAGCTCTTGTCTACCATAACGCTCTCATAAGACAATTCATCTTCCATGCACTCATACATATCAAAACAATCTTTCATATGATTCGCCTTTCGGAGATATGCGCAATTTTCCAGATAATCTGCATTAAAACATAAATAGCTGTTTTTTAGTTCGCTTGCTTCATTGCTGTAGTCTGAATTTATCAGGTTATAAATTGATCTGGCAGGAAGAGGCGCTTGAGATTGGAGAATAAATAATTGCTCAAAGAAATTCTTTGAAAAATCATATGCGAATCCATACTCAAGAGGATCCCATTCACTCCCATACCATGCGCTGTTTTCAATAGTGCGAACCGGCGCCTGGGGAGAAAATCCCGAGAATATATCCTTCCCTGTCAGGAAATCCGGCCGGCGGAAGAGATATCGCTCGTTGCGATAATTGAATCTGCGAATCATGCGGCACTTTGGACACCACGTCGGAGGCGGTACATTCATTTTTTCATAGAAAGAAAAATCATCTGGTTCGATAATGAAATCTTTTTTGCAGTTTTGGCAGTTTTTTGTTTGGGAGTTCATACTCATCGTGAATGGTCGTATAGGCTGATTATACCACTGCCTCTTGATAACACTTCTCGCAATAAATGATTTCCGGACGGTCAGGAGCATATGATGTACCAATAGGAGCAGTGCATTTCATGCAATTTCTGTTGTACAAGGTAGGTTTATTCACTCTATCGAATCTTCGCTTAAATCTGCATTTCCAGCATTTATCAGGCAAAGGAATATTTATCTTTCTGTGGAGGTAAATTTCAAGTTCATTGAATCTATATCCTTTGGCGCACAGGGTGCATGCAATAATTTCTTTTGTTATTTCATCAGGAATGACAGTGCTTGATAGCGGAAGATCATCTGATTGCAGAGTAATTTCATGCTCGGTATCAGGGATATCGTACCATGTCATTTTCTTCTCCTTGGCTTCGTTTTCAGTTATTGGAAAATAATACCGCGCCATTGTCTCATTGTAGGCGAATGGCGACATGGAAAACGGCAACTGCTCTCCATATGGCCATATCCTTCCCTTTGCATCAGTATAGGGATTATTCTTCATATCTTCAATAATTTTCTCTTTCAGCGTGAAATATTCTTCTTTCGAATATTCTTTATTTAAAATACAGTATTGTTTGCGCTTGAGATTCACGCACCCGAAACAATCTTTCGCCTGAATCGCATATAAACAATACTCATTGTCCATGGCGTTGGGCCAGCATTGGACACAGAATTTATTGTTATATGCGCCTTCCCCTACGGTTAGGCATTCGTATAAATTTTCTGCCCCGTTGCCCCAGTTTGTATAGTCATACGAGCTCTTTGTGGGACCCATGGTTAACATCTGCACATAGCGGCAATCTTCCGCGCCTGAAATCATATACCCATCCTTTGTATTTTTTGATTCATAAACGAAATCTCCTGTTGTGTTTATATTGAGGCTGTTGCCGATAGTCGCACGGTGAGGATTTTTCATCCAAAAATCGTACGATTGCTTTCGCAGGTTCTCGATTCCTTCCCGCGTATCTAAATGAAACGATGCGATTTTCTCTTTATATTCTTCTTTCGAGTATTGTACGTTGAAGATGCAGTTCGACTTATTTCTTAAATTTATGCACCCGACGCAATTTGTACAGCCCGAGCATGATCGTGAGAACAGGACATCTGTGCACGAATCCAATTCCTCACTGAATATGCATCGGTAGCATTTATATATGCCTATGCATTCATAGCATAATTCGCTGTTCTTTATACGATACCCGTCGAGAGATTCACTGACATGAGCATACACCATGCAATATGCATTTCTCTCCCCGTAATCGGCATTAAAAACCATGAAGCAGTCCTTTTGATATGCCGCAGCGTTTACATAGGGAGAATTTACAAGCGAAGAATATAAATTTTCAACAGCCATGAACGTTGATTTATTCTTCAATCCAATCATCTGTTCCAGAAATGGCCGCGTTTCATCATACTCTTGGCCATATTCTGTGCCATCCCACGTATCTGCCCACCAGCAGGGGGCGCAATAAACCTTGTACGGAGTTCCCTCTCGCAAGGTCGAGATGATGCTTTTCTGGCACGAATCACAATTCCTTTTGTACATCGTAAACCAATTCAGAAAACATAAACGTCGCATGAACCGGCACTCCGGGCACCATGTGGGCGCAGGAACTTTCATTTTTTCGTAGAACGAAAAGTCGTCGGGTTCGATAGTGAAATCTTTTTTGCAATTTTGGCAGGTTCGGTTTTCCATATAGTTATATTACTTCTCTCTGATAACAGCCTTCGCAATAAATGATTTCCGGACGGTCAGGCGAATACGACGTTTCGAATTGATTCGCGCACTTCCCTGCATGATCATGACTATCCTTCATGCACATACAATTGCGATGCCACAATTTGAATGGATTTCTTCGAGCGACTCTCGCAGTATGCCGGCATTGGAAACATCGTCGCGGAATCGGGATCTGCATCTTTCGATACAAGGCAAGTTCTCCAGAGACAATCTTATAATTCCTGTTGCAATTAATGCATGCCAATATTTCATCCACAATTGAATCTTCAACCTCATTGATGCTTTCCGGTATAGCATCTGGCAAAAGCGTCTCCTTGCCGGTCGTGCGCTGCAAGTGATCCTGCCATTTGTAGCCTAACGCGAGAATTTCATCCTCTCTAAGCGAAGCATGCTCCATAGCAAGCGTTTCATTATAGCCAAATGGGGACATTTCGATCGGGTAAAATTCTCCATATCGATAGTGCCTTCCCCGTGCATCCACATACGGCACCGTATTCATATGCTCGATGATTTTTGGAACAAGTATTTCATATTCTTCTTTTGTATATTCTTTGTTTAAGATGCAATACTTTGCATTACGTAACGCCGCACAGCCGAAAAGCAAGCGTGAAGAGTGACAATGCTGGGTATACTGCACATCTTGGCTTTTTACAGAAAATAACCCGAAAAGATTTTGCGAGCAGTGGTCAGCGACCACTGACTCATAACAGCTTTCAAGCTCGCCTGTCATTGTAACGTCATATGAACCCTTGTTTGCATTTGAAAATTGCACAAAGCGGCAATTTTCCAATTCTTTTACTAAGAATGAATCTTTGGTGAGCCTGCTATACGAAACAACATCACCTGTACAATCGACATTCTGCTTCATCCACGCATACCGGCGCGGATATTCTAGGATAAATTGGTCATACTCTTTTTGAGCTCTTTCTCCGCCGGAAAATGTATCAAGCCGATACGAATTTAAAATCTGCTCATACTCTTCCTTGGTATATTCTTTATTTTGATAATGATATTTTTTATTGCGCAAGCCGGTGCACATAAAGCAATCCGAACAGTTCTGACAATCATAGAGAAACTGGGAATTAATGCATGCACGACTGAAGAACGAATTTTTGAGCATGTATCCGCGAGAGCAGTTAATGCATTCATACAAGTATTCCGCTTCAGTCATATGAGTCAAGGTGTCCATAATATTTTTACCCGCAAGTATATAGAAGCTATAAAATACATTCTCTATCCGCCAGCCGGAAAATGTCATGTAGCAATTCTTCGCAAACCAGACATCATGAGTATATTCGCAGTTTAAACTTGCAATACTGTCATCATTGACCACTGCCATATGTGGAACTTTGTATAAAAGCTCTTTGAACTGCTCAAAGAATGGTCGGGAAAAATCGTATTCCATCGCATACTCTTTCGGGTCCCATTTATCGCTCCACCAGCACTTATTGCAATACACTGTAATACCTGAATTCGGAGCATATATAGAAACGACTGATTTCTGACAGAGATCGCATATGCGCGTATACAGTGACAAACTATTGCGCCATGCATGCCGCCGCTGACTTCGGCACTCCGGACAGAATGTCGGCGCGGGAACTTTCATTTTCTCATAAAAACCGAAGTCATCAGGCTCAATGGTGAAATCATTTTTGCAATTTTGGCAGTTGCGGGTTTCCATATAATTAGGCTATTTCCTGCTGATAACATGTCTCGCAATACACGATCTCCGACCGATCCGGGGCATAGGAGGTCTCGAATATATTCGGACAAAGACTATCATGAGTATGCTCTTTATTCTCGCACATGCAAGATCGCGTATAAAGCGCCGGAGTATTGCGCCATGATACCCGATCAATATGCCGGCAATTAAAACAGAGCCGCGGGAGAGGCACATTCATCTGCTTGTAGAACTGTAACTCTTGGGCAGTAATCTTAAATGCGGTAGCACAATTCGGTCCGCAATCTTTTGTATGCGTATTGCTTTCATGGTGAGCGCATTCGATAACTTCGGATAAAATAGAATCTCCTGCCTCGTCTATTTTATCAGGCAGGTCTTTGGTTTGTTTTGTTACTGTATAATTTCTCTCATTTGGAGTTCGCCAGTTAAATCCAAACTTATCCACTTCATTTTGTGGTAGTGGAAAATATTCATAAGCCTGAGATTCATTGTATCCGTATGGGCTCATGTGCGGAGGGAAAAATTCACCATACTCATATACCCTGCCTTTCTCGTCTATATAGGGCATATCCTTCATATGCTGGATAATTTTCGGGATCAATGCTTTATATTCTTCTTTTGTATACTGCTTATTCAAAATGCAATATTTTTTACTGTGCAAAGAGACACAGCCAAAAACATCACTTACCGACCTGCAATTTATTAAATAATACGAATCGGATGCCGTAAGACAATCGACAACAAAAGCGCTATTATGAATTGCTGTCCCCGAGCCACTCATTTCATAGTCAAGCTCAATATCTTCGCCCGAAGACGTTATATCCATGGAATCCCGAATCGGATCATAGATAATACTTTGCGAGTGCACACAGTTTTGAGCGCCATTAGCAAAGAAGCAATTCCTTAATTCCGACGCATTATAAATATAATCTCCTGTACAGCCGGAATCTTTTAGTCCATGCCTGAAGCGCGTCGGGTTTTCTAGCCAAAAAGCCTCGGCAAGCCTTCGAGCATCATTGATTCCCTTCCATGAGCCAAGATCAAATTCTTTTAATTTCTCGTGATACTCTTCTTTTGAATAAGGTTGATTAAAAATATGGTACGTTTTATTTCGCAAATTAGTGCAGCCGAAACAATCGGTACACCCGACGCAGTCTTGGCTAAATGAAACATCGACGCATGCCGTGCAATTGCGTGAGAATAGCACTCGGTAACAATTGGTAATATTTATCGAGTAATAGCATAATTCGCATGATTTGCAGTTGATCGTATCGAAGCATTGCTTGCTCTTTTGCAGCGATACTCCATACGCGCTATCTTCAGCATACCCGGCATCAAAACATAAATAACAGTTTTTCAGATCCAGACCTGAACTATAATCACTATTGATCTGATTTTGATTCAACGTATTGCTCGCAGGTACAACATCATACAAATCTTTGAATTGCTCAAAAAAAGACCGGCTGAAATCATAATCTCGCCCATTGTCTATAGCATCCCATTGATCGCTCATCCAATAATCCCGGCTGTAAGCAGGCATCGGAGCGCTTGGCGGAACAATGCTAAAAATTTTCTTTCCTGTCGCATCGCACACTCTTTCATAGAGATATCTAAAATTGCGAAACGACATCCTCCGCATGGCCCGACATTTCCAGCACCATGTCGGCGGCGGGACTTTGATTTTCTCATAAAACGAAAAATCATCCGGTTCGATTATAAAATCTATTTTACAATTTTGGCAGTTGCGGGTTTCCATATTAATTAAATTCCTGATGATAGCAGGACTCGCAATAAATTATTTCAGGGCGATTAGGGTCATAGCTTGTATCGAACTCATTGGAGCAAAGTCCTTCATGTGCATGATTGCCACTTGAACACATGCATGATCGATGCCACAATCGGGAAGGATTTTTCAATTCGAATCTATGAGAGACTCTGCAAAAAAAGCATTTTCGCGGTATCGGAATCCTGTATTTTTTGTAAAAAAGAAGTTCTGCTTCTACGATCTTGTAATTTCTACGGCATTCTTGGCACCGAAGCACCTCGGAGAGAAATGCATCATCTATTTCGTCTATTGAATCGGGAATATTTTCGGGTTCGATTGTTTCCTTGTCTTTTGTTATCTGCATATTGTCCTGCCAGGCAAACCCTTGGGCCAAGGCTTTTTCCCGCGTTAATGGGAAATCAATAGCAGCCACAGTTTCATTGTACCCGAAGAATGAATATTGTGCAGGGAAGAATTCACCCCATTCTCTTGTTTTCTTCATATGCTCGATGAGCTTGTCCCGCAACTCCTTATAGTCTTCTTTTGAGTACTGCCTGTTAAAAATACAGTATTCGCCCTTCTTGAGACCGACGCAGCCGAAGCAGTTATTCGATGCCTGGCAGAAATCGCAATACGCCATATTCGTGCTCTTCCAGGTATAAATAGTCGAAAAGCTGTTTTGCGAATTATCGGGAGTAACGCACTCATAGCAAAGTTCCGCTTCGCCGCCTACGCTTATGTCATGACAGTCTTTCATCGTATCCCCCACATCGAAGTACTTGCAGTCTTCAAGGCCGGTGGCATTGAACGAATAAAGGGAATTCTTGGAATTGAAGAGATAATTGCCTGTGCAATTGACGCAATTTTTGAAAGAAGAAGACTGGTGCGGAATCATTTTCTTAAATTCGAAGAATTCTTTCGTGGCCCTCTCCTGCCCTGTCCATGTATGGAGAAGATATGAATCGAGTATGCGTATGTATTCTTCTTCGGTATATTGAACATTCTTATAGCAGAACTTCTTATGCCGGAGGCCGATACACATAAAGCAATCGGTACAATCGCGGCAATCATAGCAAAAGGCGGAATTCATCATCGACGTGCTTTCGTATAAGAAGCGCGAATTGTAGCACTGTTTGACGAACATCGATTCATACATATTTTCACATCCTCCAAAAATACCCAATGAATCAACACAGTATCGCGAATCAGTTCCATAACAGCAATATATACATTCCTCCCATTTCCACGCGACCATGACCATATAGCAATTCTTGCCCATGGCGAAATTCTGAGTGTAATCGCAGTTTATACTTCCGATGCCGTCATCGTTGATAAGGGCAAGTGCCGGAACTCTTTTCCGTAACTCATAAAACTGCTCAAAAAACGGTTTGTTCCAGTCGAAATCGATCGTATAATTCTTCGGATCCCATCCGTCTCCCCACCAGCATTTATTGCAATAAATAGTAACCGGGACCTCCGGCGAATACTGGGAAATGATATCTCTTTTGCATAAATCGCATGTACGATTATAAAAGGAAAATTCATTGCGAAAGACGAGCCTGCGCTGTTTTCGGCATTTCGGGCAACATGTTGGCGCAGATACATGCATCTTTTCGTAAAATCCGAAATCATCCGGTTCGATCGTGAAATCTGTTTTGCAGTTTTGGCAGTTTCTGGTTTCCATATATCTATACTACCTCTTGCTGATAACAGGATTCACAATATATAATTTCCGGTCGGTCAGGAGAATAGGATGTCTCGAATTCATTAGGACATCCTTCGTTCATGCAATGTCGGCGCCATAATGTGCGCGGATTACGGCGGATAAAACGATCTTCTCTGCGGCAAGCCGGGCATTTATGAGGTATCGGTATTCCAGTCGCTTTGTAAAAATCGAGCTCCATTTGAATAATACGAAACGCAGTCGGACAATTCGACGAAACACCATTTCCTCCTCCATGTACTGATGAACATTCAATAATTTCATTAACAATCACATCAGGCGTTTCAGCAATCGTTTTTGGTATATCATCATTTCTCATGGTGATCTGGTAATCACGCGCCGGCCTGTCGTACCATGCATACCCTGCCTGCAGGGCTTCTTCCTTCTTCAGAGGGAAATAATCATAAGCCACGCATTCGTTATAGGCAAAAGGGGCGATAACTGCGGGATCGAAGAATTCTCCCCATTCTCCTGTCTTTTTCATGTACTCGATAATGTGTTCTTTCAATTCCATGTATTCCTCCTTTGAATATTTTTTATTTAAAATACAATACTCCCCGTTGCGCAATCCCATGCAACCGAAACAATTCGAAAGAGTATTGCACATATCGCAATAGTGCGAATCCGTCATATGAAATGAGCTCCGCATACAGATGCAATTGCGTATATGGGCACAACCTTGTATTTGATAGGAAAGCTCGTTTCCGAGGATTTCCGTCAGGTCGCGGCAGTCTGTCGCTTCCCATGCGTCCTGCAGATATGCCGTATCCTTATTCCGCCTGCAATTGAAAGCTTCTTTAGTATAAGCAGTATTTTCAAGATAATCGCCTGAGAATTCCATATTATTTGATCCATGATAATATTTTTTCGGCAAGCTAAGAGAGAGGCGTTGCGATTCTTTTTTGGCCCACTCAATATTCTCATGATTCCAGAGAAATTCATCGAAGCGTTTCTTATATTCTTCCCGCGTTAATTGTTCATTGAACCAGCAGTTACTTTTGTTGCGTAAGTTGGCACATCCAAAGCAATCAGTGCATCCACGGCAATCAACAGAAAAATATGAGGAAACGCAATCAGAACAATTCTCAAGATATGCACACTTCGAACAACGGGCGCAATTCATGCATTCATAGCAATATTCAAGTTTTTCCACCATATAGCAGTCCACTGAAAAGAAGCAGTCGCCCTGAAACCAGTTCCCGTACATGCATTTTTCGCTTGTATTGGTAGCGGAAACCATATAACAGTCTCTATTATTCTGAAACTGATTCGAATACTCGCAATTAACGTTGTTTGATCCGACAAGAGCAACATGAGGAACCGCATCATGAAGTTCTTTAAATTGCTCGAAAAATGGCCGCGAAAAATCAAAATCACGACCGTATGATCCCGCATCCCACTTATCGCTCCACCAGCATTCATGGCAATAAACGGGAAATGCCGCATCTACCTTGTAAATCGACACAATATTTTTTTGGCACAAATCGCATGTTCGCCGATAAAGACTCCATTCATTGCGATTAATCAATCTTTTTATGTATCTGCATTCAGGGCAAAACGTCGGAGCAGGAACGGTGATTTTTTCGTAGAATGAAAAATCGTCGGGTTCGATTGTAAAGTTATTTTTGCAATTTTGGCAGTTTCTGGTTTCCATATATTAAAAGACTTCCTTTTTATAACACTCATTGCAGTAAATGATAATACCTGAATCTTCTGGTATGGTCGTCGGGATATCTTTTCCGCATGGCCCGGTGCCATGCTCATGTGCTGCCGTATTTTGATAGACACCATTGGCCGCATCATCACCGAGACACATACATGTCGTATCCCTCACATATGTTGGATTGCGGTACGCAAGACGGCGATAATATCGGCAATTGGGGCACTCGCGCGGGAGAGGTATTCCCCTTCTTCTATAAAAAGAAAGCTCGTCGGGAACAATTCTAAATGCTTTCGTGCAGCCGTGGGCACATGTACCATTGTGTGAGCAGGAAATAATCTCCTGAAGGATGGAATCCGGGACTTCTTCGATCTTGTCGATTAATGACTCTGAGGATATTGTCGGCGTGTAATTCTTTTCCTCAAAATCCCCCCATTGGAGATTTTGCTTTTCTGCCTTTTCCTTCGTCAAAGGGAAATACTCCTGGGCAACGGTGTCATTGTAAGGAAACGGAGACATATACAGAGGAAAAAATTCTCCATATTCGTAGTCTTCGATCATCTTTGATTTTATTGTCAACAGAAGTTCAAAATATTCGTCTTTTGAATAGTGAACGTTGAATATGCAATACTCTTGATCCTTAAGCGAGATGCACCCGAAGCAATTGGAGCAATTCTGCAGGAACCAGCTGTATTCGCAATCGCGGGAACCATCATAGACCCGCACGCAGAAATGGCAGTTATTAGTATGCCCCGTCGTTGCGGTAGCTTCATAGACAAGTTCGACTCTCGCTCCCGAATATGCGTCCATCGAATCGCTATATGACATGGAATCCCAGATATATGCACAATTCTGCGATCCGCGGACATTAAATACTGATCTACAGTCTTTCGAATCAAAAATAGTATCGCCCGATACATTGTCCGAGCGCATGATAGTCAGGTTCTTCCGCGGAAACTTTTTCAAAAAATCTTCAAATTCTGCGAGGGCTTTCTGCTGTCCGGCATATGATGAGAGATCGTACGAAGCGATTATTTTTTTGTACTCGTCGGGAGAATACTGCTTATTTTGATAATGATACTGTTTATTTCTCATGTCGGTGCACATAAAGCAGTCTACACAGCCGACGCAGTTATATAAAAAAGCCGAATCGGAGCACTTCTCGCAAAAGTGGATAAACCGGCTATTGCTTGATGCGGACGAATTCACGCATTCGTAGAGGAACTCGGAGCCTTCAATCACTTGGAAGCAGTCGATACAATCACTCGATTTATTGCCTCGGTAAGTATAAAACATATTCTGCGACATATGAGTCCGGGAGCATAGATAGCAATTCGACGCTCCGCTTACATCCTGATTGTAATCGCACTTTTCAGAATTTCTGACAAAAAGAGAGGTCATAGGAACCCTTTTCGCGAATTCGTAAAATTGCTCGAAGAATGTCCGGCTGGGATCATACGCTACGCCGTACCGGAACGGATCAAACTCATCCGAGAAATAATAATCCTTATCGCAAATAGTATACGGGCAATCGGCGCGGTAGATTGAGATTATATTTTTCCCTGTTATATCGCATGTTCGTCTAAAAAGGTTCCGCTCGTTACGATGAACCATGCGCCTCACGCACCGGCAATTAGGGCACCATGTCGGGGGCGGAACTTTGATTTTCTCGTAAAATGAAAAATCGCTTGGCTCTATCGTAAAGTCATTATTGCAATTCTGGCAGTTTTTCGTCAGAAGGTTCATGAGATGCGTTGAGAATAGACGAGTGGAAGATTTCCGGTTTGTGAGGAATACCAAATATCAATTCAATATTTGACAAAATTCCATTTCCTATCGCTATCCTAATACTATCAAAAAGACTCTTCTGATCATAGCCGAGATATATGACTCCCGGATCGATTTCCTTGAGAGCCTTATATGTTCCCTCCTCAGCATCGCCCAGCAACACAAGGTCAATTTCGGGAACTTGTAGAAGAGCTTCTATTCGATCGGCCTCGTTATACACAGGAAGCTTCCCCTTGAGCTTCTCGACGGCACTATCGCGGGCAACGATCGCAACCAGCCGGTCGCCATACGCCCGGGCCTGCGTGATAAATTCTCTGTGCCCCTCATGGATACCGTCAAAGACTCCGAATATGGCGACAGTTTTTGTATTCATATTTCGTACAAGGTCTTGCCTTGTATTTTGTATTACATTCGTAATTAGTAATCAGTAATTTGTAATTATATCAACGGCTCGCTTGCCTTTTCTTGATGAGTGTCGGCTCCCGGATTCTTGCCTCCGGTGATAGCTGCTTTCTCTTGAGCGGAGCGGATGATCGTGGATTCCTCTTCTTCGATGAGGCGCTGGGCATCGCCCGCAGGAATAGCGAATTTGCGGCGTGATGCGGCAATAACCCGATCGCGGTATGACGGATGAGTCGGCGGAAGAACGCGGAGAGTTTCGGCGGAGAACGGGTCGTATGATTCCCCGTCGATCGTCATTTTGATATAAAATTCCCCGACTCCGAGGTTGATCATGTCTTTGACATCGAAGATCGGCGCAAATTCCGGTTTTAATTTCACCGCATCATCGCCTCCGACACGGAACGAAATGATCGATCCCACGTTACCGAGAACTGCCTGCTGAACCTTCGGCAATAACTGTCCAACGTACTGGTGAGCGACTGTGAGATTGAGTCCGTATTTGCGGGCCTCCGATAAGATGTTCTCAAACGTATCTGTCACGATATTTTGGAACTCGTCCACATACAAATAAAAGTCATGACGGTCTTTTGCCTCCATTTTCGCCCGGGCCATTCCGGCCTGTTTGATCTTGGTGAGGAACATCGCTCCGAAGAACGACGAGTTTTCTTCTCCGATTTTTCCTTTTGAAAGATTAATCAGAAGTATCTTCTGATCGTTCATGATCTTCTCGATGTCGATCTTGTTTTCTTTCTGTCCAAAAATATTGCGAAGCATCGGATCCGATAGGAACTGTCCGAGCTTGTTAACAAGCGGGATGATGGCGTCGGTATCAAACTTTTCCGACCAGTCGGCGAATTCGATAGCCCAGAAGCGCTTGACCATGTCGTCCTCGATGTACTCGACGACTTTCTGACGGTAGTTACGATCCGTCAGCATCGAGATCATTCCGCGCATGGTCGCGTACGGATAATCGAGCAAAGCGAGAGTCGTAAAGCGGAAGACGTGCTCAAGACGCGGCGTCCAGTTGGCGCCGAACTGCTTGCGGAGAACCTCGATCAATCCTTGGGTCAATTGGTGCTTGAATGTCGGATCGACATTGGCAAGCGGATTGAAAGACGATGGGAAATCAATATCGCCGGGATCAATAATGCAGACATCTTCAATGCGATCTTCAGGAATGAATGCTAAGATATCATCGATGAATTCGCCGTGCGGATCAATGATGCACATGCCGTAGCCGTAAGCGATGTCCTGACGGACCATCAGTTCCTGAAGTTTTGATTTTCCAACACCGGATTTCCCGATGATATAAAGATGACGCCTGCGATCAACGCGCTTGAAGCCAAAGACGAATTTCTTTTCTTCAAGAGCCGCGACGTAGTTCGTGCGACCGATGAAAGACGTCTCGTTCGGATCAGCTTGTCCGAGCGTCGGCAGATCAGGAGGCGGCGGAGCATATTTGATTATTTGAATCTTATTGGGCTTGCTCAGAGACATACAGGATAAGTATATCAGAAAACAAAAAAGGAGGCATGATGCTATGTCTCCTTTTTCCGTTTTAAATTTAAAATTGCTGTTTTAGGGTCTGAAACCGGTCACGATCTTATAGACATGAAAAATGCCAAATGTCGCGATTTTTCCATTCAATGTCTTTGCGATCGTCATTTTTCCGATGTATGAAATTTTTGAAGAATTATCGCCTTTATTTTGCTCATCGGTGATTCTTTCATGGTGTCCGGATCCTTCAAGAAAAACTGCCAAGGACCAATTATCATCCAATATGATATTTTTACCTGTGAAAGAACTAAAATAGACGGCAACAGGAGCAAGAGCTTCACGGACCTTTTTTATAACATTGAAAGGAAGGTCAGGAGAATAGTCGATGATAGCCATTTGATCGGAGAATTTTTCAAGATAATCTATTATCTCTTGGGAAGCGCCAGCTTTGCTTTTCATCTCGGCATAGATTTTTTCGAGCAGTTGACTCGGAACGGAAATTGTAGTTAAAGGCATAAAAAACTATTTAGGGGTTTACGATGATTGTTTAAATTCAACAAAAGTATACTCCTTAATTATGCGCTGTCAATAATATAAATCTATAGTATACTTAACCTTATCTATGACCGAAGAGAATTCCTCGCCGCTTGAAGAACGAAAGAACTATATCAAATCGCTTGGACCGGGACTCATCACGGGAGCCGCCGACGACGATCCTTCGGGCATCACGACCTACTCCCAGACCGGCGCCCAATACGGCACGAGCCTATTATGGCTTGCCGCGTGGACGTTTCCACTGATGGCAATCATTCAGGAAATGTGCGCCCGCATTGCTCTTGTCACCGGGCAGGGTCTTGCAAGCAACATCAAACACACATATCCGCGCAAGATCCTCTATTTCTGTACCATTCTTCTCTTTGCCGCCAATACGCTCAATATCGCGGCCGATCTCGGTGCTATTGCAAAAGCCGTTCAGCTAATCATTCCCTCTGCCCCGTTTATATTCTTAATTGTCTTTGTGGGACTTCTCTGCCTCCTTCTTCAGATATATATTCCGTACAAGAAATTCGCGGCTGTTCTGAAATGGCTTGTCATTACCCTTTTTGCGTATATCATTACCGGATTCATGATCAATATGGACTGGGGTACGCTTTTGCATGACGCGATCATTCCGTCGATCACATTTTCCAAAGAGCAAATACTTCTGATTACCGCTATTTTAGGAACGACGATCTCGCCGTATCTTTTCTTCTGGCAGACATCACAGGAAGTCGAAGAACAGATCGCCGAAGGCAAAACGACCGCTCATTCACGACGCGGCACGACGAAATCCGAAGTCAAGAAAATGCGCATTGACACATGGACGGGTATCTTCCTTTCCAATCTTGTCATGTTCTTCATCATCGCTGTCTGCGCTAATACCCTTTTCTCAAACGGCATCACCGATATCAATTCGGCAAGCGACGCGGCTATGGCTCTTGAGCCCTTCGCGGGTCCATGGGCGAAAATATTATTTGCCATCGGCATTATCGGCACCGGAATGCTTGCTATCCCCGTTCTTGCGGGCTCGACCTCATATGCAATATCCGAGAGCTTCGGATGGAAGGAGGGTCTCTACCGCAAACTCTCCGAAGCGAAAGCTTTCTATGCCGTCATCAGTATCTCGATCGCTCTCGGCATTCTCATTAACTTCATCGGCATCGATCCGATCAAAGCTCTCATCTATTCCGCTATCGCAAACGGCATCGTCGCTCCGATCGTCCTTGTTTTCATCGTTCACATAAGCGGAAGCAAGAGAATCATGGGCCACTTCAAGAATTCGCTTTTGGGCAACATCATCGGCTGGACAATCACAATCCTCATGTCCATCACAGCCCTCGCCGCCATCTATTCTCTCTTTTAGCCTATTGCAAAAAATATAAAATACGGTAATATAGAGGATATTCTAATTATCAATTGGTAATTAGTAATTATTATTCTGGGCCCTTAGCTCATCTGGTAGAGCACCTCATTTGCAATGAGGGGGTGGCAGG
>JAZKIP010000009.1:0-70173 GCA_040384805.1 Patescibacteria group bacterium | reverse complement strand
GTCTTGGACTTTTAACGATTCGAGATTTACTATATCACTTTCCTTCCCGTTATACGGATATCTCAAACGTCAGATCTATAAAAGAAATCAGCCATGGTGAGACCGTGACACTTCTCGGGACAATCTCAAAACTAAAAAGCACGAAGGGATTTAAAAGCAAAATCCCTATGGGTCAGGCAGAGCTTGAAGATTTGACGGGCAAGATCAAGATTATCTGGTTCCATCAGCCCTATCTTGCCAAGATGCTTGCCGAGGGCGCAACCGTACGGATCACCGGCCGGGTCTCCGACCATCCGACATACGGCCTGACTCTCACCAATCCCGAAATCCAACCGGAGAATATTCTTCCGATCGATCTTCATGATTCCCTTTTTGCAAAGGACGATACGGCTGATCAATTCGGATATCCGGTCTACCCGGAATCCAAGGGTGTTACTTCCAAGTGGATGTATCACGCTGTCTCAAAAATTTTAAAACAGGCTTTTGTTAAAAATATCGCTGATTATATACCGTCTGATATTCTTTCGCAGTACAATCTTCCCGCCCTTCATACTGCTCTTGTATGGATTCATATGCCGCAAAAGAAAGAGCATGCCGAGATAGCCCGCAAGAGATTTGCTTTTGAAGAAGTATTCTTTATCCAGATTGTCAGGCAGCAAGAGCGCACCAATTACGAAGAACTTTTCTCATACAAGCTCGTCATCCCCGAGACAGATATTAAGGACTTCATTTCCCGCTTCCCTTTTACTCCCACACAGGCTCAGAAAAAAGCCATCGAAACTATTCTCAATGATCTCAAGAAAGACACAGCTATGTCTCGTCTTGTCGAGGGCGATGTCGGAAGCGGCAAGACATTCGTTGCCGCAACAGTCGCCTATGCTGTTATCAAGAACCGTCCCCTAAAACACAAGTCCTCAAAAGGACTTGTGTTCGGGCGATCATCTACCAATGATGTAGCCGAGAGACAGAACTTCGGCAATGTCCAGGTCGCCTATATGGCACCGACCGAAGTATTGGCGGCTCAACTATTCGAGAATTTCATCGAGTATTTCCGCCATACGGGAATTTCGATCGGCCTCATTACGGGAAGCGGCTGCCGCAAATTCCCATCGAAGGTCGCAAGTGCTACAAACCAATGGACGCCGATATCACGGGCGCAGCTCTTAAAATGGGTCAAGAATGGCGAGATTCCTATCCTCATCGGCACTCACGCTCTTATATCGCAGAGCGTCGAATTCGAGGATCTCGGCCTCGTTATCATCGACGAACAGCATCGCTTCGGAACATCGCAGCGCATGAAGCTCGCCAAGAAGGAAGGTCATGCACCGCATTATCTTTCAATGACAGCGACTCCCATTCCGCGGACTTTAGCCCTCACTATCTACGGAGACCTTGATCTTTCTATCATCGACGAAATGCCGGCCGGCCGTAAAAAGGTCATCACCAAGATCATTCCTCAGAACAAAAGAGATGCGGCATACGAAGCCATTCGAAGTGAATTGGAAAATGGCAGGCAGGCATATGTTATCTGTCCCCGCATTGACCTGCCTGCGCAGGCAGGCGAGCCTGGATACAAAGAACAGGCAGTGATCGCAAAATCGGTTCTTGCCGAAGCTAAACACCTAGCAAAGGACGTATTCCCCGATTATAGGATCGGCGTCATGCACAGCAAAATGACGAAGCAGAAGAAAGAAGACATTATGCAGGAATTCAAGGATCACGAACTCGATATTCTCGTCTCGACATCTGTCATCGAGGTCGGAGTCAATGTTCCCAATGCCACTTCAATCATTATCGAAGGGGCGGAAAGGTTCGGTCTCGCTCAGCTTCATCAGCTTCGCGGACGCGTTATCCGGTCGGAGCATCAGGCATACTGCTACTTATTCGCTGATGCCAGAACCGACAAGACGATGGATCGCCTCAAAGCACTCACGAAAGCCTCGAACGGATTTGAGCTTGCCGAGCTTGATCTTGCCCTCCGCGGTGCGGGATTTCTTTCTGGCGACAAGCAGTGGGGCATAACCGATCTTGGCATGGAAGCGATCAAGAACATCAAGATGGTCGAAGCCGCCCGAACGGAAGCGATCAGGCTCGTGACCGAAGACAAGGATCTTTCCTTATACCCTCTTCTTGCCAAAGTTCTTTCAGAGAAAAACCTTGATCTTCATTTTGAATAAAAAACATCCCGTTGTCGGGATGTTTTTTATTCAAAAGCTAATAGCTTGTTAGATTGAACTTCTTTTTCTCAAGCTTCCTGAGTTCATCTTTCAAGCGTATGATTTCTTTTTCATTTTTGGCTTTCTCAGCTTCTTTTAAATCATTTCCGAGTTTCTTCATTTTACTCTCATGAGATTTTACCGCCTTTTTCATTTTCTCAATCCTCATCTTTAAGACAAAAATAAGATCATCATCTCCCGCCTCTTCGGCAAACTTCAATTGCCGCTCGCTCACTTCGATTCCCGCTTTGAAATCCTTCAGGTTCAAGGAAGTGATCTTTTTTGCCTTCAAGAGATATTCTTCCATTTCATCACCTATCTTTTGAAGTTCAGGCTTGTTAAATGTTACCGGTATGCCGGCGAGGATGGATTTAAGTTCATTAAATCTTTTTCGCCCGTAATCTGAGATAAAATTGTATTCTTCAAGAGTAATAATTCCCTGTGATGCCTGTATGCGCTTATTGAGCATTTTAAGATCTTCTCGCAAACCATCATACTCCATGGGACTTATCTCTTCCGGAAATTCCTGAGCTTCAGGTGTTGGCTCTGCATCAAACTTACGGAGAACGACAGGATCGCCTTCGATATTATTTTCTGAAGGTTTCTTGTATTCACCTCTCTCAAGCGGTCGGCGCGGAATAAAAGGTGCAGGAATTGGAACGTTATAATCCCACTTATCAGGAATGGTAAGTTTTATATTGTGCTCTAGCGTATCTTTTACCACAGTCTCCGTTATATCATTGGGATGATTTGTTCCTATATGCGTTCCAAGCACCTTCATCATTTCTCTCCCATCAGGTGTAACACCGTCGGGTTTTGCAATTTCAATAAATCCTCCTATGTTTACTGCGTGGCCGTTCACGTTTTGAAGCATCATTTTTGCTATTTCACTTTTTGGATCAATTGTAACCATCCCAAAATCGCCGACCCGGACAACAGGCACCTCAAATACATAATTTTGAGAATCTTTCGAGACAGAGAGGAGCGCTACAAGATTACCCTTCATCATTTCATCATGAGCGGCAACAGATACCCCGTTCTGGAACGACCCGTCATTCGTCATGTCAACTTTCATGACATAGTTTCCCTGTGCATCAATACCTGTTCCCTTTTCTCCTCCCCAATATGTTCGAAGCTCATTGTGATCTGCTCCGAGCCTATGCCCCGGATGATCAGGATCATCATACATCGGCGTATCATTACCCATCCAGCTTTTGGAGACATGGTGCATCTGGTCCATATGTCCCTTGACCCAGTCTTTTGCGCTTGTGGTAACTGTTTCAGTCGTTTCCATGCCGGTGTTCGAAAAGTCGGCATGAATGCCTTCGTGAGACAAGAGATCTCTTGCTTCCGGAGTCAGATTTCCCGTCGAAGGATCAATGTCGAGTTTGAGATTGCTTGAAATGACATCGTCGCCTCTCACCAGATCATATGTACTGCCATCGGTGTTCAATTTCAAATCGACTCCTTCAGGCAATTGCATATGGGATCCTCCCAGCAAAACATCATGCCCGGCACCAAACGGAATATGAGGAGTTTCTCCTGTCATCCAGCGGCGAAATCCTTCAAGCGCCGTCGTATGCTTGTCAAAGTCTCCCGAATGGTGATTGAGGAAATCTTTCACCTCGCCTCCAGGCAAGTGATTGCGGATACTCTTAAGTGTTCCTGAAATCACGTTATCGGTGTCTCCCTGGGTAAACGACATTACTTCCTGCATGGCGACACCCATTGCGCCACTTATAAGAGTACCTTTGAAAAAGGCTCTCCATGCTTTATTTCTCTTCATTTTTTTGAAAATTCTGTCTTTTTCTTCTATTCCAGATTCTCCGCCCATAAGTTTATTTATTTCAGCTTCGGTTTCCGAATCAAACTGAGAATTGAATGTCTCAGGAGTCATGAGTTTCCGCAATTCCACCTTTAGTCGTGCGCAGGTCTGGAGCATATCCGTACGCTCTCTTTCAAGTTCGGCAAAACTGGTATATGAAATAAGATCAATTCTTTCCCTGTTGCCGAGCTTTATACGAGCTTCGATATCGGCAAGATGAGAGAGAATGCTGTCTATGGTCGCCTTATCAAGATTTCCCCCTTTGGCTAATTCCAAATCACCCTTCAGTTTGGGAAGGATGTCCTGCGTTCCACGCATTTCGTACACATTTTTTTCCATTTCCTTCCTGCGTTTCATATCAGCTTCGGTAAAAGTCATACCTTTGACTCTTTCACGCATATGCTGCGCCCTCTCTCTTTCGATCCGCGCCCGCTCCTTTGCAGCGGAAATTCCTCCCGAGAGAACGGATCCTGCTCCAAACGTCAGCCACTTGGCTGCTTTGCTTGCGGCACTCGTTAAAAGCTTCGTCGTTAGCGTGTACACAACGACAAAGGCCGGTTCATTGACAAGATATTTTCCTATCTTTGAGTTCTGGGTTTTCTCCACCACTTTATCAAAGTTCGTCCCCTTTGCTTCCATGTTCAGGCTTTCACGAGCCTCGGCTAGAGTAACTTCAACTTCAAAATTCATCTCTTCGAGCTTTTGGCCGTGATCAATCGCATCGCGGACTTCTTGGAGAATTTCAAAGAGGTTATCAGCGTGCATTTTTGCTTCGCTTCCATAACTTGGGTCGTACTTTGAGATTATGTCTTTCTTTTCGGCTTCAAAAGCACTCTTATCCAAAGGTCCCACCGCTGAAGCAAAATCTCTTATCAAATCTTCTATTTCGGCATTCAAGGCCCGATGTGCCGGTGTTTTAGAGTCTTTTTCTTCTTGACGGAGTAGATCGTATTCGAATTCACTTGTAAAGCGCTCAACGATGGCCTTCATCGCTTCGTCACTTTTCTGCGCGGCGTCCTCTTCGCCTATGTATAAATTGCCGCTTTTTAATATCTCTCCTCTTACTTTCTTTATTTCTTTTTGACGATTGTATTCTAGGGCAATATTATGTGTCCAAATCCGTTTTATTGTTCTGGAAATCCGAGACATCAAACTTTTGTTAGAACGATCGGCATTGTTTTCAGTCATCCTGTGGTCGGCCACATCGCGGGCTTCCGCTTCGACAAGACGGGTAGTATCAACAATAGCTGCTTTGAAAATCTTTTTATCCATATGTCTAGCCTAAATAAATATTTCTAAAGTTTAACATTTCGTTGGCGACTTTTTCATTAATGTCGGGGATGTGCTCAAGGGTAAATTTCTCAATTTCTTCCTTATTGTTCGAATCAAGAGCTTTTTCAAAAGCAGGCAAGTCTTCTTCTTTTATATTATTAAGTACCATCGCATCAATGCGGTCTTCAAGATGGCTTATGAGATCTGTCTTGATTTGCTCTAGAACTTCTGGGTCTTTCTCGTCAAAACCTTTCTCTTCAATGAGCTTATCAATAAACTGATTTAAGTCTTTCATACTATTTCCTTTTATAGGCTTTAAAAAATAATACTTTTATTATACAACTTTACAAGAAAGAAAAGAATGTATTTTAATGTTACTTCTTAAATTCTATCACGAAGTTCAAAATTTGTCAATACCACATGATTTTTACTTTAAAAGAAAAAAAAGGGGGGGGTCTGCTTTTTCTCCTTTACATTAAGGAGTTTTAATATTGTTTTGGTGTCGTCAGGCATAATTTTCTGCTAAAAATTTGCCCGACCCGGCCTCGGCCCGTCGGCCTCCGGCTTGGACACTTTAAAAAACAAGGTTTAGCTTGTTTTTTAAAGTGTCCACCCTCTTGGATTCGAACCAAGGACCCCAGAGGTATAAGCTCTGTGCTCTAACCAACTGAGCTAAGGGTGGATATATATTGCAATACTACCCAAAATAAGCCTGACATGCAAATGAAAAGATCCCTTACGTAAGGGATCTTTTCATTTGCCTTAGGATTAAGCAGGCTTCTGAAAGTTTTCTATCTCTTTTCCTTTTGGAGGGATTCTCCGCATAGCGCCTTTTTTGAATATAAGGAAAAGAGTATAGATGAGGCTTATAATTCCAAAAACTATCACAAATATGATCATTTCTATTCCTGTCCCCGGATAAAACTCTCCTTCCGGCCGCCATCGGATCAGATTTACGAGGTTCCCGACGATAGGGATCAAGAGAAGGAGGAGATAGGTGGGATTTAACGAAATATCTTTGATGCGCTTGTAATCCCATATGAGCCTCAGGACGGCAAGAATCAAGAAAAAGGAAAGGGTTCCTCCGGCAATCTGGGGTCCGCGAGTGACGAACATGCCAAGGCCGAATATCATGCTTATGAGAGCAAAAACAAGGAGTCCTACGACATACGTGCGTCTGCGGATCGGTTTTAAGATGGGTGAGTTCATATTATTATATTTCCGGATGATTTTCTTTATGATCGAACACCTGACTTACGATAATGACGATCAAAGCACCAAAGGCGACAATGCCAATCGTTGAGATCGACTTCCACAAGACGTCATCTGAGAAGACATCCCAGACGGACAAAATAGCAACAAGGGTCAGAATAGAAACAGAAGCAATAAGAATATAAACGGCGATTTTTTTGATGTGGGACATAATCTATGTGAATATATAATAATATACATTATATAACTTCTAGTCTTTTCGAACAATACGCTCTTCGGGAGCATGTTTTTCCCTTTTCTTAAAAATAAGGAACAGGGAAAATGCCACGGTTGCGATATCAAGGACCGTTATATCAGACTCGATAAAGGACATAATGTCTTTGGCTGATATAACTTCAAAAAAACTTGCGATAGGGAGAAGGAGGAGCAGGAGAAGAAACGGATTCTTGGAAATATCCGCCAAACGCTTATAATCCCATACAAAAGCAGCAAAGGTAAAAGGAGAGAAACAGGATGGAATCGAAACTCACCCAGAGAGGACATACCAGTAGAGACCGTCGTAATGCCGGACGCCACGGACATGATCATAAGTATGATATATATACCCCAGAAAATATGTTCCTCTGCCTATTGGCTGCAGGCTAAAAACCGCGATTTCATATATTATCCTTGCACACCCTCTTTTGTCTTCGGGGTGATTCCATTAGCAATTATGATCTGGTTGTATTCATTCTGCTCGAGAGTCTCAACTTCGATCAATTTCCGAGCAATGGCATCGAGAGTCGCGCGCTTCTCGTTAATGACGCGTTCCGCTGTCTTGAGGGCCGCATCGAGGATCTTCTTGACCTCGACGCCGACTTTCGTAGCCGTCGCATCGGAAATATCACTGTCCCCGACTCCTTCGCCGAACATTGTTTTTCCTCCGTCCGAATCAATAGCGACCGGCCCGATCTCATCGCTCATTCCCCAGCGAGTAACCATAGCACGGGCGAGATTTGTCGCGACCTGAAGATCATTGGACGGTCCGGTTGTGATATCTCCGAAAACGATCTTTTCTGCCGCGTATCCTCCCATAGCCATCGCGATATCGTCGATAAATTCTTTTTTGCTCTGGAGCCTGCGCTCCTCGAGGGGCAATTTAAGCGTATAGCCTCCTGCGCGGCCGCGCGAAACAATCGAAACTTTGTGAACCGGATCGGCATATGGCAAGACCGATGCGACAAGAGCATGCCCCGCTTCGTGATACGCCGTGATTTCTTTTTCCTTTGTCGAAAGAAGATGGCTCTTGCGCTCGGGACCCATCATCACTTTTTCAATCGAACGGATGAGGTCAAACTGAGCGACTTTCTTACGATCCTCGCGTGCAGCCAAAATTGCCGCTTCGTTCATAAGAGAATAGAGATCCGCTCCCGAGAATCCGGGCGTTCGCTCTGCTACGACTTTAAGATTCACATCTTCAGCGAAAGGCTTCTTGCGGGCATGGATCGTAAGGATTTCTTCTCGATCGGAACGGTCAGGGAGATCAAGCATTACCCGACGATCAAAGCGGCCAGGACGCAGCAGTGCCGGATCAAGGACGTCGGAGCGGTTAGTGGCTGCCATGACGATCACTTTTTCATTAGGCTCGAATCCATCCATCTCGACGAGGATCTGATTGAGAGTCTGCTCGCGCTCGTCATTGCCGCCACCGACGCCCGTACCGCGAACGCGGCCGACGGCGTCAATCTCATCGATGAAAACGATCGCGGGCGCAGCTTTCTTGGCCATCTTAAAAAGATCTCGTACGCGTGACGCTCCGACGCCGACGAACATCTCGACGAACTCGGAACCTGAGAGA
Source organism: Patescibacteria group bacterium (assembly GCA_040384805.1). GTDB lineage: Bacteria > Patescibacteriota > Minisyncoccia > Phycocordibacterales > UBA9973 > UBA8515. Next base: position 61,811 of record JAZKIP010000009.1, on the reverse strand, counting down.
TGAAAGAACGGTACCCCCGCTTCTCCGGCAACAGCGCGTGCAAGAAGGGTCTTTCCCGTACCGGGTGCTCCAGCTAAAAGAACTCCCTTGGGAATCTGTGCTCCGATGTCGAGGAATTTTTTCGGATTGCGAAGAAAATCGACGATCTCCTTCAATTCTTCTTTGGCTTCTTTCGCCCCGGCCACATCCTTGAATGTCACCCGGTTATTTTTGTCATTGGGGTCCGTTATGCGCGCCTTTGACTGTCCGAAGGTGAATGCCTGCATGCCTGCGCCTTTGACCTGGCGCGTGAGCATCCAGATGAAGAATCCGACGATCACAATCGGCAGGAGAAACGGCAAGATATTAAGGAGCCAGTACGTAAATCCTGTTTCATCTTTTATTTCAATTGGAGCTGCGGCAAGTTTCTCCGGAGTGACACCATAATGAGAGAGCGTTTCAGACAGGGAGCTTTCCACTTCTTTCTTGGCAATGCCTTTTCTCTGATCGAGAAAGTAAACCGTTACATCGCTTCCCGCGACTTCGATTTTCTCCACCGTACCTTCAGTGATGCTTTGAGCCACGCCTGCGATCGTGAGATTCTCAATATCTTCAGCGGGCCGTGCAATAAAGGAATAAATAATTGTAATGCTTATAAATATCATAAGAGCAACAAAAATCTGGTTGCCAATTCGCGGGGGTTTCGGTTGTTTTGACTGTTTTTTGTTTTTATCCATATTGGGCATTATACATGAAAGAGGGGGTAAATAAAATTAAGAGTAGTTTTAGAATAACTCAATGTAAAAGGACCCGTCATTTCGACAGGTCCATTGAACTTCTTGTTTTAAATCTTTTTAATAGAAAACCAAATAGTTGGTCACGACGCGAGGATCGCGCGTTCCCAGTACCGTGACAGTTCCATTTGTCTCCTTGCAAGCTTGTCCCCAAGCCGGTCCCCCGTCTAAAACATAGATATGTGTTGTTTGAGATCTGCCGGGCCTGTCTAAGCCTAAGATAATCTCCCGTGCCTTGTTGCACGTTGTTGGTTGATCAAACAGGATAACTCCTATTTGTTCACCATCGTAGGTTGTTCTTCGTACAAGTACTTTGTCGATCATCTTCTCAGATGAAAGAAAATTCCCGTTACGAAAAATACTCGGCAGGAAAAATAAAGTGGCTCCGATCTGCTGATAATGGGCATACAGAGAATCAAAATTTTTCACTTCATTTGCATGGGTAAACTGGATAGAGTATCCATTCGGACTTACGCACACAATTCCATACTGATAGACGAAACCATCGCCACAAGGGCGGCCATGAGAAAGTGACTTGCCTTCCATGCGGTAAGACCCGAGAGAGCCGGCTGTCATTCCGTCCGGCGCAGTGGCAATGCCACGTAAACTTGCCTGGATTGCCGTGATGTCGGGGTGAGAAAAAATATCAGGGTCAGTTTCTTTAGTTACCAGGTTAAGCCCATTAATAGGCCAGAATTCGCCTATCTTTTCATCATCGCTTAATAAATCCCAGACTGATTTTCCATTCCGAAATTGCTCGGACGTTTTTTGCAAAGAGGTTTGACCCTGAACAAGTGTGGCAATGAAAAAAATCACCGCAAAAAAGATTGTTTTCTTCATTTTGTTTATTATTGGTTGAACGCAAAAGACTGTAGAGATCTTCTCTGTTCAACCAATAAAAATATCAAGGAGCTATATATCATTTGCATGATAACATAAAAAATAGAATAAGTCAATGATACGTGATATAAATCTAGGGAGGTAAAAAGAAAAGCCACCGGAGAAGCGTGGCTTTTCCGGTGGCTAAATAATTTTCATGGATGGTGTCTTATGATATTTCCCAACCAAACAATTTGTAAAAGATGGCATTATTCTTTTGCCTTTCCATTTTTTTATTCATTTCTTCCAGTTTAGCAATCAAAGGACCTGTAATCTTTTCCAATCTTTCGGCATTATCAATTATCCTCATATCACTGCTAATTATTTGCCTTAATGGAACTGATTTTAAAAATATTTTGCCTGCCTCCTTTTCCCAGTAGATGCTCTGAAAAAATGAAAATATTACAGCCACTATAATAGCGACAACTGAGATGTTCAAAATCTTCTTTTTCATAATTAATTTTTTGATGATTAGTTTAATTTTTACTGTGAAAACTAATCGAACATCTAAAAACAGATGCGAAAATAGTTCTCACAGCAAAATTCATCAAAGTGTGTCAAAGTGCTACCATTGATAGGACAATAGCATAAAATGAGAAGAAAGTCAAGGTTGTGGAGATGGGTGGACCATGATTACACATGTTGATCCTTACAGGATCAGTAGTCACAAATCTTTTTCTGTTGAAAAAGTTCGCGACCCCGTCTCGGCTCATCAGCCTCCGACTCTAAAACCTATTAAGGTTTTAGCCTTTTCCATTCGCGAGTACGCTCATAGGGAAAAGGTCTTCATCTCCGCCACATAAGCAAAGCAGTTTGCTTATTCATCTCCACAATAAAAAATCCCGCTTTCGCGGGAAGTTTTATTGTGGAGATGGGCGGAGTTGAACCGCCATGCAGAAGATGTTCATATATGAGTCTACGTGTGTAACTTGTTCGATCGGTTTAAGCATACGCTCTAGAGAACAAGCAAAACAAACGCATGCTGAGTTCTGTATTGTCGGGATCATGCGCGAACACGGCATGATCCGTAACCCGATAAGTTATGCCTCTCGTATATATCGGATGTCTATATAAGAGACACTCACATGACCTAAATTAGGCGAATGCGAGAGCAAAGTTACCAGTGTATGGTGACTTTACTGAAGCGACTTTGTTTGCACGTAGTCTTTTGAAAGTAGTTTTACGAGATACCTTCGCACTCGACACGCACATACATGAGGACGATCTCCTGTCGAAGCCCGTCATCCCCCTATAAAATTTTCAAGGAAAACTTTAATTACGAATTACTAATTACCGATCAATAATGAAATCCATACGGGCTCCATTCGTAATCAGTAATTCGTCATTGGTAATTGGTAATTACCTCTTGTATTCTCTCCTGATCTCGCGATCAGTATCACGCTTCTTGATCGTCTCCCTTTTATCGTAATTCTTCTTTCCCTTTACGATAGCAAGCTCGACCTTGATCAAGCGCCCCTTACTATACAGCGAAAGCGGTACAAGGGTCAAGCCTTTCATATTGTCCGACGGAGCGATTTCAGCGATCTGCTTTTTGCTCAAAAGAAGCCTTCGCGTACGCTCGGGATCGTAGTCAGCAGGCGTATTGCCTGCCTGATAGGGTGGTATCTGCATCCCGACAAGGAAAGCTTCCCCGCCGCGGACGATCGCAAAGGATCCCGGAAGGATTGCCCGGCCGCTTGTGATCGATTTGACCTCGAATCCGAAAAGCTCAATACCTGCTTCATATTTTTCAATGATTTCATAGTTGAAATGGGCTTTTCTGTTGTCGATCAGGATCATGATACATGTATAGTACCATATTACTTAATCACAATAATACAAGATCCGGGATTTATTTATGTAAAATTAGCTAGCTTTTCTTCTTACAATATCACTAACCTCATCCATAATTACAATGAATCTATCCTCGGGTAATGATTCACTTTCTGAGAGTTCTTTTCTTAGTGTTTCAAGTTCCGAAAGCCGTTTGAGAAGTTCAGGATTCTTTGCCTCTTCATCAGTTAGCGGCTCGTGAGCAGAAGTTTTCTTGTAGTCTTCAATTGCAGGTATTGGATGTTTTGCTATTATTTTTCTTACACCCTCTATCCCTGAAAAATTATGATGCATCTGCAAAGCTATAAAATTATTGGCATAGTCTTGAAGCCATTCTTGTATCTTGCTAGAGTACTCGCTTTTATTTTCCTTATTTCCGCCCAAAAAAGAATTATCACCCATATAGTGGATATGATTAGTTAATAATTGCAATTTTCTTCGCCATGCCCGTGTAATTCTCGGCAGTAAATCTTTTAAGCTCCGTCTTGAGCTTCGAAGATATCTTTAAGTTGTCGATGAATCTTAAGAAACCGTCCATTGTTATTTCTTTTCCGCGGGTCAGTTCCTTGAGCGCTTCGTACGGGATCGGATACCCCTCACGGCGGAGAACCGTCTGGATCGCCTCTGCGACCACCTCGGGGTGCGATAGCAAATCATCCTTTATTTTATCAACATTTACGCTTATTTTGCCTAAGCCCTTCAAAAGAGACAAGTATGCTACATATGAGTATCCAAATGCCGTTCCGAAAGACCGCTCAACGGTCGAGTCCGAGAGATCGCGCTGAAGACGCGAGATCGGCAATTTCTGGGAGAAGAATGTAAAGAGCGCGTTAGCAAGGCCGAGGTTTCCTTCGCTGTTCTCAAAGTCGATTGGATTGATCTTGTGCGGCATGGTCGATGATCCGACTTCTCCTTTCTTGGGCTTCTGTGTGATATATCCGTCGCTTATATACCGCCACATATCCTGATTAAAATCGACGAGAATCGTATTGATCCGACGCATCGTGTCGAAAAGCTCAGCATAGGTGTCGTGAGACTCGATCTGGGTCGTAATCAGATTGGCCTCATAGTGTATCCCGACAATTTTGGAGAGATGGGCAATGAATTTTCGCGTAAAGATATCCCATTTTCCTTTCGGGTATGCGGCAACGAAAGCATTGTAGTTGCCTGTTGCGCCGTTAAGCTTCATCAGGATTTTATAACTATTCAATTGCTTCATCTGGCGGGAAAGCCGTGCGCCGAAGACTGCGAATTCCTTCCCGAGCGTTGTCGGCGATGCGCTCTGACCGTGAGTGCGGGCAAGCATCGGAAGCGCGGCGTAAACTTTTGCAGAATCTAGAAGGAATTTTCCAATATCTCTCAGAGCCGGAGAAATGACATTCTTAATACCGAGACCGAGCATCAGGGCATGGGCGCAATTGTTCGTATCTTCGGACGTGAGACCGAAATGGATCCATTCGATCGCATTTTTCAGACTCGTCGTTTTCAGAGATTCCTTCAGGAAATATTCCACGGCTTTAACATCATGATTCGTCGTTGATTCGAATGTCTTTATTTTTTTGTATGATACATCGTCGAACTTTTCATAAAGCTCACGCACTTTTTTAGCTTCGCCTGCGGTCAACGCTCGGAGATCTGTCATTTTGGACTCGGAGAGGAATATGAAGAATTCACACTCAACCATGACACGGTACTTCATGAGAGCCCACTCCGAGAAATACAGAGAAAGAGCCTTGGTTTTCTCGTAATAGCGTCCGTCTAATGGAGTTATAGCGTTAATCATCTAAACTAGACTATAACACAATAAAACAGTCTTTGAGAAATGTCTTGCGGAGACCGACGGGCCGAGCAGAGCAAATTTCCAGCAGGAAATTATGTGTACATTTCGAGAAGAGCTGTTTTATGAAGTTATGTCCTTAAATTATTTTGTATCCTTTCAATAATAGGCTGAGAAAAATCATGTTCGAATGCCTTGCCAGTGATTGTTTCATAGATCTCGATATAGCGGCGGGACAGTTCTGCCACAAGTTCAGGAGGCGCTTCGGGCAACACAGGATCATTATACGGATCGCAGTTGTCCTTGAACCAGAGGCGCAGGAATTCCTTGTCGAAGTATTCGGGTTCCTCTTCAGCATTGAATCGCTCATCATATGTAGCTGCTTTCCAGTAGCGCGAGGAATCAGGCGTATGGATCTCATCGATAAGAACAAGTTTCCCTTCGTCATCGATACCGAATTCATACTTCGTATCGACAAGTATGAGTCCCCTCGAAAGAGCGATTTCCTGCCCACGCGTAAATAATGCTTTAGCAACACGTTCGATTTCATCGCACATTTCTTTCGTTAACAACCCTTCGGCGACGATCTCTCGGGGTGTGATTGGCCGGTCATGCTCGTCGGATTTGGTGGTCGGCGTGAAAACCGGTTCAGAAAGTTTCTGATTTTTCTCCAATCCTTCAGGAAGGATAAAATTTCCGAAGTCGCGTTTGCCTTTCTCGTAATGCGTCCAGAGCGATGTGCCCGTCACTCCTGTTATATATCCTCGGACGACCGCCTCGATCGGAAGAGGCGTGCATTTTCGGGCAACAAGAACATTGGGGTCGGGAATCGAGATGACATGATTGGGAATGATATCCTTCGTATTCTCGAACCAGAAAGCGCTTATCTGGTTGAGGACTTCCCCCTTAAATGGCACGTGGGCGATAATGCGATCGAATGACGAATGGCGGTCGGTTGCAATAAGAATAATATTTTTATCATTAATATAAATATCTCTGACCTTGCCAACTTTTTTCTCTCCCAAGTCTTCAAAATTCGTTTCAATCAGGACATCATTAATATGGTCTTTTATAAGTTCGATATTCATCCCGTTAGAGATAGGAAGCCTTTTAAATCTTCCATTTCTTATTTATGTATTATTAATAATATAACCTATATCTTATTTTATCTTACACCATATTATATATTGAGGCACATCTCTAACGGGATTCAATTATTTCAAGACAACTTTTCCTTCACCCGGGCTAATTTTTCCGATTTCATATATTTTGAATTCCGAATAGTTATTGAGAATTGCTTCAATTTTCCCTTTCTCGCTTTCAGGTACAATCAGGACAAGTCCTACCCCCATATTAAAGACGCGATACATTTCGCTTTCGTCGACATTCCCCATTTTTTGCATATACGGAAATATAGGAAGCATTGGCCATGATCCTTTTTTTATTTCAGCATCAAGACCATTGCGAAGTACGCGTGGAATATTCTCAATGAATCCGCCACCAGTTATATGAGCGATCCCGCGGATGTCGATACCCTGATCAAGCATTTCAAGAACAGGCCGCGAATAATTAACATGTACTTTCAGAAGGGCTTCGCCTACGCTTTCGCCAAGCTCATCGACGACAGTCTCTGTCGTGTGACCCGCGATACTGAAAAGTATTTTGCGGGCAAGAGAAAATCCGTTCGTATGAAGGCCTGATGAGGGGAAGCCGAGAATGATATCTCCCTCCTTTATCTTCTCTCCTGTGATGATCCTGTCTTTTTCCACAACGCCCGTAATGCACCCGGCAATATCGTGTTCGCCGGGCATATAGACGCCCGGCATTTCGGCGGTTTCCCCGCCGATGAGCGATACTCCGTTTTCTTTGCATGCTTTAGACATTCCTTTGACCATGGCTTCCATAACGTCGGGATCAAGCTTGTCGTTGGCGACATAGTCAAGAAACGTAAGCGATCGCGCACCCATAGCAAGAAGATCATCGCAGCAGTGGTTCACAATATCTTCTCCCACTGTATCGTATTTTCCCATCATGCGCGCAACCGAGAGCTTTGTGCCAACGCCATCGATCGACTGAACAAGAACCGGATGCGAATATGACTTAAGAACATCGCCGATATCATAGAGCGCGCCGAAGCTTCCGATCCCTGTTAGTACCGCGCTTGTGTGCGTCGTGGTAACATGAGCCTTGATCCGGCTGACCGATTCGTTGCCTGCGTCGATGTTGACTCCTGATTGTGCGTAAAGATCACTCATATTATGCAAAATATTTCTTATAGCCCTTTGCAGATAATGTCTTGGCTTTTCCTTTCACGTCAGTATTCATTTTCTTTTTATAATCGGATATCTTTTTCTGTAATTTTTTATCAGAGATACCAAGCATCTGGAGAGCAAGGAGGGCGGCATTTTTCGCACCGTTGACGGCGACTGTTGCAACCGGAACGCCGGGCGGCATCTGGACGATTGATAAAAGAGAATCGAGGCCATCCATTGTCTTCGTCTTGATCGGCACACCGATCACAGGAAGCACCGTCATCGATGCCGTCATACCGGGAAGATGCGCTGCCCCGCCTGCGCCTGCGATGATAACTTTTATACCGCGACCGAGAGCTTTTGTCGCATATGACACCAAAACATCAGGAGTGCGGTGAGCGGATACAATGGTTATTTCATATCCAACGCCGAAATCCTCGAGCATCTGTGCCGCTTCCTGCATAACAGGAAGGTCCGAATCCGAACCCATGATAATTGCGATGTGAGTTTGTTTTTTCATTCGTTAAAGGTCAGAAGAAAATAGTCTTGGCGGAATGACTTGCGGAGGACGACGGTCCGAGTCTGAGCAAAAATAGAGCAGAATTTTATGCGTGCATTCCGCAAAGAGCTATTTTCTGACGACTACTTAATTATATAGATATCAATTTGCGCGCTTCAATTGCTTTGTTTTCGGCCTCTTCAATACTGTCAGAAAGTACTGTTATATGGCCCATCTTGCGCTCCTTTCGTGTCTGCAGTTTACCATAGATATGCACCGTGACACCACCGAGGGCAAGAGCCTGATCGTTCCCAAAAAGCTCTGCTTGCGCATCCCGCTCGCCCAATATATTGATCATCACGGCCGCCTGTGAAAGAGATTCAGGTATGACAAGAGGCATGCCCGTGATAGCTCGTATGTGCTGTTCGAATTGAGAGGCAGTAAACGCCTCTATCGTATGATGGCCTGAATTGTGAACCCGCGGGGCGATTTCGTTTATAAGAATTTCTCCCCCGGCTGTCAGGAACATTTCGCAGGCGAACACTCCGACCCCGCCCAAAACATCGAGTACTTTTCTAGCAAGTGCCTCGGCGTTTTTTTGAATTTCACTATCAACGGGCGCAGGAGAGCGAACAATATGGCAGATATTGTTTTTATGGATCGTCTCAACGACAGGATACGAAACGATACTGCCGTTTGTATCACGCGCCGAAACAACCGACAGCTCTTTTATGAATGGTACGAATCGCTCTGCATAAAGTGGGCTCTTCGATAGCGCAGAAAAAGCATCTGCAATATCTGATTCGCTACGAATGACACAGTTCCCCCGTCCGTCGTATGCATCGAACCGAGCCTTCAGAAGAAAAGGATAGCCGAATATATCGCCCTGCTTTCTGCAGTCTTCTTCCGTTTCAATAAGCGCAAAATCAGCTACAGGAATATCATTATCACGCAAAAATGCTTTCTGTCCGAACTTATCTTTTATAGTACGGAGAGTCGCAGGCGACGGATGAACGATCTTCCCCGAAGCGACAAGCTCGTCGAGAGCCTCGGCATTGGCGGACTCGATCTCAAACGTTATATAGTCAGAAATCCGGGCAAGCTCGTGAATCTTGTCCTTGTCTTTGAAACTCCCAACGATGTGAGTATCGGCAAATTCCGCTGCTGGACACTTTTCCGTCGGATCAAGAATAGCGACTGAAAAACCGAGATGCTGCGCCGCTTCCGCAAGCATCCGCCCCAACTGTCCTCCGCCGGCGATTCCAATCGTTTTCATATCCTAACTGTAGCAGAGGAGGAGTGATGAAACAACAAAAAAGTCCCCTCAAGGAGGACTTTCTATATTTAAAATATTATTTTCCCCAGCGTTCGTCCCATCCTGTCCCGTTATCATCAGCATCATCTTGTCTATCAGCGATAGGTGTTTCCTTTGAACCACCAGTTTTAGGGGTTAAAATAACATTTTTTGTACCTTTTCCTACCTGAGGATCAGGCACATCATCCTTTTTTTCGTCCATAAGTTGGAAACTTTTGGTGATATTTACAGCATAACAAACAGAGATAGCATGTCAATTATATTAATAATTTTTGTTGAAGGGCCTTTTGGCCAATATCCTTTCTGTATTGCATCCCGTCGAATGAAATCATCTCTATAGCTTTATAAGCTTTATCAAGCGCTTGATGTAAAGTTACGCCGATCGCGCTTACTCCGAGCACCCGGCCGCCGTTGGTCACAAGCTCTCCCTCGTGCATGATAGTTCCCGCATGGAAAACGACAATGTCATCGTGGCTTTCCGCGTCTTGTATCCCTGCAATTACCTTTCCTTTTTCATAAACACCCGGATAGCCTTCTGATGCACAAATAACCGTGCACGCTGATCTATTTTTCCATACAATCTCTATTTCATGTAATTTTTTGTCGATACAGGCATCAACAATATCGATGAGATCAGTCTCAAGCAGGCGCATATATGTTTGCGTTTCAGGATCGCCGAACCGAGCATTGTATTCGAGAATTTTGGGGCCCTCGGCAGTAAGCATCAGCCCCGGATACAGAACTCCTTCAAAAGGAGCATTAATGGTTTTCATTCCCTCGATTGTCGGCTCGACAATATCTTTCTTGATTTTTTCCATCCACTCTTGCCTAACGAAAGGGAGCGGGGCGATCGTTCCCATTCCTCCGGTATTCGGCCCTGTATCCCCGTCACCGATCCTTTTATGATCCTGCGACGCGGGGAAAAGCTGCGATGTAATTCCATCCGAAAACGCGTGTATAGAGACCTCGGGGCCTGTCATAAATTCTTCTATGACAACGACGCTTCCAGCATCTCCGAATATCTTTTTCACCAAGATGCTGTCGAGAGCTTCAAGAGCTTCGGTCATATCATGGCAGATGAGAACCCCTTTCCCCAAAGCAAGTCCGCTTGCCTTTATAACCAATGGAAACGTTTGTTCTCTGACATATTCCTCAGCTTCAGGAAAACTGGTGCATGTCTTGAATTTCGCAGTCGGCAAGTTATGGGTTTCCATAAAATACTTCGCATATGCTTTCGATGATTCAAGCTGTGCGGCTTCTTTCATAGGACCGAAGATACGCAAGCCGACCGCACGGAACGCATCGACGATCCCGTGAGCAAGCGGATCATCAGGAATAGCGAGAGTAACATCGATCTTCTGCGATTTCACAAATTCGATCAACCCCAGTATATCAGTCGCCTTGATATCCATATTCGTCCCGAGTGCAAGCGTTCCCGCATTACCGGGCGCAAAGAAAAGCTCTCCGCAGCGCGCGGATTGCTTTATCTTCCATCCGATGGCATGCTCGCGGCCGCCGGAACCGATAATCAAGATTTTCTGTTTTGTCATATTTTTAGTATATCACCCATTCGGGTACGCTTTACGGGCATTTTCTTTGCACTCTGCGAGAGTCTCTAATTCGTCCGCAAGAACGAGTGGGTGTTCCCGCGTAAACTCAGAAACGGTATTATTGGCAAAATCCCGGAGCGCTTCAATCTGGACTTCGTGTTCGACAGGCAAGAGGCGCGCTTGAAGAGTTTCTGCTGTGTCATTCTGAAATATGGGTATCTGCTTTCTTTTGACAATTCTGCCTTTGTCAAAATGAGATGTCACTCTATGAGTGGTCGCTTCGGTCCAGAAATCATGTCCGGTTTTGCGAACAAATTCAAGTCGCGCCTGATGTACTCGCATGCCGTACATGCCGGGCCCTCCAAAATCAGGGCGGCCATTATCTAAAGGCCCAGGGTGCTGATTAACGATTCTCCCCTTAAAAGCTTCACAGACGATGTCCGGAGTTTTGATAAGCCAGCCGTATTGGCCGATGAAATCGATATTTCTCTTCCTGCATTCAGCAATGAGAACTTCCCCAAATTCCTCCTGAGACGAAAATGATTTGGGATTCAATATTAAAATGTCATCGGGCGATATGCCAAGAGCTTTGGCTTTCTCTATTGCGCCCGCAGAAGGAGTGCTTGAAATAATAAGCCCCGGGACAACCCCAAGAAGCGATCCGTTCTTGCACGCCTTGATGATCGCTTCCATCGTCGTTCCTCCCCCTGAAATTAATAATGCAATTTTCATATATTATTTATTCTTTCCACAAGCATAGCTCTTCTCGAAATACACGAATAAAATTCTGCTGAATTTTTTCTCTGCTCGGACCGTCGCCCTTGCGCAAGTTATTTCTCGAAGACTATGCTTGCTCCAATACCCTACGATTTCTATTCCTGCGATACATCGTAGCTAACTTCATCTTTTCTTTCCAAAATATCGATCGGGTACTCTCCGGTGAAAAATGACGTCGAGAGCTCTTCTTCCGGCAATCCGATCGACTCTATCAGTCCTTCAAGAGACAAGAAGTGAAGCGATGTTGCTCCGAGAAATTCCCTGATCTCCTCAACTGTCTTGTGCGATGCGATAAGCTCGCTTTGCATTGGAGTATCGATCCCGTAAAAATCGGGGAACTTCACCGGGGGCGATGAGACGAGGAAGTGCACTTCGGCCGCACCTGCGGCAAAAAGAGCCTCGACGAGCTTCTTGCTCGTGTTCCCTCGGACGATAGAATCGTCGATCACCGCAATCTTCTTGCCGGCAAGAACTTCCGGCAATGTCACAAGCTTTAATGCGACACTGTTGCGGCGGGATTTCTGGTCAGGCTCGATAAAGGTGCGATGGACATAACGGTTCTTCACAAGAGCAAGCTCAAGCGGGATTCCCGACTTTTCGGTATATCCGACGGCAACAGGCGTTGCAGTATCGGGCACGGGCACCACGCAGTCGACATCAAGGAGGCATTCTTCGGCCAATTTTTTGCCGAAATTCTTTCTGACTTCGTAAACGAGCTTTCCGTTAAGAACGCTATCAGGCCGAGCGAAATACACGTATTCAAATATGTCATGTTTCGGCGTCGCATTCGCAAGCGTTACGCTTTTAAGACCCGAATCGTCGATCACCATCATTTCGCCCGGATTAACTTCTCGTAGAAAAGTCGCCCCGATAGTTTTAAGCGCGCATGTCTCCGACGCGATCATATATCCATCGCCGATGGTTCCCAGACAAAGCGGCCTCATCCCGTATGAATCCCGCACTGCGACGAGTTTTTCGCGCGTCATCATGACAAGAGAGAATGCTCCCGTTAAAAGCGGGAAGACTTTTTCTATCGCTTCTTCAAGGGATAGGCTTTGAGAAAGGTAAAATGACACGGCATCGGCGATAAGTTCAGAATCGGTCCTGTCAGCAACAAGAACGCCATGTGATGAAAGGAATTCCTCAAGGGCCTTCGTACTCGGCAGATTGCCATTATGAGCAAGAGCAAATGAAAAATCTCCCGTTACGACCGGCTGAGCATGAGAGAGCGCTCCGCCGCCTGATGTTGAGTAGCGGTTATGTCCGATGCCGATATGGCCCGCTAGGCGCGCAATATCCTCTTCGCTGTAAACTGCTGACACGAGGCCTGCGCCCTTATGATTATAAAAAGAGACGCCATCTGACGTCGTAATTCCCGATGCTTCCTGTCCTCTGTGCTGAAGGGCAAAGAGACCGAAAAAGGCAAGCTTCGCCAATGGCAAATCTCTGCCGTACAGTCCTACAATACCGCACTTTTCTTTAAGATGCTCCATGTATTCTTGATTTATTTTTTAAAGTATTTAACTGCGTTTTTGAATAAGACAATTCCTGCTCCTTCTTTTTCCATTTTCTTCCCTTTCCTCTTAAGAACTTCGTTGCGTAACTGCCAATCGGGGCGATGATGGAAGAAAAGTGCCCTTTCCGGATGAGGCATGAGCCCTAAGACTCTTCCATTATAGCCGAGGATGCCCGCGATGTCATGCATGGCGCCGTTCGGATTGGCCTCGAGATTCTGATAATCGCATATTTCTCCTTTCGTATAAGAAAAGGCTATGTCTCCCCTTTTTTTCATCGCCTTATATTCATCAGTACCAACAACATAGCGTCCTTCGCCATGGGCGATCGGGAGGGAAATCTTTTCTATACCGGAAAGCCATGGGCTTTTATTTTCTTTTGTTTCAAGATCAACCCAACGGTCGATATAAAGGCCCCCTTTATTGTGTACCAGTGCTCCCGGCAGAAGGCCGAGATTCGTAATAATCTGGAATCCATTACAGATGCCGATAACAAGCGTGTCGCGACTGACGAACTCCTTGAGTTCTTTCCCGAGATGATTCTTCATTTTATTGGCAAAGGCCTTTCCCGATCCTGTATCATCCCCATACGAGAACCCTCCCGGAAATGCAAGGATGTGGTATTTCGAAAATAATGCCGGATCATCAATAAGATCGTTGATGTGGATAATGTCGGCCGCGCCGCCTACAGATTCGAAAGCGAATTTTGTTTCCTCTTCGCAGTTGATGCCGTATCCCGAAAGGATCATGACACACGGTTTCTTAATTTTCAGTGTTTCTTTTTTCATAATAATTTATATCAGTATTTTTTTCCGTTTCCTGAACAGTTCTCGGATCAAGGAAAGGCAGCTTCTCGGGAGCTCCTTTTAATTTTTTCAAGATGAAGACCGACGGATCATCCACTCTGCCCATGTCATACTTTCCTTTCTTGTATCTTAATTCTATAACATGACCATATCCTTTTTGAATCATCAAACCCCATTTTTCAAGAAGATTATTGAAAACAACCGGCACCTGGACAAACATCATTCCGTTCTCATTAAGCATCGAATACCATTTCTGCAACACCTTGCCTATTTCATATGGCTCCTGCGGCATGAATTCAAGACCTCTGAACATTCTCTCAATGACGAGATCCGCTTTTTTCTTATCGAGCTTTTTCTCCAAGTTCTTATATAAATCCGGCGACAGAATATTCCCTTCGACGACGGTATGATCTAATTTCTTTTCTTCTGCTATTTTTTCGTCTTGTTGTTTCCAGCTATCCATCCTATGGTCAACGAGAGTTACGCCAAGCGACTTTTTAAAAAATCCCCTGTCGAATCCGGCAAAAAGATTGTACCCAAGACCTCCGAACTCAATTCCCACAGCGTGGCCTTTTTTCTCTGCAAGATTTTTTTCAATATAGTCGCGCATATTTATGTAACCCTGCGGAATTATCTCATGGAATGAAAAGCTGAAACTATTGCCCGTATCTACCATTGAACCTTCAAGAGGAGAATCGACATCCGTATAATAGTGGGAATCTTGTATCATGCTTTTGCCTTTTTCCTGAAAAGAGACAGTTTGCTTTTGATTCTCTTCTACTACTTTTTTGCGCTCATTTCCTGTAGGGAAAAATTTCTCGTTTGTCATATTATTTAAATTGCCGCGAGAAGTTATGATAATTTTTTGCAAGAATATCGACCATCGTATCAATCGCTTTCTTTTCATCGGTTATGGTGAAACTCTTGTTCCTTAAAACAGTGCCGATCTTCGCATGCGGGATATTCCTCATCAGTTTCTCAAAAGCGCGTATGTTTTTCTTCGCTACAGTAACGATGATTCGCCCCTGACTTTCGGAGAAAAGCTTCGCGTCAATCGATGATGCCGTGCCGGGAATATTTTTGACATTCACCGTACATCCGAGCATGCCGCCAAGAGAGGCCTTCGCTAATCCAACAGAAAGGCCTCCGGACGTAAGGGAGAGTGATGATGCGATTAATTCCTTATCGATCGCCTTTTCAAGCGCCTGATATATTTTAATATTCTTTTGGAGATCAACCCGAGGCATACTATTTCCGATATCCTCAAGGGTACCCTTAGCAAGGAGCTTGTAATACTCGCTTGCACCAAGCTCATCATGAGTTTCACCCAAGACATAAATGATATCGCCTGCCATCTTAAATTCAGGACTGACCGCCTTTGATATATCCTTCATCACTCCGATCGCCGATATTAAAAGCGTCGGCGGGATTGAAATCGCGATCAGATTTCCCTTTTCATCGTATCCGCGGAAATCATTGAACATACTGTCTTTGCCTGAAATAAAGGGGGTTCCGTACCCGACGGCGTAGTCATAGCAGGCGCGAACGGCTGCGACGAGTTCCGCCAAGCGTTTCTTGTCGTATGACGAGCACCAGCAGAAGTTATCGAGAATTGCCAAATGTTTTAGGCTTCCGCCTCCGGCGACAGCATTCCTGATAGCCGTGTCGATCGCGCATGCAGCCATGTGATATGTGTCGATATCGGAGTACGAAGGATATACGCCTTCAGAAAGTATCACTCCTTTCGTAGAATCAAGAACAGGGCGGATGACTTGGGCATCGGTATTGATGCGACCTTTTCCGGAAAGCGGTTTGATTACCGATGTAGCCTGCACCTCATGATCATATTGCTCCGAAATGAATGAAAATCCTCCGACATTCCCTTCTCTTAAAAGCGCGAGCAATTCTTTCGTCCGAGAATCTCCCCTGGGAATTTTCGGATCTTTATGTACGCTCTTACTTTTTTCTGATATGAGATGACGAACCGGCAAGCCGTTATGAAGGAATTCCATCGGCATATCCATGATCATTTTCCCATTGTGGCGGACAATACACTTCCCGGAATCGGTAAACTCTCCGATTACAACGGCAAGCACACCGCGCGATTCCATCAAATTCTTGAATTCATTCCATTTCTTTTTCGGCACCGAAAGGGTCATTCGCTCCTGCGATTCGGAGATCCAGATCTCCCAGGGCGAAAGGCCGGGATATTTCGTCGGAATGCTTTCAATATCGACGACTGCTCCGCCGGACTCCTTGGCCATCTCGGCAACCGAGCATGAAAGGCCTCCTGCGCCATTGTCGGTGATGCTCGTATAGAGTTCCCTGTTACGAGCTTCCTTGATAATCGCGTCGCTTAATTTTTTCTGAGTGATCGGATCGCCGATCTGAACAGCAGTCGCAGGGCTCGATGAATCCATGGCAACAGAGGAGAATGTCGCTCCGTGAATCCCGTCGGCTCCGACCCGTCCCCCGACGACGACAATCAAGTCGCCTATGCGAGCGGATTTTTCATGCGAAAGTTTTCCGTTTATTTTTCGCGGGATCAATCCGACCGTACCGACGAATACCAAAGGTTTCCCGCGGAAGCGGTCATCGTAGCGAACAAATCCCGACACTGTCGGAATGCCCGAGCAGTTTCCCCCGACATTGACTCCCTTTATGACACCATCGATGATGCGGCGTGGAGGGAGCATTTTCTGCGTGAGATTCTTGTCGCGATAGAGCGGCCGCACATCGCCCGGATACCCAAAACAGAATCCGTACGTATTGGCGATAGGCTTTGCTCCGAGACCAAATCCGATCGTATCGCGATTAACTCCGACAATGCCTGTGATCGCTCCGCCGAAAGGATCAAGCGCCGACGGGCTGTTATGAGTCTCAACCTTGTGCGTCACCATAAAATCCTTGTCCAACACAATGCCGCCTGCGTTATCGGAGAAAACGGAAACGCAGAAATCATCTTTGCCTTTGTTTTTTCGTATAATATTCGTCGCCGCCTTGATGTATGTCTTGTAAAGCCCGTCTTTAATATCATCGATCGAATTTGCGAATATCGTGTGCTTGCAATGCTCACTCCACGTCTGGGCAAGAGATTCAAGCTCGATATCCGTCGGATCACGCTTGAGTTTCCGAAAGAATGCCTGAATGACTTTCATAGATTCAAGATCAAGAGCAAGCGGTCCGCGCCGTATGCCGTCGGGGCCTGAAATTCCTTCTTTGCCGATCTTTATAAGTTCTTCGTCAGACAGATCAAGCGAGACTTTTATAACGGGAGTTTTCGTGGGAAGAATAACTTGAGGAACAACAAGAGGCAGGCCGTTTTGTTTCTTAATAAGATCGGCTTTTGCCACATACGCCCGCTCGATCAGAGGATTATGAAGCGATAAGGAAATTATTTTTGCATCGGATTCGGAAAGCTCTCCTGAGATACAAAAAAGCCGTGATACATACACAGCTTCCGTGTCTTTAAAGGGTCGTCCGAGCTTGTCAGCGATCTCCTCCATGGCCGTGTGACCCACATTGTCAGTGACACCCGGAAGATACCCGATCTCGACGAGATATGAAAATGGCGGGATCTTCGGAAATCCGCCGACGGTCGCATTTTCGGCGACAGGATTCGCAAAAAGAGCGGCAGAAGCGGAAAGGTCAGTTGGCGAAAGCGGAGCGTCGATCGTATAGCAATCGATGACGGATATATGAGTGACTTTTCCTTTAATGTCGAGATTATTGAAGGATGTGGCCAGAATCTCCGCTCGGGAATCAGATACCGTCGGAGTCACATATATCCGTGAAATCATATCCCCATAGTAGACTATTTACAGGCTCAAGTAAATATTCTGGATTAGGCGATATAAGCCTGAAAAATATTCATTTATTGAGTTGTCTTTTCCGGACTTCAGCCTATTAGTTTTATAAAGTCCGATAGATTATTTCCGTCGTACAGAAATGTTTGGAGATTTGGACACTTCTTCATATCAAGATCTTGGATGAATTCGATCTTATTGTCGATAAAGATGATGCGGTCATTTCTGTTTCGATCACAGATGCCGGCTATAATGTCTTTTTTGCTCCCGGGAGTCACATATATTTCAGAAAATAAATGCTCTGCACCGCTTTTTTTAATTTTATCGCGCTGATATTGCGCGTCTCCATTGGTGACAATATAACAATTCGAGGAGCCCGCTTTTTTAACAACATCACAGAGAGCAGTCTGAAGGTATGCGGGAGATTCTTGTAAGATTTCGTTATACAGAAAATCAGGACCAGGAGTTTCTGCGGCTTGAAGATCAAGAAGAGACGAGATAAATTGCTTTAAAGAAAAAGGACTGTTATCGGCGCGCATATTCGCATAGGTATCCTCTGAAACCTGTCGCGATATTCCCGCTTTCTCTAAATGCGCGAAGATGCGTTCCTTGAAATTTTTCATATCAAAAAGCGTATCGTCAAAATCAAAAATGAGTTTCATATTATTTTTCTATGACGGAAGAAACAGCCTCGGCGAACTTCGAAGGATCATGGCGCAGGAAACTTCGAACATGATCAAAAAGGAGAGAAGATAGAAGAGGCTTCCGGATTGCACGCTCGTCATTTATATCATCCTCGACCAAGATTCCCGATTCTTTTTTCAAATCGAACTGTTTCTCCTGTTCGAGAGAAGGCTTTTCGCTGTTGATCAAAATAACATCAATGCGTTTTCCGAGATATGTTTCTATGTTTTTTATATAATCGCTCGCTTTCCAATGCTTCATATGGATCTCCTTATTGGTAAGATTGATCGGAAAAACTATCGCGGCTGCGCTTGCAGACAAAGCTTCCTTAAATCCTCCAACAATAAGAGCAGGGATGATCGATTCATAATAATCGCCGGGACTGATAATAATATAGTCGGCTTCGACGATCGCCTGTCGAGCCTTCTCCGACAAGCGTACATCGCTTGTATAAAAGATCTTATCAAGCCCCACTTCGCGGATTCGTGCCCGGCCAATGTTGACCTGTCCTTCAATCACTGATCCGTCGAGAAGCGAAACCGCGAGGATGGCATTATCATCGGTGACAGGGATAACAGTGCCCCGGACTTTCAGAAGATCGGACGCAACGTCAAGACCGCTTTGGAAATTCCCCGTTACTTTTTCGAGACCCGCAAGCAAAATATTGCCGACACTATGCCCCGAAAGGTTGCCTTCGCGGAATCGATAGTTCATGAGAGTTTTCACCACATCATCGCTTTCGCTCAAAGCAACGAGACACTGCCTGACATCGCCCGGAGGCAATACGCCAAGCTCATGCCGAAGCGGTCCGGACGAACCTCCATCGTCTGACATTGTTACGATCGCAGACAGGGAAATATCTGGAAGATTCTTCAATCCCGAAAGAATAGCAAAGTGTCCGGTGCCGCCGCCGATTGTAACGATTTTTTTCATACATAAAATTATATCATCTCTTGTTGATATTCCGGATTCCGGTAATCCCCTACTCTCGTACGTACAATTCCAAGGGCAAGAGCGGGAATGCCGAGAGCCTGTCCGATATCATGAGCAAGTGCCCGGACATAAACCCCGCTTCCGGAAACAATACGAAGAGTCAGAACGGGAAATTCCTTTTCCGGAAGCGGTCGTAGGATTTTATTCCATATACCAAGAATCTGGTCCTGTCGGAAATCGCCATGGACAGCGGTGATCATTTCGTGTATTTTCTTGCGAAATTCCTCTGACGACACGGAGCCCGAGGAGACGATATTGATACTTTTTATAAAGACATCATGCGACGGTATGACGATTTCATCAAGCTTCCCCTCGCGGGCCCATTGGAAAAGGGGTTTACTATCCACTGTTCGTGATGAGTATGCCGGATATTTCTGACTGATGCGGCCCACAAATTGCGGGAGAATATGTGAGACTTTATCCGAGATATCCTCTATCAGATCTTGCGACTCTTTCGACTCGTCAACTAGTCCCATCACATCATATGTATCCGTGGAGAAGCCGAAGAGGATAGTCATCTCATATTCCTTGTCCAAAGCCAGATAGTCATCCTTTTTCAGACACTCATCTCCTACAAGAATAAGGAGAACACCCTCGGCAAGAGGATCAAGTCTCCCCGCGTATGAAAGCGGCACATGCCTGAGTTCCAGATGGGCGTTTTTGAGTTTTTGAATGCACTCAAGAGGGGTTTGACCTGATTTTTTATAGACGTTTATCACTTTCTGATCCATATTGCCATACTAACATGAATATGCTATTATCAATCACAGGTAGGCAAATTCTATTTATTTCTATCGGTATCTAATTTTTTGAGAGAAAGAATCAACAATCAAATACGAGCTCTCGAGGTTCGCGTAATCTCAAGCGAGGGTACGAACCTTGGCGTTTTAAGTTTAAAGGAGGCGCTTGCACTTGCCCAAAAGGACGGTCTTGATTTGATTGAAATTTCTCCCAATGCCAAACCTCCGATAGTGAAAATAGCAGAATTCGGCAAATACCAGTACGAGCAAAATAAGAAGCAGAAAAAAGCCAAACAAGGTGCCAAAACGACCGAGACGAAATCCATCCAGATAAAAATCGGAACCGGAGACAATGATCTTGCCATGAAGGCGAAGAAAGCCTCCGAATGGCTTCGCGAAGGCCATCGCATCAAGGTAGAGCTTTTCCTTTCCGGCCGCGCGAAATACATGGCAGACGCATTTCTCAAGGAACGCCTCGATCGTGTGCTTCATCTGATTACCGAAAATTTCAAGATCGCGGAAGGATACAAAAAGGGTCCCAAAGGCCCGACGATGACCATCGAAAAGGACAAGATACCTTCAAAAGGTGCAGATGCCGAGAACAAGGTTCCAAAACAAGAAGCAATAAGTTAAATTTTATTAATAAAAAAGAAGTATATGAGCATTAAAACAAACAAATCAATGACCAAGCGCCTGAAGGTCACCAAGAACGGGAAGATCCTTTCTCGCGCTCCGGGCTTCAACCACTTCAATGCGAAACAATCCCGCACGAAACAGCTCAACGGCAAGAAAATGAATACCCTTCATCTTTCCAACAAGATTACACGCACATATCTGCCAAACGCGTAATATTTACCAAATACTAATTACATCACCATTTTATGACACGAGTAAAACGAGGAGTTATCAAGAACAAGCGCCGCAAGAATATCCTTGCGCAGACGAAAGGATTCAGATTCGGCCGCAGCACCAAGGAGGCGCAGGCAAAAGAAGCACTTCTCCATGCAGGAGCATACGCATTCGCCCACCGAAGAGACAAGAAAGCCGATGCCCGATCATTGTGGACAACACGCATCAACGCGGCGATCAGGCCATTCGATATGTCCTATAGCGTATTCATGAACAAGCTTAAAAAGAAGAACATCGTCATCGATCGCAAGATCTTGGCAACGCTTGCTCAAGACAATCCTGAAACATTCTCCCGCATCGCAAAAAGCCTTTAATTAAAAATCCCCTCCGACGTAAGGTCGGAGGGGATTTTTAATTTAGAGCGAGTTTTCTCTGAGCCTTATCCTTCGCCACTAGAGCGATGACTTTCTCCACAAGCGCTTTAGGGTCCGAATCAAAAACAATTTTATCGTTAGGACGGTTGCCGCGGGCGATGATATCGCGGATCGTCTCATCCATCGTCCACTCTCCTTCAAGAATTCCGATAGGCTTGCCGTCCTCAAACGCGATCGTAAACTCGTGGATAGTTCCGATTCGGCCGCATCCGACGATGACCGCCTCGCAGCTTCGCGTAAAGAGGAGATCTCTGCCCGGAAAACCGAAACCTGTATAGATGATAAAGTCCATATGTTCCATCGGAAGCTTATATACGTCGATATGCTCATGCTCATTGGAAGCCGGAGAAATGCCGATGCTCAACCCTTGCTCTTCTTTTGCACCCATGGCGCTCCAGATCGGGAATCCCGATGTCGCTCCGGTCACAAGTATGCCTCCCTGCCGGATGATCTCCCGGCCAAGCTCCTGTGCCTGATCGAAAGCGCGTACGCCGCAGGCGCCTGTCTCAGCCGCACCTGAAACGCCGATCTTGATTTTCAGATGATCGTTCGTTCCCCCTGCGCCGACAGGCCCGTTATAACAGAGATATTGGGTTCGTGTATTTTTTAAATTCATATTAAAACTCAAGAATGACAGTTTCTCCGGCCTGAGGCGCATACGTATCCACGCCGAGGTTGTCACGCAATTTCTGAGACAAGAAGAGGGATGATTTCGGCTCACCCATGACAACCAGAACTTTCTTGACTGTTTTAGCCGTATGCCCGACGAATTCGACAAGACCGTCGGAATCCTTGTGTCCCGAATAGCCGCTGATCATTTCCACGTGCGAGCGTAGAGGAACAATAGTTCCTTGAATATGAAGATCCCGCACGCCGTCTTCAATCAACCGGCCGAGAGTCCCGATTGACTGATACCCGATCAGGAGAATCGTATTGTTCGGATCCGGCAGATAATTCTTCTCATGATGAATAATACGGCCGCCGTTGGACATGCCTGACCCTGCGATGATGATCTTTGGATTCGGCGCATGCAAGATTGCCTTTGATTCTTCAGTCTCCTCTGTTTGCTTTAATCCCGGAAATTCAAAAAGGCGGTTTCCTGCGGCAATGATCTTCTTGGCAGTCTCGTTGAAATATCTTTCGTATTTGAGATAAACGGCTGTCAGCTTGATCGCAAGAGGAGAGTCGAGAAAGATCGGCATCTCGGGTATGATCTTATTCTCCACCAAAGAATCTATCTCATAGAGAAGTTCCTGCGTACGCTCAAGAGAAAACGTCGGGATCATCAATGTTCCCTTACGGGCATAGTTGTCCTTGATGACCTGTTCAAGCTTCTTTTTGCGCAAGCTGCGATCCTCATGATTGCGGTCGCCATACACCGATTCCATGACGAGGTAATCAGCATCGGTGATGAAATCAGGGTCAGGAAGAAGAGGTGACGGCGAATTGCCGATGTCGCCTGTAAAAACTATTTTCTTGCCGTTATAAACGATCTCGAGCATTCCTGAGCCGAGGATATGCCCCGCGTCCTTATATGAAAATTGAAAGCCGTGGTCGACATTGAGCTTCTGCCCGTACTCGAGAGTTTCCCAGAGACTCATGGCCTTTTGTATATTCTCGGCGGAGTATATTTTGTCGAGATTGTTCTCGGTGTCCCGAGACAAAAGATGGGCAGTATCGGCAAGCATAACTTCGGTGATCTCCTTAGTCGGGATCGTTGAGACGATTCTCCCCTTGAAGCCTTCGCTTATGATCTTTGGAATACGGCCGATATGGTCGATATGGCCATGACTAATAAAGAGAATATCGATTTCGGATGCATCGTAAGGAAATTTCTCCCAGTTCATGTCATCAGCGAGCTTTTCGCCCTGGATGAGTCCGCAATCGACGAGGAATTTCTTGCCATTCCCTTCCAATAAAAAGTTTGCGCCCGTGACAGTCCCCGCACCCGAGCAGAATGTCAGTTTTAGGTTTGTATCGTTTGCCATATGGGCTTTATTATACCCTAGATACTACAATTGTGCGAAATAAGAAGAAGTTTGCGCTTTTGCCGCTACGACAATCAGGAATAGTGCCACTTCCATTTTAAGTTCCGATCGGAACTTAAAATGGAAGTGGGGGATAAAGGTAAAATAAAAATCCTCAGACTCATACTATGAGCCGAGGATGCTTATTAGGACTATTCAAGGGATATTACCATAGCGTTATGCTACGTGGGACAACGGATGCCATGGATTTGTTCACATTAATAACGTTACAGCCCCATATCAAAACAATATATCCCCTATAAAATATGTTCTAGGTAATACATCTCAAATAACCCTACTTCAACTATACTCTTTTGGAAGTCACGCGCAAGGATTTTTTTCACAACATCACGTTTTTTGAGATTTTTCAAGTTTACGCGAGAGAAAAATTTTTCAGTTCTTCAATATACGGAGAGATAGACTCGTCAGTAATGTCTTCTGGGGCAATTTTCATACGAGAAGAAATTTCTTTTTCGATAGTGCGCATACAATTCTGAAGGAACAGTCTTTTCGCATCCATATCTTCATGTATTCCTTTGTATCGCCTTTCTCCGTCTTCAAGCCTTTCCTCAAGGCTTATGATGCCCGTAACGCCGACGCGCGCATCGGCATAGGTGCATATCTTTTGGCTCCAGTTTTCATCTACATTTACAGCGCACCAATTGGAAAATTCAATCGCTTCCATATTTTTTATAATATCTGCACCGATACCAAACTCCCGGGCTATGGCAATCGTGGCTATATGCTCATTTTCTCCATATTTTTCAATATATTCCCTTTTAACAGTTTCCCAATAGTCGAGACCCTCGGGCTCCAGAAATTCCGGGAAATAGCCGAGCTTGAATTTGATGATATTGCCCATGTCGTGGAAAAGACAAGCAGTTACTATTGCGTCCTTGTCTACCGGGATATCGAGTGAATCGCACACCTTGGCTGCCACAGCGGCGACACGCAATTGATGTATCTGCAGATTCGGCATGATTTTGTATTCTTCGTATATATCGGCGATCTTTCTCATACTAAAATATACTAGCATAAAATCCGCCGATGGCGGATTTTATGCTTTTTCATTTTATTCGTCAACACCAAAGCGCTTGTAGTCGAGGATCTCGGCAGCACCGAACCAATGCTTGATCTCATGCTCAGCTTCTTCGGGAGTCTCAGAGCAGTGAACGATGTTCATAACTGCGCGCTTCTCCATATTTGCAAGAGCGGGGCTGTCGATTGAGAAATCGCCGCGAATCGTGCCCATATCGGCTTTGTACGGCATCGTATCCCCTGCTACTTTGCGGACGACATCAACAGCATGGACGCCTTTGACGATCATTTTCACAAGCGGAGCGGACGTCATGTAATCGATGAGCCATTTTCGGATTTCAGGTCCGATTTTGGAAGCATCGGTCGTACCGAAATCCTTCATCGCGTCATAGCCGTATTTTTCATATGTCGTGAGTGTTTTATTGCCGAGACGCGTGATCCATTCTTCGCTTTTCGGATAGTGATCGTTGACCTTGTCGAATTCGGGATTGAACATTTCAAGAGCGACGATTTTCAGATCGCGCTGTTCGAATCTCTTAATAACCTCTCCAATGAGGCCTTTGCGGACGCCGTCGGGCTTCAGCATGACATATGTGACTTCTTCTTTTGGATGCTTCATATAAATAAAAAAGAGCCTGTGCTCTGGTGATTGTAATAGGCACAGTGTAGCAGAAAAAGCCTTGCTCTGCAATTATTTTTTAATCTGCTCTGCGAAGGTGAAGACCGAATAATCATGATCATTAAAACCATATTTAATAAATATATTGTGGGCAGAACACCTCAAGTGATCTTCGTATTTAAAACCTAGATTTTCAGCGGCAGTCTTCACGTCATCCCATGATGAACCTTCGATTTCAATATATGGCGGTGTAAGTGGCCACGTGTCTATATCAAATACGATTGTATCTTTTTTAAAACGAATTCTCTTTTTTTCCTGCGAGAATTTTTCAATCATACCGATTTCAAAAAGAAATGACTTCGTGGTGTCAAAATCAGAAACAACGACTTCAATCTCTCTCATACCATCATCCTTGATTGAAGCGTCTTCAGAACTAACACCAAGACGTTCTTTATATGCAAGAGTTGTCTCATTAAATTCCGTTCGAAGACGTACCCACGCATTTTTATCTCTTAACTGATAATCCGGGTAATCAAAACAAGTTATACGAGAAAGAGTTTCCCCGATCTTTTCTGCTCCCATATCTAAAAGCTTCTTTTCCAGAGACTCGATGTTTACATCCAAAAATTTTACTTCGATTTCTTCCATTTAATTCTTTTTATATTTATTCATGATCTCCTCTTCGACTTCCTCGCGCTCGCGGCCGAATTTAAGATATGAGAGTTCCTTGATCTTCTCGACTGCTGCCATATTGCCTTGGGGTGGAGGAAATGTCGCTATATTGAAAGGCTTTGTCGGCTGTCCGTTGATGAGCATTGAGATATAAGCATTGCGATTCTCGATCTTCATGATATCGGCGGCAGTAAATGTCGGCTTAAACTTGCTTTCGAGGAATTGCGCATCTTCGGCGCCGACGCGGAAGACCGCCATGGAACCCACGTTTCCGAAGACGGAATTCTTGATCTTCTCCTCAAGCTGGGAGATGTATTGATGAGCCACCGTGAGCGACAGCCGGTATTTGCGCGCCTCGGAGAATATCGATTCGATGGAATCCGTCGATACGTTCTGGAACTCATCGACATAGAGGAAGAAATCCTCCATTTTCTTGCCGTACATATCCACGCGGGATAATGTCGCCATCTGGATCTTGTTGACGATAAGCATGCCGATAAGATTGGCATTGATGTCTCCCAAGCGTCCTTTCGACAAATTAACAAGAAGAATCTTCTTGCTGTCCATGATCTCACGGAAATTGAAGACTGATTTCTCCTGCAAGACGACCGGGCGCATGATGTCGTTTGAAATGAAATTATCGAATTTCGAAGTGATGTACGGCACGAAGTTGGCAAGGGCCTGATCGCCTGTCGTCTGTTCGGCGTTCTCCCAGAACTGCCTGATGATGGGGTTCTTGCAATGGGAAAGCTTCATATCGCGGAATGCCTTATCCGAAAGAACGCGGCTGATTTCAAGAAGAGTCGATCCCGATTCAGGATGCTCCATGACAAGAAAGGCGGAGTTTTTGAAATATTGCTCGAACATCGGACCTCCGGAGGTCTTCATGTCGAAGAGCTTGTTGAATATATTCATCAGCTCGTTGACGACGAATGTCTTCTGCTCGGGATAACGAACGTCATATTCGAGCATGTTAAGGCCCATGGGACGTGCCGTATATGCCGGATCGAAATAAATGACATCGTCGATGCGTTCCCGGGGAATGTAGCTGAGAATATCCTGGATATCTGTCCCATGGGGATCGATATAACAGACGCCGTGGCCCGCGGCGATATCCTGAGCGATCATGTTTTTCATGATCGTGGTCTTACCAGTACCTGTCTGACCGATAACATAAAAATGCCGCATGCGGTCTTCTTCGGCGAAGTGCACTCTGGTTTCCTTGCCGCGGTAGCTGTTGATACCGAGAGCGACTCCCTGGGTTCCCATTTCCATCGGAGCCGGAGCGATGCCCGCTTTCGCTTGCTTGAGCTGAGGCGAGCTTTCGATACCATAAGGAAAGTGGAAGATCGTGGCAAGCTCCTTGAGATTCAGAGGCATCGAATAATCCTGGGAGAAGGTCCTATATGAAAAAGCATGGATGAGCGATGCGAGATCCGATCCTTGCGGATGTACGAAATCAAAGCCGTTCCGGTCCGATTCGGTGAACTGATTAAACGATGATTCAAGGTCCGAGAGAATCTGCTCGGCGCGAAGCTTTGTCTGAGCGGAGGATATAATGCGTATAGTGCATGCCTGGATGGTGCTTTTCATCTTCTCGGTGATATTTTCCACCGCTTTGTCGTTGACTTTCTTTTCCTCCTTCTTTTTTGATGCGCCAAAAAACATTTCAGAGGCAATGGATTTGAATTCCTTGGTAAACTGGCGAGTCATGCTCGATGCCGTTCGCACGGACATGCCGTTTTTAACGTCGGCAAGGACAGTGTGAAATTTGCGGATGATGTCATCGTCTTCGGGGCAGATGGTAAATTGAATCGATGCTCCTTCCCCTGATTTTTGAAGCTTGGTGAAGACGTTAAGAATGATGTTGAGCGGATCATGATCAAGCGCGTCATAGAGCTTGATAGGATATACATCATGATGAGCGAGCGTCGCATGTGACGCGGCAGTAACGCTTCCCTCCGAGAAAATATTGTAGTCATCGGGAACCTCGACGATCTTGGCGTGCGGATGGACTCCCAAGAGCTGCTTCTCGAAAAGATCCGTCTTGTAAGCGGGAACAGCCGCATAAAAAATGAACTGGTCGCTTCCTTCGGCAAGAGCGATCTCAAGGGTGAAGTGATTGCGATTCCGATTCTCCCGTCCCTCTCCGACAGAGTGCATTCCGGCATAAAACTGCTCCATAGCGGAAAGAAGTTCTTTGAGCCCTTTTTTATTGCTCTCGTCATCGGTCGGATCAGGAAGAGTGATTTCAAACAGCTTCATATCCAGAGACTTAAACAAGGGCGTTCCCTCTTTTAATCCTGGTATCTTATGAGTACTTATCAAGTATTGGACCAAGAAACGATGAAAATCATCATCGAGATGGGGATTATTAAGCTTGCCGATGATAGAAAGAGCATTGGACACTCCTTTATCGAGCAATATTCCAAGCATTTCCTCCATCTTCTTATCATGTTCTTCCGGATGAAGCCGCAAGACAAGGCTTTCAGCTTGAACATTCTCAAGAATAGCGCTCGTGTCCATGACATCCTGCGGCTGATAGCGCTTGTACTCCTCCACGATTTCATGCGCTATGTCTTCTTTTGATGTTTCTACTCCCTGCGATACGAGAGCTTTTTCCTTTTCGGCAATGTGGGCACGCAAAAATTCGAGTTCCTCTTGAGGACTCTTGAATTTCGGGGCATTTGTGAGACTAAAACCTTCCATGAGTAGACATTATATCATAACCCGCGATTATTTCGGGCGCTTTCGGAAGAGTGTACCTTGTTCCAATAAAACTTTTTCCTTATACCCTCATTCGCAGTGGAGTCGTATTCTCTATCTGTGCCGATTCGTCAAGGAAATCATCGCCGGTAAAGCCGAGAGTTTTGACAATGGTATGAATGATCAGCCATGCGGCCAAGGCGACAATATAGCCGATGAGGACATTCTTGAAGATATGCTTGGCTTTAGTCAGTTTCTCAGAGCTTCCTCCCGATGTTAAGAGGAGAAATCCCGCGTAACACACGATCAACGCAACAAGAGGCGTGGCAATAGTGAAAAGGAGGAAGCTGATGACCTTATTGGCAAGGCCCATGAGTTCGTTGAATCCGCAAGCTGTCCCGAGGCCTGTCTTTGCGCTATTGACCGTTGTTCCCCTGTTGCAGTCGGGGATAAGTCCGGCGGCGTCAAGAGACATAAAAGACAGGGCAAACAGTGCTACTGTTAAGATACTTATAAATATAGTTTTTCTATTCAAGGAGGTGCTTGTCATACATTCTGCGAATATGCTTCTTATAGTATATCAAATCTATAAGATTAAAGAAGGGGGTTATGCCGCCATAGTCAAGATTTCCGGCTCGTTATCCGTAATGAGGATCGTATGTTCAAAATGAGCGCTCCTGGATCCATCGGCGGTCTTGATCGTATATCCATCAGCCATACTGACGATATCTGCCTTGCCTAAAGCAAGCATCGGTTCGATAGCGATAACCATTCCGGGAAGAAGCTTTTGTCCCTTGCCCGGCTTGCCGAAATTGGGAATATAGGGATCTTCGTGAATAGAGATACCGACGCCATGACCTGACAGCTCTCTGATGATGCCATATCGTTTATGGACGAAAGATTCTATGGCATGGCCAATATCGCCAACCGTCTTGCCGTTCTTCGCGGCCCAAATGCCGATATCGAGGGCTTCCTTCGTATCATCAAGAAGCTGCCGATCTTTTTTAGAGATCATGCCGACAGGAACGGTTATTGCGTGATCGGTATAGAACCCCTTGTGTTTGAGCCCGAGATCAATGGAAATAATATCGCCTTCTTTCAAGATTCTATTTTTGTTCGGAATCCCGTGAACAACTTCATTATTGATCGATGTGCAGAGAGCTGCCGGAAAGGGCTTGCCGTGGCCTTCGGGCTTGTAATTCAAAAAAGCCGGCTCATCGCCGCCATCGCGAATAAGCATGCGGGCGTATTCATCAAGTTCAAACGTCGTCACACCCGGTGCTACTTTCCCTGCTACTTTTGCCACAATTGCCCCGAGACGTCTTCCGCCCTCGCGCAGCATGTCGATCTGTTCTTTGGTTTTTATGATAACTCCCATGTAGGCTCAATACTAGCCGATCAAAACTCCTTTTGCAAATAGGATATAGAGGAAGATTTAACGGATAATTGTTCCAATAAAAGGCTTCTGGTCGATATAATTCCTGAGATTGTCTATATTTTTGCCGTTCATGATAGCAACTTCGAGACCAAGCGCTTCGGCTTTTTCGGCTGCAATGGGATCAAAAGGACTATTAAGGCCCGGTTCCCATTCTTTCGGCAACAGTGCGCGGAGATCCCCCCATGATGCACTTTCGATTTTTATCGCATCGGGATTATAGCGAGGATCCTTGTCGTACACATAATCGATATTGGAGAGATTGATGATCGTGCGGGCGCCGATGGACTTTGCAACGATGACAGCAGCCAAATCGCTCGAATTTCCAGGCTTCCATCCTCCTCCCACCATAATCGCTTTATCTGTCTCAGGCATCTCTTCAGGATTGAAGATAATGTCAGGATGAGCCAGATTTCCAAAAAGAACACGAATGAATTCGGCATTAAGTCGCGTCACTGCAATGCCAATCCAGTCAAGATCGATGCTTGTCGGTTCCCCTATGTCTTGCGCCGAAAGCGTATAATTGCGGGAAATTCTCCCGCCGCCGGTTATAATAACAAATCGAAAGCCACGGCTAGCATATTCACTCAGAGCATGAATAAATTCTTTTAGGAATCCGGAGTCTATCTCTTCCGGCACAATAAGCGATCCGCCCAACGATATGACAATATGCTTCGAGTCTTCCATATTAGATTCCGAGAGACTTGATAATATCAGCATGGACGTCTTCGATCGACTGCTCCCCGTTGATGACATAAAGAGCATATCCGGGCCTGCCTTCGAAATAATTCATTGAAGGAATAACATTATTTACATATTCATCGAAGCGCTTCGCGATTCCTTCGTCGGTATCATCGGATCGACCACGGAGTTTCATTCTTCGTGTCGCTTCTTCTTTTCCTACCTGTATATAAATAACACGGACATCGTCCCGGCGATAAAATATCATCGCATCTTCGAATGTTTTTGACTGCACGAGTGTGCGAGGATACCCGTCCGCCATAATGACGGAGGATGGCGATGTTTTTTCCGTGAGAATTTTCGTAAAGAGGCCGTCCGTCAGGAAATCAGGCTGGAGATATCCCTGATTGTAGGCATCCCGAACAAGCTCTCCCGTATAGCTTCCGCTTGAAATAAGCTTCCTGTATTCAAGGCCGGGCGAAGCATCAACGAAATCAATACTAAGGGTTTTTTCACGCAGATATTTCTGCAGAAGCTCGACCTGGGTTCCCTTGCCGGACCCGACGATTCCAAAGAAAACAAATGTAAGCGGTGTATTCATAGGTATATTATAACAAAAATCACAAATAATATTATTTGTGATTTTTGTTGAATTCGTAATTAGTCATTGATAATTCGTAATTATCCTAATACTCTCTCATTGATAATTGCGCTTCGATTTTCTTGATGAGATCCATAACAACTGACACGACGATCAAGAGGGCGGTACCACCGAGGGCGAAAGCCGTAATGCCGGTGATGGCGCGCATAACAAGCGGGAGAACGGCGATCAAGCCGAGGAATATCGCGCCCATAAGTGTAATGCGGCCGAGAATCTTTGCAATATACTCGCGTGTTGCAGGACCCGGTCGGATGCCGGGAATGAAGGCGCCGTTTTTCTGAAGATTCGTCGACAGCTTGTCAGGATCGAAAGTGACTGCTGTATAGAAATATGTAAACATGAATACAAAAATAAAGTAGACAAGAGAATAAAGCCATGTATTGGCAACAAACCAGAGAAGCCCGCGCGAAATGCTAAGAAGTACCGGGCTTGTTGCGCTTGCCAAAGCGTTTCCGATAAGCTGGGGGAACATGAGAATTGAAAGCGCGAAAATAATCGGAATAACGCCGGACTGGTTTACCCGTAGCGGCAGATAGGTCTGAACGCTTCCGCCGGCAGTGTTTCCTCTCTGCTGTTTGGCATAGGTCACAGGAATCGGACGTTCCGCTTCGGTGACAACAACAACGCCTGCGACAATCAAGATTCCGACAGCAAGGAAAAGAATATACACCGGCAGATTAGCCATATCGAAGGTGAAGAGGAACTGGGAAACTTCGGTCGGGATGTTGGCAACGATTCCCGCGAAGATAATAAGAGACACTCCGTTGCCGATGCCGAATTCAGATATGAGCTCGCCGATCCACATCAAAAGGAGCGCTCCTCCGACGATGACAGCAAGGTTCGCAATCATTTCAAAATTCGAGATATTTCCCAGAATTCCCTGGCCTTTAAGGACGACTAGAAGAGCCAACCCCTGAACGATTCCAAGCGGAACAGTCAGCAAGCGGCTCCATTGATTGAATTTCTTGCGTCCCGCTTCGCCTTCTTCCTGATAGATGGCTTTGAGGCGCGGAGACATGATTGTCAAAAGCTGCATAATGATCGAAGCCGTAATATAGGGACCTACGCCAAGCATGAGGATCGAGAGATGCGAAAGACCGCCGCCGGAAAAGATATTGAGAACGCCGAAGAACTGATTGTTGGCAAGAAACGCCTGAAGCTTGATAGGATCAACTCCGGGAATCGGGATTACTGACAGAAACCGGAAAAGAATAAGCATGGCAAGAACGAACAAAACACGCGATCGAAGCGATTTGTCGGTGAATATTGCTCTTATTTTATTCCACGCTGTTTCCATATTATTTCAGTATTTAAATTGCAATCGCGCCTGCCTACTGCAGGCAAGGCTTGGCTTCTAACGGGATTCTATTCCTTACTTTCCAATACTGCCGCCAGCTTTTTCAATCTTGGCTTTAGCGCTCTCGGATACTTCAAAACCGATGACGTCGAGTTTTACGGCAAGATCGCCTGAACCTAATATCTTTACAGCCGGATATACGCCGCCTATTCTTCGGATAAGACCCTTTTCAAAGACAATTTCCGGGGTAATCTTGTCTCCTGCAGCAAATACATTAAGAGACGAGACATTGATCACAACGATCTTCTTATTCGGCGACTTGAACCGGTATCCACGCAGTTTAGGAAGCTTCTTTATGATATCACGCATTTGAGGGCGGCGCTTGTTTCCGGCGCGGGCAGTTTGCCCCTTGCCGCCACGGCCTGATGTCTTGCCGCGAGTTCCGCCGCGACCGACCTGTGTAGCTTTTTTATTAGGATGTTTCCTTTGTAAATTGTTTAATTGCATAAAATATATTTATTTAGCCTCTTTCTTCTCTTCTGCTATTGCTTCAGTCACAACCGCCGGAATTTTCGGAAGAGTTGCTTTTGAGCGAAGCTCATAGAGTGCCGCATATGCAACGCGAGCGTTGTTAAGCTTGTTCTTGCTTCCTGAATGAAGTTTTGCCGTAATATTCTTGAGTCCCGCGAGAGTAAGCATGTCGCGAACTGTACTTCCTGCAACCATACCCTTGCCGCGGTTCGGCATAAGTGAGAGTTTTGAGCTTGAAAATTTCGCGGATACTGGATGAGTGATCGAGAATTCTTTCGTCGTTTTTATCTTGAACATATTTTTCTTTGCCTGACGAAGCGCTTTAGCGATCGCAATCGCTGTATCGCCTCCCTTTCCTGTTCCCAATCCGACAGATCCTTTCTTATCACCGATCGCAATGGCGACTGCGAATGTCATGCGGCGGCCTCCGGCAACAACGCGGGTAACACGGCGGATAGAAACCATCTTCTGGTCGAACTCGGGCTTCGGCCGCTCGAATGTCGCGCGAGGCCTCCGATCTCCTCCTTCGCGACGCCCTCCGCGGTCATTGCTCCCTCGTGTCGGTGTCGTATTCTGTTTTGGTTTTGGTGTATCCATAATATTGTATGTACCTGCCTGCCGGCAGGCAGGTTAAAACTCTAGACCTCCTTCACGGGCTGCATCCGCCAATGCTTTCACCCGACCGGTATACTTAAATCCATTACGGTCAAAAACAACTTTCTTGATTCCTTTTGCAAGTGACGCTTTAGCAACATCCATTCCCACAGTCTTTGATCGGTCTGTTTTTGAACCGTCTTTCGCCTTCATATCCGACGCAGACACGAGAGTTGTTCCTGTCGTATCATCGATGACTTGCGCATAGACATAGCTGTTTGAACGAAATACCGAGAGACGCGGAATACCGAGAGTTCCGTTTACTTTGGTGCGGATCTTTTTCTTTAAACGTATTCTTTTTTCCAGTTTCTTGTTCATATATAAATATTATGCAGCTTTCTTGCCCTGCTTGCGGCGGATAACTTCATCGCTGTATCGGAATCCCTTGCCCTTGTATGGTTCAGGTTTCTTCATGGAGCGGATTGATGCGGTAAACGATCCGACAAGTTCCTTGTCAGTCCCTGTAACCGTAATATTGTTCTTGTCGGCAGTCACAGTCAGTCCGGTAGGAATCGCCACTTTAACAGGATGAGAAAATCCGAGAGCAAGATTGAGAGTTGTGCCTGCGACGTCGGATTTGAATCCGACTCCTTCGAGGATAAGCTTTTTGGAAAATCCCTCATTGACGCCGGTGATCATATTTTTCACATGCGATGCGTATGTACCCCAGAGAGCGTTGATATTCTTGTCAGTCGTATCCTCCTTTGTGATAAACGTAATTTCATTGCCGTTGATGTTGATCGCAACATCTCCCGGGAAATCGCGAACAAGAGTGCCTTTCGGGCCTTTGACGGAGAAAGTCACACCGGAGAGCTTTACTTCGGTACCGGCAGGAACTATAACTGTTTGTTTTCCTATGCGTGACATATAATATAATTACCAGAGTCTAAATAAAACTTCTCCTCCGACCATTTCCTTCTTTGCCTCCTTGTCAGTCAAAATACCCTTTGATGTCGTCATGACTGTAAGCCCATATCCGTTGCGCGATGGCTTGATAGCTTTGACTCCTTTGTAGATGCGGCGAGATGACTTCGAAACGCGCTCAGCCCCTGTTACTTTGGGAGTTCCTTCGACGTATACGAGCCCAAGTTCAAGAACAGCCTGTCCTTTCTTTGTTTTCTTCGTGACAGATGAGAGATACCCCTCGCGGACGAGACAATCTGCAATCGTGTGCTTGATCTTCGAATACGGGACGGTAATAGTTTCATGCTCGCGCACGCCCGCGTTCTTGATCATATTTATCATGTTTGCGATTTGATCCATATAATGTTGATTACCAGCTTGATTTACGAACACCTGGAAGCAGGCCGTCATTGGCAAGCTCCCTGAAGCAGATACGGCAGAGACCGAAATCTCTCATGTATGCGTGGCCGCGGCCGCAGCGAAAACAGCGGTTTGTTTCCCGCGTGCTGAATTTTGACTTCTTCTTATGTCGCGCAATGACTGATGTTTTTGCCATAAATAAAAATGCCCGTTCTTCGGGTGAGTGATATCATGTGTTATTTCTTAAAGTTTTATCTAAAACCTTAAGGAGAAACACAGATCAGACTCCCTATCGAACTTGTCTCATACTAGCAGATTGAGGTTTGGATGTCAAACAATATATTAAAACTCCCCTTTCGGGGAGTTTTAATATAATTTTTATTTCTTGAATGGAATTCCTATTTGTTCGAAGAAGTCTGTTGCTTCCTGTTTGTTCTTTGCGGTTGTGACGATCGTTATTGCAAGACCGAAGACATCTTTGAACTCTTCATCGCCTGTTTCCGGGAAGATCGTATGCTCCTTGATGCTCATTGTCAGATTGCCGATATTGTCGACGATCTTTCGCTCGATGCCGCGGAAGTCCTTTGTGCGGGGAATAGCGACATTGATAAGCTTGTCGAGGAATCCGTACATGCGCGCGCCGCGGAGAGTCACCATGACCCCGATCGGGTCGCCCTGACGCATCTTAAAGCTCGCGATTGATTTCTTTGCTCCCCTGACTGCAGGCTTCTGGCCGGTGATCTTTGCAAGGCGCTCTGTTACGAATTTGTTGCGATCCTTGTCGCGCTTGACGCCGCTTCCTGTTCCTGACGCAACGACAACTTTGACCAAGTGAGGCGCAGCCATTTTGTTCTTGTAGCCGTACTTGTCTTTAAGCGTACCAAGTGCCTTATTTTCTTTTTGTTTGACTGTTTCCATATGACTGATTTTTAAGGAGGAACGACTATAAAAATCGTTATCCGCCCCAAATTTATTTATTACTTCAAATATTCCTTGTATGTTATAAAACTTATATCACCCTATCACACCTCTTAACTATAATCAATAAATTTGTATGGCGGATTTAGAAAAATATATTCCGCTTCGCTTCATTATCATCCCTTCCTGACATTTGATGCATGAATAGGCATCGCAAGCTCGATGATTTGGCTTGCTTCTCCCTTCGTGCGCGACTTGCGGGTCTTCTTACGTACGTTGATGCCTTCGACGATGACCTTGCCTTCCTTCGGAAGCATGCGAAGGACCTTGCCCTTCTTGCCCTTGCTGTCGCCTGTTATAACTATTACATTGTCTCCTTTTTTGATATGCATATGACTGATTTTTAAGGAGGAACGACTATAAAAATCGTTATCCGCCCCAAATTTATTTATTACTTCAAATATTCCTTGTATGTTATAAAACTTATATCACCCTATCACACCTCTTAACTATAATCAATAAATTTGTATGGCGGATTTAGAAAAATATATTCCGCTTCGCTTCATTATTTTTCTAAATTACCTCCTGCGCAAGCGAAATGATCTTCTGATATCCGCGGTCTGCCATCTCGCGCGGGATCGGCCCGAAAACACGGCCGCCCTTAGGATCCTGCTTGTCCTTTTCGAGGATCACGACAGCGTTGTCATCAAAGCGGATATATGATCCGTCCTTGCGGCGGAATGCCTTTACGGTGCGGACAACGACAGCCTGGTGGACATCCTTCTTCTTGACACCCTTGCGCGGTTCGGCGATCTTCACAGAGATGATGACCCTGTCGCCAATGCCGGCATAGCGGCGCTTTGATGATCCAAGCACCTTGAAGACCTTGCCGATCTTTCCTCCGGCGTTGTCCGCGATCTTTACTATTGTTCCGTCTTGAATCATATATGTATTATGCGATTACTTTAAATTTCTTATCCTTTGAAATCGGGCGTGTTTCTTCGATCTCTACGATATCGCCGACTTTCTTGCTATTGTCTTCATCGTGAGCCTTGTATTTCTTCGACTTCTTGATGCGCTTCTGGTATTTGGAATGCTCGACAAAGCGCGTTACCTCGACAACGATAGTCTTGTCCATCTTGTCGGAAATAACGACTCCTTTGAGAACTTTCTTTGATTGTGTCTTTTGTGTATTCATTGATTTTATTTATACCTGCCTGCCGGCAGGCAGGTTTATCGAGCAACAATACGAGTCGTCACTGGTAATTTTGTTCCCGCCTTGCGGAGGGCTTCCTTTGCAATCGCTTCAGGTACGCCATCGACTTCAAAAAGCATGCGGCCGGGACGGACATCGAGACAGTATCCTTGAGGATCTCCTTTTCCCTTTCCCATTCCTACTTCTGCAGGCTTTGCAGTAAACGGCCGGTCAGGGAAGATGCGGATCCACATACGGCCTGTTTTGCCGATTGTTCGTGATGTCACCTTGCGGGCTGATTCTATCTGATTGGAGCGAACGCGTCCGCCGGATGTGGCTTTGAGACCGTATGATCCGAAGGCAAGGGTAATACCGCGCGTATCCGGTGTCACTTTCGACATATCCGTACGTCCTGTCTGCCATTTTCTAAATTTTACTTTCTTTGGTAGTAACATAAAAATGTAATTTACTTATCATTGCGATCATTCCTGCCCGATCCTGATGGACTTTGGGCTGAAAAGACTTCGCCCCGGTAGATCCATACCTTAATACCAATATCGCCGTAGCTCATGTGAGCCTTCTCACGGGCAAAATCAACGTCTGCTCTGAATGTCTGAAGCGGGATCGAACCGCGCTTGATCTGCTCGCTGCGGGCAATTTCGCTTCCTGCAAGACGGCCGCCAAGATAGATACGAGCTCCTTTGACTCCGCGCGCTGCCATGATCTTTTCGATCGCCTGTTTTATCACGCGGCGGTATGGAAGGCGCTTCTCAAGACCTTCGGCAATGGAGCATGCAACAATGGCAGCGTCAGCATCGGGATTGGTCACTTCGACAATGTCGAGCTTGAAATCCTCGACAGCTTTGATGCCTTTCTTGGCCATAAGGGTCAAGAGATCGCTCTTGAGCTTTGCCGCTCCTTCGCCTGATCGGCCGATGATCATTCCCGGGCGTGATGTAAAGATCATGACCTTTGTCGTCTTAGCGTTTCGTTCAATCTCGATGCGGGATACGTAGAATCCGCGGAGCTTTTTAGAAAGGTACGCACGGATAACAACATCGCTCTCTAGCAGATCCTTGTATTTCTTGTCAGCAAACCAGCGTGATTTCCAATCACGAAGGGTTACTAATCTATGTGCATATGGA
The DNA here is from genome assembly GCA_040384805.1 of Patescibacteria group bacterium. Classification (GTDB taxonomy): domain Bacteria; phylum Patescibacteriota; class Minisyncoccia; order Phycocordibacterales; family UBA9973; genus UBA8515. The sequence continues at coordinate 23,488 of JAZKIP010000009.1, read as the reverse complement.
TGGACGACTTTTGACATATAATTTACTGTGTTTCTTGTTTTTTAGCTTTTGTTTTAATGGTTTTTGGCTTTTCTGCTCCAGTCTCCTTCACTTCCTTCTTCGGCTTTACCGTTTTCTTTTTGCTCTTCGTTTCGGAATTTTCCATAAGAGTAAGCATGATATGGCTCGTTCGCTTGTTGATGCGTGATGCAGAACCGCGGGCGCGGGGCATGCTGCGTTTCATGACAATTCCTTTATTGACCGTCACGTTTGAAACGATCAGATTGTCGGTCGAGACACCTGCGTGCTTGGCATTGGCAACTGCGCCTGCAAGGAGCTTCTCAACTGGCCCTGATGCGCGCTTTGGAAGGGATTTCAATTGAACAAAAGCGTCGGCAACCCTTTTGCCTTTTATTAAGTCTGCTACAAGGCGAACCTTGCGGGGAGACTGTCTGTAGTTTTTAAGAAATGCTTTCATGATCTAAATATTACTTCTTTTTCGTATCGGTTGTTGCTTTGGCGGACTTGGCGGCGGTAATTTCGGCTTCTTTCTTCTTCTGCTCAAGTTCTTTCTGCATCTTTCCTCCGTGTCGGACGAACTTGCGAGTCTGTGCGAATTCGCCGAGACGATGACCCACCATGTCCTCGGTTACTAGGACTTCTATGAAAATCTTCCCATTATGGACTGCAAAGACGAATCCGACCATATCAGGGTGAATAACGCATGCGCGCGACCATGTCTTGATCGGGCCTGTTTGAATAGGCTTTTTGCCGGCAATTTTCTTCATCAGCCGTGGATCAACATATGGACCTTTTTTGAGTGATCTTGTCATAATAAATTCTTCTATATCGCACCTGCCCATCCGTAGTTTTGCGGAGGCGGGTCATACAATATAAATAAGCTCGCTAGAGCCTTGTCCGTCCATACTAGCAAATTAAAAAAGATTGTCAAATTATAAAGGTTATAGATATAGAAGATCATTGACATATTTAATAAATAAGGTAAGGTTTAGAAAAACCTATTTTTAAAAAATAAAATCAAATATATATGGCTATAAAAGTAGATCTTTCAAAAACCAAACGTGCTCGATGGACAACCCAGCATTTCGGGCCTGAGGAATGGAAACCCATGGTTATACCGAACCTTTACTGTTGTATTGGGGTCTTTATCTTTTCGGAAACAAAAGACAAAACTAATCCTATATACAGTATAACTGCGGCTCACCTTCCTCCTCATGGAGGAAAAGAAATCAAGAGAGTCAGGAAAGAATTCATGCAAAAACTCTGTAATGATTTGCGTTATTCCGAACCATACTTGATCGTCATTGCAGGAGGCAAGATTAATACTATCCATAATATGGTTCATTATAGGAGGTCTCTGCGCTATTTTATTTTTCCTTTCAAATGGAAATTCCCTAATGTTCAAATAATGGCTTTCCGTCCCTCTCTAGAAACAGTCAGCACAAGGTTCGGCTATAGCCTGCGCAATGGCTTCAGGGTTACCAGATTCGTACTTCCAAAATAAAATAAAGAAAAATTGTAAATTTAAACCGAAGTATATGAAAGAAACTTTAGTGAAATCTCTGAAAACACAAAGAGCTACACTCCTCCAAAAAATAACACTCATCACAGAAACAGGAGAATCCTGGAAGGACGTTTTAATCAGCGGCGAAAAAATAGCAGCTATTCTTCCGTCAAATACGGCAAACATCACCCGTACAGAAGTTGTTGACGGCGCCAATAGGTATCTTTTGTCCGCATCACTTTACTTCACGATGATAGCCAACGGCAAGGCATTGAGGGCTGTTCTCGAAGAGATCGATGAAACGATAGGCGGAAAACTGTCTTTGATTGAAATTGCGAAACAATCGCATGCAGTCGCTCACGACATAGAAGGACGAGGTACTATCGATGTCGGCAATTATGCCGACCTGATGATTGTAAATCTGAAGCCTGATAAGGACAAAGGAGCAAAGGATGGGACACGACTTCCTAAAATCACTCATTTCTGGATCTTAGGCAAGCTGCTGTACAAGAATGGTATTTTTTTATAGGACAAGTAACTGCCATGACGACTGGTGTATCTATTTAAAATCCTCCCTTATTTTAGGAGGATTTTTTGTTTGACAAAAATGGTCGAATCAGTAGGATTAAGCACAGAATCTTGATTTTTTAAAATAAAACTCTAAACATGATAAACCAACTCACAGCAATCGGTGAAAAGCTTGCTTTAGCCGGGCTCAAAATGGGGGCAACCCTTCAAAGCCTTTTTTATGGGCGTCAGGAACACTAAATCCCATATATAACGATAATAGAATGTTTCTTTGGTATCCCGAATACCGTCGATTGATAGTCGATGGATTCCTGGAAATTATTCTAAAGCTACAGGTTTTTGAGCATTTCAACCCTGATGCAATTGCAGGAACTGCTACTGCCGGAATTCCCTACGCAATCCTTTTAGCTGATGCAATGGGACTTCCGATGGCTTACATCAGGGACAAGCCCAAAGACCATGGCTTAAGAAACCAGATAGAGGGCATTGACGCGAATAAGGATTTAGGTAAATCACGAGTACTCGTGATTGAAGACCTGATCTCAACAGGAGGTTCGAGCGCGAAAGCTGTACAGGCCGTACGCAATGCAAGAGGCATTGTGCCCTATTGCTTGTCTATCTTCAATTACGGCTTACCCAAGGCTGTTGATATGTTCAAGGGTATCGTACCGTTTGGTAAGGAGGAAGGTGAGCAATTGAAAGAGCCTTGCATGGTGATTTCCCTACTTCACTATGAACAGCTTCTTTCTGTCGCCATCGACCATGGCTTCATCGATAAAAATAATGAAGAGATGCTGAGGGAATGGATGTCTGACCAGGAGAATTGGGACCATAAACACAATTTACAAAAAACAGAAAAATAATTTTGCAAAAATAAAAAAGCAGGAACGATTTCGTCCTGTTTTTTTGTTCCATTTTTAATTTCTAAGAAAATATTAGTTATTTTAATAACATCACTAATACAGGCAATCCTTCGTAGTTTGACAAAAACATAAGGTGCTGTAGTATGAGGGAAAATTCTCTTACAAAAACAATATTCATCACTTAAACTCTTTACAATGAAAAGATCTATGAATTATCTCGAGTTGCTTAAAATTACTACTCAGATCTACAAAAGCATCATCTGCTTTGGTCTCGACCCTGTAATTTCAACTCTTCACAAAAAATTCATTTCAGGTGGAATCAAAGGATTCTATGACATGCTTGAAGAACTTTTTGATTACATGGCAAGTCAAAAAGTAGCTCCTGGGGCATTCAAGCCAAATCTGGGATTTTATTCAAAACACGGAAAAGCCAAAGACTTGAATTTTGAAGGATTAATAGTGCTTGCGAAGATCTTTGATCTCATCGAACTTTATTTCCCGGGTATGATTACAATTTTGGATTTTAAGAAAGCAGATATTCTGAAATCTTCAGAAAATTACATGCTTGAGGGTTTTGAATTCTGGGATGCAGATGCGGTAACGATTCCCCCATATATGGGAAGCGATTCAATGCTGCCCTTTTGCAATGTACCAGATAAAGCATCAGAAAATCGCGGTGTCTATGTCTTAAACCTGACTTCAAATGAAGGGAAGAATGATTTTGAAATGCTGGGGACTACAGATGGCAGCCTAGTTTACATGCGTGTAGCAGACTGGATAAGAAAGAACGCCAAAAATCATATCGGACTCGGTGCCGTCGTAGGAGCTACATGGCTCACACAGCTTGAACAAATTGCTTATGATTATACCCAAGGAGGGGTCGAGATACCTCTTTTGATACCCGGTATCGGCAAAAAGTCAGTTGGCGGACAAGGCGGCGACGCCAAAGAAGTGTACGAGGCTTTGAAGAACGCCGGGTATGATGTCAACCTTGCACGACTGAATTTGTCCAGCGGATTAACTCATCCGTGGGGTGAGAAGCAGCCTGCTCCGGATGATTGGAAAGAGATTATTACAGATAACCTCTTTGAATACAATAGAATCACGGGTATGGCTTAAGACAAGAAATTGGAAAATACTAAACGCTTTGCATTCATTGGAATACAAAGCGTTTTATTTTATATAAACTGATGCGAAAGAATGTAAGTTATAGTATGATGCGTCTATGCACCACAAAGACAAACGATACCGCTCGCTTGCCAAGGCAATCGCCTACCGGCTTATCAGCATCTGCATCGATTACAGTGTCGCCTATCTCGTAACGAAGGATCTTGAAAAGTCGACAATCATCGTCATTCTTTCAAATTCAATCAGTCTTGCCGTTTATTTCATTCACGAGCGCGCATGGAACAGGGTCACCTGGGGCAAGAATACCCCGTATTGCAAAAACCCCTCTACAGGAGAGCTAGTATCTTTGGAAGAAAAATTATAAGACCAACGAGAGAAGCCATAAAAACAACGATCAATACCGCTCCGGCGGCGACATCCTTTGTATCACGCGCATAGGGATGATATGTAGGACTTGTCAGATCAATATCGATCTCGATCGCCGTATTGATAGTTTCTGCCAAGATGACGAATCCGATGCAGAATATGATGAGCACCCATTCAACGCTTGAGATATGCAGGAGAAAGCCAAGATAGACAGCTAATAAACCGAAGAATATCTGAAGCCATGCGTTGTGAGTACTCCGCATGAAAATCAGAACGCCGCGCCATGCGTTATTGGCGCTTTTGATGCGGGAGATCAGGGAAAAGCGTTTTTGTTCTGTCATTTTTTTCATATATTCAAGTATACAACAAAAAATACCCGTACGGGTATTTTTTGTTGTAAGTTATTTAGTCTTTTTAGCCTTGCCAACCCGTCGGCGGGATACAACCCACATGTTCGAGTATTTCTTCGGAGTGCGTGTCTTCTGTCCCTTGCCGGATGGCTTGCCCCACATTGTCTTTGCGCGTCGCAGGCCTCGTCCCTGAGCGCCTTCGCCTCCTCCGTATGGGTGGTCAACCGGATTCATGGCAGAGCCGCGGACTGTCGGACGGATTCCCTTCCAGCGTGACCGGCCAGCCTTGCCGAAATTCTGAAGATGAAATTCGGAGTTTGAGACTTCGCCGATACATGCCCAGCAGTTCTCAGACACTTTGCGGACTTCTGTCGATGGCATCTTGATATTGGTGTATCCAAGGTCGTTTGCCACGACTTGACCGAATGTTCCCGCGCTTCGAGCGAGCTTTCCGCCGTTGCCCGGCTTGATCTCGATATTGTATACAAAAGTTCCGACAGGAATAAGGCGGAGCGGGAGGCGGTTGCCTGTTGTAAGCGGCGCCTTTTCGCCGACCATGAATGCATCGCCGACTTTGACTGATTTTGGAACAACGACATAGCGCTTCTCGCCGTCAGCATAGACTGCAAGGCCGATGAATGCGTTGCGGTTCGGATCGTATTCAATCGTTGAGATCTTCGCAGGAATATCGCGTTTGTTGTACATGAAGTCAACGTCGCGATACAGGCGCTTGTGACCGCCTCCCTTGTGCCTCGTCGTGATGCGGCCGTGATTGTTACGGCCAACCGCGCGCTTGAAACCGTGAGTCAGAGACTTTGTCGGCTTGTCGGTCGTCAAAACGTTGCGGTATGAGACCGTTGTCTGATGGCGCTTCGATGGTGTTGTTGGTTTATAGCTCTTCATCCCATTAAAAAATTTAATTACTAAAGTTTTATTTTTCTTCCCCGTTAGTTAATTTTCTAACGGGACAGGTATTATGCAAATGTTATTTTATCTCCTTTCTTCAAGTGAACGACTGCCTTTTTGCCGCCGTGCTTCGTGCCCCATGCGCCGCCGCGAAAGACAACTTTGTCTGTCACTTGCGTGATCGAAATTCGGACGGGAGTCACGCCGTAGAGCATAGTGATCGCTTTCTTGATCTCGTTTTTGTTCGCGTTTTCTTTCACGTTAAAAGTATAGATGCCTTTTTCCGCTCCGATTGCTCCCTTTTCAGTTATGCGGGGACCGAGAATAAGAGGATGCGATGCGCCTTTCTTGGCGACAACAGCAGCTTCTTTTTTCTCTTTTGTATTCTTTTTTTCTTTTGTCGTTGCCATATAAATTCTTAATTTTATCCCGACCTCGCGTCGGGACCCCGATTATGATCGGGGCTTTTCTATCTTGCCGCCCAAGAATGCGATGCTTTCCTGAGGCTGTGAAATAATAACGTATCGATATGACAGAAGATCAACCGGATTCATATTGCGAACCTCGTCGATTTCAAGCGTCGGGATATTGGCAAAGCTCTTTTTTAGGACATCGCTTTTAGCCGGAACGGTTATGTATGTATTGGGCTTCTTTCCGCCGACGATTTTCTCAAATCCCTTCACGACGCTTAGATCCTTCATGACTGCAACCGCGTCTTTGGTCTTGATGTTCTTGAGTGACAATTCCTCGACAAAGAGAACCTGACCCTTCCGGAGCTTCTCGGATAAAACAGTAAAGAGCGCTTTGACTCTCATCTTCTTGTTTATTTTCTGCGTATAGATCTTATCATTGCGCGGACCGTGAGTCACGCCGCCGCCTTTCCAGATCGGAGAACGTGATGAACCGTGACGAGCGCGTCCCGTGCCTTTCTGTTTCCATGGCTTGCGTCCTCCTCCGGAGACTTCCGCTCGCGTACGGGAGTGAGCAACAGGCGTACGGGCATTAGCCTGCATCGCTGTCACGACCTGGTGAACAAGGTCGGCATTCCACGGAAGATCGAATATCTCCTTTGGAAGATCAAGCTTCCCGACAGACTTTCCTTTTTGATTGTATATCTGTGTTTCCATATATTAGCCGATTATTTCAACTAAAGTACCTCGGCGACCAGGGATTGCGCCTTTAACGAGTAATTGATTGTTCTCCACATCAACGCCGATGATCTCAAGATTCTTGATCGTAATGCGATCGCCGCCTGTGCGTCCTGCCATGCGCATCCCTTTTGGAACCTTGTTGCGAAGACCGCCGCCGATTGATCCGGGCTCGCGTTCAGAGTGCTTCTGTCCATGAGATCGCGGACCACCATGGAATCCATGACGCTTCACGACACCTTGGAATCCCTTTCCTTTTGAAAGGCCCGATACAGTGACAATATCGCCCTTGGCAAAAGCCGAAACGGTGATGCGGTCGCCGACTGTTATTTCCTCGATATCACGGAATTCGCGCAGATGCTTGAAAGCTCCGATTGTCGATGCGCCTTCTTTGCCTTCCTGCTTCGATGGCAGAACATGGCCAAGATGCGCTTTTGTCGCGCGCGATTCCTTCTGCTCGTCGTATGCAACCTGCACTGCGGTGTAGCCGTCAGTATCAGGAGTTTTGACTTGAGTAACGACAAGGGGACCCGCCTGTATGACAGTCGTTGGGATCACCGTGCCATTATCATCAAAGCACTGCATCATATGCTGTTTTTTACCAAGAATAAATTTCATGTTGATTTTTTAATTGAACGTAGTGAGATTTTTAAAATCTGCATCCCGACCCGGGTCGGTATAAGGAAAATAATCTCCCTGCTTGCTCGTTATTTTCACTTACATCATCTTCACGTCGATATCCACACCCGAAGGGAGTGAAAGATTTGTCAGCGCTTCGATCGTTTTCGGATTCGGATTGAGGATATCGATGACGCGCTTGTGGATTCTGATCTCGAATTGTTCGCGGGCATTCTTGAAAACGAAGGATGCGCGGTTTACCGTGTATTTCTTGATCTCGGTTGGAAGCGGGATCGGTCCCACAATCGTCGCATCATAGCGAAGAGCCGTATCAATGATCTGCTTGACGGATGCGTCAAGGATCTTGTTCTCGTAGGCTCGGACACGGATACGAAGCTGGACCTGAGTCCCGTCTTCTTTTCCTTTCTTGACCGTCTTCTTTTTAGGTTTTAATTCTGTTGTTGCCATATGGTAGGGATCAGGGGCGACGAAGCGAAAGACGCTTTCATCTATTCCGCTGTTCGCTATTTGATTATCTTCGTAACGACTCCTGCTCCGACTGTCTTGCCTCCTTCGCGGATCGCGAAGTGCTGTTGCTCTTCAAGAGCGACGGGAGTAACGAGCTTGACTGTGAGCTTGACTGTATCTCCCGGCATAACCATTTCAACTCCGCTTGGAAGCGTTGATTCTCCCGTTACGTCAGTCGTACGGATGTAGAACTGAGGCTTGTAACCTGTAAAGAATGGAGTGTGTCGGCCGCCTTCTTCCTTCTTGAGGATGTATACCTCACATTCAAATTCAGCATGTGGAGTTACAGTACCCGGCTTGCAGAGAACCTGACCGCGAGTGATGTCTTCCTTCTTGATACCGCGGATAAGGATACCAGCATTGTCGCCAGCCATACCTTCCTTGAGGTTCTTGTTGAACATTTCAATACCCGTAACAGTCGTCTTTGCTGTATCCTTGATACCGACGATTTCAACTTCTTCACCGACTTTGACAATACCGCGTTCGATCTTACCTGTAACAACTGTACCGCGTCCTTCAATTGAGAAGATATCTTCGATCGGCATAAGGAATGGCTTTGTCACATCACGTTCCGGTGTTGGAATATATGTATCAAGAGCATTCGCAAGATCAAGGACCTTCTTCGCCCATTCGTCGTTGTTATCAGCAGATTCAAGGGCTTTAAGGCCTGAACCGCGGATAACCGGAGAGTTAGCGCCATCAAATCCCTGCTTTGTAAGGAGTTCACGGACTTCTTCTTCGACGAGGTCAAGCATATCAGGATCATCAACCATGTCGCACTTGTTGAGGAATACGATGATCTTTGGAACACCAACCTGCTTTGCAAGGAGGATGTGCTCGCGTGTCTGAGGCATAACGCCGTCAGTTGCGGCAACGACAATGATAGCACCGTCCATCTGAGCGGCACCCGTGATCATGTTCTTGATGTAGTCAGCGTGTCCCGGAGCATCAATGTGAGCGTAGTGACGAGCTGGAGTCCAGTACTCGTTGTGAGAAAGGGCGATCGTAATACCACGAGCCTTTTCTTCAGGAGCTGAGTCGATCTGGTCGACACCCTTGATTTTCGCTCCATATCCGCCTCCCTGTCGGGAAAGGACCTGCAAAATAGCCGCAGTTAACGTGGTTTTACCATGGTCGACGTGACCGATCGTACCCACATTGACGTGTGGCTTGTCTCTGTTAAATTCTTCTGCCATATGAATTATTGGTTGATTTTAATAACAGACCGTACGAGAAACCCCGTTCTATTACTAACACCAACATAAATTATTAATAAATAATTCCGACCGCTAGTCGGAACGCAAATATTGCGATAGACCTCCATACTAGCAAATTAAAAAAGATTGTCAAACACAAACAAAAAAGACGGGCTTACCCGTCTTTTTTGTTTGTGTTTGCTTAATTTTCTATATATATAGGAGTGAGATTCCTTTCATCATTGTCTTGACCGCTCGCACAGCCCGGATCGCCCGCGCCTGCCGGACTTGCAGTACGCTCTCCTTTGTAATCGATCTTTCCATCATTATCATTGTCCTTGCCGTCACTGCATTGATATGTCGTCGTACCCGGCCCGGTGGTACCTCCTCCCCCCGATCCCGGACCGGTTGGTTCTCCGGGTTGCTCAGGCTCTCCAGGCTGTTCAGGTTGCCCGGGATCGCCAGGTTCTCCCGGTTGTCCGGGCTCTCCTGGTTGTCCCGGTTCTCCTGGCTGTTCAGGTTCTCCAGGTTCCACCTCTCCGGGAGGATTCATTTCTAAACATGAACTATTGGATCCGCCATTTGAGCCGATACACATCCATGTCCACGATGAAGACTCTTGCGAATTATTCGCGCTCGCGCCGAATGTGCAGTAGTAGTGGCTCTCACCGCATACTCCATTAACGGGTGCTACGAGAGAAGCGACTGTGACATTCGTCCATTGGCTGCAATTATTGTCTTCATGCGACTCGGCAATAACTCCGTTATTGGATGATGAACTTTTATCTGCGCACGCCCGGACAGAGTATGTGCCGGCAGATGAAAAGGTATATGAGGGGGACGTAATCGTACTATTCCCGCCTGAGGGGAGAGCTCTCATTGACGAAGGGGCAAGATCAGTAACAGCGCCCGTGCCATTCGCGCTCGTTGCGACTTGGAAGAAGCTAGAGAACCCGGCCGGAGTTGCCGTACCGCCGATATTGGTAATCGTCGAAAAGAAATGGGTCGGAGAATTGAGAGCCGCCGCATCCGGAGAGACACTGCCTGCAACAAGATCTACGGAAGCGGAAGCTGCGACGACTGTTATCTGCATCGTATCGGATCCCGTATTCATCTGATTGTCCGTTGCACTCAAATAAATCACATACACGCCAGGGGACGTAAATCCGCTTACGGTTGTCGTCAAAGAAGAAGGGCTCGAGAATGAATAAGGAACCTGTCCCCGCACTCCCGGGAACCATTGCGTGCTTGCAATCGTACCATCCGAATCGATTGCCGTGCCTGTAATCGACACGGAAGATGCGGGAAGGGTAATCGTCTTATCCGGACCTGCATCAACCGCAGGAGCCATGTTGGGAAGAGTAACCGCAACAGTGTAAGGAATTTCATAATTATAGTACGTCCATACAGCGGAGGCCGAGTGCGACACTCCGAAAGCAAGTCCGAAAATAAAGATGAAACTGACATATTTAAGATTGAGAGGAAGCTTTTTTTTCATATTCTTAAAAGATAATTGTTAATTGCGACTATTATTATGCGGCGCGCGACATCGCACTCCTTATGGCAAGAGCACATAAGGGACCGGAGCGCTTGTTCCATCTAAGGTGACATAGCCGCTATAATGGAGCTGTTTGTCGCACGATGAAAATCCGTACTGATCCGTATAGCTTTCATCGAAGCTTCTTCCTTGATACGTATACGATGTCCCTCCTCCGATCGGAGTCGGGCTTTCGGAAGAAATTCCTCCTTCATCTGAAACTTTCCCCTGCAGCAGTCTAAATCCTAAGCCGCCAACATCAAGAGGGGTAGTGGCATCCGGGTCACTATAGAAATCAGCTGTTTCTGTCACATGCTCATAAGCATAATTCTGCCACGCTCCCGTAAATGTGTCTCCCCCGTAGCTACCGTCACCAATACCATAACCTTGAGGGCAAACTCCATTCGCATTTGTTCGCATCGGTATTGCTCCAACCGCTGTTGTCGATGTAATTTTCACATATATCCCCTGTGCAACTTCATCGACACCTGTGACAAAGCTCACCAGATACGAGCCCGGGGAAGACGGCGCGCCGGGAGCGGCGAAAGCGTCATAGACAGTCGGAACCATGCCTCCCGCTCCAATTTCTTGATCCGGAATCAGGGTGAGAGTTGCATTGCCAATTGTTGTTGCTTTGAGATTTACGCGCCTTGGAACAGTCGCGTTCGATACTATCGACGATGTGACAGTGATGGTATCCCCTGGAGCATATGGTGAGCCGTTATTTATCGATACCGTTGAGAGAATTTCACCATTAATGCCTGAGGCATACGTATCCGCAAAGGCGGTATGCGATGAGAACATCACTCCCATTGCCGCAAACAGGAAGAAAGGGAGCACAGCTCTTACAATAGTTGTTGTATCTTTCGCGCTATTTCTCTTTTTCATATATATAAAGATGATTATGGTAAGAAAAACGACGCCGACAATCAGCCATAGTCGAGCATTGTGAGATGATTGCGGTTCCATAGGTTCGTCCTTTGTTGTAAAAGAAAATTCTTTCTGATCAAGAATAGTACCCGATTCATCAGCCACAACAAGATTTATATGCGGATCACGGCATGGTGCTGTTACAGGAATCGTTACGATTGTCTTCGATTGTGCAGGATTTCTAACGAGAGTTTGTTTCGCAGGATCAACGCATGCATTATCTTTAGAATCGGAAATAGTTGTTGTGAGGAAAACCACGGGAGGCTTTGTAAAAGCAGTGGTCGAATTTCGCAGGAACGTGTTTCCCGATTGCGTCCATACAAGAGAAAGTGACGCCGTTTCGCCTGCCGTATAATAATCCTTATCCAAAGTCAGATTTTGTATCGTCGCGCTTGTCCCGCGGATAAAATAACGAATAGTAACCGCATTCGAAAAAGTTTGTCCGTTTGCAAGAAGTACTTTCAAGTCATAGAGCTGAGGCGCAGTTGCCTTTGGAAGAAGTATGGAAAAATTTTCTTTCTTAAGGGCCTTAAAAGCAATAGGCATCGTGTCTCCTCCTGCCACAGGGACAATCTCTCCATATGAGGAGCGGTATCGTGTCTCAAAAGAAGGACTCAATGAAAGCGCCGAAGGAGAGTTGTTCATAGTGCTGCATGTCAACCGAAGAGTTTCCTCCTGTGAAATATCGACTCCTTCAAGAAGACCGTAGCGAGTATTGCTTTTCTCTCCCTCAACCTTCAGATAACAAGAATCCTCAACGATATCAAAGCTTTTCACGGAAGAGGAAAAGGTGATTTTTCCTGCAAAAGCTACCCCGAACGGAAACCCGCTCGCATTACGGCTTGTCACAAACAAAGAGTAATCTCCATTTAGATACGATGGCGTAGTGTATGTGATTTCTTTCTTAAAACTGCTGTTCTCGTTGAGCGTCAGAGATTCATCATATACTTTCTCATCTACTATGGACCTCTGTGCCTTGGTTTCGGAAACAAGCTGGATGCCGTACTTCACGCCGGTTTGCATTCCTTCACGATTGCTTAGAGTGAAGGAAACAGTAAGGTCATTGCCGTTTTGAGAAACGATTTGTGCGTCTTGAATATTTACCGTTGCAATCGGAGACGCAGTCGCCGCAAAGGCGGTGTGTGAAAAAAATGTAAATGAAAAACAGAACAAGCCGAGAATCGAAAATATAAATAAATTCTTCATGATAAAAATAAGAGATTGCGTATATTAATTATTACCTTATAAGTATAGCATTTTCTTATTCAGGAAAAAAAGTTATCCACAAACAAAAAAAATGCTGCCCCCGTATTAGGTAGAGCAGCATTGACATTCGACACTTGTTGAGCAAAACCACTAAAACTCAACTTAAAAATTAAAAAAACTTATTGAACACGGATATACTCCTGAGTATGGATAATCCATACGTTTGCGTTATCCAGTGATGGTTTCCTCATGTAGCATTTAAATCCTGAAGCATTAATATGATCTATCTCCCACAGATCACCCCACTTCAATTGACGGCCAGTTGCAGACCATTCGTTGAAAAGTTGATACTTCCCGCCACGCCGCACTCCGGGTTCATTATACTTGTTTGTATACGTGGAATCGTTCGGTTTAAACTGAATAGTGTCTTTGACAATTGATTTTGTTTCAATGTTCGAAGAGTTCTCAGCCTGAACAGTGTAAGTGCTCATCGTGAATCGGTCGTACTGGCACAATAAGGTGCGGAAAGGCGAATAAACATGGAGAGACAGAGTGGAACCGGCTACACCAAACTTGTTCTTAGCAGCAAAAGCCAGGGTTGTGTCACTTTGTAATTCAGTTAAAGGAATACTGCCGGAGAGAGCACTTAGCTTTTTACCGTTAACGAGAACCGAGTCAGCATCGTTGGCTGAGTAGTCAACGACAGGACTCGCCTTAAACCAGACACTTGTTGTAGGTGTGGTTGCCGTTACTGTTGGTAATTTTTGCACAACGACAATGGGAGGAGGCTGTACTATATCGGCGCCTTTTTTGCTACACCCCCCCAACAGGAGGTTGAGAATAAAAGCGACTATCAATACAGCCCATCCCGGGCCATCATGGGTTTTGAAAAACTTTTTCATGGTTTTTTAGTATTTAAAGGTTTAGAAAAATATTTGTTTGAAAACAATGCTCACCTTACCACTCATCAGCAAAAAAAGATGAAAATTGCTTTTCAAACAAATAAACCTATTTTTCAATGAACCACAAATCCAAGGGCTGACCCTTGATCTTCTCGCAATATAACGCATTTTTGACTTTTAGTCAATATTTATCCACATTTTATCCACAGATTTGCCCAATAGCAACTTTTGACACTATAATCTTTACAGATATAAAGGAAGAGGTAGGGTTGTTAAAACTCATTAACGGGATTTGACTGAAATACCCTTATATAGTAATATATTCATATTCCAGTCCGTTTCGAAACCGGACTTTTATTTTTAGAAAACTTAATAAAAGACTGGTTATTAGGCTTAATAGCTGTAATATTCAGTCTCCAAACGAATATGTTAGATTTAAAAGCCATAAAATCAGCCATCGAACAGCTCAAGGAAGACAGGAAAGTACCCTATGAAAAGATCATAGACGCCATGGAACAGGCTTTAGCCGCCGCATATAAAAAGGATTACGGCAAAAAAGGCCAGATTGTCCGCGTTCATATCGATCTTGATGCAGCAAAAATGGAATTTTACCAGGTAAAGATCGTTGTCGACGACTCTCTGGTTCGCATGACAACTGATGAAGACGATGAGGAAGAGATACCGGAAGACGATGATCGCGTCAGGTTCAACGAAGAGCATCATATATTGATCGAGGATGCGAAGAAAATAAAAAGCGACGTAAAGCTCGGAGAGGAGATCATTTTCCCTCTTGAGAGCAAAGATGATTTCGGCCGCATCGCCGCTCAGACAGCGAAGCAGGTGATCATCCAGAAGATCCGCGAAGCGGAACGGAGCGCCATCGTCGACGAATACGGCAGCAAGGAAGGCGAGATCATCAACGGTTTCATTCAGAAAGTCGAGCGGAATGTCGTCTACATTGACTTCAACCGCGCAACGGGTATCCTTCTTCCCGAAGAGCAGATACCGGGAGAATTCTACAGGAGAGGCGATCGCATTCGCGCATATCTCTACTCTGTCGAGGAAACGCCGCGCGGAGTCAATCTCAAGCTTTCCCGTACTCATCCTCAATTTATCGAGGGGCTCTTCGCCATTGAAGCGCCCGAGATCGCCTCAGGCGTCGTTGAAATAAAGGCCATCGCCCGCGAAGCGGGATCGCGCTCGAAGATCGCAGTCTATTCCAATGACGACCATGTTGATCCTGTCGGATCATGCGTGGGACAGAAAGGCATCCGCGTCACGACCGTCATGAGCGAGCTTAACGGAGAGAAGATCGACATTATCCCGTGGAGCGCCGATAGTGCAACATATATCGCAAGCGCTCTTTCTCCCGCTCATGTGCTTGATATTGAAGTCTCCGAACAGGAGCACAAGGCAGCCGTCGAAGTTGCCGCCGACCAGTTATCTCTTGCCATCGGCAAGGGCGGCCAGAACGTCCGCCTTGCTGCGAAATTAACCGGCTGGAGAATCGATATCAAGGGAGTCGAAGGCGAGGTCGTTTCAAGCGACAGTGATATACTGGAAGATACAGGATTGGTTGATGATGGAACGCCTGCATAGTCGCACATTAACAACAGTAATCAAATAAATAACTATTATGAATCTGTGGCATGAAGTAACACGAGGCAAGAATATTCCGGAGGAATTCAATTGCATAATTGAAATTCCAAAAGGATCGAATAATAAATATGAAATAGACAAGGACACCGGCATGATCAAGCTTGATCGTGCGAACTACGGGCCGACAGCATATCCTTTCGACTATGGTTTCGTCCCACAAACTCTCTGGGAAGACGGCGATGCGCTTGATGTGCTTGTGCTTTCAACCTATCCGATTCCATCGGGAATACTCGTAAATGTCCGTCCCGTCGGGATCATGGAAATGATAGATAGCGGCGAATCTGACAGTAAGATAATCGCCGTTCCGATCGATGACCAGCGTTGGGAAGATGTAAAGGATTTAAAGGATATCAATAAACACTCATTGCGCGAATTCGCTGACTTCTTCCAGACCTATAAAGCACTCAAGGCGAAACAAAGCATCGTAACTGTACATGGTTTTAAAGACAAGGCTGCAGCGATCGAAGCAATTCACCGATCGATCACGCTCTACGAAGAGAAGTTCGGCAAATAGTTTCCAAAACACTCCGCAGGTTGCGGAGTGTTTTGTTTTAGTATTTTATTTATTTTTTCAAGATCCGAAGATCCGACGGAATAGGAGTGGAAACTTTGACCGTAAGCGGAACCCGGACGACCTCATCAAAGGAACCGTCGTTCTTGAACAAAATGGAGAAATAATATTTCCCCTGCTTGGTAACATTAAGACCGTTCCCCTTTACCCTGATTCTCATTCTGTGGTGAGGATTCTTGATCTCAAGCGGAGAAACCGATTCCTGCATGATCTCTCCGTCAGGATCGTGAAGTACCATCTTGATTTCAGTGGAGACTTCAGGAGAGTCATCCGGCCGGTTCCAGATAGAAACAAGTTCAAAAGGAATGGGGACGCCTTTTTTCTGGGTAAAGTTAATCGGCTGATTGTTTTCTGTTTTAAAATCGACGGTGATCTCTTCGATCATGTTGAAGAGCGACAAGCTGTTGCTGTCCTTATCGACGGCGGACGAGCTGCACAGCATCGTCATCATATGTTCCACTTTTTGATTTTCTTTTTTGTTCATAAGGTTATTTAAATAAAATCTGATAACTGCCGGACAAGGGCGAAACAACGAAACCCGAAGAGCTGTGCGACACATCAATGCTGTTCTCGACGGTCTGCGTCTTTATTTTCTCTTCCATAAAGCTAAAGCGCAGGATGAGTTCTGTTTTTATCGCTCTCGCGATCTTATCGAGAAACTCGACGCTCGCGATGACTTCGCCCTTCTCCGCGCGCGCGACGCTCGGCTGCTGCGTGCCGATTTTCTCCGCCAATTCCTTCTGGGAGAGACGCGCATAAAGCCGGGCAGCAGTTATAAGTCCTCCGACCTTAACGGCGATTCTTTCTTTGTCCGTTAAGGAGATATTCTGTTGTTCAAAGTATTTTTTAAAGTCCATTGCGATTAAAATAATTAGTAAATTCTTTTACGCGATTACGCGCCGCTATCTTATGTTTTTCCATGATCTCCTGGTTCTTTTTCTTAAAAGCATAAAGCGCATAGAAAACGGAGAATTCTTTCTGAAGATCCATGTATCCGAGAAATCGTATTTCATTCTTGGATAAGTGAAATTTCAATTCCCACATATCCACTTCATTTTTAACTTTCTCTAAGTCTTTTTGATGCTGAACATCGGCAATTTTTGCCGATGTGTACTGTCTCATTTTTTCTTCCAAAGACTTGAAGAGGAATTTTTCCTTATTTCTCAGCTTTTTTAAAAGATCTTTATCAACCCTGCAAACACCGTCTTCTGTTACCCATAATTCTATAGACCAATTTTCCATAATTTTTATATCGACCTTATTAAATAACGTATAGGTTATATATAACAAATCCGTTATAATAAGTCAATATGGAAGATATAATAAGTCTTAATTAGACAAATATCCTGTAATAAGATAGATTAAGACTAATTAGAAATAATTATTACCGTACTAAATCATGCAAACAACCACCAAAAAACTAGACAAAAGCCAAGTCGAGATAACAGGTATTCTTGAAGTTATAGAATTCGAAAAATATGAAGACAAGGCTCTTCGCATTATCGGCGACCGTCTTGAACTCCCCGGATTCCGCAAGGGAAAGGCTCCGGCCACTGTCGTACGGGAGAATGTCACGGAAATGATGATACTCGAAGAAATGGCCGAACAGGCACTCTATGACGCATATCCGAAAATCATCGAGGAACACAAGCTCGACGCGATCGGACGTCCAGAGATCGCCATTACCAAGATCGCCAAAGGGTCGCCGCTTGAATTTAAGATCGTCACCGCCGTATTGCCTGAAATGAAACTGCCTGACTATAAGACGCTTGCCAAGGCTCATGCCAAGAACGAAGAGTACACGAAGGAAATTCCCGTCGATGAGGCATCCGTCGAAAAAGCGCTTCTTGATCTTCGCAAGATGCGCGCTCATCAGGCTATGCCCGCTCACGAGCACGAGGACGGACAGGATCATCCCGAACTTTCCGAAGAAGAACTGCCCGCTCTTGATGATGAATTCGTAAAGTCATTCGGCGAGTTTGAGAATGTTGACGCATTCAAGAACAAGATCCGCGAGAATTTAAAGAAAGAAAAAAACGTTGAGCAGAAAGATAAGCTGCGCCTTGCCATCATTGAAGAGCTTCTCGAGAAAACTGGAGGCGAGATTCCTGAGATCCTTATTCAAAGCGAAACGGATAAAATTTTGTATCGTCTCGAGGCTGATATAACCCAGATGGGATTCAAATTCGACGATTATCTGATCCAGATCAAGAAAACCGAGGAGGAGCTTCGCAACGAATGGCGTCCTGACGCCGAGAAACGCGCGAAGCTTCAGATGATCATCCATACTATTTCAGACAAGGAAAAGCTCAAGCCGACCGTGGAAGAACTCGACAAAGAAGTCTCTAACATCATGACGGCATACAAGGATGCGGATCCCGCCCGCGCTCGCGCCTATGTGGAGAATATGCTTGAAAATGAAAAAGTGTTTAAATTCCTTGAGGAACAATAGAAATGCTATAATTAGTCAGCTAGATATATCAGCTTAATTTTATTTCTACATTATGTTAATTCCTACAGTTATCCCGCAAGAAATTTAGAATCGAATGCATTTAAATTTCAAACGGGACGAGATATGGTAATATCAACTAGGAGAAATATACAAATTAATTCTTATTTTCATTTATGCTTATTCCTACAGTTATCGAAAAATCGCAATTCGGCGAGCGCGCATATGACATTTATTCGCGCCTTTTGAACGACCGCATTATCTTTCTTGGCGGCCCGATCGACGATCATGTCGCCAATCTCGTCATCGCCCAGCTCCTGTACCTCGATCACGCGGATTCGAAAAAAGACATCCAGCTTTATATCAACTCTCCGGGAGGTTCGGTCACAGCAGGACTTGCCATCGTTGATACGATGAGCTTTGTCAAAGCCGATGTCTCGACCATCTGCGTCGGCATCGCAGCGTCGATGGGAGCAGTGCTCCTGTCAGCAGGCGCGAAAGGCAAGCGCTATGCCCTGCCGAATTCCGAAGTCATGATCCATCAGGTCATGGGCGGCGCCGAAGGCCAGGCATCCGATATCGCCATCAATGCCAAGCACATCCTGCGCACCAAAGACACTCTCAACAAGATCCTCGCTAAGAACACCGGCCAGTCTGTCGCCCAAATCGACAAAGACTCTGACCGAGACTACTATATGACAGCCGATGAAGCCAAAAAGTACGGCATCGTCGATGAGATCGTCGCAAAGCCGAAGGCTGGAAAATAAATCAAATTGTGGTATAGTATAGAAAATACTTACCTCATGATAAACAAGAAAATTGTCCTTATCGGAGACGATCAGGAAGAAAAGCAAGCCCTATCGCAGGATCTTGTACGATATTTAATAGTGGAAAACAAAGAATCAATTACAGTTTTTTCAGAAAACACCCCCATTAATAATCTCATTGAATTCATCTGTGAGAATAAAACTGATGTCATTATTATTGAGCCAGAAGTCAGTTTAGCTTTTGTAGGAGAGTTTGCAGAAAAAGCATGGAGCCAGAAAGATTTTTTTATGTTGTACCCCTTAGTTGCATATTATGACTATGGAAAAACAAATAAATCTGCCGGGTTAGCGTATTCTTTGCTAAATGGAGGCGTATGGTACTCCTCTGACAAGTAGTTCGTTACTCTCGAGACTTATTGCCGCATAAAAATTATTTTAATAAAAGAAAAACCTCCGCGATCCATATCGTCGGAGGCCTTTTATTTTTCATCTCAAGTATGCTATCTGATTTCGTACGGAGCGAATGACCGAAGCGATAATATAAAATAAAAGCTTCGGCGAGGAGAGAGATGTATCCGCCCATATCGTGTGAAATTAGACAGCATGCCGGAGACGACACACCTTACTTTCCCTATCGATCCCCGATTCTCTCAATCAGGAACCTAATAAGAAAGGAAAGGGTTGCCATGTATTTAAACAGAATCGTCCCTTTCCAATTTTTTACCCTAACCCTAATTCTTCATACACCTCTGCATATTGGATTGCCGGATACACCAGCATCCCGCGGAAGCAATTTAATCCGATCGCTTTGGCAACATAATCAACCTGAGCCACTTGGGACTCATGAAAATTGATTAGCTTCTTTTTTCCTTCGACTACATTGGAAATATCCAAGTAGTGCGAGGGAACGGCTAGTGCAGACCATACTTCATACCCGAAAATTCTTGCTTGAGGGTTGAGCCTCAGCAAGAATTCGCACACGCACATATGATCCACGTGATTATCCCCCGGAGCTGGACAGAAAATGGCATCATAACCACTCGTGTCCAAACTAGCAAACTTTGCGAAACTTTCGCTCAGTTTGCTGTCTCCTACTCCAAGGAACGAAAAATTTTTTACCCGTGCGTACGTCATTGCTTTTTTAAACTCTGACGTACGCATAGCCATGGTTTCTTTTTCATTTTGTCCCGGTAGACCACCATGACGGCCATCGGTGAGGACAATGACATCGCATTGGCCTGGGTACTTCAAGAGAAGTCCTCCACAACCAATGGATTCATCGTCCGGATGTGGTGCCAGCACGAGGATACGAGCTGACGAAGAAAAATTTAATTCTTTCATTTTGTCAGTCCTCCTCGACTGGTTTTTATTTTTTTACAACAATACCGCCACCATACTGAAGAAAAACTTGTACGGCGACGGCTGAATTTTTTCGTCGCGATGCCACACTCGCACTGTATTCGCCCCGGTATAATGTAAGATTACCGGCTTGCGAACAGCATGTGTGAGTTCTTTGTCTGAGAATACTCTCGACAGAAAAGGATAGAGGTTTGTTTTCCTGTAATCCTTCGCTATCGCGATATCCTCAAGGACACAGTACTCGAACGGAAGCGATTTGATCGTTCCATTCTGGCACGCGAGATTCAGCACCTCAAGGTCGAACATCTTCAACCTTCCTGAAAACTGTTTGATAGTTTGCAGGAATTTTTCGGTCATACGGTCTTCACGCATCTTTTTTACGTTAATAACCATAAAACCGTTAGCGAAAATGTTCGCATTGCTGTTTTCGGCAAACTTGGTGTGTCCGGACATGAATTTTGCGTCGTCCGGATTGCCAATCTGCGCGGAAACGGCCTTGAGGCTAGGCACCTCATTTTTTTCCAGAGGAACGCCTGCCCAATAAGCGCCCTCCATATTCATCTTGTACACTGCCGTCAGGTCGCCCTGAAACAGGACATCCACATCGCTGTAGATAATCTTGTCATACTGGGGCAGGATGTCATGTATCGCCAAGCGATAATAGACATCCACCGGATATTCGACACTGGTCGGCGCGCCCGTAAAGAGGCTTTCATTAACCTTTATCCAGTTGATTTTCGCCACTTGGTTAAGTGCCCGACGGTTTTGATCCGACAAATTCTGGTACAGACAATAAATGTCATACCAGGTCCCCCGCTTGCCTGTGTGAATGAGGGATTTGATGGCAACTGCCGCTGGCAAGGCGTAGTTGTCATCAAAAGTAAACACGATCGGGATCGCGCTTTTTTCTTTTTTCATAACAACCTCCTTTCCGCCAGCAGTAAGCCAGCATTTTTAATGGTGACATCGAATCCGCTTTTAACGAAATCCGACAAATTAAAATTCCCGACATAGCCCATGGCGATGTCAAAATTGCCATCGCCTTCAGTATTTTTGTCATACATTTTTGCTTGAAGGCCACTTTTATAGACCTCCCAACATTTGTACGACAAGTTCTCTAGAGTGACATCGGTGTGTCCCTCCAGAATTTGCAGTTCCATAATGAGAAGTGGTAGGTCGCTTTGAGCGACAATGACCAACAGCTCATCGTCCTTAACGAATTTGTCGTGAGCTAAGTCGTAGATCAACGAATATTTGTTGATCAACGACCAACCCAAGTTCTCGCCAAAACGGGAGAAAGCTCCTTTAAGGATTGGATATTTCCCGCTGAGACTATCCCCAAAACGGTAAAATAAATTACCATTCAGATAACTCTCGTCACAGATGGCATCCCATGCCACGTCGAGCGGTGTAAACCACTCTCCGTCTTGGTAGCCATCCGGCAGAATCAAGTCTCCTTGATCCATCACCTCAAGGCGAACATCGTGTTCAAATACGACGCTCACCCCACTTTGGCGAAGAATCTCGGAAACCAAACGAGCAGTCTCATTGATACGGCGAGTTTTTGCCGTATACAATATGCGAACCGCACGCTTTTGAGAATTTTGTAGCTCTGCTAAAATCTTCTCGGCAGTAACTACAATTAAGCTCTCTTGGCCCGTTTTTAACGGGCCATCGTGACTATATGTTCTGAGAACATTTTGATCACTAAAATGACGCACCGTTAAAAAATTCATATTCTTGAGTTTTGGTGAAATCAATATCAAACCCTCGATACTCATTTCACCAAAACTCTTACTTATGAAACTCCAATTGATTCACAAAAAATTATGAACCAAATAAGAGGCCGAAACGAGTTCGGCTTAAAATTTAACCCTAACCCTCTTATTGTTTTTTGAAGTCATTGTCCCAAGCGCGACTTCATACTACGCTTTTTGATCTTTTTACGAGTTGAATCAATCTTTCTCGCCAAGAAGTTTATTCTCGGTGAAGGCTTGACCTTCTTGGATTTCCCCTGAGCCATAGAGACAGGGTTAAGATTTAGCTTTGTACTCATCAAGGGCAGACTTTGCCCACGACTCTTTTTCCAGGGCTTTGATTATTTCTTCCATGGAAAAGTCTTCTTTCACCAATTCATTGATGAGTCTCCAATAGAAAACCTTCGAGATAGCAGCATAATTGCTACTACCACGACAGCCCACATTGAGTGCTATCCTTTTCATTGCTTCTTCTATCTTTTCTGCCATAGCTTTTAAAAATCTTTTTTAAAATTTCTAAAAGCTATGACAGAACCCCTGTTTCGTCGTTTTCGACTCATCAGCTCCGATGCACATCGGAGGACAGTGGAGATTGAAATCTCCTTTGTTGTTAACCCTAACCCTGTCGATAATTTTTAAAATTATCAAAATAGATACTTCTGTTCCCAAGGATGTATCAACTCGGAATCTTATTCAATTTGCGATTAGTATTATTTCGTCAGATCCATCCACACAATGCGCGTTAATTGCGCATCGGATAGTGCCGTATGGGCTTCGTAACCCTTAGGCAAAGCTAAGCTGTACTTTTCAGCATAAGCTTGCTCACTATCTGCCTGTTCACCTTTCACCCACATGAGGGTGTCGGTTGCAAGCATATGGTATGGTCCTGCGAATTCACCCATTCCAACTTCTTTATGAAGCTGTTGGAAAAGATTGGCTTCTACCGGTGCAGGCATATGCCCGCACACAGCCAGTGACTTATAGTCACCAAAGCCATACTCTTCACGACAGCCTTCGTAGGCAGCCAGGAATGCTTTCAGGAATTCTTCGCGTGTTGCGAATTCTTCACCTGAAAGTTTCACATTCTGAGCTACCCAACAAGTTGGGTCAGTCATCACTTCGTGACGGTAAAAACCGTTGAAGATCACTTCGCCATCAGAGCCTACTAAGGCTCCAGCAAAGATGGGATCCTTGGCAGTAAAGTTTTTTACTTCTA
>JAZKIP010000008.1:172068-209578 GCA_040384805.1 Patescibacteria group bacterium | reverse complement strand
ACGAAGTGAGGAGGCGTGGATGAGTGGTTTAAATCAACGGTTTACTAAACCGTCGGACCTTTAAAGTCCCGTGGGTTCAAATCCCACCGCCTCCGCATTGAGAACCTGTTAGTTTTGGTGACTCACTTACCTATGTACTAAGTGCGACCCACAAAGCTTCATGTTATAAATTTAATAAAAAATACCCCGCATTTCTAATGCAGAGGTATTAATAATCTAGACGTAAATACTTTTCAGAAATTCCACGTATCTGCCTTTTTCTGGTTGATCAAATACTTTCCGCTCTATATCAGAACAATCAATAATTCTCTCTGAAGACTTTTCTATTTCTTCAAACAAAATAATTGTTTGATCAATACAAAACCGAGAAAAAGGTTTTTGAGATAAAACAGGAATAGATGCCCACTTATCAGGATTTCCGTAAGGTAGAACATAAGGTAGCCCTATATTCTGACTATTGCAAAGTGATCTACCGGAATATGGCACACCGAGATAAAAATCTCGCTCACACACTTCGTCCATGACATCTCTATATGTTTTTAAACAGTAGATGCTGCGAGATGAAGTTGTTATCCGATTGATTCCTTCTTGTATCCCAATACCTGCACAGACAACGGGGACACTTATTCCCAAATGAGAAAGTGATTGTATTACTCTTTCTGTTAGTACTCCAGAAAAAATCACATCATCAACAAGGCAAACATCCTTAACCCCTGTCTCTTTTAATAGACTTAGTTGTTTTAAAAGTGAATGACTACCGAAGCGATGTTTTAGTCCTCTGTCTTCTCCATTTAAATTCACGTTTCGTGTAAGTTCAAGAGAATAGTCTCCTTGAAAATACACTGGATCTAAAGAGACAACTGGCAGGTCATTTTTATGGGTAACTTCTGACATATGCCTAAATATTTCCTCTTCTGAAATGAATTCAAAATCATGGAACAAAGTAAGCATATAGGTAGAGAATTCATTCCTCAAACCAGAGAAGAATTCTTCTGAGGGCAAGATGAGATTTTTTCTTTCTGCCCACTTTTTGAGTAGCAGATAGATATCTGCGGATACGATGTACGGTTTCTTGTTCATTTTTTATCTCCTTTTTATTTAATTGTTAAAGAACTATTTCATTCTCCGCCAAAAGAAAAACCTCTTCTGGGAAGAGGTTGAGCGTAGAAAATTAACAATTACGTACTTTCAACAGCCAATCTCTTCCAAGAAAAGATTGATATGGTGCAAATTATTATAAAAAGATATTCTAATTTTCATACTTATCTTTAATTAAGGTCATGATTTTTTCAACTGCTTCCCCTGGAGTATCGACACCTTCTATTTTTAATCTGTTCCTAGCATCTAGGTATTGCCCTGCGAGTTTATCACTCCATCCACCAGTGTTTTTAAGCACAACAACTGGGATATTTGCCTGATAAGCAATCGCAATCTCTGTAAGAGTTCCAGAACCTCCACTAATTGCGATAATGCCATCACAACTAAGGATTAACGAAGTTTCTCGTCCGCCACCTCTTTCAAGTCCTGTTGAAATGATCACATCAACATTTTCTTTTTCAAAAATGTCTAATCCTCTGTTATATGTGATACCAACGGTTATGCCGCCGCCTTTCTTTGCACCACGACATGCAGAAGTCGAAAGTGAATCGTAATCTTTTTCTGCACCAAAGATAAGCGTTGCATCATTTTTTGCAACCAAGAAGCCAATCTGTTCCGCTAGGCTTTCTAATTCTTTAGAATAATTAAGATCAGCCGCCGAGCCCATTACTCCGATTTGTATTTTTCTATTCATAAATTTAAAGTTGTTTATTAAGTTTGTTTAATAGTTGTTCTTTTGAAAACTTTTCTTCTGAAAAATCAGCAAGTTTTTTGAGAGTGTATAAGTCATTCTGTAGCTCCTCTTCACCTAAACAAAGGATGTATAGCGAGCCATCTTTTTCTGCATTTTTAATTTTCTGACCGATCTTTCTGCTTGTGTAATCTACAACAACACCAACTTCGCTTTTCCTAAGGAGTGTTGCTAATTCTAAAGCCTTAGGGATAACCGATTCATCGATCGTACAAATCGTAAGATCAGTTTTTGATATGAGTTTCGGAATAAGATTATATGTTTCCAAATAATCCTGTATGGTCACATCGCCCATACCGAAACCAACTGCTGATACAGAATCTACGCCAAACAAATCGACTAGATTGTCATATCGTCCTCCTCCAAACAGAGATCGGATATTTATAGGATTTAAATCAAATACTTCAAAAACAATTCCTGTGTAGTAATCAAAACCTCGCATAAGCGTTGGATCAAAAACGCAATTATTTATACGTTGAGAATTTAGTGTTTCGATTACAGTTCTAAGCTCCTGTGCATTTTTTGAAATCCTAATAGTTTCTGGTAACTCGTCTAAATTTTTTGCTTTTAGGAAATTAGAAAGTAAATCTATTCCATTACCTACAAGGTCGATTGCTTGTTTAATAAATTCTTCATCTGATATCTTTGCTTTTTTATCTATAAGCTTGGCAAGGCGATATGATTTTTCTTCATCGAGTTTTAGAAAATCAGTGAAAAGTTCATTCATGAGTTTTCTGTTGTTTAGTTTGATGATGAAGTTTTTGGGTTGAGCACCAAACTTAACCATGATTTCGTATGACATTTGTATCATTTCAGAATCGCCAAACAGGCTTTCACTTCCAAGCAAATCAACATTCAATTGCCAAAATTCACGTAAACGACCTCTCTGAGGACGCTCATATCGAAAACAGTTTGGTATTGAATACCACCGTACTGGAAAAGTGAGTTCTCTTCTTTTATTGGCAACCATTCGGGCAACTGTGGGTGTCATCTCAGGTCGCAATGTGACATCTCTTCCTCCACGGTCAGTAAAAGAGTAGGTTTGTTCATTTACAATTTCTTCTCCTGTTTTTGCACGATAAAGATCCGATTCTTCCATAATAGAAGCGGTATATTCTTGATAACCATATTTTTCTACCACAGATCTCATGGTATCGAATATGTAATTTTGTAAACGCATATTTTCGGGATAAAAATCACGAGTCCCTTTATATGGTTCAGTAGATAATTTTTTCATAAGTATTTTATAATTAGATGATTAAATAAAGCACAAAACAAAACCCCTTCCTCGCGAGGAAGGGGTTAGCTTTGAGTCTTTTAGGAGTATTTCTACAACTACCAAGACAACCCGTTCCTTACGAGGGAAAGAGTATGTGTATGATTTGCAGTTGTTTGAAATATTAATTTCATGTTTAAAGGATATCATAGAACTTGCAATTTTGCAAGTCTGGGGTGTAATTTGTTTGTTTTTAATTATTTCAAGAATGTAATCTTTTTGTCCTTCAACACCAATCTACTTCTCAGATGCCCCAGTAACTCTCGCTTCTCAAGCGGTGTACCGTCGCGCAGGACATACTTGGCGTACTCTCTTGTATTCACATCATCCTCCTTTATTGAATATTTAGGTGTACCTTTAGTTGCTAATCGTTGAAGCCTGTTGAATCGCTTAATTTCGTCCTCTAGCTTGATTCTCATGCCGAGTTCGTTGATATTCACCTTATCAATCACTTTGAATAGCTCCTCAATCAGTTCTTCCTCTCGGATATACTTATTCTTACAATTCCTATCCCTTGCCTTTGAACATGCATAGTACACATACTTGGCAGTCGTACCATCTTTTAGCTCTTTATACTTCTCTTGAGCCGATATTCCTGATTCACACATTCCACAGCTGAATAGCTTGGTGAATGCGAATTCTTTATTCTCTCTAACAATCCTGTCTCTTTTCATCTGCGCTTGAGCTTTTTCAAATAGTTCTTGGGTAATCAATGGCTGATGTTTTCCTTGATACCAATTACCTGAGTCTCTAGGATATTCAAACGGTCCGTAATAGAAGTGGCTGTCTATGATTCTGTATACACCGGCAAGTGTGAGCGACTTATTTCCTCTGGTATAAAAGTTAAGTTCAAACTTGAGCCAGTTATATACTTTTCTTCCGCTCCATTTTTCATATGCCACTTTTTCAAATATTTTCTTTATGATTGGCGCGCGGAGCGGATCTACTTCCATCTGACACTTCTTATCCAACATTTTTGGATTCAAATATCCAAGCGGTGCCATGCCTGGCCAGAGTCCCATCTCGCATCTCGTTCGTAGTCCTCGCTTTACATTGATCCCTCGATTATCATTCTCAAGTTTTGCTTGTCCGCATAAAATCATCAGCATAAATTTATCATTTGGCGAATTCATAAATCGCTGACCAAATGTTCGTATGTCTTGTAAATAATTCGCATCCATTAAGTCGACAATCTTACCTAAGTCGCCTGCATTTCTTGAAATACGATCTGGTGCCCAAGTGAGAATGCCATTGAATTTACCTTGCTTGATTTCTTCTACTATCTCGTTAAAAACTGGTCGTTGTCCTGTTTCCTTTGCACTATGGGATTCACGCTTCATAGTTACTACTTCAAGGCCCTCTCTTTCGGCCAGCTGTAGCATTTCCTTGATTTGGCTATCAATGCTCAAAACTTGCCGTTCCTCACTCTCGGTACTCTTTCTCGCATACAGGCAGTATTTGACCTTTATGGGGCTTGATACCTCTTTTGCCTTCATGCCCGTAGGTGCTTGTATTGTGTTACTCATACCTAATCAATGACGCATATCGACTCAGGAGTCCAGAGCGTCCCAAGTCCTAGCTGTTGGTAAGTCAAAGCTATTATAAGTATCAATAAAAGGTGATACTATGGATGGGTAAGATTAAAGGAATTACAATGAAAATATCTATTAAAAATAAGTTATATAGAACTAAATCATTCTGGACCACAAGAAAATGGCTTGAAGATAAACCTATTTTTACTTTTTGGGCACAGATATATAAAGTTAATCACAACTTCAACAGGAACAATAAATCAGCGCGCTTGTTATGGATATCCATAATGCCTTTTATTCGTACTATTATTTATGCGGCGCTAATAATTGGATTATTTGAGATATATAATTATCTTTTCCCGGTAGACCAAAACATATTCGGGGATCAAGTGATAGATACTTTACTTTCTGCGATTGCAAGTGTGTCTGGTGTATTTCTCGGTTTATACTTTACTGCTGTTTCTGGTATAGCTAGCAATTTTTTACTGCGAGCCACTCAAAACATAAGGCGATATTTTCTTGCAACTCCAATTGGAGAGCAATATGTAAGAACTGTTGCATTTACAGGTATCATTAGCCTTTTTTATCTTCTAGCAAAATCATTTGGTCATCCGATACATCCAGTTGGGTTGGTTTTTCTTTGTTTAGCCGGTGCTTATATTATTATTAGATTCTGGAGTGTTGGATCAAATGTTTTTTACTCCCTTGAGCCTACTAATGCTTTGCCGTCGATTGGAAATAATATATCAGATCTTTTAAAGGGTCTTACACCGCCAGGTTTCAAATGGAATAAGCCAGCAATACAAAATCACCACAGACGACTCGTTTCTGAAAAGCTCGAACTCGCCAGTGATTTGATAGATTTCGGTATTAAAGAAATAAAGCTTTCAAAAGAGCAATTACATATTGCTTTACGATACCTTGGTGGTTTGCTTTTTTTATATCCAGAACACAAAAGAAAAATACCAACTACAAGTTTTTGGTTTAAAACTAAAAATCAATTTGAGAGTTGGACTTTGGCTAGTTCAACTGAGATTGCATTAGCTCTAAACACTGGCACGGGGTTACAGCCAAAAACTATTAAAGATTTTACATGGTTCGAGGAAGAAACTTTAAATATAAGTGTTAAGGTTTTTCAATCATTTACAACTGAAAAAAATATAGATTCTTTATTTAAAGGGTTAGATCTTTTTGTAGATGTGGCAGAAGTTTATGGCAGTAATTTTGATGTAGAAAGTTTAAAATTACTGTTCCAAAAAACAGAAGAAATTGTTGGGTTAGTTGATTTGGAGATAGTTACCGATTCAAAACAGGTTAAGTATAAGGAACAATTAGCATTTATTGATACCCAAGCTCGATTAGCTATCAGCGCCGTACTTGGATTAACCAAATATCTACATAATAATTCTGCAGAAAATCTAACAAAGACAATTTCGAATATTAAATGGCAGTCACGCAAAAGTATATATCTTACGGGCCTCCCTTCTACTGTACTATCGAGATTAGAAGATACAGCAAGAGATCTAAGAAATGAGATATTAATTGAAGGTAAGCAAGTCTCACCAGAGTGGTATATTCGCACACTATGTATTCAGAAATATTTATTCTCCTTATTAAATTACTTTAAGTACTTGAAAATATTACATGAAAGCTATTTTGAACCAAAGCTAGTAAAATTATTAGCCGATAATCAATTAGGTCTTGCTATTCACTTATTACAACGTTGGATGGAGTTTATCAATAAATATAGGAATTTAGTTAGCGTCGTTACAAAACAAGTTGAAGATTGTGCAGTTTTTCAACAAGTCAAAGATCTTCCTTGGATAGAGTTTAAAGCAGAGGAAGAATACAAAACAGTAAGAGACAGGGAAAAGGAAGTGGCAGATAAAATGATTGCATTACTACCTCGCCTCGCAATTATGAATACCGGGGAAGATATACCAGATTATTTCGGACAGGCGCTCACTATTGGTGTCCAGGCGTGCTATGAGGCGTGTGATGATAATGATGTTGATAGATTAAAAGGTATATTCCCCATGGTACTAAACGCTTCTCTTGCAGCTCATGATATGACACGTACGAGAATTCAGGATTGGAGTGAAGAAGAAAGTAAAATAATCTTCTCTACCGAACCCTTGATAAACTTGCTTGAACTAAGCGGTTATGCACGTCTATACTCCGAGTTATATCAAAATCCAGAAATCTGGAACGCTGTACAAACTTCGTGGGACATTTATCTAACGGCGATAAACGCACCACAAACAATCAGATATATTTCTGCAATATGTAGTTATCGTGCCCACATCTTTAAAATAATGCCCCAAGCTACTCTGCGATCAAATTGGCAACTAAGATTCAATCACAAAATGAGAGAACGGGGTTTGGCCGTTTTCCCAGACAGCAGAAGTTATGATTACGTAAATGGTCGGGCAACCCCTCCACATGAAAGCGCGCTTATTAGAGTAGTTGCTCGTTCAGGTGGTTTTGATTTATATACAGGTCAAACAGTATTTTTCGTAACTTACCTTTCTAATCATCCAGATGCGACCGGTATTGATCTTCCAGATAGACGTGACATGCAAGATCAAATTAGACGTGAAGAAGAAAGACCTAATGAAGAAAGCGATGATGAATAAATATTTCAAAAAAATTAAAGACAATGTACTAGTCTACTTGAAAGATCCTCTTTTATTGAAAAAGTGGGATGAACCACATCATTATCGATTTCGGAATAGTGAAAGCAATAATAAATTGTCTCTACGAACCACTAGGAACAAAAGACAAAGATACCATTATTATGGTACATCTTCAATGCTTATCGAAGATATGTTTACAGGGATAATGCCTTTTATGCACTATCGCGGTACAAGTGAAAAATACCCATCAAAAACAATTCCTGCTTCACCAGAAAAAGAAGCTATTATTGCACAAGGACTCTCTGGTACAAGACATCGAGCCGCATTAGGTGAAGGCCTTTGTGATTTCATACGAGATACGGCTCACGCATTATTTTTAGACGGTATAGTATTATACGAGATTGTATATAAAAAAAATGAAGTAGGAGAAATTGAGAGTTTTAATTTCGAATTATTACAACCGTTCGAGTTTTTCAGATTATTTGGTAGTTATTACCAGTTTATTTCGTGGCGTGAAGCGAAAGCTTCTCATATGAGAGTACAAATAATTAAAATACCAAAGGATAAAATATTACGTATTGATTTTCCAAAAGAGTTGGGCGGGAGGAGAAAAATAAATAAAATATTAAAACGCTCCTGGAAACTTGGCGAAGATATTATTCCTGAGTTTCAGATGAAAGCAATGGAGAAACAGGAAGATATTGGTTTTAACGCAAATAAGTATGCTGATGCAAAGTATTTAGAAATTGCAATGCTTACAAAAGAATTAGGTTGGAATCAGCGCCAAATGTCGACTAACCATACTACTGAATATTACGCACTTTTACGTCTTCTTAGACAAAAGAAAGTTGAGGCTATTATTCGAGGTTTAATTTTTAAGAAACTTAATGATGCCTTAACAGGACCAATCCTAAATTTTGGATCTTACGTTACAATGGATAATCTTTTCTCTGTTACGGATATTGAAGAACGAATTGAAAAACTAAAAGGAGGAAATGTTACCTTTGTAGATTTGTTTACAGATACAAACCTATAGGCTGTTGACACTAATCTGTTGGTAACTTATTACACAAACCTTTCGATCTAAGCTAATATGGCACGACCTCCTAGAAAGAGGTATAATTGCCTTACAATTTAATAGGCGACCTAACCCCTTGGAATTTCTAAGGGTATGGTTAAAAGTCGAGTAACGCATAAAGAACCCGTCATGGGGTCGCGTTACTCGCCATATCTGGAAACGGATATGAGGGACTTCGGTCTCTACCCGTGATGGGCTTTTTGCGTCTTATCACAGGTATTTATTAATAAAACGCAGAAGAATTAATTATGAGTGAAGAAGTGAAAGTTAAGAAGTCATGGTTTAGACGTCATCCGTTTCTTACTGGTCTCGGTGTTCTTATCATCCTTATCATTATTATCCCAGGTAGTAAAAAGAAGGACAGTACAACTAATACTGCTTCCACCCAGGCGGAAACTGCAGTCTCACAGAAATCGTATCAGCAAGTTTTTACTTTTTCAGGGAGTGGCGCTAAAAAATCAGAACCGTTTATGATCTCAGGCGATAGATTCAAAATAAAATATGATTGCAAGGGAGATCCGAGTGCAACTCTTTGTACAGCTTTCGTTCTTAAGGTCGGTAGTAGTTTGCCCCAAGCCGTTATGAACAGTACACAAGCAACTAAAGATGAAACTGTTATTTACACCAACATGGCAGGCAAGGGAGAATACTACATTGATGCAAATGTTTTAGGAAACTTCACAATGACAGTTGAGGATTACAAATAATTATCCAGATTCATTTTCTGATGGTCTATCCTTTCCAGTTTCTGAATCTGATATATCGATTATTTCAATTTCTTTGTTAAGCGTTGCACTAGGATCGAAGTTACGCCCGTACAAGATATCAAAATAAGCAAAAGAAAGTTCGTAAAATGGCATGGGGTCAAAATCATAAGGGTTTTCTCTAGGTCGATACTTCTTGTATCGATCATCATTATGTTCTAGGAAAAATTTTATAGCATTTAGATCTCCCTCTTTTGCTTTTTTCGTAAGTCTCATTTCTATGACGTCGACATCATTTTGTCTGCCATATTTTATTGCGCTTTTAACCGCAAAATGAAAATCTTCATCATCCGCGCACCAGCGGTAAAAAGTCGCCCTTACAATGCCAACTTTCCTGCAGGCATACAAAATGCTAGGAGTTTCAGAAAGTATCTCCAGGAGCTTCTTTTTATCCTCTGGGTTCCTCATTTTATCTTTACTGCTTTTTG
Source organism: Patescibacteria group bacterium (assembly GCA_040384805.1). Taxonomy (GTDB): domain Bacteria; phylum Patescibacteriota; class Minisyncoccia; order Phycocordibacterales; family UBA9973; genus UBA8515. The sequence continues at coordinate 200,015 of JAZKIP010000008.1, read as the reverse complement.
ACCAGTCTCTTTTTCCCAACGTTTCAGGATAACTTCAGTGTAAACAGGCGATTTCTCCATCAGGAAGCATCTTCGACCTATTTTAATGCTCGCAATCAGAGTACTCCCGGATCCACCAAAAGGTTCGAATACGAGATCGTTCCTTTTCGTCAGTACTTTTATATATGGAATCAGAAGCTCTAGAGGCTTCGTTCCAAAGATAATTCCTTGGCCAGAAGATTTCTCATCAGCGGCGATATGCTCTATGAAGTCTGTAGGGCAGTATTTGTTCCCCTTGCCGTATGATTCCCAATGCGGCTTGCCTGACGTAGCAAATAGAGCGTTTTCATACTCATTCTGGAATAACTCATCTGATTCTTTCTCAAGGTTCAGTTCTACATTTCCATCTGTACCTACGAGTGCAATATCATTCTTGTTGAAGAATTTGTATTTCGAAGAAAATCCCTGCATCCGATTCGGTACATGCCAGATAATCGTATTTCTATATTTCCAATACTTTTCTAATTCATTCCAAATGATTCGTAGATTTTTAGGGTTCTCAAACACAATGATGGAAAAATCAGGCTTCTGCACCTTAGATGTATTTGCCATCCATAGCTCGGTGAAATTATCTGGTAGGGATTCAGTTTCAAGATATCTGCGATTTTTCTTGGAGCCGAATCCTTCAGTAGCTTTTCCATGCCGTGTCTTGCCGTGTAGATAATCCAAGATGTATGGTGGATCTGTAAACACCATATCTACTTTTTCTTCTCCCATAAGTCGAAAAACATCCGCCTCTATGGTCGAATCGCCACAGCAGACACGCGAACCATTAATTTCATACACATCTCCTTTCTGAACATTAACTTTCTTGATATCCAGTTTCTCTAGTTCTTTATTTAAATCAAACTGTTCTTCAACTGTATCTTCCATGAATATCTGATCAACTTCTTCCGAATCAAATCCGATATCAACGAGAAACGATTCATCGAATCCAGCTAAAAGGTCGAGATCAAATTCACCCTGATTCTTATTAAGGCGGATATTGAGCTCCTTTTCCTTTTCTAAATCTTTAATTTCTACATATACGACTGGCACGGTGGACCACCCAAGTTCCTTTGCGACTTCGGCTCGAAAATGACCGCCGATGATAATATTTTTTCTTTCAGGCACGCTATTGCAGATTACGGGATCTACCATTCCAAACCTCTTAATTGACTCTTTTAGTTGCTCGACTTGCTCTTGAGAATGCTTTCTCGGATTATAGTCCGAGGCACGAAGTTCATTAACTGGAACTTCAACAATTTCTATACTTTCTTTATTCATTTATTTTCGTTAAATTAATAATGTGTACAACAAAAACACCAACTTTTTAAGTTGGTGTTTTTGTATTCGAGGACTAGACGGACGCAATAACAACAACTAATAAAAGTTGTAATAATTGCTTCCGTCAAACTGGTAAATGATAGATTTAAACCTACCCGGCCTGTGCTTTTGACTCATAAAGTGTAAACACTTCGTCGCCCTTCTCTATATATAGAGCTGATAGAAAGCGGTATTGGTTTTTGAACGTACTACCCTAGTGTATACCATTTGAAAATAAAAGGCCACTCTAGAAAGAGCGGCCGTACTTATCAAAATGCAAAATCAAAAACAGACTTTTTAATCACGATTATCCTCAATCTTGCGATCAAACTTGTAATACGGGCAGAACAATTCGCCATCTTTTGTATAAATCAAATTTTCGAAATGATACTGTGTTTGATAAACCATATCGTGTTGGTTTGTAGATATGTTCATCGGACACAATATGACAACATTTGTCATTTGATTAATGTTTAACTTAGTTCGCCGAAGCGTATTTGCTATTGGGGCTCCCATATGACCTTTTTGCTGCATGAGAATTGAGTAGTTACCTCCGTGGAGATCGTGTGCATTTAATATCATAACGTAATACTCGGCCTTGTCGTCAGGGTTGGTAGCTTTCCCAAAAGGTTCCAACAACAAGATTTCTTTCCCAAGATATTCTATTTGTTCAGGATAAGCATTGATCTTAAAATTGCCATACGGAATGTTTTGAGGCGAGCCGCCATCTTCATTCCCAAAGAAGTATTTCACGTCGGTGCTAATCGTATCGGCACCAATGTAATCGTTGATATATTTGAAGATATCAAAAAATACTTCAAATGACAGGATTTCCATAAAAGAATTTTTTTTCATGATCTTTGTATTTAGTTGTTAAATAATAATTTTCTTCATTATGGGCTTCAGAAGTGGGGATAACAAATTTTATATCATTTGTAGCTCATTCGTATCTTTTTGTTATATATGCTATATTTTATAATATGATCAAGATTCAAGACATTGTGCGAGATATTGTTTATAACGAGGAAGAGGCCTTATACTCCCTATCCGAGGGATATATGAATCTCTCTGCCTATGCAAAGAGAATTCAAAAAGAAGTAGAAGATAAGACAATGAAAGGAGTGAAGGCTTCAGGAATTGTTGTTGCGCTCTCAAGAGTTCAAAAGGAAATCAAGAAAGTAAATCCGCTTATTCAAGATATAAAAATAAACAACATCACAACCAAGTCTCCACTTTCAGAAATAGTTTTTGAAAAGGGTCCAGATATACTTTCAAAATTATCTTCTTTGTATGAAAAAGTAAAAACAACCAGTGATGACTTCTTGGCTATGACCTTGAGTACTTCTGAGGTGACAGTTATTTGTTCGGATAAAATTAAAGAGGCAGTACTAAGACATTTTGATAGTAAACCTCGCATGATAGAAACGGGTTTAGCTTCTCTTGGAATCTCTATCGATCCTAAATACTACCCGATGCCGAACGTAACATACTCTCTGATTCGCAGAATCGCCAAGAAACGCATTCCTCTCGCTGAAACAATAACTACACATACAGAAATCATATTCATATTTCATTCAAAAAATCTTTCTGAAATGCTTAGCTTGTTTCAAACTGAGTAAATGCCCAAAAGTGTCTCATTTGTCTCATTCCTGGCAAACAACCCTTATGTTTCAATAAAAGAGATGATGACTCACATCCCTCGGTGAGACACCCAAAAAGGTGCTAGAATACCCTTACAAGGGTTGAGAGCGTGGGTACTGAACTCACACTGCCCGCAGTAGAAAAATAGTATCGGCATGACTCGAGTACCTTAATCTTCATGATTAAGCTAAAATGGAAATATGAAGTTAAGCAGCTATATAAACTTAATTCTTAAACTGGAGAATTCAAATACATTATCAGAAAGCGATAGTTTTTCGATAGATGGATTTGATAGAGCTATTTTAATTCTGGACGATATAGAAGATCAATCTCTAATAAGGGATGGCAAACCGTCTTTCCATGTAGAGTACGGTACACTCGAAGCTAAGAAAGAAGCTGAAAAATTATATAAGAATACTTTCAGAACTCTTGGAAACATTTGCAAACAAAGAAAATTGGGAATTATTAAAAGTTTCTATGTGAGATTTTTACTCAAGCGACTTTATAAAAAGATTCAACTCGGTCAATACATTGATCGACAGTTACAACAAACAACAGTAATATCTCCTCGTTTATTACTAAAATATGACCGTATGATTCTTTTGTTTACAGGAGGACATATAAAGTATGCTTTTCTTGTCGGTTCTCTATTAAGTAACCAGAAGGCATCTTATAAAAATCAAGTTGCTTCCATTGGTGAAGATATAGGAATGTTACGCCAAATAGATGACGACATAAAAGACTACGAAGGATACCACCATGAACCACTGGGTGACTTAATTAATCACAAAAAACGTCTCCCCGAGCTTCTATTCCAACTATATGCATCGTCAGATGAGAAAATGAAGTTAAAATCTCTTCTTTCTAATCCTGCCGGTAATCGAACAGAAATAGAAAAGTTGATCTTTAATGAAAATGTTCAAAGATACATTTCAGAAAAAATTGCTGAAATAAAAACGAGGATAGAAATGAAAATAAACACTTTACCTGAGAACTATAAGTTTCGCATGAATCAACTAATGCTTGAATTTTTAAGGTAAAGTAGCTCGCGATTCACATGCCTAATTTTTAATCTCCAAAAGGTGCTAAAATACCTTTGTAAGGGCTGAGAATTTAGGTACTGAACTCACACTGCCCGCAGTAAAAATAAAATATCGGATGACTCGAGTACCTAAATACAAGTATTTAAGCTAGAATATGCATATGCAAGAGCAAGTCTCTCTAAACAATCAAGTGGAAGAAAAAATAAATGAAAGGCGTTTTGAATTGCCAATTCAAGATGAAGCAAAAGCACGGTTGGATACCTTTCGAACTACAGTCAAAGAACTTCAAAAAGAAAATCCCGAGATTTTAGGAGCGACAGTCTACGGATCAATGATCAAAGGGAAGCAAGCAAGAGCTGAGAGCGATGTAGATTCTTTCCTGTATGTTGATGCCGAAAATCCAGCAAGTGATAAAATTGAAGCTGATTCATATCGGCAAAAACTTTTGGAAAAGCTTGGAGCGGAAAATAATGAAAATTCAAAATACTATGAAGATGTGCGAGTCCAGCCTCTTAGTACTGCAATAATTGAAAAAGAGATCGAGGATCAACTCAGTTTCTATGAAAAGAACGAGGAATATAAAAGAATGCTCAGTGAAAAATACGGAGAAGCTTCTGATGAAGAAAAAGAAACTCTCTTACGACAAGAACCTGACTTCAGAACAATTCAATTTGGAATCTCTGGAATGTTTCATGCCCGCGTAGGTTCGGGGATTGAAAAGTATCGGAAAGTATTTATAGAGAAAATTGCTACTATGCCAGACAAAGATACAGCTGAAAAGCTGTGGAGCGAGGTGGCTTCTCAGATACGAACTATGGAGCAGCGCAAGGATCCTAATGTTGTCATTGATACTCCAGACACTTTAAAAGACGCAATAAGGAAGTTCGATCCGGAATTTTATGCTCAAATGCAAAAAAATGAAGATCAGGAAAAAATACAGAAATTAAGACAAGAGACATTAGAGATTCTTGACTCAGCTGCCTAGTTTTCAATCTCCTGAATGCGCTAGTGTATCCTTACAAGGGTTGAGAGCGTGGGTACTGAACGCACACTGCCCGCAGTATAAAAATAGTATCGGCAAACTTGAATACACTATGCCAAGATTTAAGGTAAAATTAAAAAATGGAAAATAATTTCTTGGCCCCTTATCGCGATGGAATTACGCCAGGCTGCGCAATTGGCATTATAAAAGAGGGTAAAATCGTTCACGCCGCCCTAGCTGGATATTCCGATCTCGATAAATATACTCTGATTTCTATTGATACGAATTTTCGCCTAGCATCCGTCTCAAAACACTTTACTGCGGTAGCAATCCTTGTTCTTGTTCAAAAAGGCCTTTTGAGTCTCGATGCAAAGCTGAGAGATTTCTTCCCTGAATTCCCAATCCACGCCAAAGATGTCACTATACAGCATCTTCATACAGCATCTTCTCACTCACACATCCGGGCTGGGGGAGTATGATGCCGAACCTATTCCTGAATATCAAGGAAAGCAGATATATGACAGCGATGTTGTTGGGATACTAAGCAAGAAAAAAATGCTGGATTCGATTCCAGGAGAAAAATATTTTTATAACAATGGAGGATTTTGTCTTTTGAAACTCATCGTGGAGAAAATTTCCAAACAAGATTTTAGAGACTTCCTCCAAGAAAATATATTTGGGCCCTTAAGAATGAAAACCACGCTGCCAAATCAGGAGGCCGTTATCGTCATCCCGAACCGTGCTTATGGATATTCAGAAAAAGACGGCGAGTGGCTGCGAACGGACCAGCGCCAAACAAGTACAACAATAGGCGATGGCGGCATTTATTCTTCCATACACGATCTTGCGCTGTGGAGCGAAATTGTACAAAGCGGTAAGATACTTTCTCCGGAAATGAAAGCGCTGATGCTCACGAAACACGTCCTGACCGACGAAGGTCCGGAAATTTATTATGGGTTCGGTGTCTTTTTGAAAGAGGAAAACGGTAAGCTCGTCGCATATCACGGCGGGAGTACTATAGGCTTTGAGATCGGCATCTATTACGCTCTTACTGAAAGAATGACCTTTGTCTTTCTTTCAAACATTACAGGAGAGCACGGATCGGTGAAAATCGCTCAACTTGCCGAAGAATATCTCAGCGACTCACATAGCTCAGTTTAGCCTCTGAAATTCTTCCAAAGAACCTTGCGGTGTCTCGCGTGCGTCCTATGCAAGCAAAGTCACTCCACACAAGAGGTCGTAGGCTCAAAAAAAGCCTGTTTCTTGGAAAGAAACAGGCTTTTGGTTAGTGTGCTACGATCACTTCTTTATTACCAATCGTTCCTGATAGCGATAATTTCGGCTTGTTGAGTTTGAGATCTATATTTCGTTCCAACGACATATCCTACATTCCGGCTTTTATAAATAGGATATGAACATCCCACGGTTACTTCCCCGTCAAAGGGAGTAGCGATTGCGGTGCTGGTTGTGCCGTCTGCGAATTGAATAGTAACTGTTTTTGAAGGAAAGAAATAGACGAGCCCAGCCATAATTAAAGCGGCGATGATAACTGATTTCATGATTATTAGGTTTTGATGATTTTCTAGAAACCCTTTAAGGGATTGCTGGAAAATCATCAAACCAATTTCAACGAACTACGCCTTTTATTATAATATGACGTTTTATCTTAAAGTCAATAGAACAGCCTCTTATCTTTAAGAATGCTTCGGTGACATTCCTGATCTTTTTCTCATCTCCGCTTATTCATTATAGTCGGGGTAATTTGCCACGATACGCGGTACTTATCTTTGAGCCAGCCGTCTTTTCAATTTGAAATTTGCGAAAATATTGATAGAATAATATATATGGAAAACTTAAAATCCTTACTGCTCTGGCTCATAATTTTAGCCGTCTTGGGAGCTCTGGGTTACTGGGCCGTTACGACCCTGCAATCAGGCACTGAACATATTGCAAGCCAACAAGCGGGAAATCGTGAAGAAGAAAAGAAAGAGAATGAAACCCCTGAGCTTGAACCCGTATCAGAGGAAATTGTCCCGGAAGAAATAAAAGAAGAACCGAAGCCCGAAACAAAACCTGTCGTGGCCTCAACACATCAAGATTTAATAAATGAATTGCAGAAACTTGTAGACGACAAGGTTTTTATGAAGCTTAAATCAGTTGGTACGCGAGTGGGAACTGTCCAGAAATTCTTGAATATTTACAACAATACCTCAAACAAGGTGGATAATGACTATGGCCCCGGCATGCAGAAAGCGGTCATGGCCTTCCAGAAAGCCGAAGGTGTTGCAGCCGACGGCGAAGCGGGTCCCGGCACGTTTGAAAAAATGATCGAGTGGCTCAAAAAGAAAGGATAAGATAGTTTTATTGAATTTTTATCATTAACTTGAATATATTCTATGGCGCGAACAAGCATTTATCTCAATTTCACAGGCACAACGGAAGAAGCATTTCATTTTTATAAAAAAGCGTTCGGTACCGAATTCACAGGCCAGTTCCAGCGCATTGGCGAAGTTCCGGCAAGCCCTGATATGCCGGTATTAAGCGATGCGGAGAAGAATATGATCATGCACATCGAGCTTCCCATCCTGGGAGGTCTTATTCTTATGGGTACTGATGCGATTGAATCGATGGGGCAGAAACTGACATTTGGCAATAATATTTCCATTAATCTTGAGCCTGATACGAGAGAAGAAACGGACAGGCTCTTTGCGGCCCTTTCCGAAGGAGGAAAAATCGGCATGCCCCTTCAGGAGATGTTCTGGGGAGGATATTTCGGCTCGTGCACAGACAAGTACGGGGTGCTATGGATGTTTAACTGTGCACAATAAGACATAATGCGTTTCTGAAGTTTCAAAAATAAAATCCTGCCTCTCATTTATATAGAGAGCGCAGGATTTTCCTTATGAAATGATTTTAATTGCTCACTGCAATCTTTATCAGATTCATGATGTGAAAAGTTACCCAATGCGTTTCTGTCAAAGGGGTTGCCTTAACAGAGTGAATACCTACGCTTTTCGGGCTTAAGCCGAATGTTTTGATCTTTGCAGCTTGTTGTTTCGTGATGCAAAAAAAGATGGTTGTGCCTTTAATTTCAACTCGATTCGAACTATCGAATTTTCTTATCGTTATGACAGCAGTTTGGGTATTTCTGAATATTCTGGCAATTTTTTTTTTGACTGGCATCTTTTCTGCAATGAATGTGATTTTGCCAAGTTTTTTTTGCGTAGCGAAATAATTCCTCCAAAATGCGGGCATCTCCTGCCTGTTGGCCGGACAATTAATTGTTTTCATTTCTTGATTTTTATATAGGTTACAAATGTTTTTCTGTTTGAAAATATCATATAAAAACTCTCCTGTCAACTCTATACGGATGAAGGACGATCCCAAAATCAGTTTAGAACGATTTTATTTTCATCCTTTTATACTGGTGTGGTGAAAAAATATATTTTTAGAATCGTAGCGATAGTGTTTCTCAATTTTTACGCTTGTTCTTCTCAGGCGGGATTGATTTACGATCAGTCAAGCGATGATTCAGGCGAGATAGTTCCGACATACGCTCATGACGGCTTTTATCGCGGCACTGTTGTCACCATATTCACTGTTGCTCAAAGCCAAACAATATCGAAAGCAGCTCCTGCGGAGATTAAATTTGAATTTAAATCCGATTGCGGTACCGACTGCGTGGATCTTTTTTTCGATATCACCACATGTTCCGATGCTCCTGATGGGGCATGCAGGGTTGCCCAGATGATCGCGCCGCAGCATGAAAGCGCGAATTCCTATGTTCCATATCGGGTTTCAATGTATCCCTCCGCAGGCGAAACCTATGTATTTGATCCGGCTCTCACATATTATGTATGGATGTCGCGCGATTGCGGGCATTCATGCGGTCGCTATTCGCTGCGATCAGACGCGGATAAGAATTTATTTTATGGAAATATCATGACGGGAGGCGAGGATGAAGAAGAAAGAGAACATTTCCTGATCGACAAGGATTGCCGTTCTCGCGATACGTGCGGATCGGTTCGCGATGGCACGATCGCATGGATGTCAGCAACATCTTATTCCGAGGAACTTGGCAATGCCTTGTCAGTGTGGAGAAGCCTCGGGCATGTGGATCTTGAGCTTGTCGCTGATGGGCATGCAACGCTTGCCATATCCGATGTTGATCTGCGCGATGTGTCGTGGAGCGGCGCGTGGAATTCTAATGTATCCCTTCCGGATGATATTTTCTTGAATTCATATTTTTTAGAAGGAAGTTCCGAAAGCGCGATACAAGCTGCGATCAGCCATGAGCTTGGGCATGCGCTCGGCCTTGATCACAGCATGCCGGGGAATATTATGTATTCTGACCAAACTCAGCATCTTTATCCCGGTCCGGAGGATATTGCTGATTATCAGTATCTCTGGTCGAGCGAAGTTCCTTTACATGAAAATAACGAATAATCTTGCATGATAAAAAATAAATTCATACTTCTTCTCATGTGTCTTGGTCTTGTTATCGCCCTTGAAAGTGTATATCAACATAATGATAGAGAGCCGCAAGTTTTCTCCATACATCCCCGATATGCTGCGGATTTTTCCGATGACAGGGTTCTCGTCGGAGCATCTCATAATGTTTTCGTAGGGCGGGTCATAGAGAAGATGGGCGCCACAGAGAGGGGGATCGGCCCCGAAACCCAGTTTCGTATAGAAGTTATTGAGAATATAAAGGGAGAACTCAAAGGTACGGTCATCGTCAATCAGCAGGGAGGCTTCAAGGACGGATCACTCTACATCATAGGAGCGACGAGCGATATTCTGACGGCAGATGGAAAAAATTCGCATCTTCTTGAGCCGGGGGCGACGTACCTTCTTGCGACGCGCTTCAACAAAAGCGAAAAGTGGCATACCCTTAATCCGTATCCGACCGCTCGGAAACTCATAGCATCCGGGGATGCAGATCCTGATGATCTCGGGTTTCTGATTGGGAATGATCCGCGCGTCAAGGAATTGAAAGATGCGTATAAAAATGAAATTCTTCTTGAAGCCGATCTTAAAAACAGCATGCTCAATAGATGTAGATTCGCCGATAGGGAACAGTAAAAATACCAGGATCATTTTGATTTTTGCCAAATGTGTTTTTTCTGCTAGAATAAGCGATATGAAAACATTTCGCACTCTTTTTTCTGCGCGTTATGAGACTATTCTTATAACCGTCCTTCGACTCACGCTTGCCGTGATCTTCATATGGTTCGGAGCGCTTAAGATACTCGGATATAATCCGGTTTTCGACTTGATCTACAATTCGATCCTGCCCATGCTTGCCCACGGGCATGGTTTAGTAGCTCTCGGCATTCTCGAAGTCTTTATCGGTGTCATGCTCCTTATAAACCGCGCTCTTGTCTTTACTCATGCCGTTGTCCTTTTCCACCTTCTGGGAACATTCTCGACTTTCATTTTTGGCTGGCATGTGGTCTTCAATCCTCACTTTCCAATTCTTTCGCTTGACGGGGAATTTGTGATAAAAAACATGACTTTAGCAATCGCGGGTCTCGTCGTGCTTGTTCATGAATCTCGCCGGAAAATTAGCATACGATTGAAATCATAAAAACATGCATTTTTGACAATAAAGAATTTAGATGCTATAGTTTAGATCACTAAAGTTAGTTCATTCCATTCTTTTAAAATCTAAACCCCGTTATGTTATGGAGATAATTATAATATCGTGGACATTCACAGCAGCGGTGATCGCAGCATGGATTTACTCTTATTGTGCTCAAAAAACCATCATCCTCAGCGACATTCCCTGTTCACTTGAAAAAACGATTAAGGAGCAGGGAGCTTGGGAATGGAAAAAGGAAATCTGTAAATCGTTGGAAATATTGGGCGATGTTCTTATTTCTTTTAGTACTGTGGCGACGATAGGTTATTCTTATTTTCACTGAAAACTTTACAGGGTGGTAAGTAAGCCCATTTTTGGGCAAGCCGTTGCATTTTCTTGCGACGGCTTTTTTTATTCCACATATCCACAATTAATTTTTTAAATTTAGAAAAAATTTAACTTTTTAGACAGTCTTTCTGCTATACTGGAGAATATGCAAACAGCCTACAGTCAGAAACCGATCGTGTTTAGTCTTGATAATGTCAATAAGCGTTATATTCTTACCATTCACGATCTGCCGAATGAAGAAAAGCCACGGGAAAAACTCTCAAAGCTTGGGCCCGCATCGCTTTCGACGGCCGAGCTTCTTGCGACTATTTTAGGCAAGGGAACTAAAAAGGAAGATATTATTTCCATGTCGTCGCGAATCATGAAAGAATATGGGGAAAAAAGCATTATGGCGGTGCGCGACCCGAAAGTTCTTGTCCGTGATCTTGGCATCCCCCTTCTTCATGCCATGCAAATCGTCGCCTGCGCGGAGCTTGGCCGTCGATTCTATGAAAAGAATGACTCAAGCCTTCCGACGATTCGCACGGCGCAGGATGTTTTTGAATACGTGAAAGACATGCGCGATCTTCCCAAGGAGCATTTGCGGGGGATATATCTGAATGCCCACTATAAGATCGTTCACGATGAGATCATTTCTATCGGTACCGTCGACACGAATATCATCCATCCGCGGGAAGTTTTCAAGCCGGCTCTCGAATACGGAACTGTGGGAGTCATTTTGGTTCACAATCATCCGTCCGGCATCACCGCCGCAAGCGAGGCTGACATACTCATTACCAAACAGCTTGTCGAAGCGGGACGATTGATCGGTATTAATCTTATCGATCATGTCATTGTTACGCGGAATGCATTTGCAAGCATTCCTATCGAATATTCATAATAAACATATGTATACGCATACCCCATCTTATACTTTTATTACATCATCTGGTCTGCCTGTCTATTGGCCTCTTCATGACGCGCCGCGCGTTCGCACGACGAAGAAGATCATTGAACGTTATTTATCAGACGGCCAAGCTGTTTTTCTCGCCAAGCTCAAAGCGCTTACGGATTTTCGCACGCCGCTTGATGAAAAAACAGAGAATAATCTTACAACAATGCTCTATCTGATGATCGATGCCCGCAAGACATGGGACGAGGAGAATATCTAAATCTCATTACGCGTTTTCTTGAATCGGCAATTCTATCTTAACAACAGTCTTTTCTCCTAAAATGCTCGAAACGGAAATGAGCCCTTCGTGCTTCTCGATGATCGTCTTGCAGATCGCAAGGCCAAGGCCCGTACCATGGAGGGTTTTTGATGTGCGAGCGCTTCTGTAGAAGCGCGTAAACAACTGAAGTATGTCATTCTCGGCGATCCCGACTCCGTTGTCTTCGATCGAGACGATAGCTTTTTCTTCTTCTCGCACAAGGGATATCTGTATTTTACTTTCGCGCTCCGGATGGCGATATGCGATCGCATTGACCACGATATTGACGAAAACCTCCGCCAGAAGGCGCTTATTGCCGAAAATCATTATATTCTCGGAAATATTGCATTCCAAGCGAACGCCCTTTTCAAGAGCCATGACTTCAAAATATTCGCTCTGCTCGCGCAAAAGTTGCCCGAGATCAAGAGGAGATAATTCAACTTTCTCGATCGAGCGGTCAAGACGGGACAGATGAAGCAGCTGCCGTATGAAATCCGACACGCGATCAAGAGATTTCTTGACGGCCTGTATTTTCGATTCGAAGACGGGCTCATCAAGAAGTTCCAGTTCTCCCTGAATGATGGCAAGCGGAGTCTGCAGGTTGTGGGAGATATCTATCATTGCCTGTTTCTGGTCTTCCTGAAGCTTCTTTATCTCTCCCATGCGCTCTTCGATCAGTTCTTCGAGGTGGGCATTGTATTTTTCAACCTGCTCGAAGAGGCGTCCTCGCTCAAGGGCGACAGCCGCCTGACAGACAAATGTTTCAAGAAGCTGCTTGTCTATTTTCGTATATGCGTCGCCGGAGCGTTTCGGACCCAAGAGAAGCGATCCGATTTCCTGATTTCCGAAAATAATCGGAATCGAAAGAGATCTGTCGCTTTCTTGGTCTTTTGCGGAAGGGGCGATATCGAGGTGGAATATGACAGACGATGACCGCAAGGTCTTTTCGAGGAATTGCGATGATTCGCGGATGATATCCGCCGGGGCGATATTGGCGTATAGGATATTGCTTGATTCCTGAAGAGTTTTGGCATAGTCGTAACCTCCTTTGAAGAAAACCGGATCAGTGATTTTACGCAGATAACTTTCAAAGGGGCCTATGAGGAAAGCTCCTAGTGCTGTTGCCAAGGCGCCGCTTACGATAACTCCCACGCTTGTTGTCTTATCAAGGACATAGCTTGCAAGTTGCAAGGCAACGATATACAAGGCGATCACCATGACGGAGAGGATGGTGTAAATGATGCCTCTTTGAATGACGATCCGGATATTCAAAAGTTCGTGCTGGATGATGGCATACGCTGTCGTATAGATGAATACGATCGACGATAACGGACCGATGACATAGAGATACGATATCCCGAAGATAGGAAGAATCAGATTGAAGACAAGCAGCGAGAGAAGCATTATCAAAATTCCCATAAAGAGATATTCGACTTGAGCGCGCGCCTTGCCGCGTGTCTCGCGATATGCGCGGACGATGGAAATTATGATGAGAATAAAGCAAAACGCATAGTGGGCGATATACGGTATGAATAAGGGTCCATTGTGGGTCATGATATCGCCACTGCCGTTAAACGATACGCTTTCTATCAAAAGCCGAAATGGAATGATACAAAGAAAAAGAAGGCTTGGTATAAAAAGCGGCCATGTCTTTTTGGGAAAAGTTTTCTTATTGGGAAAGACATAGGAGAAGGAGAGAAGGCCCGCTGTGAACAAAACGCCGCCATAATGTATAAGGGGGTCATAAAGCGGGAAGGGGAGATGAAGCGTCAGGCAGAGGAACCCAAGAGTGCTTATGATAATGCCAAGGAGAAAAACGCAAAATGACCGGTTTATGACCGACCGAGAATCTTTGGCGATCACCATGATCCCGATACCAAGCGTCGTTACGATGGCGATAATAAAAAGAATAATATGGAATGGAAAAGTCATATATAAAACTGTACACCAGAAAGATGAAACGCCCAAGGTTGCCTTGGGCGTAGTTTTAAGAATTTTTTAGAAAATGTTTTTATCAAAAAGCACATAACCGCTTTCCTTGATTTCATCGGACTTTTTTTGCAATGCTGCCTTTTGCTGCCGGGCGACGCTTATATAGCATTTGGGGCAATTTTCCGAAAGATAGTATGCTAGATCGCCTGGGGGAATATTTTCATAGACAAGTTTTGCCCGCGTGAGAGGATAAAAAATAATTCCTTTCTGCCGCAAGACCCGATGCGTCTTGAAAGTCTGAGTAAGCCAGATGTATTCCTTTCCGAGCTTCAAAGAATAGACAGTGGCGATATAAGACAGACATACCGATACGCGGGGATCTTCGGCGATCCATCGGCCGAATTGAACGGAATTGTGAGAAGTCACGGGAAAAGATATTTCGCTTAAGTCTATTTCATACACCGATTCCATCGGCATCTTATCCTTGCTGTCCGCGAAATCAAGAGCGATCACCCCCGTCATCGTTTCGTCTTTGTGGGAAATAAAATAAACATCCGATTCGCCCGGGATTGTCTCGTATACCCGGGCATAGATGTCTTGGATATAGGCGATAGCCTGATCACGTTTGAAGCTCGTGTCGGCGAGTGTTATGAGGTGGCTCATATGATTTTGATTTACCACCATATTCCTTGCACGGCTTGAGTTGTGAGAAGAGCCGCATCGAAGGAAAGATATCCGGGCATGAGAGGAGGAAGAACGAAAATCCTTTTCAGCGGAGAATCCTTTAGCAATTGGAAAAGAATATGGTTTGCGAGAAATCCAGCCGCCATCGGCGGATTGGAGCCGATGATCGATGCCTTGCCTTCCTCAAGAAGCCGCCGCTTTATCTCGGCAACAGTACTGTATTTTTCCCTATCCGCGGAGTATTCGGGTATCTCGGGAGCGGCGAAGGATGTTACGGCATTGACAACTCTTTCGACCTCGGCTTTCGTTGCCGTATGATCGCGCATTTTCTCCTGAAGGATGACGGCTTCGTTGTATGACATTCCCAAAACCTCAGACATCTGCATGGAGTGAGGAGTGAAATTGAAAAGGTACACTCGATGCCCCACGGTCGGAGAGTTTAAAAGAGGCACATTGCATAGGGAAGCGACCTCATGGAGAAGGATGCGGGGAGCAACCGCCAAAAGTTCAATTTCATCGGCAATAAGATCGCATCCCTTAACAAAATACGATACGCTTTCTTCGTTAATACCCATGGCATAGACTTCGATTGTCGTGTCATCTGCAATCTGACGGAGAAGTCTGGCCGTTTCAAAAGCCTTCGATTTTCCGATTGTCGTCAGATTTGCTCCGAACTGCCTGTTTAAATTGGATACATCGAATGTTTCATTATCGGCGATCCGGACTTCTCCAATGCCAAGACGCAGAAGAATAGAGGCAACAAGCCCCCCCATGCCCCCGCATCCGGCGATGCCAACGACTTTTGTACGGAGAAATTCCTGTTCTTCTCTCGTAATCCAGCCGATATTCCGATCGGTCCGTTCCCGATAAAACAAAGAATCGCCTTCATGAGGCGTGAGTCGGTACGCAGTTCCCATATCGGGTTCCTGCGGCAAGAAAAAGGTTCCTACTTTTTTCATGTTTTTCGTTTTAAAAATTAAAAAATACTATGAGTTTGTCCATAGTATACGCAAGAGAATCTAAACTAGTTCTAAAGTAAAATTAAAATCTATCCGGTTGCTGAAAACCGATATCCGCGTTTCGGAACCGTATGGATAAATATCCTCTTATTTGTCTCAAGTTTTTTACGCAGGAGTCTGACATGAGTATCGACGGTGTTGGTAAACGGATCAGTGTTCATGTCCCAGACGTATTCAAGTATCATCTCGCGAGACAAGACGATATTTTCATGCTGCATGAAATATTCCAGAAGAGCGAATTCCTTGTTGCGCAGGCGGATATTCTTGCCTGCAAGCGTGACAAGATGCTTCTGGGAATCAATGGCAAGCGATCCGGCATTCAAGATGGTGCCATGAAGGACTTCGCCGCGCCGAGTAAGCGCTCGCAATCGCACCATGAGTTCCCGCAGCGAAAACGGCTTGGTTACGTAGTCATCGCAGATCGAAAGCATGTCGACTTTGATATCCATGTCTCTTTCGACTGAAAGGACAAGAATGGGAATCGACGGCTTCTTCTGCCTGATACGGGCCGATATCTCGCTTCCGATCATGTCGGGCAGATGGAAATCAAGAATAATGACGTGATAGCTGTTCGTATGGGCCAAGGCAATTCCTTGTTCTCCCGTTGTTGCTACGTCAACGATGCAGGTTTCTGCCTGCAGTCCTTTTTTGAGAAAAGTAGCGATATCGGCTTCATCTTCAATGACAAGGATTTTCATATGATATTAAGTATAGCAGCTATTATAAAAGATGAAAGTTAAGAAAAACCTAAACTTGTCCCGTGGTCGACTATCATAATCTATGCGATACTATTATAAAAATTGTTCACTATCAAAACAATATGTTATGTCAGCAGAAATTGCCGTTATCACGTATAATAGATTCCCATACTTTTCGAATGGTATTCATGAAATCCTCGGGAAATGCGTCCTCATATTAGCTGAGACCTTCAAAGACAAGACCCACGGTTGCGTCACTGAAAATGATAAGAACGTTCAGGAACTTAAGAGGTACACACAAACTCTGAAAAAAATCATTATCTTTATCGGAAAGGCAGAAAGCCAATCGCTTCAGATTATCGATTTTTTCTGTGGTATGTTCCATGACAGGAAGGAAATTCTTGTCTTTGTGCCGTGTCACCATCAATGGCCGGAAAAATTGCACAGGCTGCAATTTCACAATATATCCACAGAACAATTCGATTACCATGAGGACTGTTTCGTAACGCTGACTGCTCCGGATGCTCGGTGCAAGAAGGAGGGACGATGGATACTGGGAGAAATGTTCCATTTTATCCTAACGAGAGATAAGGAATGATAAAAGTTTTCAGACCCCCGGATAGATATCCGGGGGTCTTTTCATACTTGACTTCATATTCGCTTTTGCCATATCATGGGAGATATGACTTCACTTCAAATGCTTTTGCAGACGGTATGGGCTTCGATCCTCGTATTGGGCTTCGTCAAGGTTATCATTATTATCGTTATCATCGGCCTCGTCTCGCGTCTTCAGCCCCTTTTGGGCCTTCTTGGCGCAATACTATTCATTGCATATCTCGCGCATTGGATTTAGAAACCTTCTCGGCAATTTTCGATAAGGAAAATCACTGCCTTCCGCTATTGTAATGGATGCAAAACCTAAAAAGAAAATACTGATCTCGGGAGCCGGAGTTGCCGGCATCCTGTGCGCCCTTCTTCTTGATAAGGAGAAATATAACATCAATCTTATAGAGCGTGCTCCTTCATTCCGCAATATCGGATTCTCGATCACCCTGTGGAAGACCCGATGCGATCAAACGGCGAATCGAAAAAGTGTATCGTTTCCAGGACTTTATACATTTTTTCATCACCGAGAACAAATTCAAGCTCGCTTTTCTTTCTTTTGCCCTCGGAACTTTTCTTGGGAAAATCATCGAGCGCAAGATAAAGAAACTTGCCTCTTATAGTGTTAAATAAGCCAGAGAGTAGAGTATACTTAATGCTATGACCATCGGATTCATCTATGCAGCAGGAGCGGCGATTACGTGGGGACTTGTCTATGCAATAGATGGGAAAATCCTCTCGACAACCTCGCCCCTCGCCCTTCTTTTCGTCAATTCCGTCGTTACCACTGTGATCATGCTGCCATTCGCTTTTTCCGACTATGAATCGATCCGGACGCTTATATCATCGGGAAAGGGGAATCTCGGTCTTGTGGCATCGGCGATCATTCTTGCCACTGCGGGGAATTTCTTTATTTTTTCGGCGATCAAGAGCATGGACGCATCATCGGCGTCGATCATCGAGATCGCCTATCCGTTCTTCGTAATTCTTTTCAGCTTCATTCTCTACAAGACCGTACCGACGCTTTCTTTCTTTATCGGGGGCATTTTTATCTTCATCGGCGCGGCGATCATCATTTATTTCAATAAATAAGGATGTTTGTTACAATGAGCGCATGTCTATCCGCACTCTCGATAGCGAACTGATCCATTTCTTCCGCCGCGTGTCGGTTCCCGCCGCCCGGTTCGGCCTCTTTGTCATATTTTTTTGGTTCGGCTTCTTGAAAGTCGCCGGACTTTCGCCCGCAAGCGCTCTTGTTGAAAACCTTTTCGAGCAGACTGTGCCATGGATGTCGTTTCCCGTGTTTATCCTCCTATTCGGCATATTCGAAATGATCATAGGCCTTCTGTTTGCGGTAAAGGGCCTTGAACGCCTTGTTATTCCGCTTCTCTTTCTTCATATGATCATGACTTTCATGCCGCTCTTCCTGCTTCCTGGAGAAACATGGTCTGGATTTCTTGTTCCGACCCTCGAAGGCCAATATATTATCAAAAATCTTGCCTTGATCGCCGCCGCCGTGGGCATCGCGGCTCATATTCATCCGCTCCCAAGAAAGGCATAACGACCTCATGTCAGAATACAAAAACTAGTGTATACTATGCTCTATGAATCGCCACAATAGGCTTACTTTTGAACAAAAAATCAAGAAAAATATATGGCAGGGGATCTACCCCGTCTTCCCATGGATGCAGAAGAACTTATTGAGATTCCATATTATTTGGCATCAAAAAGAGCGTCAGGAGTACCGTTTGGGATGGCTTGCGCCGGGCAAGACTCTTCCCCAATTGCAAAAACACCTTCATGAAAAGTGGGGTTTTGGAAATCACTTTATCGCATGGATCGATACGGGACAGGTGCTTTCATGGCGGAAGCTCGAAAACTTCGATTTCCAATATCATCTGCGTGTTTTTGAGGACGGGGAGATCCGCGGCCACTATGAATATACTCCCGAGAGCAAGCCGATCAAGCATTTCCTTGAGATAAACGAGGAGCGTCGAACCGAGAAATTTAAGGAATTCCTCGGGGAATTCCTTACGGAACACGAATATCGGTCGCGTCCGGTGCCCGATGACACTATTGCTCCCCCGTCTCAGATCACGATCGACACTATTATTCCCGTCCACTCATAAATCACGCCGGTTAATCGGCGTGATTTTAAACGGCGGATTCAGGATAGATAATATCCCAGAGCCGAGCCGCGATGTTGCGCGGCTTCCCGACAAGAGGGTAGTGATGAAGATCGATGAAGGGGGCGCTGTTGCATTCGATCACTCCTGATCGTGGCTGGTCGCGCCACGAGACTGAGATATCATCCATGATGAAATCGACCCCGATCAGGGGATCATCGAGAACATCGGCAATGCGTTCAAGCATCGCCCGGTTATCGGGATGGATCATGTCCGTCACATCGGTGATCCCGCCGCCGACTGCGCGGCTCGTTTTCTGTCCCAGAGTTACCGCTTCGCCCTTGCGCGGAACCGTGTCGGGTGTCCGTCCCCAATGCGACAATTCTTTTTCCGCTTCCGCATCAAGAGAGAGGGTGTGGAATATCGGCCCTTGGCGAAGCGGATTTTCATTTTCGCGGTCTATCAATTCGCGGACGGCATGAATGCCGTCGCCCTCGACATAGGCAGGCTCGCGACGGAGGACGCCTTCGAGCTTTTTGCCGATAAGAGTTCCACGAAAGACGAACCCGGACAATTCTTCCTCGATCATGACCCACGGAGACAGTTGCTGGGCTTTTTTAAACGCGGCACGGAATTCCTCTTCAGTCCCGATATGCGTCGTCGTATGACGGCTGCGCGATCCTATGTTGGGTTTGGTGATGACGGGCTTATCCAATGAGCGGAAGATTTTCAGTCCCTTGGAGAGAGTAGAGGCGATGTCGCCCCGCGCGACTGGAATATCGCCCGCTTTCCTGAAATGTTTTTTCATCTCGTTCTTGTTGTCCATCCATCCGAGACCCTCCGGATTGTAATCCGCCGGGCGGGGAAGGACATCGAAGAATCGCATCTGCCCTTTATATTTTGAAATAAAGATATCATGGCCGATTCCGAAGAGGCGGAATTCGCGCATGTCGATGCCGCGAGCGATGGCTTCCGTCCACAAGACCTCCGTGCGTCCGCTGTCGTCTTTCTCCGGCTTCGTCGTGATCCTGCCGAGACGCAAAAAGGCAAGAGTCTTGATCACGAGAGGCCCGATCCACTCGATAGAGCGCTCGGGGAGTATCTTGCCCATCCAATTCGTCCATGGTTCGATCATCGTTCCTAAAAACACGGACGTATAGACCATTCTATGGTTGACCTGGCTTCCGCCGCAGTCGGGACAGTATTTCTTTTTTGATTTTTGATTTTGCATAGATAGTGTTTCGACAAACAGTGCGGCTACAATAGCTCTTCTGGAAATATACGCATAAAATTCTGCTCTATTTTTGCTCCTGCTCAGGCCGTCGCCTTCCGTGAGCCATTTCTTAAAGACTATTGAGCCTTACTGTAATATTTTTACGCAATCGCTATAGTCTTCGCAGAATGACTGCGCAAAGGTAAAGAGCCGGAGAAAATTTTTAGTAAAAAATTATTCGTGCGTTCTGCGGAGAGCTATGGTGATGAAGTACTGACATATAGCACTATAACAGATATTAGTGGGCAACGGCAAAAGCGATGACTTGTTTTGCGTGCGCGTCGTTAAGCAATACCTTTCTGATCTCAGTCACTGTTCCGCCTGTAGTGGTCACATCATCTATGATGATGATCGTTGCGCCACGCAGGCCTTTCGCATTCTTGATGCGGAATGCTCCTTCGAGATTGCGAAGCCGCTCTGCGCGGCGGGCGGTACGGGCTTGCGCAGACGTGTCTTTGTGCTTGAGGATAATGTCGGTTCTGACCGCAAGGGCGCTGTCCGGCAACGAAGCGCAGAATCCGCGGGCGATGGCTTCAGCTTGATTGTATCCGCGAGTCCTTTCTCTCCGCGAAGAGAGCGGCACAGGAATGATAAAGATCGTATTCCCCTGAGACTGTCTCTCGATAGTGGAAATCTCCGCGCTGAAGCAATCATGCAAAACTTTTCCGAGTTTTTGCCCAAGCGATCTTTTCCGATAATATTTCAAGCTCCAGATAGCTTTCTTGATGATAGGATCTCGGTAGTCAAAGCACGCATATATGCCTTCCTTTGTCTCTTTCCCGATCCGCGGCGCCGAAGAAATGCACGTTTGGCACAGATTAATTCCCGGACTGCCGCACCCAAGGCATTCCTCGGGGAAGACGAGATCGAGAATGGTGGATATGAGAGAATGATAGAACGAATTGAATCTGTAAAGAACTTTTTTCACCGCTTCATTTTAACATGAGTATGTTATACTTAGGAATATTGTATGGATACTTCATTGAAGAAAATCATCTCCGGAGGGCTCGCCAGCTTGTCGCACATCTTCAGTTCCGAAAAGGAAAGCGCGGGAGCTCTCGGCATCGATATCGGGACATCGGCGATCAAGGTTGTCCAACTGAAGAAAAAAGGTGGCAAAGCGGTCCTTGAGACATATGGGGCACTCGCTCTTGGTCCTTACGGGAATACGGATATCGGGTCGGTCACGAACCTCGGCGCCGATGATATCGCCCGTGCCGTCATCGACGTTATGAAAGAATCAAATGTGACGATCACGTCGGGCGTCGTTGCCATCCCGTCGTCCTCAAGCTTGATTTTTACTCTTTCGCTCCCGGGAAAGATAACGGAGGATCAATTAAAAGACATCGTGCCGATCGAAGCGCGCAAATATATTCCGCTTCCGATTTCAGAAGTTAGTCTCGATTGGTTCATGATTCCCGAGGAAGCGGCATCTTTCGAAACAGGCCCGGGAGATGCGCGGGCACCTGAGGCAAAAGTCGAGGTCTTGGTGGTTGCGATTCACAATGACACGTTGTCCCGCTATCAGGATATCGTCACCAAAGCCGATCTGCACGCTACATCTTTCGAGATGGAGATATTCAGCAACATCCGCTCGTCTTTCATGCATGATCTTGCTCCCGTTCTCTTGATGGATTTCGGTGCCTCAAAAACGAAGCTTTCAATCATCGAGGCGGGCATTGTTCGCGTTTTTCATATTGTTAATCGCGGTTCGCAGGATATTACCAAAAATATCGCCCAGTCGCTCTCAACGTCATTCTCTGAAGCCGAGAAATTAAAAAGATCCATAGGGCTCGACGATAGGAGCAACGCCGATGTCGCGTCAATCGCCCGCCTATCCACAGATTATATATTTTCCGATACCGCAAGTGTTGTGCTTGCGTATCAGAAGAAGTATAATAAAACCATACATAAGATTATTCTGTCTGGCGGCGGATCGCTTTTGAAAGGGTTACGCGAAAGCGCTCAGGCTCATTTCGGAAGCGAAGTTGTATACAGTGATCCATTCGCAAAGACAGAAGCGCCGGCCTTCCTTGCTCCCGTTTTAGCCGGAAGCGGTCCCGAATTCACCGTTGCCGTAGGGCTTGCGCTTCGCCAGCTGTCGTAAATATTTTTTACATATGGAAAACTCGTTCCAAACATCATTCATACCCAAAAAGCCCATTACTCCCGTCAATCCGTCAAGCAGCCGCCCGAATGCGTCGCGAAGCCTTTTCTCTATTCTTGCAACTCTTCTTTTGGTCGTCGCGGCGGTTTCCGCAGGCGGCCTCTATTTCTATAAAAGCTATCTGATCCGGCAAAAAGAGGTTCTCTCCGTGTCTCTTGAAAGAGTCCGCGATACATTCGAGCAAGATACGATCACAGAGCTTGAGCTTTTCGACAAGCGGGTAGCGGCGGCAAAGCAGGTCTTGGGCGGCCATATAGTGCTTTCTCCGATGTTTGAGCTTTTGGGCGCTCTTACCATTCCATCGATACAATACACCAGATTTACTCACGAGACGACCGATCAGGGATTCTTCGTTAAAATGTCGGGAATCGCGCGCGACTACCGGTCGATCGCTCTTCAAGCCGACGTATTCAACAGCGCCAAGGGCCGATCATTCCGCAATGTTGTATTTTCCAATCTGACGCGAGACAAGAACAATAGCGTCGGTTTTGATGTTGAATTTGTCGTTGATCCGTCCTTATTGTCCTATGAAAAGAATATGGCTGTTGGAGGAGCGCAGGTAAAAACAGAGACTGCCGCGCCGCAAGCTCCTGTGAACCAGACGCCTCAAGCACCGGAGACATCTGAAACGCCATTATCATCAGGGTCGACAACGCAACAGCTGCCGAACGGGGAAATTTCCGTTCCGCCGCTTGCTGAAACCACAGCCAATTAATTAATCACTATGAGACTATTTTTTCCACTCCTATTTATCATATTTTCCGGGCTTCTCTTCTTTCTCATCATTGATCCTTTGTATAAGGATGTTGTTTCGCTGCGATCGGACATGAATACATACAATCTCGCTCTCGATAACTCTACAAGCTTGCAGAAAACGCGCGACGAACTCCTTGAAACATACAAAAATATAAAGCAGGAAGACCGCAATAGGCTTGATCGCTTCCTGCCCAATACGGTCAATAACATTAAATTCATTCTCGAGGTCGAGCATATCGCAAGCACTCACAATATGCCGATCAAAAAT
Source organism: Patescibacteria group bacterium (assembly GCA_040384805.1). Classification (GTDB taxonomy): domain Bacteria; phylum Patescibacteriota; class Minisyncoccia; order Phycocordibacterales; family UBA9973; genus UBA8515. Next base: position 176,357 of record JAZKIP010000008.1, on the reverse strand, counting down.
ATAAAGTTCGAAGCTCAAGAAGCCGAGGCTCTCTCGGCAACGGCGCCGCGGACTGCCATTGTAACCGCATCCGATTCCACCGCTTCCTTGCCCTATGGCATTTTCCCGATCGAATTCACGACGGATGGAAATTATGATTCATTTGTGGGCTTTCTGAAAGATCTTGAGCGTAATTTGCGCCTTGTCGACGTTAAGGGCGTCAGTTTCAGCGTTCCTGCGGCCGCCAAGCCAGGCGAAGCGGCGAATTCGACTTATTCATATGTCCTGAAGGTTGAAACCTATTGGCTTAAATAATAAATATATGCGAACGAAATACCACACATTTCTTATAGGTCTTGCTCTCGTACTTCTTCTCGGCAGCGCATACGCATATTTTGCCGCAGGCGGAGATGCGCGGGCTGCGACGGCATCATCCCTCGTGTCCTCTATCACGGGAACAGCGGCTCAAACCAATTCCACCGATGAAAGGATCGCCGAGGATACCGCATTTCTCTCAACGCTGACATCTCTTAATGAAATAGTCATCGATACGTCGATTTTCACTAATAAATCCTTCAGAGCCCTTACGGACAATACCGTCGTTCTTGAAACCGCCACTCCTGGCCGTCCGAATCCCTTCGCAAGCATCGATAGCGCCGGAGGCAATGCGGGACAACAAGCTGAGCTTGTCATTACCAATGATCCCACCCAAATAACGAATGCCTCGGCAAATCTTAACGGAACAGTTACGGCTCAAAACGCCGCGACAAGCGTCTACTTTGAATACGGACCGACCGAGACTTTGGGAAAAACCACGCTTCCCGCCAAGCAATCGATGATCGGCTCGTTTGCGACTCCGGTGACGGGTCTTGCGTCGAAGACCCGGTACTTCTTCCGCGCAGTCGCCAAGATCAATAACGCGACCGTCAACGGCGGCATCATCTCGTTTACTACCCAATAACATGGTACTTCTTGAAGAACTCGTACAACGTGGCATCATTCGCGAGGAAGAAATATCCCAGATTCTCACACAGGCTAATCAGAAATATAATGGCAATATCGACGAAGCCCTTCTTGATTTCAACCTCGATGAAAAAAAGATCCTCGATATCAAAGGAGCCCTTTTCAATATTCCCGTCAAGGATATCGATCCCAAGACCGTATCGCCCTCTTTACTGAAGCTTATTCCCGTCGATGCGGCGAAGATGTACCGGTTTGTCCCGATCGGAGAATCTGCGAATGTGATCGACATGGGTATCGTCGATCCCGAAAATGTTCAGGCGATTGACGCGCTCACATTCATCACATCGAAGCTTAACAAGCCATTCAAGCTTTATCTCATCAAGACATCCGCTTACCGCAAGCTCATAGATATGTACGAAGGGCTCGGAGGAGAAGTCGATCAGGCGCTTTCGGAACTCGATACGGAGATCGCGAGCGATTCGAAGGACGGGGGCGTGACCGTTGAAAATACGAAAACATCGGATAATTTAAAGCCGGGCGAGGAAGAGAAAATCGTCGAGGATGCGCCGATCATCAAGATCGTAGCTGTCATTCTGCGCCATGCGACGGAGGGGGGAGCGTCCGACATCCATATCGAAAACGCAGGCGACAAGGTCAAAGTCCGGTTTCGCGTCGACGGAGTTCTCCATACGTCACTCGTATTGCCGCTCAATGTCTATAACGGCGTTGTTGCCCGCATCAAGATTCTCGCCAAGCTCCGTCTTGACGAGAAGCGCAAGCCGCAGGACGGCGGATTTTCCGCCAAGATTGAAGGGCGCAAGATCGATTTCCGCGTCTCGACGATGCCTTCATACTACGGAGAGAAAGTGGTGATGCGAATCCTCGATTCGCAGAGAGGAGTCCAGCCGCTTGAAGAGCTCGGCATGTCTCCTGACAATCTTGCCCTTGTCCGTGAAGCGCTTACTCGGCCCTACGGATTGATCCTGATGACCGGCCCTACGGGATCGGGAAAGACGACGACGCTCTATTCGATCATCAACGAGCTTGATCGCGAAGAAGAGAATATCGTGTCGCTTGAAGATCCGGTCGAATACCAGATTCCCGGGATCAATCAGTCCCAAGTTATGCCCGAGATCGGCTATACATTCGCTTCGGGACTTCGTTCGATCCTGCGTCAGGATCCGGATGTCATACTTGTCGGAGAAATCCGAGACAAGGAAACAGCCGAGCTTGCCATTCAAGCGGCTCTGACCGGACACCTCGTCTTCTCGACGCTCCATACCAATACGGCCATCGGCGCGATTCCGCGTCTCATTGACATGGGAATCGACCCCTATCTGATCGCACCGACATTGATACTCTGCATGGCCCAGCGTCTTGCTCGTCGGATCCATCCATCATCCAAGCATGAGATTCCGATCGATGAAGCGACAAAGATCATGATTGACAAGCAGTTCGCCGATCTGCCCGAGGAATACAAGGCACGCCTTGATCTTGGCAATACTATGTATGAGGCGATTCCGTCCGCAGAATCCTCATCGGGCCTCAAAGGGCGCATCCCGGTCTTTGAAATGTTCAAAATAGACAAGGATATGCAGGAAGTGATCCTAAAAACTCCTCAGGAGAAGGAAATCTACGATCTTGCCCGATCACGGGGGATGATTACTATTCGCGAAGATGCGATCGTCAAATCGCTCCATGGAGAAATCCCATTTCAGGAAGTGTATAATTTCTAAATCTATAGGCAAACGGTTATAACTATATTATACTGTACTTATATATATGGACTATCAAAAATGGACAGATGAACTACTGACAGCTCTCGGACGCGAAGACGGGTCTGATCTCCATCTGGGAGCGGGCCGGAAGCCCGCCATGAGAATAAATGGCGAGCTTATTTTCCTTGTTAACCAGAAGGCCCTCTCAAATGAAGACATGATGGGAGTCTTGGAAGTTTTGATGGGACAGGAGAAAACCGCGAAGTTTTTAGAAACGAAAGAGATGGATTTTTCGTATACATTCCATTCAGATACTCATCTGAGGGGCAATGCCTTCTTCCAGAGAGGAATGATATGCGTGGCGCTCCGATTGATTCCAAAAGCAAAATCGCTCGAAGAACTCGGCCTGCCGCCGATTCTCGCGACGTTCGCGGGCAAGAGACAGGGCTTTTTCCTCGTCGTAGGCCCGGTCGGTCAGGGGAAATCAACCACCCTTTCAACCATGATCAATATTGTCAACAAAGAGCGCTCGGTTCACATCGTCACCGTCGAGGATCCGATCGAATTCGTCTATGCTCCCGACAAGTCAATTGTCGATCAGCGCGAAGTCGGAGTCGATACGAAGGACTTCCTCGGGGCGCTCAAGGCGACCCTCCGCGAAGATGTCAATGTCATCTTGGTCGGCGAGATGCGCAGCCCCGATACCATCGCGGCGGCCGTCACCGCCGCCGAAACAGGACACCTCGTCTTCTCGACCCTTCATACCAACAACGCTTCTCAGACGATCGACCGCATCATCGACTCCTTCCCCGAGGGACAGCAGGATCAGATCCGGATCCAGCTTGCCTCGAGCCTCATTGGCGTGTTCTCTCAACGGCTTGTTCCGCGCGTCGCGGGCGGTCGAATTCCCGCCTATGAACTCCTGATCAACAATAATGCCGTAGCCAATCTTATCCGCGAGAAAAGGACCCATGAGATCAATACGGTCATCGAAACGTCATCGACGGAGGGAATGATCGATATGAACCGGTCCCTGATCGATCTTGTCGCTCGCGGCGAGATCAGCCTCGAGAGCGCATACCAATATTCCCTTAATCCGAAAGCTCTGGAGCAAATGATGTAACATGCTGTACACATACGATGCCATTACGAATACGGGCGAAAAGAAAAAAGGGACTGTCGAGGCAGCCTCGAAAGACTTGGCCATAGGAGCTCTCCAGCGGAGAGGATTTATCGTATCGAGCGTCAGGGAAGAAGATCAAAAGAAAGGCCTGATGAATATGAGATTCTTCGACAAGGGCGTCCGCATGAAGGATCTCGTGATCATGTCGCGCCAGATTTCAACTCTTTTTGAAGCTCAGGTGTCGGCCCTCAAAGCGTTTACCCTTCTTGCCGCTAATACGGAGAATCCGGCGCTTGCGAAAATACTCAACGCGGTCTCAAGCGATATCGCTTCGGGAACATCCATATCGCTTGCCCTCTCGAAATACCCCGACATCTTTTCCGATTTTTATGTCAATATGGTGAAATCGGGAGAGGAATCGGGAAAATTGACCCAGGTCTTCTCCTACCTTGCCGATTATCTCGAACGCCAATACCAATTGACCTCCAAGACGAAAAACGCCCTTA
>JAZKIP010000008.1:6315-172058 GCA_040384805.1 Patescibacteria group bacterium | reverse complement strand
TATGTAAATATGGTGCGTTCAGGTGAAGAGTCAGGCAAGCTCGACGAAGTATTTATATTCTTGGCTGATTATCTTGATCGTACCTATGAAGTAAACTCAAAAGCAAAAAACGCCCTTATCTATCCGGGATTCGTCATGGGAGTGTTCGTCCTTGTCGTAGCGATGATGTTCATCTTCATCGTTCCGCGCCTCGCCGACATCATCAAGGAGTCGGGGCAGGAAATTCCGCTTGCGACCAAGATCGTCATGGGTATAAGCGATATTCTCGTTCATTATGGCGTTTTTATCCTTATCGCGGTCATTATATTTTTTGTCTATCTCTTCCGATTGACGAAAACGGATTCCGGGAAGTCATATCTCGATCGCCTCAAGATTTCGCTTCCCGTGTTTAAGAATATTTTCAGGAAGCTGTATTTGTCGCGCATGGCTGACAACATGGATACGATGCTATCCTCGGGCATTCCGATCATTCGCGCCATCGAATTGACGGGAGCAGTGGTGGGGAACCGCGTCTACTCCGATATCCTCCATGACGCAAGCGAAAAGGTCAAAAGCGGAAGCTCTCTTTCCGACGCCCTGTCTGCTCATCCCGAAATACCGTCGATCATGCACCAGATGGTCCGTGTCGGCGAAGAAACCGGATCGCTCGGCACCATTCTTAAAACCTTGGGCCGCTTCTATAACCGCGAGGTCAATGATGCCGTCGATACTTTGGTGAGCCTCATCGAGCCGTTGATGATCGTGGCATTGGGTCTTGGAGTGGGACTCGTCTTGACGTCGGTCCTCATGCCTATTTATAATGTCGCAAGCGGGATACATTAGAGTTAAATTAATTCTAAAAACAATTTATCCCCATGTTGTTTTTACGGGATGGCAAGCAGGGTTTTTGTGATATAATATCTATATTAAAAAGTAAGGTCGCGTCTTTAACGCATAAAGACATATAACAATCACGTTTAACTTAAACTATGAATAAAAACAAAGGTTCTGCCTACAGGCAGACAGGTTTCACTCTTATCGAACTCTTGGTCGTTATCGCAATCATCGGAATTCTTTCGTCAGTCGTTTTAGCCGCACTTTCAAGCGCGCGTTCAAAGGGCCAAGATGCCGCTATCCAGTCTCAGCTTTCGTCAATGAGAGCTCAGGCGGAATTGTTCTACAGCACGACGGGTAATAATTCCTACGGTACTGCCGGTACAACATGTTCGACAGCAGGCTCCGTATTCGTCGGCGCGAATTCTCTTGCGACGCTTCTCACTGCTATCTCAACCACCAAAGACTGTGGAAATAGCGCAAGCGCATGGTCGGTGGCTGCTGCCGGACAGACAACGGGACTCTTCTATTGCGTAGATAGTACGGGCGCATCCCGTTCGGCAACATCGACCGGTACGGCTTATACGGCAGTAACAGGATCCGCGACTGCGGCTCATACCGCTGCTGGTGCGACTGTCTGCAACTAAAAGGTGTGAAATGTTTCAACAAAAAAACCGCCGTACGGCGGTTTTTTTGTTCCAGAGAGTTTAGTATAATGAATTATATGAAGATACGTTATAGGCACGATAAAATAAAAGTTATGAATAAAAACAAAGGTTCTGCCTACAGGCAGACAGGTTTCACTCTTATCGAACTCTTGGTCGTTATCGCAATCATCGGAATTCTTTCGGCTATCGTCATTGCGTTTCTCGGCAATGCCAAAAATAAAGGCAATGACAGCAAAGTGCAGTCGCAGCTCAAATCAATGATCGCCCAAGCTCAGCTCTTTACAGGAACAATACAGGCGATATCGCCGACGGCTGTCGGCGTCAATTCCTTGACGGGCGTCTCAGGCGGCAGCCTTTTCACTGATACGATCTCTTCAAGCAAGAGCCTCTATTCTCTCGTGAAGAATCTCCCGAGCGGCACGATCGTTTACTATGGATCAAAAGCGGTTCATCCGATCTCAGGCGGCCGATGGGCTCTTGCCGCTTCGACGTCGACAGGATCGTTTTGCGTCGACTATACGGGTGCGAGTTTTACAGGCGCGACTGTTTTAACAGCGGCAAATGCGAGCACTCTGTATCCTACTATCGCCAACAACTCTTTTACCTGCAATGGACTACAAACCCGCATTTTTCGTTTTTATTTTAAATCCAAAATGATATACTGGTACTATGTATATCATTGCTTTCGTCCTTCTCTTTTTCCTCGGTATTGTCATAGGAAGCTTTCTGAATGTCGTTATTTACCGCTTCAATACGGGCCGATCGGTCGTCCACGGCCGATCGATATGCATGACATGCAATCATACGCTTCGATGGTACGAGCTTATACCTGTACTGAGTTTTCTCATCCAGTCCGGCCGCTGTCGCCGCTGCGCGGGATCCATATCGCATCAATATCCTCTTGTTGAGTTTGTCACGGGAATCGTGTTTGCATCGCTTGGATTTTATTTTCTGCCTATTCTTCCCTATTCGATGCTTTCATTCGTTTCCGCGCTGATCTTCTTCTGTTTTCTCTTTTCGCTTCTCATTGTCATTTCCGTTTATGACATGCGCCATAAAATCATTCCCGATTCCCTTGTATATATTTTTGCTCTCGTAGCCCTTCTGTCAGTCTTTATAGGCTATACAAATGCGGGACCTGTCATCGTCTCGCCGCTTCTGTCCGATTTTATCTCGGGACCTTTATGCGCTTTGCCTTTTGCTCTCTTGTGGCTTATTTCACGGGGGAAGTGGATGGGTCTCGGAGACGCGAAGATTGTCCTCGGTATCGGTTGGATGCTCGGTACGCAGAGCGCTGTAGCCGCCATCATTCTCTCATTCTGGATCGGAGCCGTCGCAAGCCTTCTTTTGAAGCTTTTTAATTCCCGGAAGATACGCATGAAGACTGAAATACCCTTTGCCCCGTTTCTGGCGCTTGGAGCGCTCATCGGATTCTTATTCAACCTCGATATCTATTCATTAGCAGCCCTTTTTCAATTTTAAGCAATGCGCAAAAAGATTTCTCCGCTTAAATATAATTCCGGCATGACTCTCGTTGAGCTTCTTGTGGTTCTTGCGATTTTTATGATCGTGGCAGGGCTCACCATTTTCGACTATGGCAGCTTTCGTTCCACGGTGTCGACGCAGAATCTTGTCGATGATATCGCTTTGGCCGTTCGCAAGGCTCAGAGCTACGCTATCGGAGCCCGGGCGACGGAGTCGGAATTTTTCAACGGATACGGAGTTCACTTTACGACGCGTAAAACGAATTTGCAACAAGGAAGCGCGGATGGCGAAGGCCGCTCCCTCTTGGGAGGGTCCAACAAGTCATTTGTTCTCTTTACCGATATTGCGGGCAGTGGCAGGCAAAGCGCCGGAGGTGATAGAATATATACATACAACGATCAAGATGTCATATCATGCGGGTCGCGCGTGCGCGCGGGAAGCGAATGTACCGAGCTTTTCAGCATTACGGGTCTCGACGAGATAGCAGCCATATATCTCAATGACGAAGATCGTCCGATCCGCGATACTGCTTTTGTCGATGTGACGTTCCTGCGGCCGAATCCTGACGCGTATTTCTGCTACAAATCGACTTTTACTCCCGCGCCTCCCTGCGAGCGATCGCATGATATTTCCCATATTCGCATCGATGTTTCGAATAGTCAGTTAAGCGGCGGACAGAATGCCATTAAGACGATAACTATATGGAATAGCGGGCAGATCAGCATCTCCTCAAAATAATTATGACACCACAAACGACAATTGAAAAAAGACCGATGGTTTGCCTGAGGAAGAAAGGGTTCACCCTTATCGAGCTTATGGTCGCCACATCGATCTTCATGATCATCATGCTTATGGCGATGGGCTCGCTTGTTATTTCCTCCGATTCGGCCAAGAAATCCGAAGGCCTTCGTTTCGCCATGGATAATGTCAATTTCGCGATGGAAAGCATGACGAGGTCGTTGCGCACAGGAACGCATTATTCCTGCGTCCTCTCGGGAGGCACGGTTGACTTGTCGATGACTCCCGAACCAAGCGATTGCCCGCTTCAGGGCAACAATCCGGGAAGCCTGCTTGCTTTTATGCCCGCGGCTGCCGATGTCGACAACCTGCCCTCTCCGTTTGCCTATCAGAAAGTCAAGCGCGGCGACGGTTTAACATCGACGCTTGAGCGGTGTGACAGAAACGGATGCGTCGATGTCGTTTCATCGGATGTCGACGTGGAAGATTTGCGGTTTTATGTCGACGGTTCATATCCCGACGATATGGTCCAGCCGCGGGTTTATATCCTTATGAAAGGGACGGTTACTGTCAAGGGCGAACCAACATCGTTTGCGATTCAAACGGTCGCCTCTCAGCGTTCGACAGAATAATATACTATGAATAACAGCCACAAAAAAAACAAGATTCTAGGCGCTCGCTCGGGCGGATTCACGCTCATTGAGACGATGATTGCCATTTTTATCCTTACCGTTGCCGTTGCGGGACTGCTCGGGCTTACGTCTCGAAGCCTTTTCTCCGCTCGTTATGCCAATAATGAAATTACCGCGAACTATCTTCTGCAGGAGGCGATCGATGCGATTCGTAACGATCGCGACACGATCGCGTTTCAGCAAAATGGCGCGGACGGCGGATGGGACGCTTTCGTGAAAAAATACGACGCATGCTTTTCGGATAATGGATGTTCCGTCGAGCCCGCGGCATCGGATATCCCCGCAGCGTGCGGGACGGGCAATCCATCATTCGGATCCCTTGCGTGTCCGGTCTTCAATTATGACGATCAAGCTCGACATAATTCATTTTATACGTATAAAGACGGCGAGGGGATTATCGAAAGCAAATTCAAGCGCCAAGTTCTCATGTCCCTTAACGAAAGTAATGAAGATGAACTTGATATAAAGGTTACCGTTGAATGGGAAAATGGCAGCCTTGTCCGTTCAGGTTTTATTTATTACTCTCTTTTAAATTGGCAGAAATAATATGGCATATAAGACAGAAACAAAACAAAAAGAAGGACTAATGAACAAGAGAGCATCCTTTAAGCGCGGGTATGCAATCCTCTTTACTGTCGTTGTCGTAAGCGTCATTTCGCTTATTGCTTTCGGCATTTCCAATACGACATTCAAGCAAATCATTCTCTCCTCTCTTGCCAAAGATTCCGAAATCGCATTCTATCAGGCCGATACCGCCGTCGAATGCGCGCTTTATGCCGATGGCGTTATCAATATGTTCTCGGTGCTGACAACGCCGCCTGCGCAATGGAACTGCGGCATTGCTGCGGTCTCAGGAAATAAATATTCCCTACAAGTGAAGACCGTCACTCCCGGAAGCGAGTATGAAATAGAACCGACGAGCCCGGGTACTTTGCCGTGCTTTGAGATAAGCGTTCAAAAAACCGTTCCAAGCGATCCGGCCGACCCTGTTTTTACAAAAACGAAGGGAAGAGGGTATAATAATTGCGATAAAACCAATGCGCGCACCGTACAGCGAGAAATTGAAATCAATTATTAGCGGATTCCTCTCAGATGAATAAAACGCAAATCAAAAACCGAATAAAAAGCCTTCGGAAGGAAATAACGCGCCTTCGATTCCAATATCATGTTGTCAACGATCCTTCGACGACCGACGATGTCTACGAATCCCTGACGCGGGAATTGCAGTCTCTTGAAAGCGAGCATCCCGAATTTGCCGATCCTCATAGTCCTGTTTCGCGCGTTGCAGGCGCGCCGCTTGATGCGTTCAGGAAAGTGGCTCATGAGACGCGCATGCTTTCGATGAACGACGCTTTTTCTCCCGACGAAGTGCGGGAATGGGAAAAGCGCATTGCGAAATTGGCCGATGGAGAGCCTCTTTCCTATTTTTGCGAACTTAAGCTCGACGGACTTGCGGTATCTCTTTCCTACAAGGACGGCGTGTTTGTCCGCGGAGCGACGCGCGGAGACGGCTTCGTCGGCGAAGATGTGACGGAGAATCTCAGGATGATCGGCATGATCCCTCTTGCGCTTTCAGCCCCTTATCCCTCGTCTATTGAAGTTCGGGGAGAAGTGGTCATGCCCAAAAGGGTATGGAAATCTCTTAATAAAATTCAGGAAGCGCTCGGAAAACCGCATTTTGCCAATACGCGCAACGCTGCCGCCGGAAGCATACGGCAACTCGATCCACTCGTCGTCCGCGAACGCGGACTTGATTTCTTCGCATGGGACGCGATCATCGACGATGATGAAACAAAGCTTGGCACTCATTCCGATATTCATGATTTTCTGCGGGAACTCGGATTCGAGCTTGCCCCCTATGAGAGAAAAGCGGAATCTCTCGAAGAAGTTTTTGCCTTTGTCGGCGAGATCGGCGAGATCAGGGAGGGATTGCCTTATGGAACCGACGGCATCGTCATATCCGTCGATGATCTGTCTCTCCGAAGGGAATTAGGCATTATCGGCAAAGCTCCGCGCTACATGGTTGCATATAAATATCCTGCTGAAAAGGCGACGACGGTCGTCAAGGATATAACGGTCAATGTTGGACGGACCGGGGTGCTTACACCGCTTGCGCATTTTAATCCGACGCTTGTCGCAGGATCGACGGTATCGAAGGCGACGCTTCACAATATGGATCAGATCGAGCGGCTCGATATCCGCATCGGTGATACGGTTGTCATTCGCAAAGCGGGAGATGTCATTCCCGAAGTCGTCGAAGTTCTCGTGGGGATGCGCGCGGGGAAAGAAAAGAATTTCGCCATGCCGAAGAAATGTCCCGTCTGCGGGGGATATGTTGAGAAAAGAGGAACCGGACAGAGCTCTTCTTCGCAAAGTCCTCGGATCTCCTCGCCCGTATCAATTAAAAAGGAGCGAGGCCAGACTCTTGCTCCGAAGACTCTGTCCGGTTCCTCAAGTAGAAGCGTGGCCTATTATTGCACCAATAGAAATTGTCCCGCCAAGAACCAGAGAGGCATGCAGCATTTCGTGAATATTTTCGAGATTTATACGATCGGGCCTAAGATTCTTAATCGTCTGAAGGACGAGGGCCTTATAAGCGATGCTGCCGATTTGTTCGCCCTTGAGGAATCGGATCTCTCGGGGCTTGAGCGTTTCGGCGCGAAATCGGCCGAGAATATCATCTCATCGATCGCCTCTCACAAGAAAGTCCCATTGTGGCGTTTCTTATACGCGCTTGGCATTCTTCATGTCGGAGAACAGACTGCGCAGGATGTCGCCCGGCATTTCGGAACGCTTGAGAAGATCATGAAGGCCGATATTGCAGAGATCGCCGCGATTGAGAACATCGGCCCGGTCGTTGCCTCAAGTATCCGGGAATTTTTTGATCAGAAAGAGAATGTGTCCTTTGTGGAAAAGCTTCGCGCCAATGGAGTCACTATAGAGAAAACGCAAAAGCAGAAAGGCGGGAAGTTTGCGGGACAGACCTTCGTTTTGACAGGCACTCTTTCGTCGCTGTCGCGAGATGAAGCCAAAAAGAAAATCACGGATCTCGGCGGGAAAGTCTCTTCCTCGGTTTCAAAAAATACGTCATATGTCGTTGCCGGGAGCGAGCCGGGAGGCAAACATAATGACGCAATAAAATTAGGAGTGATCGTTCTTGACGAGGCGGCATTCCTTGAAATGCTGTAAATATCGTTAAAATATGGTATTCTAATCGTATGCAACTAAGCGATATAAAAAATCTGGCAGCCATGGCTCGTCTCGATATGTCCGAAGAAGAAATGATGGAAATGGCCGACCAATTCGATCCCATTTTGGCGTATGTCGGGCAGGTTCAGGAAGTGACTGAAATGTCGGACATTGAACCTTCGTATGTGATTGAAAATGTCATGAGGAACGATGCCGTAACGAATACCCCCGGCTCATATACGGAAAAAATCCTCGAGCAGATGCCTGATTCTGAGAATGGCTTCCTTAAGGTCAAGCAAATTTTATGATCGATCTTGAAAATCTGACAATTGAAAAGACGCATGCTTATTTTAAGAACGGCGATTTTAGCCCGAGTGACTTAGCGGCTGCCTATCTCGATAGCATCAAAGAAAAAAACGGCGACATAAACGCCTATCTTGAGGTGTATGACGATGTCATGACTCAGGCTCACAAAGCCGAAGAAATGTTCGCGCATGGCACGGCAACGCTCATGACCGGAATCCCCGTGGCTCTCAAAGACAATATGCTTGTCGAGGACCATATCGCTTCGGCAGGATCGAAGATTCTGGAGAATTACAGGGCTACCTATGATGCCGGCGTCGTGAAGCAGTTGAAAAAAGAGGGAGCAGTGCTTCTCGGCCGCGTGAATATGGATGAATTTGCCATGGGTTCATCGACTGAGACAAGCGCTTACGGCATAACCCGCAATCCGGTCAACAGGGATTATGTTCCCGGAGGAACATCCGGCGGATCGGTTGCGGCAGTCGCCATGGATGGCGCTCTCGTTTCCCTTGGTTCCGATACCGGCGGATCGGTCCGCCAGCCGGCATCTTTTACCGGCCTTGTCGGGCTCAAGCCCACGTATGGTAACGTGTCGCGCTTTGGAATCGTTTCAATGGCAAGTTCCCTTGATCAGGTCAGCCCGATAGGAAAAACAGTTCGCGATGTGGAGATCTTATACGGGGCGATCGACGGATATGACGAGAATGACAGCACATCGATTCCGAAAGAAATCAGGAAGAATGGCGTCACAGCGCCTGTTAAAAAGCGACTCGGCATTCCGCGTTCCTTCCTTTCGGGAGACGGAATCAATCAGGAAGTTCTTAAGAATTTTGAAGAGAGCTGCCAAAAACTGAAAAATGCCGGGTATAAGCTTGTTGACGTATCATTGCCGCTTATTAAATATTCCTTGGCTGTCTATTACATCCTCCAGCCGGCTGAAGTTTCAAGCAATCTCGCCCGTTATGATGGCATTCGCTACGGCTTGTCGGTTCCTGGCGACAAGCTCTATGATGTGTATGCCAAGACGCGGGGCAGGGGATTCGGAAAGGAAGCGCGAAGGCGTATTCTTCTCGGAACCTACATTTTATCTCATGGCTATTATGACGCGTATTACAATAAGGCTGTGAAAGTTCGCGAAGCGATCAAATCCGAGCTTGCAGGCGTATTTAAAGATGTTGATGCGATCATAACGCCGACAGTTCCATTTCCGCCGTTTAAATTCGGCGAGAAGACGAATGACCCGATTGCCATGTACATGTCGGATCTCTTTACCGTTCCTGCCAATATCACAGGAGTACCTGCGCTATCTATTCCGTCAGGCGCGACTTCTGACGCTTTGCCATTGGGACTTCATATCATGGCGCCGCATTTCCGTGAAGATATACTTTTTGCAATTGGGAAAGATTTTGAAAAACAAGTATAATTAAGAATATATGGATCAGTCAAACACCGTACAGTCGATCATAGATAAGCCACTCTTTGATCCTACGTACCTCAATATTGAATACGTATTCAATAAGATAGTGCAAGTAGCTCGCCCGATTATTGAATTTTTCACGAACTCTCACACATGGGCGACGATCGGGCTTGTCTCATCTCTGCTCTCCATTCTCGCTATCGCCATCATTATCTTTTCTCTTGTCCGCATGCGCGAGATCCAGCTTCATGAGAAAAGAGAGATTGATCACGAAATCCATGAAGCTTTGGCGCGAGATGCGGTAGAGACGCGGAATGCAAATCCTCGCTGGCACTATATCCTGACGCTTATCGAGAGCCCGAACGAATCAGACTGGCGCGTTGCCATCATTGAGTCCGATACCATGCTTGAGGAAATCCTGAGAGAGAAGGGCTTTGAAGGCACTACGGTCGCAGAACTTCTCGAGGGCGCGCGTTCCTCAGGCTATGCTTCGATCCAGAATGCATGGGATGCTCATGTGGTCCGCAATCAGATAGCTCACCAAGGTTCGGAATTCCCCTTAAGCCAGGTAGAAGGACGCCGCGTCATCAAGATGTTCCAGAATGTTTTCGAAGAAATGGGGGCAATATAAAAAGACCGAGGCAAGCCCGGTCTTTTTTTTGTTTTATTCCATACCTACTCCTTAAACAGTAATTGTCTCTTCAATCTTCTTGATTTGTTTTTGTTCTATCATGCCCTCAAACTCAGTGTACTCAATGACCTCAGCCGCTTTATGTACCGGCTGGATTTCTACTGTTTTTCTGTTGGTAGAAATAATAACAGTGAATACATCTTCTGCTTTTATGAATGTTTTTGAATCATCCATAGGGTTTACAATTTCGACAATAGCCTGAAATTGCAATGTGGTTTCTGAAGGAAGAATTTCTGTTTCCATACTATTTATTGTTTTGAAGTTACAAAATAAGAGCCTTTTGAGGGCTCTTATTTTGTTTCATTGGTATTGGTATGGAGATTTATCGATAAAGCAAAATAGCAGCCCTCAAATTGTAGGGAGTGTAATACCAGAAGCTAAAATTTTGCGCGATCCGATTCATATTTTATTTATAACAAAACCGGAGAAAGGAGTCAATGAGCTCTCTTTAATACGACGAACGACGTATGATTATCCTTATCATCCTGAAGATCCTCTCCGATAATATCAAAGTTATACAGATCGGCGATAGATCGGGATCCCAGGATAGCGTATGTTTTCGAAATTTCCCCTGTAGAAAGAGCCTGCGCTGCCCGGGCCGTATCGACAAGATCACCTGCTCCGCTTATCGTTGTGAGCTCCGGATACAGTTTCGCGAGAGTATGCCTGCATTGCTTAAACACTTGTGGATGGGCCATGATGGAAGAAATCTTCTCGGAAGGAATATCTTTTCTTTTCATCAAGAAATGTCTGACTCGTATCGAGAATTCTTCAACGATATCGCATCTATGACGGGCTACGGCATAAAGCGTTTCCTCAACGACGCCGCCATGGCTGTTGTGAAGGGCGCATAGTCCGAAATCGATATTTCCTTTATGAAGCTCGTTGAGAACTTTCTCTGATGTGTATAAGTATTTAAGCGAAGGATTTTTGATGCCTTTGTTTTTTATGTACTCGAATGCCGCCTGTTCGCAGAAACTCCCCTCTGCTCCCTGTATGCCGAATGTAATAAAACGATTATCTGATCTCTTAGGCAGAAGAGCGTTGAAAATGCGGTCAAAGCTTTTGCCGAGGCTCGTTCTCATCGCTTTGGTATACGGATTATAGTGCTGAAGATCCGAGAAAAGCTCTCGTGTGTCGCTGCAGGTCTGCTCCTTGATTTCCATGAGCTTCTTGGCTCCGAGAGTGTCGATAGGGGAACTTTCGATGTTAAAATCTTCAAGGACCCGGCCGATAAAATGAGCAAGCCCTTGCGACCGCGCCGCAAGCTTGTCATGCTCTTCTGATGACAGAGGCACTATCTTCAAGTCTTTCTTTTTAAAATATGAGGTCCAAAATCCCGCTTCTTTGCCGTTACACATGCTGTCGTCGATCATGATCGGCAAACCCTTGAATCCTTTCTTGCTGCTATCGGGGCCGAAGAGAGGATGAGTGAGAAGGATATTGGAATGTCTTCCTTTCATTATTTTTTTGAAAACTCTTTTCGGATATGATTTTATCGACAGCACATCTATCAAGGTTTGCGTCTGAGGAGCAAGGGGCGCGTAACGCGAGAGAACTTCTTGTAATGCCGATATCGGCACGGCAAAAATAACCGCATCGCATGCTGCCATGTCCTTGAGATCTTTCGTTATTCGAACGGCATGTTTTTTCTTGAGCGCTCGAAGAGATGCATCATTTCGTCCACAGACGATAATGGCAAAATCGTTGCCGAAGAGGCGAAGAAGGGTCTCCGTAAATCTGCCTGATCCGATGATCCCTATATGTTTTTTCTCGTGAGTCATATGGTGAGAATATGATTTTTGAAAATCATCAACCTATTATATCAATCCTCCTTGTATCGGCCTATAAGCAAAAGCGGCCACTTATTATCGGCCGCTTTTCCTGCTTGAATGGTAGTGTCGTCGCAATCTATTGAACGATCTCCTGCGTGGTTACAGTTGTCGTACCTCCTGTCGTAGTAGTCGTAGGATACGAGTATGTGTAACTTGTGCTCGGCAGTTGATAGCTTGTATAGCTTGTCCTTGATGGGGCAGTCTGATACTGATTAAATGTTCTATATGTTACAGGCTGGTTCCCGAATGTGCGGTAGTTTGATCCGAAACCGATGATAATGATGATCAGGATGATAACCCCAATGATGACAACTTCAAGCGTCGATATTCCTTTGTTATAAATGTTTTTCATCATTTTTTCACTATACCACGAATGTTTGATAATTGCTAGTGCATGCATAAGAGGTAGAAAAATGAGGCGTTTTTGAAAATGCGACTCAGAATTATATTTTTATTTCCGATCTTAAAAGGAGAAAGGAATAATTTCTATTATAAGCTGAAACGATAGTTGGCTTATATATAAAAATTTAGAAGTTTTTTAAGGTCAAAAATTTATACTCTAAATATAACAGGTCGAATACGGAAATACTGGTGTTAGCGCGAATATGCATGTGTATGCTATAGTAAAAATGTAATAGCAGGCGAAACTTGCAAAGCAATAAGTCATCATTTATGAATCCAGAAGAACTTCTAAAGACAACCGATCTTCAGCATATCGCTACTGAAGGCGCTAAAATCTATGAGAAAATAAGAGGTCAATATGAGAATGAGACTAACAAGGGCAAGTTTTTAGCTATCGATATTGAAAGTGAAGATATATATCTTTCTCCAACAAGTGCTGAAGCAGTAGTTTTAGCTAAAGCAGAACATCCTAACAAAGTTTTTTTTGTAAAAAAAATCGGCTTTGATGCCGCTGAAACAATGGCACATCTCATGGCCGTTAAATAAATATGATCGGAAAATTTATCGAAGGCGATAAGCCTATGATCGAAGCTACTATTGCATGGGGCCAAGCAGTCCAAACTCCTTATTTCGTTTTAGATACCGGCTTTACTGGTGATTTAGCAGTTACCCCTGAAATTGCTGTTGAATTAGGTTTAAATATAGATGGAGTAACAAAAATGAGAACAGCATCCAATGAACTGATCGCCGTACGTTCAGCTGTTGCTCTCGCCAGTATGGAAGGCGAAAATATATACATAACTGTTTTAATAACGGATGGACTCCCGTTGCTTGGGATTGCCTTTATGGAAAAATTTAAGTATAAAGCTATCGTGGATTGTAAAAATAAAACAGTCGCATTAGAAGTTTCAAAATAATTCAATGGAGAACTTTAATACATAGTTGATTCTACTACGTTAGTGCTTGCAGATAACAGTCAGAATGATCCAGAGCTCGGACTACATGTTTATTGTAGATAAATTAGTTGCTCCTTAAAGTTTTGCTTTTATCTGTAATTAACCCTACCTTACTGCTTATTAAAAAGAGCGCTAATATGGGTCTATGCTCTGGATTCCCCACGAATTACGTCAAATCCGCATAGAATTACGATTGACCCAGCAAGAGGTCGCTCAACGTATGGGACTTAAATATGCTGATCAAATATCTCATTGGGAATGCGGTAGGGCAGTACCGAGCTTGAAGAACTTCTTTAAGCTTATGGAAATATATGAGGCGGAGTTGAATAATAGGAAATATTAAGATGTCTGGTTCAAGGGTTCGGTAGGCCCACAGAAAACCACCTATAGAATAGGTGGTTTTCGTTGGTGCGGCTTAGTGGACGAAGTTGGAACTGCAATACAGAATCATAATGATCATATTTATATACCCACACTCTAAACTCAAGCTAGTAGATGCCTATTTTGAATAAGGTATTCTTGAACATTTTCAATCGCCTTCAGTTTACTTTTTTTGTGCCAATTAAAAAATTTTATATAAGCATTCAATAAAACTGACGCCTGTAAAACCTTTTTATTATAGGGCTTATCTTGGAAGTAACCCTTAATTAATTGAATTATTGCTTCCTGCTGTTTAGGACGCGTTAATACCATTACTAGGGTTCGTCCTAAATCTATGTATTTATTGTTAAAGTTTGGATTCGGATCAAAAACAGTTATAGGAATAGTAGCAAAAATATTTGAAGTGCCAAAATCCCCGTGGCAATAGCTACTTTTATTTTCCTTAGTAGTGTATTCAATAAGTGTTTGAAGCGCCACGGACAATGAGCCGTGTTCGTTTTCAAGAAGAGAATGTTCTTTGATGTACCCAAATCTTTTCTGCATATCTTCACCTAGAATCCAGTCATTGAATTCTTCGTATTTTGCCTTACCGTCAACAACACGGCCATATCCTTTTGCTTTTGGTGTATGCATTATATTCATAATGCGTCCCATTTCTGAGTAACTCTCTTTTTGAATTAATTCTTTACCGCTAAATGTTTCTCCTAGTATTGGTGCATCTATGTATTCCATCAGGGTGTAAGAGTACCCACCCAAAATACCTGCCTCTTTTACTTGTGGTACTTTAACTCCTACTTGCTCCCACACTTTTAGAAACTGAGCCTCTCCAACACCATGTGAACCCAACGAGATTTTTAGAATCTGTTTTTCATCAATTGTTTCTATCATACTTACAAGCGACCCAACACCTTTATGGGAAAAAGTAACACCAACCTCCTTACCTTTAAAACTATTATGGGTCAAGATGAAATCTTTAATTGAACGAACAAGATGCATTCGTCTTTTATTCATTTCACTTTGTATCTCATGCTCAGATAATTTTGGTTGATTTTTAAAGACAATTTTCGTATTGCCACCTTTAGTTTTCATAATTTTATTATATCAGTTCTCTGTTCCATACACCCACAGAAAACCACCTATAGAATAGGTGGTTTTCGTTGGTGCGGCCGACCGGAATCTTTCCCTCGACTAAAAATTTTCCGCCGAAAATTTTTGTCTGGGCTATAAATTAATCGGACTTGAGGGTCAAGTTTCTAATTCGCTTTGCTCATAAGAACTTCCTCTTATGGGTCCGACTGGACTTTCGCCCTACGGTCGCGGGTACTTTTCCATTCGTTACTGCGAATAAGGAAAAGTCTTTCAAGTCCGGTCGCGGGCAAAGCAGTTTGCCCGCTTCGGCCGCGCAAAAAAGCCCCAAAGGACTTTTTTCTGCGCGGCATAGTGATTAACGTAAGAACTGCTCTTAAATCTCATAATGAGAATCTTGATGCTTTAGATCTTGTAGATAATATTCAGAAGAAAACAGAAAGCAAAAACATTATTTTTTATTTTGACCCACCTTATTTTTTAAAAGGACAGTCTTTGTATATGAACTCATATGAACATGAAGATCACGAACGAGTAAGTCAAAAAATAAAAAAGATAAAAAATGCTCAGTGGATTGTATCTTATGATGATGTTCCACAAATTCAGATTTTATATAAGGATAAGGACATACAAAAGCAAAATTACTTTTTTACACATATTGCCTATAAACCAAGGAAAGGCAAAGAAGTTCTTTTTTATAGTAAAGGATTACTTATTCCTCTTATTCCTCATCCGACAAGAATAATGTAAAGATATAAAATTATGGAAAATGATTCGTTTTGGCAAGCAAATTTTTGGGGAATTATAGGAACCTTCACTGGTGGATGACTTTCCACCACTTCGTTCACTCTTGCGCGGCCGACCGGACTTGAACCGGCAACCTCTCGCGTGACAGGCGAGTGCTCTAACCAGTTGAGCTACGGCCGCATTTTATTTTTAGCAAAGCATGTCTTTGCGTGTGTCGGAGGTGGGGATCGAACCCACGACCCCAGGCTTATGAGTCCTGTGCTCTACCGACTGAGCTACCCCGACAAAAAGCAACTGCATTGCTTCTTGTCGAGGGTGTTACCCTCAAGTAGAGCATTGCGTTGATGCGAGACTGTGGCCGAGCCAACGCTTCTATTGCTGCATTTTTTCTCGGCATGACATATATTTTGGCCTGTCACGCCGACGTGTTGCGGGGAACGGAATCGAACCGTTATCTCAAGGTTATGAGCCTTGCGAGATGCCTTTTCTCTACCCCGCTATGGTATATAATTTTCTCCGCTGCCATCTTCTCCTTACATTTTGACATGGCTCATAACCTTCAGGTTATTTCGCGCTATATGTCCTTTGGAGATGCCTTTTCTCTACCCCGCTATAATCCCATTACAACTTAAATTAAAAATGCCCTTCATAGAGCATATCCATTATACGTATTTTTGCTATTTTTGCAATGTTACGATATTCTTTATATATGTCATATACGGCAATCATTGAAATTCCAAAAGGATCCGACAGGCGCATCCATAAAAAGATGGGAACAGATAAACTCGGTGAATTCATAGATCTTGGCCCGACCAAGGAAATTCTCCCCATTAACGGCGGTATAATGCCGGTTTGTTACGGATATCTTGAAAATATTTTTAACAAGGAAGAAGGGGACGAAGTCGATGTCTTGATATTCTCAAACAAGGAGCATAAAACGGGGGATATCGTTCAAGTGGAAGTTTTCGGCATCTTTGTCCGTGAGGACAAGGATCACAAGATACTCGCCCGGGACGAGAGCGTTGCGATCGATATCGTCGCCGACATCGAGCCGGAACTTTTGAAACTCACTCGTGAATTTTTCGGACACAAGCACAAGATCATTCTTGTCGATGACAAAGACGCGGCGCTCGAATATCTTAAAGAATGCCAAGAGAAATAACGGATTGGAAATCTAAGTAAAATATAGTATTATTGCGAAGTGTTTTGGTATAGCCCTAAAACATTTTGTACTCAAAATGTTCGGGCAAACAAACAAAGTTTGTTTTAGCCGTTATAGCTCAGGCAGTAGAGCATTTCCATGGTTATCGTATAATAGCCCATTATTTTGGAAACAAAATAATGAATCCCGAATTACGGTTAACGTCCTTTAAAAGGGATAAGACCGTGGCGAGCAATCGCCCGAACGACTGACAAGGGGCGCTAATCTATAAAAAGTATGCGCAAGATACAGTCTAGTCCTCTTATAAATTTGTAATGAATGAAATAGGGGTGTAAACGAAGGAAAAGGTCGACAGTGCAAGTCTGTCTAACGGCTCAATAAAACCCCTTTCTCAAAAGAGAAAGGGGTTTTGGTTTTACGTACAGTCTTTTACCATCCTACATGCGACCGGGAGAGAGATCCTTTCGACTGAGACGGTCTTTGGCGATACGCTTCACGCAACTTCTGAAATGCGCCATAGATTGCATGGTTAGATCTTTTGACTGTCTTATGCAGTTTACCGAACATCTTCAAAAGGTTTTTCGCAACAAGCATGTGCCCGACGCTTCTAAAGGAAGTAAAAACTTCCGGCTCGACAACGCGTACGGTCGACCTCGTCTGGCTTTGGAGATCTTCCATGCTGTGGCAGTCTTGCTGCACTGCCAAGAGAGTGCTTTCGAAAGAAAGATCGGTATTCAAGAAAGACATCAATCCGAAGATTTTCACCATCGCCTCTTTCTTTGCTTGGAGGTATTGGATTACCGATTCGTCTGCGAAAGAGATTCTTTTTGCGAAAACAGGGAATGAGATATCTCCGCCTTCCTTTTCATACAGAAGTTCTATGAAGCGGCAGTCTACGGTTTTCATTAATCCGTAGGCGGTCGTCGCCTTGGCGATATCCTGCCCTGCAATCCTGATGAGTCCCTGCGGGTGGGCCAGTTGAAGGAAAATTCTCTGCATGGTGAAAACCGCAGATGACGATATGCCGTTGTAACATACAACGCCGCATCCATATGCGACATTCGTATTGAGCGTCGCCTTGATGAGCCGGCCATACGGCCATTTCAGGATTGTGGCCATGATCGTTGTGCTCAACTCTGAAACGAATGAAATAATCGTTGCAGAAGGGGAAAGCTCGCTCTTAAGCGTTGCCAGAAGACTCAATACATCCTCTGTCGAGGGTACTGCCAGTATCACATCTTCATACTCTTTTAAATTACCTCTTACTGTCTCGAGATTTCGAGACTCCGGTGAGGGTTCGATGAAGTAGTCATTACAGACTACAAAGATGTCTGTCGGCTTGTATCCGCCGAAATCAATCAATCCTTTTGTAAGGGCCTTAGCGACCGTGTCGTTGCCGATGATGGCAATCTTCTTTGCATTCATAATAAATGGGTTTATTTTTTTGTTAAAGATCAAGTTGCAAAAGAGCCTTCCGGTTGTGAAGGGCTCTTTTTTGTAATGTAACCGAGAGATTTTTTACGCGCTACAGTACAAAAGAAAACCTTTCACTTTTTGTCCATGTGAGACATGTAAAGAGGGTATATTTTTGTACGTTGCGACTCATATATCGAATGTATCACAGAGACTTTCCTATTGCAATAGTGCAGGAGGATAGTGTATATATAGAATACGCCAAAGTAGCTCAGTTGGTAGAGCAACCCCTTCGTAAGGGGTAGGTCGTGAGTTCGACTCTCACCTTTGGCTCCGCATATAAAAAAGGCCCGCTGTAGAAACAGAAGGCCCAAGGTTAAGCGTGTGAAGACTCTTGTGAAGAACTAGAACTATGACAATTAAGATAACATTTTTTATCGAAATGTGCAAGGAATATTCTTTCAACCATCTGCTATAATATTCTTATGCAAAAGGACTCCGAAGAGATCAAGAAAGAAATAGAGAATTTGGAAATGAGGATGCAGTCGTCTGATTTCTGGGGCGATAAAGTAAAAGCGCAGGGCGTGATCAAGCATCTCAATGAGCTTAAAGACGAGCTTTTGGGCGCCGAGAAGTACGACAAGGGCAATGCCATTCTTTCTATCCTCTCAGGTGCCGGAGGCGATGATGCCGAGGATTTTTCGGCGATGCTTCTGCGGATGTATCTGAAATATATCGAAAAGAAAGGTTGGGAGGTTACTCTCATTCATGAGCATAAGAACGATACTGGCGGCTATCGCAATATTTCCCTTGAAATCGTCGGCAAAAACGCTTACGGTACGCTTAAGAACGAATCAGGAGTGCATCGGCTCGTTCGCATCTCGCCGTTTAATGCCAAATCTCTCCGCCATACGTCCTTTTCTCTCGTTGAAATTATTCCAAAGCTCGAAAAAGGAAGCACTGTCATAGAAATCGCTGAGACGGATCTGAAAATCGAATTTTCCAAATCGGGCGGTCCCGGCGGACAGAACGTCAACAAGCGCGAGACAGCCGTTCGGGTGGTCCATATTCCAACTAACCTTGCCGTTGCCGTCTCGACTGAACGGTCGCAGGAACAGAACCGCGAAAAGGCGATCGAAATGATCAAAGGCAAGCTTTTCAAGAAACAAGAAGAGGATAAAGCCAAAGAGAAAGCAGGATTATCGATCTCACGGACGACCGATATCGAATGGGGAAGTCAGATCAGGTCATATGTCCTTCATCCGTACAAGATGGTCAAGGATCATCGCACATCAGTTGAGGTCCGCGATGTCGATGCAGTTCTTGAAAACGGCGAGATTGATGAATTCATCGAAGCGGAGAAGAATCTGTAAGGCAGAAAAATAAAGATATAATCTACATTTTGATTGCAATTCAAAAAAGGGTATAATAGTCGAGTGAAAAGTGAATAAGAGCAAAGCGAATAGGGTTTCGATTCCCGCTACTTCTTTCCACTGTACGCTTTTCGCTACTCGCTCATTACTGACCCATGATTTATTTCAACAATGTTACAAAAAGATATAACGATAATACGTCTCTTGAAGACGTAACGATCGCCATCGCGCCCGGAGAGTTTGTTTCTATCGTCGGACATTCGGGAGCGGGCAAAACGACGCTCACCAAGCTCATTTTAGCCGAAGAATCTCCGAGCGAAGGAACTGTTTTCTTCGAATCTGTCGATATACACAAGCTTTCCAATCGTGAACTTACCAATTTGCGGCGCAAAATAGGCGTTGTTTTTCAAGATTTCCGTCTGTTGCCCAATAAGACTGCCTATGAGAATATCGCTTTTGCCATGGAAGCTTCCGGCAAGACGGACGACCAGATCGCCGAAGATGTTCCCCATGTCCTTGATCTTGTCGATTTATCCCACAGGGCAGGTCACTTTCCGCGCCAGCTCTCGGGGGGCGAGAAACAGCGCCTTGCCATCGCCCGTGCCATCATTACTCAGCCTGAACTCATTATAGCCGACGAGCCGACGGGGAATCTTGATCCCGTCAACACCAACGAAGTCGTCAATATTCTCAAGAAGATAAACGATCTCGGGACGACCATACTTCTCACGACACACAATCGCTCCGTCATCGATCAGATCAAGAAGCGGGTCATAACGCTTGAGAATGGCCGCGTCATCCGCGACGATAAGGATGGTAAGTATGTGATATAATATTTTTATGGCTTTGATCTACACGAAAAGAATCATACGTTCCGGCTATCGTAATTTCAGACGGAGCGGCTTCACATCCCTTGCTTCGATTCTTATCATGACGATCACTCTTTTTGTCATTACGAGTCTCATTTTCGTCCATGCGGCACTCACCGCATCGCTCTCCGATATCAGGGAGAAAGTGGACGTGACCGCTTATTTCGTACCTGGCGCTCCGGAGAATAATATCATGGATATAAAATCGGGACTTGAAAAAATCCCCGAAGTGCGGGAGATCACCTATACCTCTCAGGAAGAAGCTTTGTCGCTCTTTCGGGAGCGCCATGCAGATGATTACCTGACTCTTCAGGGTCTTGATCTCCTGTCCGAGAATCCTCTGGGGGCATCGCTTAATATAAAGGCGAAAGACCCGTCGCAGTATGAGAGCATCGCCAAATATTTCGATACGAATAGCGCCTTATCGCGGAACAATCTCTCTATAATAGATAAAGTCGACTATCACCAGAACAAGGTCGTTATCGATCGGCTCACATCCATTATCAACGGCGCCGAACGTCTCGGATTCGTTCTTGCTTTTGCTCTTATCCTTATTTCCATCGTCATTACGTTTAGCACCATCCGCCTCATTATCTACATGGCGCGCGAGGAGATCAACGTCATGCGCTTGGTCGGCGCAGGATCGCGGTATGTTCGCGGGCCGTTTATTGTTTCGGGAATCTTGGTTGGCGTGTCGGCGGCCCTCATTACTGCCATACTCTTTTTCCCCGTATCGATCTGGCTCGGCAATCAAATGACGGACTTCGTGGGACTCAATCTTTTCTCTTACTACAAGGCTAATTTCCTGCAGCTTTTCATCATCATGCTCGGCTCGGGCGTCATCATCGGCAGTATTTCGAGCATCTTTGCCATTAACCGGTATCTGCGGAAGTAAGTTCTCACCTTTATGTATTCACGCAACGATTATTTATTCAATAAAAATTCACGCCGATCATCATGAGAAAGAAAAAGGAAGCCGTAAGCGATAGTAATCCCCAATCATGCAAGTATATTTTCGTCGTCGGCGGAGTGATCTCGGGGGTGGGGAAAGGCGTTGCCGCCTCGTCGATCGCCCGCATCCTAAGCGACCGCGGACAGCGTGTTACCGCGATCAAAATTGATCCCTATATCAATATCGATGCAGGAACCATGAATCCGACCGAGCACGGAGAGGTATTCGTTCTTGACGACGGCGACGAGACAGATCAGGACATGGGCAACTACGAGCGGTTCCTCGATATCAATCTTTCCCGTATCAACTACATGACGACAGGCCGCGTCTATCAGACGGTCATCGAGCGCGAGCGCAATCTTGAATACGCCGGCAAGTGCGTCGAAGTGGTGCCCCACATCCCGCTTGAAGTTATCCGCCGCATCGAAGTCGCCCGCGACAATGCAAAGGCTAATGTCGTCGTTATCGAGATCGGCGGCACGGTCGGCGAGTACCAGAACATGCTTTTCTTAGAAGCCGCCCGCATGATGAAAATCAAGCATACCAAGAATGTCTTTTTCGTCATGGTCTCATATCTTCCAATACCGTCGAAGGTGGGGGAAATGAAGACGAAACCCACGCAGTATGCGGTCCGGACGCTCAACGGCTCAGGCATCCAGCCGGATATCATCATTGCCCGCAGCAAGCAGGCACTTGATGACCGCCGCAAGGAGAAGCTCTCGATGTTTTGCAATATTCCCGCCGATCATATCATTTCAGCTCCTGATGTTGACAGTATTTATGACATTCCTCTTAATTTCGAGAAGGAAGGCCTGGGGGATATGATCTGCGACGTTGTCGGCATGACATGCGGACCCTCTGACAACGCAGGTTCCCGCAAATGGAAGGCATTTGCGGACTCGGTTCATGCGTCGAAAAAGGAAGTGCGTATCGCCGTCATCGGCAAGTATTTCAATACGGGAGACTTCACATTGTCGGACTCCTACCTTTCTGTCATCGAAGCGATCAAATATTCGGCGTACGCCCAAGGTGGCAAGCCGGTTCTCACATGGATGTCATCGGTTGATTTCGAACGCGATCCCAAACAGATCAAGATTCTCAAAGGATACGACGGTATCATTATCCCGGGTGGTTTCGGATCCCGCGGAGTCGAAGGCAAACTAAAGGCGATCGAGTATGCCCGCAAGAACAATATTCCGTACTTCGGCCTCTGCTACGGCATGCAGCTCATGGTCATCGAATACGCTCGCAATATGCTCAAGCTCTCTGACGCCAATACCCGCGAAGTCAATCCTAATGTCAAGAATGTCGTCATCGATATTATGGAAGACCAAAAGGAGAAGATCGCAACGAAGAAATTGGGCGGAAGCATGCGATTGGGCGCGTATACAGCAGTTCTTAAAAAGGGAAGCGTTGCCGAGAAAGCATACGGCGCGTCCGAAGTTTCCGAGCGCCATCGTCATCGCTACGAGGTCAACAATGCATATGTCGCAGCTCTTGAGAAAGCGGGACTCGTATTCTCGGGCAAATCGCCCGACGGCAATCTCTGCGAGATAGCGGAATTGCCGCAATCCAAGCACCCATTCTTCCTTGGTACTCAATTCCACCCCGAATTCAAAGCGCGGCCGCTTGCTCCGCACAAACTCTTCACTGCCTTCATCAAGGCATGCCTAAAAACAAAAAAGAAATAATAAAACCCGCCGTACGGCGGGTTTTATTATTTCCTAATTATCTTAATTTAACTTAATGCGTCTTTTCCATCACGCAGACGCGACTCGGAGATGATCCTGAGGATCTCGTCCTCGTCATCGGTAATGGTGTACAGATGAAGATCCGATGGGCTCACCGTCTTGTATTTTTCAACGAGGATCTCCTCGATCAGTCTCTGAAACGGCATCCAGAACTCTACTCCGAGAAGGATGACGGGGATTCTTCCGATCTTGCCTGTCTGTTGGAGCGTCAGCATCTCGAAAAGCTCGTCGAATGTTCCGAATCCCCCCGGGCAAAAGATACAGACTTCGGTCGCGTACGACATCGACACTTGGCGCGAAAAGAAGAAATAAAACGGCAACTCTTCGGTGACGTATTTATTGGTGAATTGCTCATGGGGGAGTTTAATGGTAAGGCCGACGGATTTTCCGCCCGCCTCGAACGCTCCGCGGTTTGCCGCTTCCATCACTCCCGGCCCGCCTCCTGACAAAACAGTGTAGCCGAGCTCCTTCGATATCCGGTAGGCGAGAGATCGCGCCTGAATATATGCAGGGTGATCTTCCGGCAGACGGGCCGAGCCGTAAAAAGTAACAGAAGGAGTGAAGTCGGTGATCACATCGATTCCTTGCCGCATCTCCTCCTGCATCATGCAAATTTTCGTCTCTTCATTATTTTCTCCATACAGAGTGATGCATCCCTCTCTGATGTCGTCGATGGTCAGGTGTTTTGGTCTGAATGATATAGGTGAATTTATCATGACATACATTGTACCTTACAAAAGCCTGTGTTCCAAACATCAAAATGCCGCAGACTACCTCTGTTCCCGTCTTCTATTGACAATTGATTGAAAAATTGTAATATGAATGGAAACCACTTTTTAAATCTAAACCCAAACCTATGGAAATCAAAGAAAAATTCTATGGATTTATTTTTTATGATATTGATTATATTAATTCTAGGCTATGTATTACATCTCTTCCCGTAGATGAACGTACTGACTTAAAAGATATTCTTATATCTGCTGAGATATATTCCCAGCGTTTTAATTTTAACCCCCAATTCGGCTTTCTTAAAGAAGTAACATTGTATAATGGAAAAGTTCAGGATATCTCTCCTTCATACTCAAAAAAAAAGCCCCAAAGTTTTATCATCCAAGGAAGGCATAAGATTATTAAGAATATTAACAGCTCATATTCATATTCTATTAGGGGAAAAAATATTAAATTTGATTTTTCTGATTATGCTGTATCGATCCTAAAAAAGGGTGAAATTATCGAAAGTTCTTAAAGCCGTAAATTAATTTTTACGGCTTTTACTATTTCAGGTTGTTTTAACTCTATTTTATGGTACTATATCGGAGTTATATTGCCGGTTCGTCTAATGGTAGGACACATCCCTCTGGAGGATGGTATTGGGGTTCGAGTCCCTGACCGGCAGCAAACAAGAGCGCAGTTATCGCGCTCGAGATACGTCGTTTAGAAACTAGCTTTAGTTCTGTGGTATAATATAGAAATTATGGCAGACAATAAAAAGAAAACTGGTAAACCAGATAGTTATCTAATTAGCTTTAAAGAAAAATATGAAGTTGATTATGCGGTAAAGCAACTACAGAAAGAGTTTCCTGATGAGAAGAAACAAGCAGTGAAAGAAGCTCTTATTGCTGCTGCAACGAAAGTAGATCCAAGCGAGGGTCGAGAAAAGATTATGAAACAGGCTCGCAAGAATCTCAAATAATAAATATCTAAACTATATCTAAAACTAAAAGCACCTAATTAAGGTGTTTTTAGTTTAACTTAATCATAAGTGTTAAAATAGGTTTATGACAGGGCCAACACTTATATTTGATAAATCAGCATTACAAGGATTGAGCGCAGACGAATCCATGTGGCTTGAAAATTTCTTCATCACAAATATAACACCATTATTTTTTGTGGAGACTCTAGCTGATCTTGAAAAAGAAGTTCGTTTAGGTAGAACACCTGAAGATATTGTAGGTAGTATTGCACACAAAACTCCTGATATGGGTTGTGTGAATGTTCATCACAGAAGTCTAATAGCAAGTGAGCTTATGAATAAAGCTAAAATTGAAATGTCAGGTAGACCAGTAATTTCTTACGGAGAATATGTTGAGCTTGGTGGTAAAACAGGAGTAATATTTCAAGAACCTCCCGAAGTGGAAGCTGCTCATCGTTGGGAGAAAAAACAATTTTTAGAAATAGAAAGAAATGAGGCTAAAGAATGGCGGCAAGAATTATCAGAGATGAAAGAAGAAAACTACGAAGGTTTCCAAAAGATGTTCGATCTGGTAGGTAAGCCGAAAACTTTCCAAGAACTAAAAGAAAAAGTTGATGGAATAGTTGATATGATTAAAGAAAAAGCACCATTTGTTGCGTGGATGTCGCAAATGGGACTTTTACCAACAGCACAAGAAAAAATTTTAAAGGAATGGGAAAAAGACGGATGTAAGCCTATAAGAGAATACGCACCTTACTTTTCATATGTTCTTTCTATTGATCTGTTCTATTATATGGGAACTGCAGCTAAGCTTTTTGAAGCGTTTCGTCATCCTGCAACGCATAAGGTTGATATTGCATACTTATATTATCTTCCATTTTGTAATATATTCACCTCGAGTGATAAGATACATATAGCACTCGCACCTATTTTTATGCGCACTGATCAAACATTCATTTCAGGTACAGATTTGAAAAGTGATTTTTCTAAATTAGATTCTCATTACGAAACATTACCTGATGAAGTTAAAAATAGAGGATCAGTAGTATTTGCACCATGCCCACCCGATGATCTATCATTTTTAACGACTCAATTATGGGATAAATATATGTCAGAATCCTGGAGAAACATAAAGGATCATATTAGAAAATTCGATGGCACAGATAAAATTAATCCTGAAGCAGAAAAAGCAGTATCTGAAGAAATTAAAAAATTTGTTAAAGAAGGTAAACCCATCGATTCTTCTGATACCTTTGATTCTGATGCTGGCGACACTATGATATTAAGACATATGGTTTCTACCACAAAAGGAAAGTGGAAAAAGTTTCCGCCTGAAGTGTTAAATAGTGATAAAAGAATTTTTGACTAACAATATGGAACAAAAATTAAAAGGTATTCTTGAAAAGACTCTAAAAGTTACTGAGCCACTTGCTGGAGCTAGTTCGCCATCGAATGCTAATTTTGTAAACGTACTCCTTGGTATTTATAGAGTTTCGTTTGGAACACTGAGAGATATCTATTATCTTTCAAACAACGATGACACGGGTTCTAGTTGTTTGGATTTAACAAGAAAAATTATTGAATACGGAATTTCTGTTGAATATATGCTTTGGAAAGGAAAAGATAAAATGGCAGTGCAGTTCCAAAATCATTTATTTAAGGAAATTCATGATGAGATTGAATTCTTAAAATCCATAGGACAAAACCCAGCCGACCAAAATGATGATTTAAATCTCGATGTCGAAGATGCTGAGAAAAATTATAATACTCTTAGTCCTGATGCAAAAAGTCGACATAGTTGGGCAGGAATATCCGTAGATAAAATGGTGGAGATACTACATGAAGCAGGTCATTTAAAAGATTTTGATTCTTCTCGTATTGGCCAAGCATATATATGGGGTTGTCGTTTAAATCACGTCAGTCCAATGATTGTTAAAAGTTATATGAGCAAAGAAGAAGCTGATGTTGCGAGCAATTTCTATCTACGCCAAGCACTTATGATTGCTACAATTTTTCATATTCGTTTAACAACACGATACATAGATGAAATTCGCTTAATTACTGGTATTAATAGTTATCAAGATATTGCTGACAATCTAAACTTACTAGAAGTTGAAATGACTAATTTATAAGAATAATAGCTTTATTTTTTAATTCTATCTTACTTTTAAAGCAAGACAATAATTCTCGTTTTTCAATATCCTTTCCTTCTCGAAGTAAATACTTTGCGTAGTTTTTAATGTCGATATCTTCTACGCAGACTTGATCTTTTACTCCCAGTAGCATACTATTAAATTTTTTTATTCTCTCAACTTCGGTTCTAATCCTTTCTTTTATTCCAATCTCATCAATACTGATAATCTCAATCAAATCTTCAAATTGTTTAATAAGTTCTTTTTCTTCAATATAACCTCCTTTACAATTCTTATCTTTCGATTTAGTACATCCATAGTAAACATATCGATTTACACCTCCGTTCTTAAGTTTTTTAAACTTCTCATCTGCACATATACCAGAATCGCATAGACCACATATCATTAATTTAGTGAAGGCGAATTCTTTACTTTCAGATCGAATAACTTGGCTTTTAACTTGTAGTTGTACTTGGTCAAATAACTCCTTAGTAATTAGAGGTTCATGTCTACCTTTATAGAAGTTTCCGCTTTTGTGGGGATACTCGAAGACTCCGTAATAGAAAGGACTCTGGAGAATAAGATAAATATTTCCTAGAGTTAAACCTTTGTTTCCGTTCCTTGTCTTTAAATTGAGATCAAATTTTAGCCAGTGATATATCTTTCGACCGCTCCATTTCTCGTAGGCTACTTTCTCAAACATTTTCTTAGCGATATGTGCTCGTTCAGGATCAAGAATTACCTGACATTTCTTGTCTGCATGTTTTACATTAAAATATCCGAAAAGAGCAGGGCCGGGTCTTAATCCCATTTCACATCTTGTTCGTAGTCCTCGCTTCACATTGATACTTTTATTATCATTCTCAAGTTTTGCTTGACTACAAAGAATCATTAAAAGGAATTTCTCATTGGGTGAATTCTTAAAGTGTTGCCCGTATGTTCTAATCTCTATTAACTTATTCTCATCCATAAGGTCCACGACAGATCCGAGGTCACCTGCATTTCTGCTCAATCTATCAGGTGCCCATGTAAGTATTCCTGTATATCTACCTCTACGAACATCATCAAGTAATTCTTTAAATACTGGTCTCTGTCCAGACTCTTTGGCCGAGTGTGATTCTCTCCTAATGTCTACAATTTCAAGACTGTCACGATCGGCGATAGTGAGCATCTCTTTTACTTGCGATTCAATTGATAGAGCTTGCTTCTCATCCGATTCTGTTGATTTACGAGCATACAGAACGTACTTAACCTTTATGCGTGGTACTTCGGTTTTAACACCAAGATTATTTATATATTGTGTTTCCATATTTAATTAATGACAGAGAAAGAGCCTTTTGCTAAGACATGAACTGTTGGCAACATGTTGGTAACTACCTTAACAAATAAAGTGATCTGCGATAGGGTAGAGTAATACGATAAAATATCGTATTATGTAGATACAATTTAATAGCGACCTAACCCCTTGGAATTTCTAAGGATATGGTCAAAAGTCGGATCATGCTTAAAAAACCCATCACAGGGTTGCGTGATCCGCCGTATCTGGAAACGGATATGAGAGGCCTCGGTCTCTACCTGTGGTGGGCTTTTTGCGTCTCATCACCGGTAATTACTCCTAAACGCAAAAGAATTTTGCATGAATAAAGACGTTACGTTTTTGTGGGGAACAGGTATTGTTCTTCTTCTGTTTGGATTAGCAACAGGTATCTATTTCCTACTCTTCTTCGACACCTCGGTTGCCGTTCCTCAGCGGGAGTTCATGGGGGAGATAATCGGAAGCGGACGAGTGAACAACCTCGGCCTTATGAGCGACCGACAAAACGGAATCAATCTCGGATTCGGAGCCGCTTTCCTCGGAGTGATACTCCTGTGCTTCCATTATTACGGCGCAAAGAAAGATCCTTCTTCAAATTCATAGATGATGTATGAAGAACGTGAATGAAGACTATTACGTCTACGTCTATATAGATCCCCGCAACTTCGAGGATTTCTACTACGGCAAAGGGAAGGGCAATCGCAAGAACGCTCATCTCAAAGACGACAGCGATTCGGAGAAGTCGCAACGGATCAAAGCCATCCAGAAACTCGGACTTCAGCCCATCATTCGGGTTATCGCCAAAGACCTCACGGAGAGGGAAGCTTTCCTCATCGAGAAAACCCTCATCTGGAAACTCGGCAGGACTCTGACCAACAAATCCTCGGGCCACTTCGCCAAGAAGTTCAGGCCTCACTACAGCCTCTATCGCGACGATCTCCCGGGCTTTGACTTTAAAAACGACATCTACTACGTCAATGTCGGCCAAGACCGCACATCTAACCGTCTCTGGGAAGACTGCAAGAGATACGGCTTCCTGGCCGCAGGACAGGACAAGAAGTGGAGCGATCAGATCAGGACGCTTAACAAGGACGATATCGTTGTGGCATATCTCAAGAATCACGGGTATGTCGGCGTTGGAAGGGTGACAGGGAAGGCTGTCCCGGTTGAAGAATTCCGATACAACGGGAAATCTCTCCGGGATCTCCCTCTGAAATCGACTGGTCTCTTCCGAAACAGCGACAATGACAACTGCGATTACCTCATCAGCATCCAATGGATCGAAGCGGTTGATGCGAAGGATGCCAAATGGAAAGCCAAGACAGGCCTCTTCACCACGCAGCTTGTGAAGGCATCGCTTCAGGATCAACAGAAGACTTTAGAATTCGTTAAGGAAGAGTTTAAGATTTCTTTTTAAAATCTTTCGATTCCGTTCTCGTCTTCATGAGGATCCTGATCTTCTTCTAAGATTGTTTTGAGAACGCTACCTAAGGGTAAGCTTATTTTTCTAAGATCCTTCGGCATTTCCATCCCCATTTCTTCATGGATCTTGTCGAAAACCTCACCCATAGCATCGCTGAGCTTCATTTCCTTTCTTATGACTTTCTTACGGAGTTGTTTCGGCAGCTTACTGAGCCTGACTTTGTCGAAAGCTTCCGTGGTGGTAATAGGAAGAATATATTTTTTTGTTGGCGCAACTTTTATATGAACGGAATTGTCTTTCTTAAACTTCGGGTGTCGTGCGCGAAGCCAAAAAGCATTCGCAGGATAGCTTCCTTTTCTCATAAGACTTATCATCTGACTTTCAGCCATATCATTAACAAGCGCATCACCTTCAGCAAAGGCTTTATCCATCGCAATACGAAATTCTTTATCTTGTTTCCTCCATGTATAGACCGTATTTCTGGAAACATTTAATTTCTCGCATGCAACTTGCAAAATCGGCACTTTCCTAAGCTGTTCAATTAAAGCTTCATGAATTCTTTCTTTTTTCATAGGCGTTATCGGATTATTTCTGCTTTCTCGCCAGTCAGAGCTTCGTATCTCTTAATAGCTAGATCACAGAATGCTGGTTCTAATTCGACCGCGAATACTCTTCGCTTCAATTGGTGTGCTGCAATCATGGTACTTGCCGATCCAGAGAAGGAATCGAGAATAATATCCCCGACTTTGGAACAGCGACGTATCGCTTTGTTATGCAGCCGCGGCGGCTTGCTGGTCGCATGCCTGTACTCCTTACCGGAAAGCCGTTTAACAAACCATAAGTCTAAATGATCTAACGCCTCTTCCATCAAATCATTACCCGTCGTGATGTCTTTGTTCATCACTTCATTAAGATTGTTAATGCTCTTTTCAATATACGGATGCCCTCGCAGTCCATAGGTACACGGTTCGTAGCATTTATTGAATGCCACGCCCGGTACAGGATTCTGCGAGTTCTTGATCCACAAGCATACCCGCTTGTTCTCTATCCCGAGTTCGCGATAGAGTTCTTGGATCAGCCCTATATATGTCTGGTCGGACCAATAGAACATGTGCGTATCGGGTTGTGATACGGAGAGAGCGCAGGCCATACTTTGGCGCAAGAATTCCTTGTATTCGGTATATGATCGATCATCGTTTACGTTTCCGCCATACTGCTGCTTCCCGCCAATGCCTTTGTTGTAATCAAGCGAGATGTTATACGGAGGATCACTGTATATTACCGATGCTCTCTCGTCACCGAAAAGCTTTTTAAGGACTTCCGGATCAAGCGTATTCCCGCATATCAACCGATGAGGGCCCATGATGATGAGGTCGCCGAGCTTGGTTGTTGTCTCGGTAATCTCGGCAAGCTCTTTCTCGACTTCAAAGGAATCATCTTCCGCTTCCAAATTTTCCGCCCACATATTCGACAGGCTGTCTTCATCAAAACCCACATCCATCAATGTTCCTAAATCAAATGACTTCAATTTTTCAAAATCCCATTCGCCATCGTTAATGTTGCTTTCCAATGCGATTTTCCTTTTTTCTTCATCGGTCAGCTTACGGTCCGGTACCAATACGTTCACCTCATCGATTCCGAGTTCAATAAGTACATCCTTTCGTTGATTTCCAGAGATGATCGTGTTATCAACATCGATCACAATCACGCTATGGAAACCATGCCTTTCAACCTTTCGTTTCAAATTATTAAAAGCTTCCTTTGTTATCTTCCGCGGATTTTCACTCCACGGAACCAACTCATTTACTTTCCTGATCTCTACCCTCCACATCACCTTTAACGTAGTCATACGCTTAAAACAGTTTTTAATAGTAATATCGCCTGCCGAACAAAATACCCACGAATCTAAACTCGTGGGTATTTTGAAAGGAGATGAGCCTATCATTTTCCCACAAGTTTAAGTTTGAGCACCAGTTTGTAAGTTAATGATACGGACTCTCTATAGCCTATATCGGTTTTGTTCCCCGTTGTCTATATTCCTCCTCTCTATAATAGAGGAGGAATCTTTACGCGGGAGAACCAGTTTTTTTAAAATTTAAATGTTCGGCTATCCTGAATATATCATAAAATTAGAAAGTGTAGTGGGGGAATATGTTTAATTATGCTACGTTATGGATAATCAGTCAAATGAAAAATTTTCTTCATGGCTACTTAGTAAGCAGCATAAAATCTTTCTCAACGCGTGCTGATGCACTTGAGTGTTTATATTCCACAGGTGTCTCTGCGCACTTGTCCCTTACAGGGCAACTTTCTACTTCCTCTATTTGTTGAGACAACTGGTCTTCTGGAATAATCTCAGATTTATACCTGCCTTTATATATAGGACCTGATCCAGATGTTTTGTGCATTCTATGCCACCAGTGCGTATGCGCGCCAATAGCAAGTTGCATAAACTTTCTCATATCACCGTCATTAACGGGATAAAGAATAAGATAGAAGTGATCTGGCATAAAGCAATAAGCAAGTATTCTCATTTTCGTTGCACTTTTTGCCTCTGAAAATTTTTCTTTTACTATCCTGAAATCATCTTCATTCTCAAATAAAGTTTTGTCCCAACATGCCTTGTTATAAACACGGTAGTAAAGTCCTCCTTTGTCGATTCTTGATTTCCGTACCATATGATTAAGTTAGCAAATAGGAGATAAAGGAAATCTAAATTAACTAACATATCATGCTATATGGCAAGGGGTCGGAGATATAGATAAATTTTAACGGGAGTTTATAATTAATTTAGATTTTTTATTAATTAATCTATAAAAGGGAAATATGTCTAATTATCATGTAACAAATCCGAAAGGATCAGATAAATGGAAAGTTTTAAAAGAAGGCGCAGATCGTGCTTCTGTACTTGTTGATACTCAGAAAGAAGCAGAAAAAATTGCAAAAGAATTATCAGCTAATTCTGGTGGTGGAGAAGTGGTTATACACAAGCCAA
Organism: Patescibacteria group bacterium; assembly: GCA_040384805.1. Lineage (GTDB taxonomy): Bacteria > Patescibacteriota > Minisyncoccia > Phycocordibacterales > UBA9973 > UBA8515. Next base: position 139,577 of record JAZKIP010000008.1, on the reverse strand, counting down.
ATGGTGGACCAATAAGAGACAAAGATACCGTTGCTCCCGGTAATGACCCCACTCCTCCTGTTGATAAAAAATACTAGTTATGAATCAGAAGCTTAAACGGGCAAGTGAATATTTTGGAATATCTGATTCTGCGTACGCAAAGTCTGGAGCATTCAACCCTGTTATTGGGGTTGATAGCTTATTTTTCGTCGATTCTCTTCTTCTGTCTAAGACTAAGGTACCTGAATTTAAAGATGCACTCGCTGAGGTACGGATTTATTTCTCAGGTGTTATAACTCTCTTACGCACTGAAAACAAGAAAGCAAGAGAAGCAGCGCATAAAAAATTGATTCTCCGTGAAGTTCGTGGAATTGGTATAGGTTACGGTAATAAAAGAGACGACGGTTCAGCCATAGGTCCTGAGTTGGCTAGACATTTAATGTTAACCGCTGAAGAACTTATCAAAATGGGTGTAAATGACCCAGCTATCTTTGAGGTCATGGGACTTTTTGAAGAAGATTTCGGACCTGACCGTTTAAGTGATGGGCTCATTCGTATACTGCTACATAGAATATATACATACTCTGAAAGAGTGACAAAAGAACTTAAAATTAAAGAAATTTTTATACAGAAGACCTGTGAGCATAATTACACCCTTGCGAAACATCCTTTAAAAGACGGACCCCTTATTTTCCTTCCACAGGGAATTCTTCGGGATTTGCCGCTCGCTACCAGCTTTGAAGATATCAGTGTTGTTGCTGCTTTTAATGATGAGCTAAGGCAGAAATTTAATTCAATTCTTGCAGCCTGTTTTACCCAGAAGGACGGGAAGAAACCGAAGAAATCGGAGATTCGACGATATCTTCTTGAGACAAAAGATAGAATCAGTACCGTGGTTGCTGCATATCAAGCATGCAATCCTGAAGCGTATGATTTTGAGAGCGATCCTGCAGGTCTCTATCTATGGCCGGAAAAAGCTAAGGAATTGGTAAAAGCGAATCCTCTTTCAATCCCTACAAAGCCTAAGAAAAAAGAAGATCTAGAAGAAATCGTACAAAAAATTATTAATGCCTTCAAGAAATTTATTGAAACCAAGGGTGGCTGGCGTTCCCTTTATAATGATTCAAAGGAGCCTCTTAATGAAAGCCATGCACGACACTTTTTCTATGCGACTGCTCTTCTGTATTGCGAATCGTCAGATATAGATATTTCTCCAGAATCCAATGCTGGACAGGGGCCAGTTGATTTTAAACTAAGCACTGGTCATAAGGAAAAAATTATTGTCGAAGTAAAGCTCACATCGGGTCATGTTCGACAAGGTTACGAGAAGCAAACTAGAATTTACGAAGAAAGTGAAGAAGCAAAAGCAAGTTATTTTGTGGTGGTTCAGGTCATAGGGAAGAGTAAAGTTCTTGAAGAAGTTCTTAGAATGGAAGAAGAGGAAGAAAAAGAAGGTAAAAAGCATCCAACGATCATTGTTGTCGATGGACGAGAAAAACCTTCTGCAAGTAAGGCTTAGGATATGTCACTTTTTGATAAAAGAAATCAGAAGATCTATAATTCAGATATGAAAACTGTGTCAGAATTAACTGAATTACAAAACTACATTATTATGCAAGCACAGAGAGAAATCAGTATGCAGATTCTCTTTGCGCTTGCTGCGTTCGATAACATTAGTAAGAAAGGCGAAGGTAATATTCTTCTGACATTCTCTTCGATACACTCTTTTTTAACCCACTGTGCAAATGTGTCGAAGCTCCTATGGTCTTCTAAAGACAAGAAAGGTCAATATCTTGTTGATACTATTGGTATGCAAATAGGTAAAGATCTAGCCGATGTAATCGAGATACCAATGTTCGTCTTGCTTCAAAATAAGTCTTTTAGAAATGATCTTGATCATTACGACCAAAGAATGGTGAAATGGATAAATGAAGAATATCCGAAACACAAAAACAGTGATGCTGACCGTCGTGTTGTGAGTGATCTCACTATCGGTGATAAAAATGAAAAAGGAGGTACCAATGCTTTGCATCTGCGTAATTATGATCCAATGACGAAAATTTATACATATGCAGAGCGTGATCTTGATTTAGGCGCCTTGCAAATAGAACTTTTGGAATTGCAGAAATTCCTTGGTGGTCCATACGCTAGTAATATGTCGAAAACCTAGAAAAGTAAAAAATAAAAAACTGACAGAGGACTTTCGTCATATCAGTTTTTGCAATCAATCTTTTAACCTTTTTAATTCATCAATATTTGTTCGCTCAATTCCAGGCCTTTCTGAAGCAGATCGATCTGCATGTTTTCTTCGTCCCCATGCATATTGCTGTCGTTGCAACCCAGTGGGATCAAGAAGGCATCCACGCCGAGGATTTCTTTGAAATCGGCTACAATCGGAATTCCGCCGCCAACATTTTTGACAATAGGCTTTTTTCCGTAAATCCTTTTCTGGTGCCACATTATTCTCTGTATTTCCGGCGATGTTACATCGACTTTAACCGGCGGTGAAAATTTGGTCATAGATATAGTGTAGTCAACACTGTCTGGAACGTTATCTTCCACATATCTTCTGAACATCTCTTCAAATGCATGGCTCGTTTGTGAGGCTACCAGCCGAACATTAATCTTTGCCATTGTTTCTCCAGGGATTATATTGCTATAACCCTCGCCTGTATAGCCGGAAAGCAGGCCGCTGATTTCCATAGCCGGCCAAACACCGACCATGGTATGGAAATCATGTATGCCAATTGTTTTCTTTGCCCCGGTTACATCCAGTGGATTGTCAATTTCAAGCATCGCTTTATTCTTGGCAACCTTTTCCTGGCTGATTGGATCAACAGAATCATAGAATTCAGGTATGGCTACCCGGCCATGAGGCAACAGCATTTTTGCCAAAAAGGCGGTCATTTCTTTTGCTGAGTTCGGGATACCGCTTCCGTAAACGCCGGAATGAAGGTTATTTTTTGCAGTTTTGAAGGTAAGCGTTATGTTACCTCCGCCACGCAGGGATTCTTCGATGCAAGGAGTGCTTCCAAGGATTTCTCCATCAGAAACGATAATCTCATCACATTTTAATTCGTCGGCATGTTTCAGGACCAGGTCAGCCATGTCCGGATTCTGGGTTTCTTCATTCCCTTCGATCAGGAACTTTACATTGCACCCCAAAGTGCCATTTTTGATAAGTTTCAGCGCCGTGAATATGTGGATAAGATTTTGCGCTTTATTATCCATGACGCCACGGCCTATCAGTCTCCCATCTTCTTCACGAAGCACAAAGGGATCTCCTTTCCACCCGCCTCCTGTCAAAGCCGGCTGAACATCGTAATGCCCATAAATCAACTTCGTTTTAAGGTTGTTAGATTTGTGATAAGAAGCCAGTACCACGGGGTTAGTGTTCGGGCCCTGCAGGATGGAAACTTTAAAATCATTCTTTTCAAAAAGGGATTTGAGGAAAACAACAGTGGCGGTTATGCCATCTGAAAAAGCTTTATCTGTGGATACGCTTTTATAGCCAACATACTCTTTGAGCAAGTTGACAAATTCGGTGAAATTAAATGTCATGATTATTTAATAATTTAGAAAGGACTAGCAAACTACCAGCCTTGTCGCACATATTAACATTAATGGTTAAGTTGTCAATTTATAATAGATGTATTAGGGTATGTCACTTTTGTCACTTTTTAGTGCGCTTGAGCGAGACATCTTTAGGAGATGTTTCTTAAATCTATATAGAGCACATATGTTAAGAAAACTGATATAATCATGGTTTTAGTTTTTCTTTTGATCAAGAGATATTGTTTTTGAGTATGTCGCGTGAAGCGAAGCGAACCCGACGCGGAAGGTGTACTGATTCTCTAAGGATTGAGATTCCCTGCGGTAGTCAACTTCTGCTAGCACGAAGAGCATACTTTTTCTTATCTTCTAATTGCGGTATCATTATTGCATGAATACAGAAATTCCTCTTTTGGGAGGCAGATCAACTGAAGGAATAGTGCAAATTGAAAATACTGTACATAGGCCGCAAGGGATTAATGCAGATTTCATCCACTCTCTCTTACAACACCTAGAAAAAAAGGGATTTAGTTATGCACCCCGCTTTTTGGGTGTAGATGATAAAAACCGCGAGATACTAAGTTTTATCGAAGGAGAAGTTCTGCGTGAAAAAAATAACTGGACAGATGAACAGTTAACACAAGTAGCCGATCTATTGAGAGAATTTCACAATTCTACTGCTGGAAGCAATCTTGCAGGCGAAAATGAAGTTGTATGTCATAATGACTTTGCCCCGTGGAATCTAATTTTTAAGAACAACGCAGTTGTTGGGATTATAGATTTTGATGGTGCTCATCCCGGTAAGCGTTCTGATGAATTTGCGTATGCAGTTTGGACATTTCTTAATTTAGGCGACAATGTTCCCTTAGAGAGACAAATTCGTAGGATTAAGTTAATGAGCAATGCATATGACTTTCATAATGGACCTGAATTCGTCGAGTCTCTAATCAAAGAGCAAGAGCACATACTTAGTATGCGCAAGAATCTCTCTATAAACGCAAAAACAGAAGACGAACGAGCTTTCTCTACTTTGAAAGTAACTGAATTTCATAATCAGATCGAGTGGGTTAAAGTAAATCGGGAAGTACTTGCGGCTATTTTATAATAGCGCTCGAGAATCATTATTTTAGGAAGTTCATGTATGTTATAATTTGCAATAATGAAAATCAAAATTCTAGAATTAAAAGAAAAAGTAGAAAGCGGTGTTTATAAGCTTGGATATATAGGTGAAGATGCTCGAATTATTATAGACACTCTTCTTTATGCAGAAATGCGTGGTAATAATCAAGGCATTGCGAAGATTGCCACTGGTGGAATACCTCCTGCGACTAAACTAGAAGAATTTAAAGTTGTTAAAGAAAATAAGTGCGGGGTACTCCTATCAGGTGGTCACTCAATGGTGACAACTACTAAAGCAGCAGATAAAGCGATAGAGTTAGCCAAACAGCACGGAGTTGGTATAGCATGTGTCAATCACACTTATTCATCTTCTGGGTCTATTGGATACTTTGTTCGTCGTATATCGAAAGCAGGATATATCGGTTTTATGTGTGTCGGTAATGGTGGGTGGGCAGCAGTAGCACCAACTGGTTCAGCTGAACGTAAGCTCGGGACTAATCCGCTCGCGTATGCATTTCCGTATGAGGGTGGTGAAGTTATCTTCGACAATGCAACTGCCGCGATTGCATACTTTGGGCTTGTCCAAGCAATGCTTACAGGAGAGCCCCTTCCCGAAGGTGTAGCTCTCGATGCAGATGGTGAACCGACTACAAACGCTGAGGAAGTGATGGGAAGCGGAAATGGAGAATCAGTAGGCGGTGCCATAAAGACGTTTGCTGATCATAAAGGCTTTGGACTATCTCTCTTTGTGCAGTTGATGGGTAGTGCTTTTTCTCTTGCCGGAATACCAGGTGCCCATGAAGCAGATGGAGCAGGTACATTTATTTTAGCAATTGACCCTGGTTTATTAGCAGGAAAAGAAGAGTATATGAAACGAAGTCGGGAACTGGTCAATCACATTAAGTCAGCAAAACCTATTCCAGGACAGGAAGTGGTACTTCCAGGTGAAAAAGGGGATCGACGTACAAAACAAGCCGAGAAAACTGGCGAAATTGAGATTGCTGATGGTGTATGGCAAGAACTCTGCAGGTTTATTGAAAAATCTTAAGCCGCTCGAGACGCGTTGAAATGTTACAATGGAAAGTATCAAACCGTCCTTGCAGGGTAATGAACCAAAAGGTCCTAGCTCGAGACGGCCAGCTAGAAAGCTGAGTGTAACGAAGCGCCTGCCGGTCAGGGACTCGAAAGCCGGACTCCGACTTTTGTCGGAGGAGGCGGGGTCGCGAGATTTTTCAGCAGAAAAATACTTGTGACCGAGTCCCTGACTCTGCGAATGGAAAGGGTGTACTGACCCTGTAAGGATCGAGATTCCCTGACTGGCAGACAGTCTGAGATGAAAATCTTCGTCTCCCACTCCCAAAACTTCGATTTCACTGCCGACCTCTACGAACCTCTCAATGACCCTGTCTTTGCGGAACATTCCTTTTTCTTCCCTCATAAAGATGATAAAAATATTAATACCCAGGAAGAAATCAAGAATTCAGATCTCGTCCTCGCGGAAGTTTCTTTTCCTTCAACCGGCCAGGGCATAGAGCTCGGCTGGGGAATGGCGATAAAATTAAACGAGATTTGGAAAACCATCGCAAAATGGAAGCATCGGGTTTCCCAGTAGCAGAAGTACTTGAAGAGGGAGATCTAGATGGAATGCATTATTTCGTCGAAAGCTCCCTCGGTGAAGAAAAAATTGGAAAAATCTTTGCTGAAGATATGCTTCAGTCTGGAAGTATAACTGATGCGAGTTTTGCGATTTTCTTGTCAGTCGTCGAAAAGTTTGCGAATGCACAGCTAAATACCCAAACAGAAAATAAGGATTTCGGGACTTTTGCTTCAGGTATTCATTTAGATATCCTTTGTAATGAATTACCCCAATATAGTGACAAAATTAGAACTATCTTTTCTGATATAAAAGGAAGGCTTTCTGTTTTTCCGTTTGTACTGACTCATGGTGATTTTAATCCAAGTAATACTTATCCTGCTGGAGTAATAGATTTCGAAGATTCTTTTTATGGCCCATTTGGTTATGATATCGTGGGCTCTATAGTACATATAGATTATTTCCCTAGTTCTCAAGAATATGAATATTTTGGGAAATATCGATTTACTAATGAACAAAAGCAAAAATATCTGTCACTCCTCGATTCGATTTCGCAACAAGCTGGTTTGCCGAAATTATCTGAATTCGAGAAAGATTTTGAATTTTGTAGAGCAGTATGGCTTTTAGTTAGGATGGGTAAATGGCCAAAACTTTAGAAGTTTCGATATGATCTTTTTACTGAAAGATTCCTAAAATAACCCTATCCGAGGAGCATTAAAATGGTAGAATAAAATTAGCTAAAAAAGGCCTACGGGGTAAGGTATGAGAATTTCCGAGACCGAGGTTGCCAGCAGTCTAGTTTTTGGTACCTTGCGACCACGACACGTCATATGTCATAACGCTCATTTTGAAAATCATAAAAAGTGACCTAGACGGGTCAAAATGCTAAAATTGAAATATCTATGAGTATCAAGATATTTTCAGTTCGAGTCCTAGATATAAAAATAGTGAGAAACATATGGAATCATTTGGTAAAAATATAAACCCAACAAAAACATCTTTTCTCGAAAGAGTAGAAGGAGAAACTTTTACTGAGATAAAAGAATTTCCTCAGCGACAGTTTTTGCTCTCAAGTCTCGTACGTGGAATTATTCCAGCTGCGCAAATTATTGTAGAGAATCAAGTTGACGAAAAAGGTGAAGTGATAAGTAGGAAATATTTTTCACATCATCAAAAGATAGATTCACTTGAAAAGAGGGTGGATCCTGATCATGCCTGGCTAGAGTTTGAAGCTGATAAATTTGTTTTAGATCAAGTTTTTCAGAGCCGTGATCATGATGTTTTCGATGAGAAAAAGCGCCAGAAGGATCCGAAAAATCAACGAGAGCACATGAATGTTATCACAAATGTTCTTGAAGAGGATAAAGATAAATATTTCATCAGAGGCTTTGATAAGTACACACTCTTTGATTTTGGTAAGTCCTTTATTCCGCATGATGCCGTACGGTGGGAAAATGACCATGACAGTATTTCCATTCCGAAACGACGAGAAATGTTCATTAGAAATATTGTAACTTTATACCAAATGAGCCCATGGAGCGATGATCCAAAAAGACTTGCGGAGGTTCTTTCGTTAATTAAGAATAAAAGCGATGAGTTGCTCCAAACAACTCTCAAAGATTCGAGTGCTTTTATGACTATTTTAGAAAAAGGAGCAGTAGATCTCAATAAGAAAGAATTTGAAGTGTATTTCGAAGGTAATTTTATTGAACAAACTCCTAGTGATCAACAACAAAGAGCTGAGCTTATGTTTAAAGAGATTAAAGACAGGGCTCAGCTATTAAGTGATACAGCAGGAAAGGTGAAAGATACACTAGAAAGGTCTGCAGAAGCCGCCTGAGACTAGAACTAGTTTTAGAACAAATTTAAGAAAAAAGTATATAATTATTAAGCTTTCGTACCAGACCGTGACAGTCCTTAATTAACAGCAAACGTGAGCAGAGTTCGGAGTCCGAAGAGCATCGAATTTATAACGGTTTTTTAAATCGGTTCGAAACTTAAAACTCCAAGCAGAGAGGAAAGGCCGCACGAAATCGGAAGTTGATCAGATAATTCGCTGGCTGACCGGGTACACCCCAAAAGCTTTAGAAACGCAGATAGAGAAGCAAACAGATTTTGAAACCTTCTTTCTCAAAGCGCCTAAAATTAATCCCGCGCGGTCTTTGATTACCGGAACAATCTGCGGAGTGCGATTAGAAGAGATCGAAGATCCGATCATGCGGGAGGTTCGTTATCTCGATAAGCTCATAGACGAGCTCGCTAAGGGAAGACCGATAGAAAAGATCTTGCGCAAGGCAGAATAATCCGTCTGTGCACAAGACGCGTCAACAATATCCGCGAAAGCGGTTTTTTTGTTATAATTTAAAAATGAAATGGCAACTAATACTTGGAATTTTCGCAGGAGTAGTTCAGATTATTGCAACTGTCCCATACCTGTTCTCCATTATTCGAGGTTCAACTCGCCCCAACCTAATCTCGTGGATACTTTGGGCTGTGACGGTTTCAATTACACTGATTGCCCAAATTAGTGCAGGAGCTTCGTGGTCTATCTTTCTTTTAATTGGGGCAACAATCTGTAATCTCGCAGTAGTTTTTCTATGTATTAAAGGCTATGGGTATAAAAAGTTTGGAAAAATTGATATTGTTACGCTTATCCTTGCTGCGGTTGCGATAATCGGCTGGCTGATTAGTTCCAATCCGCTTATAGCGATGATATTTGCGGTGGCTGCGGATTGCATTGCATATGCGCCGACTATAGCTAAGATGTATCGATATCCGGCAACAGAGCAAGCAATTTATTGGGGGCTACTCGTGGTTGCTGATATATTTGCTCTCATTTCCGTTACTGCTATTACGTTGCCAAATGTCATATTCCCGATAGCATACGGAATAATGAATGGGCTTGGCTTCTTTATTTTATTCTTATCGTTTTTTAAGCTGCACGAAAAGCGTCACTTCGATAAATTAAAAGGAAGTCAGAGAAACTAGACAGGGCTTGATCGACGCATGATTCTGGCTCGAGACGGCCGACTCCTAAGTTTGATATAATATAAACTATGAACTTACATTCAAAAAAGACGTCGCTACTGATCTTGGGCGTAACATCTATTGTATTCTCTGGAATACTGCTCCATTCTTTCAACGATCCTGAAGGCCCAAATCTTTTGGTAATCATAGGGGCGGCAGCGATAGTATATTTTTTGTCATTAATAATCCTATATTTACTCCACTCTTCAACTACCGGTCTTAAAAGGCTTCTGGTTGCGATTTCTATTCAGATAATAATAGTCATCGGTTTCTATTTTTTCTTTCGCTAAGTTCAGACTCCGAGGAGAACCGAATTTATAGGGATTCTCTCAATTGATTGAAAACTTAAGATTCTATACCTGCACAAGAGAATGCTATACTTTCACCATATGAAGCGCGTCACGAAATTGAGCAAGAAGGCAACCATACTCCTCGTTGGGATAATAGTACTTTTCATTATAGGGACACTTGGAGCAAACTTTATCATCACTCGTTCAAGCTCGTCATATGTAACAGGCGATATGACAGAACTGCCGGAAGTGGGGACCGGGCTTTTGCTTGGTACGAGCCCGGAACTCTCGGATGGGAGCAAGAATGCCTTTTTCTTTAATCGTATAGATGCGGCTGTTGCTCTTTACGAACATGGGCAGATCAAGAACATCATCGTAAGCGGTGACAATGCGAAAGCTTCATATAATGAACCGGAAGAAATGCAGGATGCACTTATTGATCGTGGAATACCAAGCGATGATATATATCTCGATTATGCAGGATTCCGGACGCTTGATTCAGTGGTTCGTGCCAAAGAAGTCTTCGGACAGAAGCGTATCGTCGTCATATCGCAGAAGTTTCATACGGAGCGAGCTGTCTTTATCGCCCGTAGATACGGCATTGAAGCATATGGTTATAATGCAGAAGATGTGGATGCGATACAAGGATTCAAAACCAAACTTCGTGAATTTCTCGCCCGAGACAAAGTATTTTTTGATTTTATTTTCGGCGTACAGCCTAAATTCCTTGGTAAAAAAATAGACATACAATAAATCGAACGTGTTATGGTATTATAAAAATATGATACCAAAAAATACAATTTGTCTCTGGTTTAATAAAGATGCCGAAAGTGCTGCTACTTTTTATGCTGCTACTTTTCCGGACAGCAAGCTAAATAACGTTTTTTATGCGCCGAGTGACTTTCCGGATGGCAAGAAAGGGGATGTACTAACGGTAGAGTTCACCGTCTGTGGAATTCCTTGTATTGGTCTTAATGGCGGCCCTACGTTTAAGCAAAGCGAGGCATTTTCCTTTCAGATCGCCACAGACGATCAGGAAGAAACAGATCGTTATTGGAACGCGATTGTAGGCAATGGCGGTCAGGAGAGTGCATGCGGGTGGTGCAAGGACCGCTTCGGAGTATCATGGCAGATCACACCGCGTACATTGACTGAGGCAATGGCAGTTGGCGGCGAAGAAGCAGAACGTGCTTTTAAAGCGATGATGACAATGAAAAAAATAGATGTTGCTGCCATCGACAGAGCGCGGCAAGGCTAAGATCCAACGGAGGCAAGTCATCTAACAGGTCTGCAAAATATCATCCATGCCCGAAATAAAAACAAAAGTAAATAAAGCAAGTGTGAAGAAATTTTTGAACACAATCAAAGATGCGGAGAAGCGTAGAGATTGTTCCGTCATAGCTCTCATGATGGAGAAAGTAACGAAAGCAAAGCCCGAGATGTGGGGCGCATCGATCATCGGTTTCGGTCGCAAGAAGTATGCATATGCAAATGGCAAAGAAGCTGAATGGATGATAATAGGTTTTTCTCCACGCAAGCAAAATATTGCGCTCTATGGCTTAAAAGTTTTTACAATGACCGTCGGCGGATTAAAAGAAAATAAAGGAGAAAACGATTTCCTTTTAAAATTAGGCAAGTATAAAGAAGGGGGAGGGTGTCTGTATATCAACACACTTTCCGATATTGATACAAAAGAGCTTGAAAAAATTATTAAACGTGCGGTAAAGCGTAATAAATAACTATGTTCGAAACAGGAGAAGATTCTTATAGAGTTGCATAATGTAGAGTATAATTCCCTTATGGCATCAAAAACTAGAAAAATTAGCATTGCACTTTTAATCTTAGCTGAGATAGCACTTGTTGTGATCTGGGCAGTAAATGGATATGAGGATACATGGTTTTATGCAATGCTCATGCTCATTACTATTTCAACTTCATGGACAAATTTCAGCACGAAGAGCAAAGATAAGCACGTTTCTTAATAGATATGAAAGATAATTCCTCAGGATCAGGCATAGCTCTAGGCATAGCCATAGGAACCGCTCTTGGCGTATCAATAGATAACATCGGAGTAGGTATTGCGCTCGGAATAGTAATAGGCGCTCTTTTTGATGCTATTCGCGCTCAAAAATCAGCTCCAAAAGCTATGCAGAAACGATTGATCGCAACGCTTATTCTGATCGCTTATAGCGCGATCCTCATCAAAGTAATGGTGTTTAAGGATATGCCGCTTATTAAGGTGGACCAGCTGATGCTTAATTTCGGAGGAACAGCCACAGGTCACGCAAACTTTGTGCCGTTTAAGACTATTGGGCCATATCTTCTTGGCTATAAAGGGTGGATTATTGCAGGCATTAATCTCGTTGGAAACATTGCTTTGCTAGTACCGATCGGATTCCTTGTTCCTTTTATTTATCGAAACATGACAAGGAAAAAATCTCTCGCTCTTGCGGTTGCTGCCGGTCTTGTCATCGAGATAATGCAAACGGTTTTGCATGTCGGTATATTTGATATCGATGACGTGATACTGAATGCGCTTGGCGTCATGATAGGTTTCTGGGTGTTTGTAATCCTCGGAAAATGGGTGCGTGAAAGGAAGTATGTAATTATACTTATTGCAGTGATTATAGTTGTTGCTGCAACTCTCGCTACGCTTTATGCTGTTTATCCGAAAGGGCAGCCCGTGAATCCTTACGATCGATCTAATAGCTTTAATACTAGGGAAGGTGAAATGCCGCAAAGCGGCGACCTCTGCGGAGGCACTGGCGGTACAGGAGAAATCACAAGTGTGGGGAGTAACACATTTACGATTGAGCGAAATGACGGCAAGAGTCATATTGTTAATCTTGCCGATCGAGCGGTGATCAAAACTTTAACCGGTCCTATATCTTCATCTGATTTGAAAATAGGAGAGAGGGTAACGCTTGTCGGGGGACCGAATCCGGACGGCAGCTTTACCGCAGATACCGTTGTGGTCTGCACTGTAGCAAGTTCGGAAACGAGGGCAGGGGGGGCAGTAAGCTTACGCTAAAATGATAGAATGGAAACCGTCAGGAAAGCTTTAAGAGGTAAGGTATACAAAACCGAACGGATAATGCCAGAAAATAACTTTATGAAAAAACTAAGAATCTTTGTGCTCGGAGAGGCTATGATATACGATGCAAAATAACTGTGGTCAAGATGCGCTTCTTACAAGCCAAGACAGACTAGAAAAAGGCTGAGTCAGAGAATGGACTAATCATATGAAAAGAAACTTATCGCATTTATTCAATAACAAAGGTATTCCAAAAGGAGTGAAAGTTTTTACGCTTGCAACTTCGATCCGATGGTTCGGATGGGGATTCGCAGAAACGCTGATCCCTATTTTCCTCTATTCTTTCAGCGGTACGTTTGCGGAAGCAGGATTGCTTCGCTCAACCTATGACATAGGACTCATCCTTGCGCTCCCGCTTATCGGCATTGCCGCAGACCGCGTTCGTGCCTCAACCTTGGTACTGATCGGATTGTTCATGTACTTTTTCATCGGCGCGAGCTATTTGCTCGCGGGACTTACTGGCATGGTTATGTTCATCATTATCGCGCGCTTTACCAACGGTATTGCGTATGCATTCGATTCGGTCGGTCGGTCAGCCTATTTTAGACGGCATACCCCTTCGGAAAAAGTTGCCACCGTATTCGGTTATTTCGATACCATTGCTAATTTTTGGTGGATAATCGCGGCACTCATCGGCATTGTGCTTATTAAATATTTCTCTATCGCGACGCTCTTGTTTTTGATCACGCCGACATCGATCGTGGCGTTTCTTATCGTATGGAAATTCAGGAAAAAAGAGACGGAATTGATTCGTCCGATCACGAACAATAAAATAGGCGCCGCCGCGGCTGCCCGCAAGATAAGCGGGTGGAGCTGGGCGCTGAAAAGTCTCGTTGTCCTCAATTTCTTTATTTCATGCGCCGCAACGGTCGTTGCATTTTTTCTTCCCATTGAGGTATATACAGAAGGCGCAAGCCTGAACATGGTAGTCATCTTCGGCGTTGTTGCGACACTGCCTGCTCTCTTCGGATGGCAGCTTGGAAAATGGTTCGACATTAAAGGGACAAAGTCGTTCGTGTACGGACTTGTGCTCTTTGCCGTACTCCTCTTCTCGCTCCCGTTCTTCGGGGGGTATATATGGAAATTAGTTGTCGCATTTCTCGTTGGCCTGATAGTGGAATTTCTGTCGGTGGGGAATAATGAGCTCATAACAGTTCATGCGAACCCCGAGCATTTCGGGCAAGTGGACGGGGTGATGCGCAGTATCAGCAATATCGGTTCGATGGTCGGGCCGCTTGCGGTCGGTATCGCAATGGACAGCTTTGGAATCGAAAGTTCATATATTGCGCTTGCGGTGATGCTGTTTATTCTTGCTATAATGTTTAATTTTCTGAATAAATATGCTTTCTTAAAGCGTCGATCTGTATGAAGATAATTATTTGATTAAATTATGAATTTTTCCGATTACAAAATTATTAGTCGCTTATTTTATGATCGCAAATCCGATGTTGTAGCTCAAGACTCGGTTGGGAAATACATAATTCGAAAAATAGGGGAGCAAGCCCTTGTAGATTAGAAATACTCATCTTAAGCCTAATCTAGAGGAGGCTATAAAAATTAAGATTTTATGGTATAATTCAGTTACATGGTAAATCGGATTTTAGATATAAAGAAAACGACCCAAATGAAGCTTGCCGATCTGCGCTCTAGGCGTAAACAGGTTATTTCTCAATTCAAAAAGAAAGTTACAGAAGAAAAGATACAACAGATAAGAAATTCTATTCTTAAAAATTAATCATGGATCCTCAAGAAATCACTACAGCTAATACTCTCGAAATTAACGAGACACCATCATCGACCCTTAAAGCTTTTGAACAGTCGGATATTTCAATTGAGGATTTTTTTCGGTTTGCGGATACTGAAAACAAGACATTTAAAAACGAGACTGTGGTTAAGATGGAAAATGCAAACAATAGCATAAATTTGGATCAGGAAACATTTGATAAGATTAAACAGGAAAGCAACATTGATTCTGAATTAGCAGCCCTTGATGAGGAAGCGGAAAAAATAATCGAAGATTTAAAGAAAGAAGTAGGCATTGCTGGATCCGACACGGAGATTACAGAGGGTAAAAATATTTTCCAGAATCCCGAAGATGATCCGCACATCGCCCGAATGGACAAAGAGATAAACCAACGAGTCAAGGATTACTTGGGAGAAAATGCCGACTATAAGGATGCTTATCCGGCGCGCGTGCATAAAACGAAAGAAGCATGGAATGCGTTTTTAAGAGAAAATCCCGACAAAGCGGAAGCATATCTGGCTTTCGGCGATAGTGCGTATAAAAATGCTGAGCTTGCTCCGGGCTGGTATCGTGGCCTGCAACAGGCAGAGCGTGATAAAAAGAACAAGGAAAGCTATGACACTGTTATTGAAAGTTTCAATTTAAATAACGGTTCACGGGTGATGCTCGACGGAGTGGAATATAATGTTACTTTGGGAAATGCGGGAGCTATTGAGCTTGTCTCTACCGAGAGGAAATCAGACGGAGTCGTTACGGGCTATTTAACAAGGACATTTGTCGGCGAGGGCGTGTCGCCCACACAGGATACATATGCTGCACTTTCTGACATGCTTTCTAAGGAAAAACAAGTCGAAAAGATTCCGGAAAGCGAAACCTTCCCTGTGTTAAAAAACGATAGTCCTGAGATTAAAAAAGAGCCTATGGAATCTACGGTAAAGGATGGTGAAAATCTCTCTGTTTCAGGCACTGAAACAGAGCCCTTGGCTACTAACGAGATTCTATCAGAAGGCGAGATGATGACGCCTGAAAATGCGGGAACGGTGCAGGAAAAGAGAACAAAGGCATTACTGAGTAATTTCCCTGGAATTTCTATGCCTGAGGAACAGATACGAAAAATAATGATAGAATTGCATACGGATATGTATACAGCGACAAGGCTGGCCCTTTTTGATTCTTTGAATGACAGATTCAAGAAACTACGTCCGACAGATTCGATTGAGGAATACGGATTTCAAGAGCAGCCGGGATTTGGCGAATCTAAGAAATTTGATCGTAATAATACAAGGGACACGATGATCTTAAAACTAAGGGATTTCGTGGCTCGAATGGAAGAGCGAGCATACTAATGAAAGGAGTTGAATATATCTGAACGATGTTTTAGTTGAAATCCTAAACAATAACAAGGATTTTATACGTGCCGCCGATGATGTTTAATCTATCGTCATTGAGACGACATGAAAGTTTTTGATCAATTTGTATAATGAATAAGTTCGGAGTTAAAGATTGTTACATTATCATGCAGAAAATTACGATCATAATCGGTCTTCCCGGATCTGGAAAATCTACTTACATTTCTTCGAATGAAGAGTTTAGAAACTCGGTGATTTGCGATGATTATCATAAATCAAGTTATAAAAAATCGCGAGAATTTATTGACAGTATCTATTTTGAAGATCTTAAAAAAGGGCTGCTGGGAGGCAAGAATATTGTTATTTCAGATATTGCTTTTTGTAAATCAGATCGTCTCAATAAAATTACTGAAAATATAATGAATCTTATCGCTGAATTGGAAATTAAAGCGCATATTGAATATCGGTACTTTGAAAATGATCCCTATGCATGCATAGATAATATTCTTCGTCGGAATCGAGTTGAAAGAGTCGAGAGGGAAATAGAATTCATTAATATGATGAGCAGCCAATATCATATTCCGGAAGATGCAATCATGATCCCTGTTTATAAACCATGATTTCTACTAAGGAGAATTAAAACACTTGAAGGGGACGCGTCATTATAAGGATTGTAATGGGCTTAAAATGCGCCGTTATGCTAGAATGAAACCAGCGAAACGAGCCTTGGATTCTGGCTTGAAGCGACTAGCAGTTTAGGGTTTATTTAACTTATTTTTGATATTGTTTCATAACATGCGTATTTTTATCAATTAAATAATTTTATGTATTGTCACAACTGCGGGGTTAGTTTGGATAAAGATACAAAATTCTGCCACAACTGCGGAGGGAAAGCAGATGCCGATCCTTCGATTGTCCCAATCAAGCCGATAGAAAATATACTCTACAGCAAAGAATGGTATTTAAAGAATTTTTTCGCCTTCTCATCATTGCCAAAAGTGGATATTTTAATAAATAAAGACACGTTATACTTGATTAAACTGCCTCATTATAGGGGCAATGTAACAGGAGGAGTGATTGGATTTTTGCTGGCTTCAATACTTGGAGCGTTAATTGGTGCTTCGATTGGAGAGTCGAATGATCGCAAGAAGCGGGAAAGATATAGGTCGGCTTGGGTAGATTCGCATAATAATTTAATATCTCAGAAGTACCAAGGAAGTATCTATTCGCAAATACCCCTTTATACCCTAAGGAATAATATCTCTCTTGGTAAGAATAGCATCCTGCTTAAGATCAATGGCAAGAAAATCAAGCTCGGAAGGAGGTATCGCTCTTTTCAAACTCCTGATCGAACCGAGTATAATCTTATTAGTCAAAAATTAAAACAATATGTTTTGTAAAAATTGCGGAAAAAAATCAGAGGGGACTCATAAGTTCTGTACAAATTGCGGGGTCGCTTTTTCAAATACTCAGAATGCAAATTCAATACCCGTCTCGCCGGCAGACGGTTCTTCGGTGGTAAAAGATACATGGACGACCAAGAAGATATTAAAATTTGCAGCCGGCGTGATAATAGCGGGAGTATTGATTTTTTATCGTATACAAAATGCGGTAGATAGTCCGGCTGTTGATAAGAATAATTCTGCTCAAGAAGCTTACCAAGAAGGCGGCGATCCTGATCAGGCGATCTCTCAGTTGCAGCAAGCGTCACAAGAAGCTGTAACTGATAGTACGAAGATGACCACGACAGTAAATCTCGCCTATGTATATGCCTCAGAGGGGAAAAACGATCTTGCTCTTAGTGCTTTTAAGGAAGCCTTACCTCTTGCTTCGGAAGGAAGTCTGGATTATCATCTGATATCGGGAGAAATAGCCCTTCTTGAAGGTAAACCGGATCTCGCATTGATTGCATACAATAAAGCATACGCGAAAAATCCTAATGATTTTCAGATAAATAATGCCCTTAATCTCTTCTACTTGGATATTGGCGATGAATGGCCTCACTATTCGGATGTCTCAAAGGCGCTCCCTTATGCAATCAAAGCACATGAAGCTCAGCCGTCCGGCATCACGAAGCAAAATCTGGCAATTGCATATTACCTGAACGAAAACTACGCACAATCGATTTCCCTGTTGTCATCGATTCCGGACATTTCCAAGCAGCCATATCTTGCCTTTTGGCTCGGTCTCTCTTACATTGGGGACGAACAATGGGTCAATGCAAAAGACTATTTGCAAATAGCTATAGATGGGGGAGTTGATGTTCCTCAGGAGATAAGAGATTATGTAAATAACAATTAGGTTTCAAATTAAAGTGTTGACCTTATTTATGTCGGCTTCTTATGAAAAAATTTATTATTTTTATTCTCGCTCTCCTTTTAATCACCCCGATGGCGTATGCCAATGACGGAGGGCCTAATCCCGCTTTTTGGGTTAAAAACGACAAGATAAATTGTCTGAGCGTTGCCGATCTGGAAAACCTTCCAACTGGATATTTTATGCTTTTTGACTATTCGTCGAAAGCAGGAGAAAACTTGGGTAAGCCATGGGCGATAGTGGAAAAAGGGAAATGCTATCAGCAAGACGATACGGGAGGAGTTTTGTTCCTTGTGAAGATAATAACAGGAAACGAAGATCTTGAACTTGAGGATTATAAGAGATATGAATCCGCAGATAATGTCGCCTATAGCTTCACTTATGAAGAGTCTTACTCTGTCGTTGATAAAAAAGGAAATGTTATCAAGCTTTTACTATGGCCGATCAATGAATACGAAAGCAGCCCTACATATTCTTACGATGATGAAACCAGATTTATAGTGCAGGCAGATGCGATCTTTCCGACTACATATAATTTCGGCAACCCGATTACCAGTCATCAGGCAGTCGAAATTAATCCACAGATTGCGGAGAATCCCGCTTTTGTGGAAATTACTTACCGTTATCCGCTTCTGGCAAGACAACTGGAAACGACTATTAATTCCTGCGATAATCGTATCCGGATTGAACAACAATATCAAATAAAGCCGCAAGCAATAAATAACATATGGAAATTTAAAAACGGGAGTACTTTTAAGGTCACCGCGAATCTTGATCCGCTTTTGGTAATTGAGAAAATCGGCTGCCGTGTCGCTTTCAGCAATTTCATCAATGAACATCGGGAAGATTTCGCGAACATCGACGAATTGGCGAAGAAAGTCCTGAAAGATACCGGGGGTAGTGCGGATATGAACCAGGTCAATGAAGAACAAATCATTTTCAAAAGAGATACGAAGGAAATAGAAAGAATAAATATGTTTGCGGGCGGCCACACAGTCAGTTTTAATAATAAGCCGATTGAGTATTATCAATGGTTGTATGCTGATAATTTCTCGCCTGCAGTAAAGGAAAGCGAATCTATGAGCACTCCCATGAGTGAAGCGGTACGGCAGGACACCTCTTCTACTATTGTTG
This sequence comes from Patescibacteria group bacterium, assembly GCA_040384805.1. Lineage (GTDB taxonomy): Bacteria > Patescibacteriota > Minisyncoccia > Phycocordibacterales > UBA9973 > UBA8515. The sequence goes on along the minus strand of JAZKIP010000008.1, from coordinate 120,379 downwards.
ATGAGCCGACAGGCGAGAAGAAAGCAGATGTATTAAAAAATTCTTCTAATCCACTTATGCAGGTTTATATAATGCTTCCACTGCTTGCTTTAATTGGTATTATCGCGATTGTTTTATTAAAAAAGCGACGCCAATAATGTTTATTGAAACAGGAATAATAATAGCTTTTATGACTACTCTTATAACGGAATTAGTCGTCATTCTCTCAATACAAAGACCTTTGAAGAAAAAAGAGTGGATTTTAGCGATTGTGCTAGTTAATTGTTTTACGCATCCGTTGGCGATTTATTTCCTGCAAGTAAGGTCATCGTCATACCTTTTGGTTGAGATGAGCGTTGTTGTATGTGAAGCCATTCTTTATTGCCTGTTGTTAAATATATCAATCAAAAGGTCTTTGACTCTGTCTTTCATTGTAAACATCGCCTCAATCATCGCGGGTATAGGAATAAGATTCCTGTTTTTTAAGTAGGGCAAAATGCCTACTAAGAGATTTATTCACTTATCCTGATCCTTGATTGATTTATTTAGTATATAATCTCCTTATGACCTCTTACCACAAAAATCTCGTCGGATCTCTTATTATCATCATTATTGCGTGCATAGGGGGATACCTCCTTGCGCGTTCAAGCATCGATACGGCATCCGTAGAGCTTGATCCGACTCCGTACAGTGTTACTCTCTCGGGCACATATGTGTGCTTGCCGCATCTTGATACGAAGGGACCTCAGACCGAAGAATGCGCCTTTGGCCTTCAAACAGATGATGGTGTCTACTATGCGGTGAATTTCGGAGCATCGGCAGACGCTATGAATCAATTCCAAACCCGGGCCCATATAACCGCAGAAGGATTCGTTGTCATCAAAGAGGCGCTCAGTTCAGATCAATGGGCAAAATATAATATGAAAGGCATATTTACGATTACCAAGATGATCGAATCCTCATCCGTGCCGGTAAGCGGCAGACTTAATATTGATGCGGTGTGCGGGTCCGCATTGGCATACATGACATTCCCTGACGCCGCGCGCGCGGATGCATTTGTGGCGGAGTGCAAAGAGGGAAAGCATCCGGAAGTGATCGAGCGCTACAAGAAAGATATGAATCTAGGTGATAATCCTCTAATCTAGCCATGTCATGCTAGGTTGCCTCCGCGCGAGAGGATTTATTCGTGAATTCGGTTCACCCGAGCTTAAGCTTATGTTTTAATAATAAAAATAGCTTTGTTCCAGATGAAAAATTAATGCCTTGCATGAGGCAAAAAAATATCCCCCATAACTTTCGTTACAAGGGGATATCGCGTTTACTAACTAATTAAAAAGAAAATTTAAGCAACAACGGGTAATTTTGCTTTTACTGCTTCAGCAACTGCATTAATGAATTCCTCAGTTGTGAGCCATGTTTCCCTGGCAGGTTTTTGAGTGTCGTGAACAAGCATTGCTATATCTCTGGTGAATCTGCCGGCTTCTACTGTCTCGATCACAGAATATTCCAGCAGTTCGCAGAATTCAGCGAGATGATCATTGTCATCAAGCTTCGCGCGGTGCTTCAGACCCCCGGTCCATGCAAAAATCGATGCAATCGGATTTGTACTGATGTCGTTTTCAAGCGTTCCATTGCTTTTCTGGATTTGTTGCCAGCGCCTGTAGTGAGCCGTAACTGTTCCGTGCGCGGCCTCTGCCTCAACGATTGAGCCATCAGGCGTAAGCAGGATGCTTTTCATCAAACCCAAACTGCCGTAACCCTGAGCGGCGGCATCGCTTTGTACGTCGCCGTCATAATTTTTGCAGGCCCACACGAAGCCCCCCGAGCTTTTCAGGGCAGTTGCCACCATGTTGTCTATCAGTTCGTGGCGGTAAAATATGCCTGCCTTGCCGAATCTCCCGGCAAACTCCTTCTCATACACTTCCTGGAAGATGTTTTTAAACCTTCCGTCGTATGTTTTGAGAATTGTGTTTTTGGTGCTTAAGTACAGAGGCATTTTTTTGCTTAATGCCATGTTGAAACAGCTCCGGGCGAAGCCGTAAATGCTTTCATCGGTGTTATGCATAGCCATTGCTACGCCATTGCCTTTGAAATTGTGCACTTCGAGCCGTACCGGATCACCTTCGTCAGGCGTAAACAGTAGTGTGACCTTACCTTTGCCTTTTATATCAAGCTCTGCCGCTTTGTATTGATCGCCGTATGCATGGCGACCAATGATAAAAGGCGTGTTCCAGCTTCGTACCAGCCGGGGTACATTGCCGATGACAATTGGCTCTCTGAAAACCGTGCCATCCAGAATATTACGGATGGTGCCGTTGGGGCTCTTCCACATTTGCTTTAAATTGAATTCTTTTACGCGTGCCTCGTCAGGGGTGATCGTGGCGCATTTAACGCCCACGCCGTAATAAGCGATTGCGTTGGCTGCCTTGGTCGTAATCTGATCATTGGTTTCATCCCGGTTTTGGATCGATAAATCAAAATATGCGATGGGGAGATCCACAAAAGGGAGAATGAGATTGTTTTTGATGAGGTGCCACATTATGCGTGCCATCTCATCACCATCCAACTCAACGATGGGAGTAGTTACTTTAATCTTTTCCAAGTTTAGTAGGTTTTGTGGACTATAGACTGGGGTAATAGGCCGGTTTAAAAGAATGTTTATTGATTCCCAGATACCATAAAAGTTCATAAAACTATATATTATTTTACCCAAAAGTCAATAGAGCGTAATGTTTCAATACCTTTGCATCACCTCACTGATATAGAATATGACCATGACATACGCCGCGCTAGCAAGCTAGTCCCATATCAGGCAATTTGAAAAATCCCTACGCGCTATATCATAGCGCGTAGGGATTTTCTCTCTGAGGATTCTTCTTATTTATTGTAACTTCGGACAACCTGCCTTGACCCAAGTTTTGTATGTTCCCTCGGTTATAGGGCCCCATAATCCATCTGATTTTATACCGGTCATTTTTTGAGCCATCTGGATACCCGCTACTGATTTCGATCCTATCTTGCTGTCGATGACAAGAGGGACCGGGAGAATGCCCATCTGATTGATTGCCATCTGCACTCCCCATGCGGGCGTACCCGTTGATTTCCTCTTCACGCTCGTCCCTTGATTTCCATATAGGGTACAGGAAGAGGGAAGGACAGAGACAGAAGACGTCACTGGAACTCCGGAGATGAGGAATATTTTCTTTTGTACAGGGTCATAGTAGTGATCCATAACACCGTCGCCGTTGGCATCGTAAAGCCAGTCCATCGTGCCATCGTTATTCATGTCTTTCATTTGTATGGAACTCAAAACCTTGCCGTCCGGATCCCAATATTTCTCCGGGATACCATTGTTGTTCGTGTCGATAAAGAAATCCATTCTTCCATCGCCATCGCCGTCAATGATTGCGAGTGCAGTGGTCTTTCCGCCTCCCATATATTTCTCGTATCCGTTCGTAGCATTGCCGTCCGCATTCTGAGCGCTTTCAGAGATTCCATCTCCATCAATATCTGTTGTCGGGATCGTGCCTGTACTTCCTCCACCTCCGCTTGTCGTGCTTCCACCCCCGCCACCACCCCCTCCACCTCCACCGCCCGATGAGACATCATTGTCAGTTATAGAAACCAGAACGGATGCTCCCAAGGCTCCGTGATAGCGACCGTCGACGCTTGTGACAAGATGAGTAATCGTGCTTGTTTCTGTTCCTTCGACGGCAGTGTCATTGACCGCGGTGATCTCTATGTCTTGCGGCACATTCCAGTCAAGAGCGGTAAAGGTCAGTGTCTCGTCTGACATGGAAAGATCTCCGTCATGAGAAAAGTCGACAGTAACATCCGATGTCGGTATAGAAGGAAGGACGACGCTTATGATATCGGTTGCTCCGCCTTCGGTTATGCTTGTCCCTCCGCCCGACTCGGTGATCAGGCTCCCTAAGACAGCATGGGTTGAAGATGTGGCATCCGTCGCTCCGCTTGCGCTTGCGACAAAGGAGATGCTGCTTGCCGGAAGATTGATTGACAGATCGTTAAATGTTGCGATTCCTGCGGCCATTGTTCTTGTCGTTGTTCCTGAAAGAGTGACGCCGGACGGAGGGGAGTTAAGGCCGATAGCGACATTCGTCGTACTATTTCCAACGACAGTATTGCCGTACTGGTCTTTGAGGGTCACGACTGTCGGCGATATGGTCGCGCCTGCGCTTATGCTTGTCGGTTCGGTCGTAAATTGAAGCGTTGTTCCGGTTCCCGGCGATATGGTAATCTGGGGCTGAACTGCAAGATTGACATACGCGCTTGAAGGGTCGAGGCGGGAATCTAAATCAATGGTTGCCGCAGCAGCAGCTGTAGGAACTGTAACGCCGCTCGTACCGCCTCCGGATCCGTAGTTGATTGTAACTGTCCCGCTTGTTCCAAGCTCAAGAAGAGGGACTTCAATGGATTGGCCTGAAAGCATTGGCGCGGTCCCTGGACCGACGACAATGCTGTCGAAATAAAAGTTTGTAAGTACTGATGCGATCGGAAGAGTAAATCCGATGCTCCTGACGCTTGACTTGATCGCGCCGGAGACTCCCGAAATATCGACGGTTACGTATGTCCACGCGCCTCCGCTTAACGCCGTAAGATTAATCGTACCGGTCGAACCGCCTCCTGTCGGGAGACCTGTTGCCGAAGAGATGCTGAATGTTGCATCGCCAAGAAGAAGGGCCGCATCGCTTCTCACCCAGAAACCTACTTTAGTGTAGCCGGACCAGTTTTGGGCCGAACCGTAATCGTAATACAGCTTGGTTGCGCCGATACTCACTCCGACCGCCGCTTTCAAGCTCGCTGTGCCTTCCTTTTTAATACCCGTATCTGAAGAGAGATTAACAACGGCAAGCCCGGATGTGTTCCATCCTGTTGCTGAGTCGAGATTATTCTCCGTCCTCGCGATTATGCCTGTTGAACTTATAGTAACTTTGCCCGCTACGCCCGTCGTTGTCTGCGGAGCGCTCCATCCCGCGGGAAGGGTAACTCGCACCCCGCCCCCGTTCATAGTTTCGGCTGCGGTATAGGTAAATTGAAATTCATTGCCTGTTGATCCGGCAACGGCTGAAGTTGGGCTTACCGCTCCCGTTCCGCTTCCGTCGGCTGCGTGGAGAGAACTCCCATATGGCATCACAAGAAGAGATAAGATAATAAACAAAGTAAGGCCCGCTTTTTTATGCATATGATAATATGGAGGAATGACGCGCGTTAAAAATAATAAATAAAAAATGCGCGCATGTCTTCATTAAATAGGGTACCAACAGCAGCATGAAAGAATGTTAAAAAAGTGATGAATTTTTCATAAAGTAATAATTATCCTTGATGTTTGTATGATCGCAAGAATCCGTCCACTACGACAAAACGCGCAATGAGGTGTTTAATCATTAGTTAAGATTTCAAACAAGTAATATACTGATCAATATATATGAACAAAAGACTTTTAATAGTTGTTGATATGGAAGGAATCGCTGGGATTCCTATGAGCCATATTTGGTCGACGGTTCCCGGCTTTCCAACGTATTATCCCAAGCGTCGATTGCTCGTCAGGGAAGTTAATGCCGCTATAGCGGGGGCTCTCAACGCTGGCATCCACCCCGAAGAAATCGTCGTGCTTGATTGGCACTGGGTGCATTTGAATTTTTTCGAGAAAGACCTGCCTTCCGGTGTGACGCTCATAAGAGACGGGGAGGGGGACTTATTGAGATCGGGCTCAATAGAGAAGATCTTTCTTCTTGGCTTTCATGGAGGTGCCGGGACTTTTGCCCGTTATGCTCATACGATGAGATACGCCATAAAAACGATGCGAGTTGCCGGCAAAACAATCGGTGAAACCGGCCTCTGGTCATACGTCGCCGGAAGCATGCATGTTCCAGTCGCTTTGATAACCGGAGATTCTCTCGCCATTGAGGAAATGAAGCAGTATGGAGGCGAAACGGTCTGTATCGAAACAAAAAATCAGAAAGAGACGCCATCGCCGGATCTTATATATGAAAAGATCGAAAAAGCTGCAGAGGAAGCGGTTGATAAGACGATCGCTCCTATCCCGACATCCTCGCCATTCGCGATTGAGTTTATCTTCAAATCAAGAAAACTTACGAAAGATATTCCTCAAAAATATTTTACGCGCCGCAATAATGAATATCTTGTTATAGAAAATAAGACAGCCCTTGAAGTCTATGAGAATTTTAGAGGCAAAATATATGCGTATTTGAAAAAGGTGAACCCGCTCTATTTAGTGAGAAATTATTTTACATAATCATTATTATAGATAATTTGTTATACTGTAAAAATCATGACAATACGAAAATTCTTTGTATACAGAGCCGTTGTTTTTACTTTATTACTCATTGTGTTATTGGGGATTTTTGCATATAAGACTTATTTTTCTCCTGCAAGGGATACGGAGATGGTTCAGCCTTCTCTACAGGGAAATATGGAAACTGCCGAACCTCCGGTGTTTGCATGGAAATACGAGAAGGCTGACTCATTGAACCTCGATGGTATCCCCAATACTAATATTTTCCTTGAAGCGAAATACCCAGGCGGGGAAGTCCAAAGGAAATTGGTTGATACGACACATGGCAGCTGCAATGATCTGCCGGACTCCGATAAAGATAGTGTGCCGGGTACATTGAATATCCAATGCTATAGCGCAGGACTGGGGTATCGCTTTAAAATAGTACAGGGAGAAAAATCATACCTCGTGAAGCGCAAAACATTCGAAGAAGCCTTGCCTGATCAGAACCCGCCTGCATACGAATATGAAACTGTCTCGGAATTCCCACTTTCTCGTTAAAAAGTGTGATCTCTGGACGGGCATATAAGCCCATAAGGTGTATACTATACATATGAAAACGTCACACAAAGTGCTTCTTGTTGTATTAATCCTTATTGTAGTGGCATTACTTGCCAGATATGTCGTATTCAAAGATAAGTTCAACGAGTGGGGTGCGGGTCTTGAGCGTGTAAGTGATTGGCAAAAGGATTACAGAAATAAGAATCCCAATGCGACTGAGGCGGAAGTAGATGCCGCATTTAAAGCGGGCATCGTGGATATAGCTGTATGGATGGAGAAATACAAGCAAGATCATCCAGGGGTGACTGATGCGGATGCGAAAGCTGCTTTCAATGCAGCGTGGGGGAAATAACGACATTTTAAGACTTCATATCAAATCAAAGACGCCCGACTCAGGCGTCTTTGATTTGATATTATCGGCATATTCCTTTATTGACACTTCCTTCAAGAAGAGTAGTATTTTAAGCAAGTAAACCCTATTTGCTCACCTAAACCTTAAACGTTGTCTATGGCAAAGAAGCCAAAGATATTGACTGAGCCTCATCACCGGAGGCCTCGCTCACTCGGCGGAACGGAAACCCCAGGCAATATCTCAAATGTTACAGGAAAGCTTCACAGGCACTGGCATACTCTTTTCGGCAATATGAACGCGATGCAGATATGCGATCATATCAACGAAATGCCTCAGAAGCCGCGTCGGCTGGAAGTGATTTGTAAATTTATAAATGGCATAGAAGTTAAGAAAACAGGAGAAAGTCATTCAAGGAAGCAAATGAAAATTACCATTGCTTGGAATGAATTATTCAAAGATCTTACTTTTAAAGCAACTATAAATTATATCAATAATACTTGGCTTGACCCAAGCTACCACCTGTACACAGAGAAGAAAAAGAAACGTAGTACTTAACAAAATAATAAAAGCTTCGCACATTTGCGAGGCTTTTAATCTATTGGGGATTCCTCGGTTCGGATAAAAGAATTTGATATACTTATCTTATGCAAGGCAAAACGCATTATTTAAATGGTCAGAAGATATACGAGCAGAAAGGCGCTATTCTTACTTATTTTTTCAAGACAGGGATCGTAAAAGCCAAAGGAAAATACGTCAATGGAATTATGGACGGCAAGTGGATATTCAACCGTGAATCGGGAGATCTTTGGCAAGTCGGACATTTTAAGAAGGGAGTGAAGAATGGAAGCTGGGTCAGGTATAATAAGGTCTGTGCTCTCGAACATGAGGCGCTGTATAAAGACGGGAAGCTGGTAAAGCCTGAGACGAAAAGCGCTTTCCCTAAGACTTCAAAACCTGCGGAGCGAGCGCTTGCCAATGCTCGAATTACGAAACTCGAACAGCTTGCCAAGTATACCGAATCTCAGATTCTCAAGCTCCATGGCATGGGGCCGAAAGCGGTGGATATTTTAAAAAAGGCATTGAAGGAAAAAGGTCTTGCATTTAGAAATAATCGGGAATAGACGCTCGTGAATATAATAAAAACGTCTGCGTTAGGGATAACGCAGACGAAGAAATTATTTCAAAACATACTAACAGACATCGGCGAAAGCAGTTTTGTTGGAAACATTGGTAATGGTCAATTGCTGACCATACGCAGGCTTCTGTTTAATAAAAACGATCATCCCTTCTCCCTTATAGTTTTGATTTGTGACCGCTTCCCAGCCTCCTTCGGATGTGTCGCTTCTTTGGGCGAAGAATACTTTGGCAAAAAGAGATCCTTCTCTGCGGCCGTGCCACCATGCAATAGGATTATCGTCAGTGGCGGCAATCTGAATACCTCTTTTCAGAACGGGTTTGTGGTCACTAGTGGTGATGGGTGTGTTCATTGTGTGCTTATTTAGTTTCCCTGAGCTCCATAAGAATCCAAGGAAACTAAATAAGCATTTTTAAAAAAATAGCACATTTATATGATATTATCAAAAAATAATATAAGGGCTATAGCAATTGATATTTGATCTGAGTCGCTTCTGAGCCATTCGGATTCCGAAGACATCTGATATAATTACATTACTTTATAAAGTAATTAACGATCACTTGGGCTCGGAAATGCATTCATGATTTTGAGGGAGTACCCGAGAGGTACATAAAAAATTAATCATATGGATATTACAATAGAGCGAGTTTTTGATGCGCCGGTTGAGAAAGTATGGAAGGCATGGACAGAGCCTGAAGAAATTATGAAATGGTGGGGTCCGAAAAACTGGACTGCTCCTGTAGTGAAAACTGATTTTAAAGTCGGCGGTACGTTTCTCTATTGCATGCGCGGGACGATGGGTCCAGGGATTCCAGAGCAGGACAATTGGTCCGGAGGAGAATACAAGGAAATTGTTCCTCTGCAGAAGATCGTTGCGACAGATTACTTTACCGATCCGGAAGGAAACAAGATTTCTTCGAATGATGTCGGCATGCCGGGCAAGTGGCCGGATGAAATGAGGGTTACGGCAACATTTGAAGACATGGGAGGAAAGACCAAGCTCACATTATTTCACGAAGGCCATCCTGCGGAAATTGCCGAGATGGCAAAGATGGGCTGGAATCAGTCTCTCGATAAATTGGCTGCGATTCTGTAATGCTACATAAAATAGTAAAAAATATACGCTTCCTTTTCAAAGAGTATTTAGTTCATATCCTTTTATGCGAAAAATAATTTATAAACTCGAGCGCTGGCTGATAAAAAAAAGAAGTGAATGCGCGTTTGATACCGAGGTGCAAGAGCAAGTAATACTCTTAGCCGGACTCGGAGGATATCCGCGGTTTTTATATCCGCTTGTGAGATTCTTGCGAAGGAATGGCTATGCCGCTACTGCCGTACCGGAGGGATTGAATCTATTGACTCTCAATACGACCGTTGCGGGGGTCATCGGATATGTGGATGAAAAGTTATTACAGAAAGGAAAGATCACGAAAGTCACATTCTTCGGCCACAGTTTCGGAGGCCGGGTCGCCTGCATAACAGCTCACGAAATTAAAAAGCTTTATCCAGATATAGTCTGCGAAGTGATCACCGCAGGCAGTCCGCTTTCATCCCTAAAACCAAAAGTAAAACTGAAACCATATCACGTGCAATGGTATATAGATGTATGGTTTCGATTGGTTTTTCTCGGCTACAGAGAATGGAAACCGATCGTACAACCTGATCCTGCGACAACGAAATTCATCGGTTTCTATTCTCTTGACGATGAGTTGGTGAATCCGCATTATGCGCGGCAGGACTATAAAGGAGAGTTAATAGAATTGTCCGGGTTTACGCATGTCGATCTTCTGTCGCCACAGAAGATCGGCGGAAGACTCTTGAGAGTTCTTGAAAGTTAAATTTTCCGAACTGAGGATGTTCGCTTGTACTCTTGCCAAAAATTGCACGTGAGAGTTACAATAAAAGGATGAAAACACCAACAATTATTGTTTTAATCCTCATGTTAGCAGTAGCTGGATTTATTATTTTCGACCGTAATAATTCTATGGATACAAAGACACACATAACGGATAATCCTGTTGAAGTTATTCCTGTCGAACACGCGAGCGGCATTCTTGTCTGGGGAGATAAAACTATCTATATGGACCCGGTCGGCGTTTCTTCTCTTTTTGCAGGGAAACCAACCGCAAATGTTGTTTTTGTCACTGACATTCATCAGGATCATTTTTCCGCATCGACGCTTGAGGGTTTGGCGGGCGATGCCGTCATTATCGCTCCGCAAGGGGTTATAGACCAGTTGCCCCAGGAACTTGTGTCTCGTACAAGAGTTATGAAAAACGGAGAGACTATGCAAGAACAGGGATTTACGATTACCGCAGTCCCTATGTACAATCTTCCCGAAGCGGAGAATGCAAACTATCACACTCCCGGCCGCGGCAACGGCTATATCATAGAAAAAGACAACTTCCGGGTTTATATAGCAGGAGACACTGCCGGAACGTCCGAAATGCGCGCATTGAAAAATATCGATATCGCATTTGTCCCGATGAATCTTCCCTATACCATGAGCGTCGACGAAGCTGCCGATGCCGTTCTTGAGTTCAAGCCCAAAATTGTCTATCCATACCACTTCCGACAGCAGGATGGATTGGCCGATATGAATCGATTCAAGGAACTTGTGAATACTGGAGATCCTTCCATCGAAGTTATCGTGGCGGACTGGTATCGCGCGAAGTAATCCTCTGATCTTTTTTTTGCACGAAACTTGACAAAGCATAGATATAATCTAATCTATGGATAGATATTATTTTCTTTTCATATAAAACAAAAGGAGGATGAATTATGAATATGCTTTTAAGCCTTGGCATCTGGGCTCTCTGTATGCCGGCTCCCGGAGACACCATTCCGTTATCAGCTTTAGGGGAATGGAGTTTTGCATTAAAGGGGGAGGGGGGTCAATCTTACTCTCGGACATCGTGGGAAAAGTTTTACTCTTACTGCTTTTCCTTGACAGAGGATTTCAGTAGCGTTGTTATTCCTGCCCGTCCTTCCGGAAATTGGAGGCTGCTGATCGTCGGCAAGGGATTGACGCTTAAGAAAGCGACGCGAGCCTTGAGTGATATCTTTCAAGTTAAAAATGTCATTGATGGCGACTTGGATACCGTCGTGTACGATATCCGTGCTATCCCGCGTCCGTATGCACTATGGGTGCTCGACAGTCCCGATCCAGAGTACATGGGATGGCCGGCGGCATCGGTAGATTCGGCCCGACTAACAGGGATGACGCTCTGTGAGCGCCTTCTCTACGAAGCAGTTTTCTATAAAGAGACAGGCGTGCATCCTGATTTGCAGACTGTCACCTTATGTTCAGGATCCCGCCATTCTTTGGGTTATGTGCCCTGTGTCCGCTTTTGGGGTAATGTTCACAATTCATCTGGGATGTTTCTCGATGAAAAAGCCGGCATGATCCATCTCCCTGTTCTTATGTCAGGCGCAGGCAAAGTTATCATCTCTCTGGACAAACCTGCCAATTCCTGGGCCATATGCGGTATCCGGGAAGTCGTGTGGCAATGATCTTTGGTCTCGTTTCTCTCACATCCGTGGAACATAGTTCCACGGATTTCTTTTTCCAAAGAAACTCCTCGGAGCTTCAAAATCCCTTTTTGACACGGACTCTTAAGTGTAGTACTGTTTATATGAACTAAAACATTTTGTTATGCAAAAAACCTTATACGATCTGCCCTACGTTCTTTTTGAAGAGTATCTCAAAGAAAAGGGGATAACCGACATCAAGACTGGCACACTTTCCTACAATCATTATCTCGGGATAACAGTCACGTTTGCCCATCTGCCTAAAGGCAAGGAGGGGAAACGGCCTGCGGTTATGCTTATTGATTATCGCCCTCGTCGAAACGAGGTGGTGGTCTTCTTACTCCTTTCTTGCCCGGAAAAACTTCCAGATAATACACAGGTGGACTATCTTCCTGCCTTCGGCATGATCAGAACGATCTGTTACCCGCTCCATCGTATTGAAGAAGGAAACCATGAAGGTCATGAAGGTATCGTCTATCATTTGGAAACGAGGGTAGAAAATTTGATACAGTCGGTTCCCCTTTCCTGGGACAATATGCTGATCCATTATTTTGCCGATCTCAAGAAAAAGGCTCAGGAGCTCCATTCTTCCTCAAGCAGATATGAATGGATTACCTCCTATCAATGGTATGATTCTGCATCAGTTCCTCTGGCCATCAATGGAAAACCTGTTACAACGTTGGTTGAAGCGTAAATCATTTGAGATCCTCCTTGAAATAAATCAAGGAGGATCTTTTAAATTACGGCGCGATTCTTGAGCAAGATGCAATTCCTTATAATTGATATGCGTAAGACGAATGCTTTGTGGATATGTTAGTATTTCTTCTTTTAACATATGACACTTTATGAGGTACAATGATTCCATATGAATGACGATATCGCTATCAGTATTACTAATCTGACGAAATCCTTCAAGGATGTAAAAGTTCTCGAAGGCATCAATCTTTCCATCAAGCGTGGCACGATGCTTGCGCTACTCGGTCCCAATGGCGCAGGGAAAACAACGACAGTTAAGATATTAAGCACTCTCTTGAAGCCCGATAGTGGCGATGTGCGAGTCAACGGCTTCGATGTGGTCAAAGAAGCGGACGATGTGCGCACGATCATCGGACTCACCGGCCAATACGCAGCGATCGACGAATATCTTACCGGCCGCGAGAATCTGGAAATGATGGGCCGCCTGTATCATTTAAGCAAAGCGGAAAGCAAAGAAAGAGCAAAGGAACTCCTGGTGCGTTTTGATCTCGTCGAGGCTTCCGGCCGCGCGGCGAAGACATATTCCGGAGGAATGCGCAGGCGGCTTGATCTTGCAGCGAGCCTCGTGGCGACTCCTCCGATCATATTTCTTGATGAGCCGACGACAGGGCTTGATCCGCGAAGCCGCATGTCAATGTGGGAGATCATAGAGGATCTTAAAAAAGAGGGAGCGACGATTCTTCTGACAACCCAATACCTCGAAGAAGCGGATAAGCTTGCAGACCGTATTGCTGTCATCGATCACGGAAAAGTGATCGCCGAGGGAACAGCCGATGAACTGAAAAATAAGGTCGGCAAGAATCGCCTTGAATTGATACTCTCACAAGAGAGCGATCTTCCGGCTGCCGAGCGTCTCTTTGCCGGCAAGTCTGTGACTGTACGCGCGGCTGATCAGAGTATCATCGTGCCGATCGAAAAAGGAGTGAAAGAAGTCACGCAGATTCTCAATGCGATGGAAGCGGCGGGGATCGATATCGAAAGCATGTCTCTCCATAAGCCGACTCTTGACGATGTATTTCTCAATCTCACCGGTCATGAAACTGACACAGGCACTAACATAAAAAACAATGAATAATTCTTCTTCAAAAAAACATTCGTCGCTGTATTGGGTAGTGAGCGATTGTATCGTTCTTATCAAGCGGAGTCTCACGCATATCTTCAAGAATCTCGACCAGTTGATGTCGCTTGCTCTTCAGCCTATTATGTTCCTGCTTCTTTTCCGATATGTATTCGGCGGGGCTATTCATACCGAAGGAACGACGTATGTTAATTTCCTCGTTGCTGGAATCCTCATTCAGATGGCGGCGTTCGGCGCGACAACAACCTCGATCAACGTAGCGGCGGATCTTAAGCGGGGAATCATCGACCGTTTCAAGTCGTTGCCTATGGCAAGCTCGACCGTTCTGGTCGGTCACGTGGTTGCGGATCTTGCGCGCAATACTATTTCCTCGGTCGTCATGATCTTGGTCGGTCTCCTTGTCGGTTTCCGACCGACGGCCACATTCACCGAATGGCTTATGGCTCTCGGGATGCTTCTCCTTTTTACCCTTGCATTCTCATGGCTCTCGGCAATTCTCGGCCTCATTGCCAAATCCGTCGAAGCGGTCCAGTGGATGGGCTTTATGTTCGTTTTTCCGCTTACGTTCGCCTCAAGCGCATTCGTTCCGACCGACGGCATGCCGAAAGGTCTCCGGATCTTCGCTGAAAATCAGCCGGTAACTCATGTGATCGAAGCGATGCGCGGTTATATGGTAGGTACGCCCGTAGGCGATCATGCATGGATCGCGGCCGTATGGTGCATAGTCATTATCATCATCGCCATTCCTGTATCGGGATATTTGTTCCGCAAGCGCGTATCGTAATTAATTATGAATGCATATATTTTCCATGGTACAGAAGGGAATCCCCAAGAAAATTGGTTCCCATGGCTTGCGGCAGAACTTGAGAAAAGGGGAGTCGAAACGACCGTTCCCCAGTTGTCCAATCCTGATTATCCTGACTTAAATACATGGCTTGCAGATGTATCGTCTTTCAAAACAGGGCCCGATACAATATTGATCGGGCATAGCCTTGGAGCTGTATTGATATTGCGGATGCTTGAACGAGGACATCATGCCAAACGGGTATATCTCTGTGCTCCTTTTCTTCACGATCTTGGGTGGAAAGTCTTGGAAGAATCCTTTTTCTTCAGCGATGATTTTGATTGGGATACTATAAAGAAACATTGCCCGCGTTTCGAAATTCTTGCTTCCGCGAATGATCCTCATGTTCCGCTTGAAGATGTGGATAAAGTTGCCCGTGGATTAGGCGTGGAAATGCAGACAATTGATATCGAAAAGCATTTCAACGCAAAGGAATTTCCATATTTGCTGGAAAGGGTTGTGAAGAACTTAGATATGATATAATTTAAAAATGTACAAAGAAAATTGGGAAAGAATTATAAAGCCGGACCCTGCATCTACGGACGGATTCGAACGGTACCCGTATGAAGAAAAATTCAATGAGTTTCTTTCTTCTCTTAAAGACATGGAAACGTCAGTGGAAGAGGATATAAACGGGCAAACAGTTAAATACGCAAAATTAAGCTCACTGATAGAGGGGTATAATTCCTCATTCGGTTCTCTTTCTTTGTCATCTTCCGCTATCCTCCATCGTGTTAAAGTTCTTATTGAAGGGAACGCATGGGGCGAAGATATACAGAAAATAGAAAGCAATAGCGAGAAACAATCTTTCGAACCCAAATACTACGTAAATATTTCCAACAGAGAACTTCTGAAAAAGCTCTTTGTTCCAATGGATAGCAAATGGGAAGAAGTTGCAGGCGATGTAAGGGAATTGGAGGCTTCAAGAATTAATCATGAGAGGTTTGATGAAGATGAAGGGTAATAGAGCATATTACGCCCATCATGTTGCCGCTGTGATATAATGTACGTATGACAAACAGTTCAAAAATAATCATTGCAGTAATCATTATAATAATCATAGGTGCAGTTATTCATTACAAGACAAAGGATGTTCCCTCAAACGAGCCGATTGTGACACAGGAAGATTCAATCCAAGGATGCTACGTAGCTACTCTCGCGAAAGACGTCTATACGCTCAACATTCTTTCTCAGGAAGGGCAGTCATTCAAAGGTACGCTTCGCTTCAAGAACTTCGAAAAGGACAGTTCAAGCGGAACATACACGGGTACATATAGCAATGGCATACTTCTCGGAGATTATTCATTCCAGTCAGAAGGGATGGACTCTGTGATGCAAGTCATATTTAAGAAAACAGGCGAAGGCTTTATCCGCGGATACGGCGATCTTGATGCGACAGGAACGCGCTTCACGGATATCAATACAGTTATATACGAAAGCAATGCTGTCTTCAAAGCAACTCCGGATTGTACAAGTGCAGCCGTTGTCCAAGGTAAGCTTCCAGCAGGAAGCGCGCCAGTAGCAAGCGCTTCGGCAATTCAGGGGAAAACTTGGATATGGCAGAAGACAGTCATGAACAATGATACGGTCATTACTCCCAAAAAAGCAGGCGCATTTACGCTCACGCTCGGTGCGGACGGCAAGGCGACAGGAAAGACGGATTGTAATAGCTTCTTCGCATCATATGCGATTGGAACCGACGGAGTTATAAAGTTCGAGAATATCGGATCTACGAAGATGTTCTGCGAGGGCTCACAGGAATCGGTATTCACAGGCGAAATTGCTCAGGCGAACCATTATATGGTGGATGCTTCCGGCAATTTAGTCCTCCTTCTTCCAATGGATTCAGGCTCTATTATGTTCACCAAATAGGTTGAAATATAAATTTAAAGCTTTAAAATAAGAAAGCCCCGAATTTTTCGGGGCTTTCGCATAATTAATTCATTTCATAGTGCATACTGCCATAATCTCGGCAAACATTCCGTTTCCAGATCAATCGTGTCTTGTCGATCGACCATCTGTTGGATTGCTGGCATAAGAGATAAAGCGTAATGACAATGGTTGCCTTCCTTGTTGTGAAGGCCGACATACTTCGCTTGGGCTTTGCCTTCAGCGTCATCAGGAAGTTTTGTAATTTCTATCTCAAAATCCATACCCAATGATTCAAAAAAATATCTTTGACCAAATGCGACTACTGTAACAGGTATTTTTCCCATCGTATAAAGTTTTGTTTTCTCAATCAAATCACTTTTTACCGTAAAAGTCAATTTTAATGATAATAAGATCTTTATATGCTAAAATAAATATATGAAAAAGATCATCTTACTCGTAGGAATAATAATAATTGTTGCATCAATTGTTTTCGCATATAAGAATCGGCAGGAAAAGATGACCCCCGTTGAAACGGGCGACCAGTCTGTTCCTATATCTATAGAGGTGAAGGAAATCAAGGAAAAGAACTATTCAGGAAGCTACCCTGTTGTCACGGGCACAGGAGCGCTTGCAGATACGGCCCGGAAATATATCACAGATACCATTTCAGAATTCGCCGATACGGCAAATGAAGATGTTCCTCTTATGAGAGAGCAATTTGGCCCCGACAGCCCTCCTTCGCACTATACGATCGATATGAATGCCACCTATAGAGAAAGCACGACAACGGAGTCGCTTGTCATCGACGAATATGCCTATACGGGCGGAGCGAACGGCAATAGTATTTATAAGGTATTCACATCTTCTCGTAAAAGCGGAAAAATTATTTCTCTCACAGATATTCTCATAGACGGAAAAGAGAGTTCATTCGTATCATTCGTCAAAGGGAAACTCTTGGCATGGCGGCCCGAGGGAATGGAAGAGCAACCGGTATTTCCCGAAGATGTTAATGCGATCACTCTTGATCTCCTTGATAACTGGTCTCTCGACGGTGAAAGTCTGACAATTTATTTCAGCAAATACGCCATCGGTCCGGGAGCACTTGGCGCGGTTGATTTTCCGATATCGCGCGCTGAACTCGCTCCTTATGTCAAAAGCGCGTATCTGAAGTAGCATTCTTCTTTGCCCATTCCATCCTTTTTTAAGAAAAGGTATACTGTTAGTATGAATAAAATCACATTTTTCAGAAAGTCAGTTTCTATCTTTTTTGTCTTCTCTATTATTATTGGATCTGCTTCATTCGCCTCTGTGGCGCATGCCGCTCGCGGAGATTCGTGGCGCACCTATAATACGCGCTATCAAGAAAGAGAAAGCACGCGGTATCAATCAAGCAATCCTGTCTATAGCCAGATCAATGCTCTCCAAAGCGAAAGCACTGTCGTTAATCTGAAGATCCCGATCCTTTTCGGAGTGGCACTTTCGAATCTTGAAGATACATGGGGAGATGCACGCTCCGACGGACGTACTCACGAGGGGATCGATATTATGGCTCCCAAGGGATCATTGGTTGTGTCCCCGACGAAAGCGATCGTCACGACTATTTCAAGCGGAGGAAACGGCGGCAATTATGTCTTTACGGCCAATCCCGGAGGAGAGAGATTTTATTTCGCTCACTTGGACAAATTCGCGGAGAATCTGAAAGAAGGACAGGTGCTCGAACCGGGAGATCTTATCGGCTATGTCGGCAATACAGGCAATGCCGCAGGCGGTCCGACACATCTTCATTTCGGTATCTATCAGGGACGATATGGCGATCAGGAAGGAAATAATACGACCAATCCTTTTCCTCGACTGACGCTTGAATTTTCCATAAAGGAAAAAGTCGATGCCTTTACGAAGATCATCAATCAGGTCTCCGGCAATGCCGAAGAATTGGCCCGAACGAATGTCACTCTCTATCGAAGTGTCTTTATGGCAGGTCCGGCAAACGGGGTGACAGCCGTGCCGGTTGTGGTTGCCCGCATTCTTTCCGAACAAACACCGACAGCAGCATCCGTCTCATCTCTTCGAACATTGCGCTCCGGAAGCCGTGGCGATGATGTACGATGGCTCCAAGAGGCGCTTATCAAAGCTAACAAGGGTCCGCTTGCACGGGCACTTGCGCAAGATGGAGTGGACGGCGTGTTCGGAGGCTTTACCACAAATGCTCTCATCGAATACCAAAAGGCATCCGGCTTAAGTTCCGACGGAGTTCTTGGTCCGCGATCGCGCGCCTCCCTTGCCCTTGTTTATCCCTATTAAGATTCTCATATAATCCTTATGGAAATGCTTTTTACAAACATAGAAGTTGAGTTCATCATCAAGATGGCGCTTGCGACGCTACTTGGGTATCTTATCGGAGCCGAGCGTGAAAGCCGGGGAAAGGACGCGGGCATCAGCACGCACATCTTCGTCATCGGCGGAGCAATGCTTTTTACATTTCTCTCCGGCATGGTTGACCCTGCCTCAAGATCGCGCATCGCAGCTCAGATCGTCTCGGGTATCGGATTCCTGGGAGCAGGCCTTATCCTCAAAGAAGGGGCAAACGTCAAGAATCTGACGACTGCCGCGAGCATCTGGTTCGGAGGCGCCATCGGCATGGCGATCGGATACGGTTTTTATATTGTCGCTTGCTTCGCAGGATTGGCAGCGATCATCATTCCGCGCATTCCTCATGTCAAGAAAAGAATGAAAACCGATGTTTTCGATGCATAACTTTCCCTTCATCCCTTTTTAAGGTATTGTTAGGACATGGAACATAATAATTTATTGCGGCAGCCATGGTCTGTCGATATTGCTGATATCTTTACGGCGCTTAAGACAAGTCCTGATGGCTTGCAGGAAGGCGAAATCGAAGAACGTCTTGCCTTGTACGGGAAGAACGCATTTAAAAGATATGAAAAGAAAAGCGCTTTGGTCATTTTTCTTAAGCAGCTTACAAGTCCTCTTATCTTCATACTCATAGGCGCAGCGGTCATCACCGGACTCCTTGGCGAATGGGTGGAGGTAGGGGTGATAAGCCTCGCGGTGCTCGTCAATGTCGGACTTGGATTCTATCGGGAATATCATGCCGAGAACACTCTTGAGAAATTAAGCAGCTTTATCAAAGACCGGTCTCGGGTCATCCGCGGAGGTCTTGAAGAGGAAGTTGATTCGGAAATGCTTTTCCCCGGAGACATCATAAAGCTTTCCTACGGCAATCGCATTCCCGCTGATGCCCGACTCATTCATCTTAATAATGCCCGCTTCAACGAGGCCATTCTGACGGGCGAATCGCGCGCGATAGAGAAAACGCTCGATATTCTGCCCCCGTCTTCGAACGTTGCCGAACGCACCAATATGGTTCATGCGGGAACTCTTGTCGTTGACGGCTTTGCGACCGCTGTCGTTGTTTCAACTGCCGATAATACCGAAATAGGAAAGATCGCAGGGCTTGTGTCACATACGGACCGCGCTCAAACGCCGATCCAAAAAGGTCTCGGCAGGCTTGCATGGATCATTTTCGCGGTAGTCATCGTCATCGTTATCGGGGTTTTCATACTTGGTATTTCGCGCGGAGAGCCATTATTCGATATGCTTGTTCTTGCCGTTGCTGTATCTGTCGGCGCCGTGCCCGAGTCGCTTCCGATCGCATTGACTGTCATTCTCTCGATCGGAGCCGAACGTATTGCGCGGAAAAAAGGCGTTACTCGGACACTCATTGCTGCTGAGACTTTGGGATCAACAAGTCTTATCATGACCGACAAGACGGGAACATTGACCGAAGCCGACATGCGCCTCGTCGGAGTCTATACAGCTGAGGAGCTTGAGAAGGGCGACACGGGAGCGAAGGAATACGGCCGAGGAGATCGCGACCTCTTGCAATTAGCCCTTTCAAACGTCGATGTGCTTATTGAAAATCCCGACGAGGAAGTAAAAGGATGGACCTTCAAGGGCAAACCATTCGAGGTCAATATCGTTCGGGCCGCCCGCGATAACGGCATCGATATCTCGATCCTGGGACGGAAAGATTCATCGTCGATCGTCATCCCGTTCAATTCCACTCATAAATTTTCCGCCTCGCGCACTGACAAGGGATTTACTATCATGGGAGCGCCCGATATTTTACTTGCGCTTTCGGATATCGGAAAGGAAAAACATGATGAGATAGAATCGTGGATCACCCGATCAAGCACAGAGGGCAAGCGCTTGATCGCGCTCGGCACCATGAAATCATCATCGAAAATCTCCTCAGTTTCCGATGTGCACCATATATCATTTGTCGGAGTGCTTGCTTTCCATGATCCGGTACGCAAGACAGTACCTGAAGCGATCAGGAAAATCGAATCTCTCGGCACCAAGATCGTCATGATCACCGGAGATCTCAAAGGAACCGCTCTTTCCGTTGCAGAGGAGATCGGCTGGAATATATCCGAGAAAGAGGTTATAACCGGATCCGAGATCCAGTCTCTGTCCGACGAGGCGCTCCTCGAAATTATTCCTCACAAGAAGATCTATGTCCGCGTGACTCCGGAGGACAAGCTCCGTATCGGCCTCTTGTACCGAAAGTTGGGAGAAGTGGTGGCGATGACAGGGGATGGGGTCAATGATTCCCCGGCCCTCAAAGCGATGGATATCGGCGTCGCGCTCGGATCGGGAAGCGATGTGGCCAAGAGTGTAGCTGATCTGGTTCTTCTTGACGATAATTTCGAGACTATTGCCATGGCGATCCAGGAAGGTCGGCGGATTCTCGTCAATATCAGAAAGACATTCGTGTACCTCATGTCCAATTCGCTCGATGAAGTTTTCGTCGTCGGGGGAAGCCTGATTCTGGGCTTGGCACTTCCACTGACCGCCCTTCAGATCATCTGGGTGAATCTTTTCACCGGAAGCCTGCCCGCTCTCGCGTTCGCGTATGACGAGGACTTTGACCATGAAATGTCGAAGAAACATACCCTCAAGTCGATCTTTACCAAGGAAGTGAATGTTCTGACGTTCGGGATCGGCGTCGCAACATCCCTTCTACTCTTTTTCACCTACTATGCGTTGATACGGTACGGCGTCGATGTCAATCTCGCCCGATCGATATTCTTCGTCTGCTTTGCATCCTATATCCTTGTGATCGCATTCTCATTCCGGAGCCTGCATAAGCCGCTCTTCTCGTATCCTGTTTTTTCGAACAAGAAACTCAATCAGAGCATTGTCGTTGCAGTCATCATCTTGATCGCGACAATGACGATTCCGGCTCTTCGAAACCTATTCGAGCTTTCGCCTCTTCCTCTTGTGTGGCTCTGGTTCGTCGCAGGATGGCTTGTTCTTAACGTTCTTTTAATCGAAGGCGCGAAACTTGTTTTCAGAAGGAAATACAGAGTTGTCCGCTCTCTTGCGTCAACGCATTATGCATAATATCAGGATGCGATCGCATCCGCTCAGATAAAAAATGCTCTTCGCTTATAATAAAAGGCTCCCGTCAGAATGACGGGAGCCTTTTATGAGAGACTTGATTAACTGTTACAGTCTCTTGATGCTTGTAACTTGGATAATTCCCTTGATGGCATACTTTTCCCACATGCTTGCATTGGATGCATTTTGCGGAATAAGAGTTCCTTCAACATGGATTCGGGCGTTGGTCGGAGTCGTATTGAACGACCCTTCAAACGATCCAAGATTAAGCGCATAATGGACATCGCCGGTTGCAGCTTTGATGCCGAATGCGCACTCCATTGTCTGAGGTCCTGTTGTAACCTTATGAGGCAGACATTCCCAGACGCCGTCGACGCTCACCGGCTCTGTCGACGATACGGACTGGTTATACGGGCCCTTTGTAACTGCGTTTATATACCACGCGCCGTTGAGCTTCTGTACGGTCAGAGTGACGCCATACATAGCTGTCGGTGTAGCCTGTTTGTCCATAGTTACTTCAATGACATTGCCTTCGACCGTATATGTCGTGTCATTTTTCTTGGTGACTTTTGTGATCTCGATCCTGTCAGGCCATGGGCTCGATGTGCTTCTGCCCAAGGCGAGCTTTGAATCCGCCTTCCAATCGGCGATAAGAGAAGGGCTTACATACGACCCGTATTGTACTTGCACCTGATTTTGATAATCAGCGGCGAGTATCGATACATTCTTGAGTTTCTGCCCGAATTCGATGACCTTTGTTCGGACTGCCGACTCTGACTCGCTTAAGACCGTTGAACCATTATTATTTGAAACATTATTGTTAATATCTGTTACTTGCCCCTGGTCATTTGTTTTTTCCAGATCAACAACATCTTTCTTGTTGCTCCAGATAAGGATCGCTCCTATGACGATGACCGCAAGTATGATTGTGATAATTGCATTTCTTGTCATGCTTTAATTATACCAAAGAAGGAAAAACAAGGAAGAAAGCTATCCCCAGAAAGCGGAAAGACGCTTTTTTGTATATAATGGATGCATATGAATGCGCCGCTCTCAATCAGCCTCGTGGTCTGCGCCTATAATGAGGAAAAATACATAGGCGCATGTCTCGCAAGTATCGTTGCCTGCAGGGGCGAATTTCTCGAGATTATCGTCGTTGATAATGCAAGCACTGATAATACGCGCACAGTCGCCGAGTCGTTCCCCGGCGTCAGGGTCGTGAGCGAAAGAGAGAAGGGTCTGACGAAAGCTCGGCAGCGGGGCCTCCATGAAGCCCGCGGCGGTATTGTCGCCTATATTGACGCCGATACGGAAATAACGGAAAAGTGGGTACGGAAAATAATCGCTGCCTATGCCCGAGACGAGCGCATCGTCTGTGCAAGCGGCATCTATGTATACAAGGATGTGCCACTTGTCATACATCTGTGCGTGTGGATTTATTGGCATTTCTTTTCCTATCTTACGTACCTTTGTACCGGCTACCTTGTCGTCGGAGGAAACTTTGCGGCACGAAAGGAAGCACTGCACGCGATCGGCGGCTTTGATACGACGATCGAATTCTATGGGGAAGATACCGATATTGCCCGACGCCTTCATAAATTCGGAAAGGTGAAATTCTTGCCGGGAGCAGTGGTTCATACCTCGGCCCGGAGAATCAAGGAAGAGGGCCTGATAAAGACAGGATGGATCTATGTTAAGAATTTTTTCGCCGTTGCCGCGACCGGAAAACCTGCAACGAAAAAACACGCGGATTTTCGCTAAGTCTTCTTATGGGAGAATGGAAGGAGTCCATAAAGAGTCAAGGCAGATGAGTAGACTGGCATTTATTTTTTATATCTGAAATAATATCCTCATGTTTGATTTTTCACTCAAAGCCCATTGTTGCCAGAGCTGCGGGATGCCGCTCTGGAAGGATCTTGACTATGGCGGTACTAACAAGGACGGCACCAAATCTAAGAAGTATTGCAGCCATTGCTATGCCAATGGCGCATTTACCGATCCGGATCTGACCCTTGATCAGATGATCATAAAGGTCAAAGACAGGCTTCGTGTCATGTTCATTCCGAAATTCCTGGCGCGCTACTTTACAATGGGTATTTCGAAACTCGATCGATGGCGCACTGCCGGAGATAATCAAAATACATCCCAAGAAAAGCCGTCGTGACGGCTTTTCTTTTTTCGTTGACAGGAGGAGTATAATGGAACTATGGAACCATTGGCATCACAAATACGACCCAAGAATCTGGATGAATTTGTCGGGCAAGAACATCTTGTCGGTCCAGGTAATGAAAAGAAGGACACCAAGAAAGGACCGCTTCGCATAGCGATCGAAGAGAAGCATCTTTTCTCGTTCATCCTCTGGGGACCGCCCGGCGTCGGCAAGACGACCCTTGCCCGCATTTATGCGAAGGCTCTCAATACCGAATACCACGAGCTTTCGGCGGTATCGGCAGGCAAGGATGATATCAGGAAGATCATCGAGGGGAGCGGAGATCTCTTCGGCCCGAAGATATTATTCCTTGACGAGATACACCGCTTCAACAAGGCTCAGCAGGATTATCTTCTGCCTGCCGTTGAATCGGGGAAATTATTCCTTATCGGAGCGACGACGGAGAATCCATCGTTTGAAGTGATTCCCGCGCTCTTATCGCGTTGCCGTGTTTTTGTTCTTGAAGAATTAAACGAAGATAATATGCGCGAGATTATCAGAAGAACCGGATATCAGATTGCTGATGAGGCGTCGGAATGGCTCGTGTCGATGTCAGGCGGCGATGCGCGGCAGATGATCGCCATGATCGAAAATACCGTTCGCCTCTACGGCGATCTTACTCTTCTGAATTTCAAGCAGACCCTGCAATCGAAATACCTGCGGTACGACAAGAAAGGGGACGAGCACTACAATACGATATCTGCATTTATTAAAAGCATGCGGGCTAGCCAGCCTGATGCTGCGCTCTACTATCTTTCCCGTATGATCGAGTCCGGTGAGGATCCGAAATTCATCGCGCGGCGCATGGTGATATTCGCTTCCGAAGACATCGGCATGGAAGATCCGCATGCGCTGCCGCTTGCCAATGCCGTTTTTCGGGCAGTTGAGACGATTGGATATCCCGAAGCAGGGATCAATTTGTCGCATGGTGTGATATATCTTTCGGAAGCTCCGAAAAGCAAAGCAGCATACTACGCGTATCTTGCCGCCATGGAAGATGCTAAGAAACACGGTAATCTGCCTATTCCAATGAGCATCCGCAATGCTCCGACAAAACTCATGAAAGACCTCGGCTACCATAAGGGATACGAAAAATACACCACGGAAGATCTTCTTCCTGAGAAATTAAAAGGACAAAAATATTGGAAGAGAAAGGCGGATAAATAAATTATCCATTGATAATTTCTCCGCCGTTCGGATGAAGTACCTGTCCTGTCATAAACGACGAATCATCGGAAGCAAGATACACATATGCAGGAGCGATCTCCGCAGGTTCTCCTGCGCGCATCATCGGATTATCCGTGCCGAAATTCATTACTTTCTTTCGCGGAAATGTCGAAGGAATAAGCGGCGTCCAGACGGCACCCGGGGCGACAGCATTGACCCTGATGCCTTTTTTTATAAGCGACCCTGAAAGAGATCTGGTAAAAGAAACGATCGCTCCCTTGGTTGCGGAATAGTCCAGTAGTTCCTCGCTTCCTCTGTAGGCTGTCACTGATGCTGTGTTGATGATGACGCTCCCTTTTCTAAGAAAGCGTAGTGCTGCTTGCGTCATGAAGAACATAGCGAAAATATTCGTCCGGAATGTTTTTTCAAGCTGGCGTTCCGTGATATCGAGGATTGATTTCTGGGGATGCTGTTCGGCAGCATTGTTAACGAGAATAGTAAGTGTGCCGAATTTTTTTATTGTTTTGCCGACTGCCTGCCGTGCGAATGCTTTCGTGCCGATATCTCCCGGAATCAAGAGACACTCTTTCCCGTATTCTTCCACGAGCCGTTTCGTCTCCCGGGCGTCAGCGTGTTCTCGCAGATATGAAATGGCGATTGATGCCCCCTCCTTGGCAAAGGCGATCGCAATAGCCCGGCCGATCCCGCTGTCGCCACCTGTTATGAGCGCCACTTTGCCGCCTAAGCGGGGAGTATTCTTTGTTGTATCCTTGTCGCTTTTGGGCTTCGGTGTCATTTTCCATTGGAGTCCGGGTCGTGTATTTTGTTTTTGCGATGGTCGTCTTTTCTTTTTCATATGAAATATATCTTTTATTGATATATTTTTATTATACCCCTCCGTTTCTTGTCGTAAAGAGTTATAATAAGCTTTATATGAAAACATTCAGCGAGCGTGTTGTGAAAATCGCATTATCGATCCCTAAAGGCAAAGTTACGACCTATGGGCGGATTGCGCGCGCGGCAGGCGCAGGCGGCATGGCATCGCAAAGCATCACGTCGATTCTCGACAAGGCATCGAAAAGCGGAGTGAAAAATATCCCATTCCACAGAATCGTCTATGCAGACGGCCGGATCTGGATTGATCGTAAGAGAAGGAAAGAACGATTAGAACTCTATAAAAAAGAAGGAATTGAAATAGACAGTAAAGACAGGATCAAGAATTTTTATGATATCGTTATGGGACTTAAATGATATGAAAATGAAAACAGGATTTTCAGGGTGCATAACTTCTCCCTTGATAAAATTTTAAAGTGTTATACTTGATATAAGTCGAATATATCAATCATTATCAGTTTAGCCATTTTTATGAATAAAAACACAACTATTGCAATACTCGTTATCATCGTTATTATCGGAATCGGATATTTTGTCTCAAAATCAAGAGACATGTCAGACGTCAAAGAGGATACGTCTTTAATTGTTCCCGGGGATGTTAAGACCGATGTTAAAGATACGACGCCTGCGCCACTTGCTACAACCAAGCCTGATGCCCCGCTTGTACAAACAACGAAGGCAAGTACGACATCCTCATCGACAGCAAGCGTCACAGGAAGCGTGCGGCCTAACGGTGCTTCAACGACATACTGGTTCGAGTACGGAGAGACAACAGCTCTCGGCGCGCGGACGAGCGCCCAGGGAATCGGGTCAGGATTTACTCTTCTGGCAACCCCAGGCTATATCACAGGCCTGAAAGCTAACACTCTTTACTATTTCCGATTGAGCGCGAAGAACAGCTTTGCGACTGTCAATGGCGCCACGTATACATTCAATACGAATACAACTCCGCCGGTCACTGGACGGGCGCCGACTATTCGCACCAATGATGCGACAAATGTCGTCCGTACGACGGCAACGCTTAAGGGTGAAGTTAATCCGAACGGCAATCCGACTACCTATTGGTTTGAATACGGCAAGGAAAATAATTTCGGGTTTGTCACATCGTTACAGTCAGCCGGCAGCGGAACAAGTATTACGTCCGTTTCTTTCGACGTATCAGGACTTGAACCGTTGACCAAATATTACTTCCGCCTCAATGGTCAGAATCAATACGGAACCGTGAACGGTCCTATGGAAAACTTTACGACAGCAGGTCCCGTAAATGCATCAGCGCCAACAGTAGAAACGACAGCGGCAAGCAATGTAAGTGATGATTCAGCCCGTCTCAACGGCCGCGTTACAGCCAATGGAGCTGATACGAATTATTGGTTCGAATATAGCCAAGATTCTTTGCTTGGCAATCTGATCGGAAGCGGTACGACCAAGCAGATCATCCAGTCCTCGACTGATACAAAAAACGTTCAGGCAACGATTAGCGGTCTGCAAAATGATACGCGATACTACTATCGTCTCATTGCTCAGAATCAATATGGTACTGTTCGAGGGGATATCGAGTCGGTTAAAACCACGCAATAATATCTCATCACAAAAAAACGCTCTCCGGTCATAGTGGCCGGAGAGCGTTTTTTTTGTGATAGAGTTTTTTTGAAATCGCTGGTAAGTTATCGGGTTTTCTTCGTAAATTTCCCATCGAAGATTTTCTCTGCGGTGACATGTGTTCCATTGACCACGCCTCGAATCATGAGGGTATCACCGACCGCTATCTCGGATAACTGTGTCTTAACAGGAGGTATGCCTTTTTCAATGACCGTTGCGGACGTCGTCTCAATGCTATAGAGAGTATTGTCTTTGGCCGTAAGAGAAATCGTTGTTCCGGAAATTCCCGTGACGATTCCCATCACTCCCGGAAAGTTGCCCTGATTTCTCTTGCCGATGATCGGCTTACCGTCAAAAACGGTTGTTGCCGTTACATTCGTTCCATTGACCGTTCCCTGAGCCATAATGATGTCACCGACTTTTATATCGGCAATCGTAATGACAGTATTGCGGTTCTTGAAAATCTTCGCGCCTGTCGTATCGATTGCATATGTCGTGTTATTCTTGCCCGCAATGGTGATTATGGCGCCGTTGACTGATGTGACCGTTCCCATAACTCCGGGAGCATGTTTGAGGTAATTTTTGATATGACCTTGGCTTGATTTCCATGATGGTGACGATTCTTTTCCTTCCGCGATAGCTGTCGTGCTGAATCCGAGGACCGAAGCGGTGAAAATAACCGCCGCTAATGCCATAAGTGTTGATTTTTTTGTCATAATTTTTTTTGTATGTGATTCTAAAACTACTCTAAAATTAACTAATAATCTCGAACCGTATATGTATACGCCCTCTTGTCTTTAAAAGGTGCGTCAAGCTTAATTTTTAATGTATCATGCTATTATATTCGTATGATTGTCAAAAATATTCTCAAAGGAAGGAATGAGTTTGCCAAAAAACATATAGATAAAAGCCTGCGACGACGACTGAATATGTTTATTGTCATATTTGTAGCGCTTCTCGGATTTATACTATACGACGTTGTTACCCATGATTTTAATCCGTTTCTAATCATCGGAGGATTCGTCTTCGGACTTGCGGTCGGGTATGCCGCCGGCCGGATGTTTCATATATCGTGGCATGAAGAAACTGCGAAAGTTGTCGCGCGGCTTGATCGCATCGGCATCATTATTCTTATACTCTATATAGGATTCTCCATTGCACGGCGGTGGATCTTCGGATTATGGCTGCATGGGCCGGTACTGACAGCTTTTACATTTACGTTTGCAACCGGCGCGATCCTCGGAAGAATAATGATGATGAGCAAGAACATCAAGAGTGTCCTCTCTGGGCAGGGTATTTATAATGACAAAAAGGCCGGAAGGGCATCATAGGCCGGATGCTATTCTTTTGTAAGGAAATGCCTTTTTGCCGGCTCTTCCTTAGTGTGCGATAATTATCCTATGAAAGATATCAAAGGAAATAATGTAGCAGAACTCTTTGTTAAATGCCTTGAAAAGGAAGGCGTTCAGTATATTTTCGGGGTGCCCGGAGAAGAGAATCTGGTGTTTCTCGAAGCGATCCGGGAGTCATCCATACGATTGATCATTACGCGCGATGAGCAGGGAGCCTGCTTTATGGCAGCGGCTGTAGGACGCCTGACAGGGAAGATCGGCGTGGCTCTTTCAACTCTTGGGCCTGGGGCGACGAACTTAATGACTGGCATCGCATATGCTCAATTGGGCGGCATGCCAATACTCGTCATAACAGGGCAGAAACCGCTTAAGAAAAGCAAGCAGGGGCTCTTCCAGATTATCGATACTGTCCGCATGATGGAGCCACTTACGAAATATACGACGACAATCAAAAGTCCCGACCGGGTGGCAAGCATCGTCCGCGAGGCGGTCAAGATCGCCGAGAGCGAGCGGCCGGGCGCCGTTCACATCGAGCTGCCGGAAGATATCGCTTCTGAAGCGGCCGAGGGGGAGCCGATCGTGCAGGAGAAAATCCGCCGTCCTGTTCCTGACGAGAAATCGATCAAAATAGTCGTTGATGCTCTCGAAAAAAGCCTGCACCCTGTTATCCTTCTTGCCTCGGGAGCTAATCGCAAGCTCGTTCGCAAGCAACTGCGACTATTTCTTGAGAAAACATCGATTCCCTTTATAACGACCCAGATGGGAAAGGGAGTCGAAGATGAAACTTCGCCGCTTTATATGGGGACGACTGCCCTTTCAGGCGGCGACTATGTCCATAAGATTCTTTCATCTGCCGATACGGTCATCGTCATTGGTCACGATATCAATGAAAAGCCTCCCGCCATCCTGACACGGGATATGCAAACGATCATCCATGTTAATTTCTCCCAAGCTGACGTTGATGAAGTATACATACCGACCCATGAGATAGTCGGCGATATTTCCAATGCGCTCTGGCAGATAACAGAGTCGATCACGGTGCCCCTTTCATGGGATTTTTCATATTTTAGAAGTGTTCGCAACTCATACGAGAAGAGTATTCTCGTTTCCGATACTTATACCTCTTTTCCTGTGCGGCCCGAGCGTCTTGTCTCTGATGTCAGAAAAATCATGCCGCACGACGGCATACTTTCTCTTGATAACGGCATGTACAAAATTTGGTTTGCCCGCGATTACAGGGCGTTTGAACAAAATAGCGTGATTCTCGACAATGCTCTTGCGACCATGGGGGCGGGCTTGCCTGTGGGCATCGCGACGAAATTATTGAATCCTGACAAAAAAGTGCTGGTGGTTGCGGGCGACGGGGGATTCATGATGAATGTCGCCGAGATCGAAACAGCGCAAAGACTGGGTCTTGATCTTGTGATACTCATTCTCAACGATTCTGGTTACGGCATGATCTCATGGAAACAGCGCGATATGGGACTGCCTGATTTCGGACTTGCTTTTTCGAATCCTGATTTCGTCATACTTGCGGAAAGCTTCGGAGCGAAGGGCTATAAAATTAAAAACGCAGAGGACCTTGCTCCCATTCTGAGGCAGGCGATTAATTCAAAAGGCATTCATATAATCGATTGTCCAGTTGATTATTCCCATAATGTCGAAGTTCTGGGAGAGGGATTGCGCAAAGAGATTCAAACACTATAATAAGCCTATGGCACTACAGACAAAAAACCCGGCAACGGAAGAGGTCCTCGAAGTATTTGAAGAAATCAGAGATGATGAACTTGAGTCTAAATTATCTTTAGCCGACTCTGCATTCAAGCTATGGAGGAATACGACATATCAGGAACGCGCGCGTCTTATGACAACGCTTGCGAAATACCTGCGCAAGCATTCGGACGAATTATCGAAATTGCAGACAATCGAAATGGGCAAGACGTTCTCTTCAGGCAAGCCGAGCGTTGAGAAATGCGCGTCAGTCTGCGAATATTATGCCGAGAATACTGAGAAAATATTGTCGATTGAAGAGCTTCCGACCGCTGATGAGGAAAGATATGTCAGATTTGATCCGCTTGGCCCTGTTTTAGCCGTTATGCCGTGGAACTTTCCTTACTGGCAGGTGTACCGCTTCGCAGCCCCTGCGATCATGGCAGGCAATGTGGCGCTTCTTAAGCATGCGTCCAATGTTCCGCAATGCGCACAGGCGATCGAAGAATCTTTCCGTGCCTGCGGATTTCCGGAAGGTGTATTTCAGAATCTTCGCCTTTCGGCCGCGCGCGTGGAGAAAGTCATCCGGGACAAGCGCGTCGCGGCAGTCACTCTTACCGGAAGCGAAAAGGCGGGAAGCGACGTCGCTCGGATCGCAGGCGAGGAGATCAAGAAAACGGTCCTCGAACTTGGCGGCACTGATCCCTTTATCGTTTTTTCGGATGCTGATATTGCCTCAGCAGTCGAGAATGCTCTCTATGCACGACTCCAGGATAACACGGGACAGAGCTGCATCGCAGCGAAGAGATTCGTCATTCATTCTGATGTTATCGAAGAATTTACCGCGCTTCTCGCGGAAAAATTAAGTACTCTTGTTGTTGGCGACCCGATGAACTCTGCAACCGATGTGGGCCCTCTTGCGACAGAGCAGGGTCTTGCCGATGTCATGCGCCAAGTCGATGAATCGGTACAGAAAGGAGCAAGGATTGCATATGGCGGCGTACGCCCCGAGGGAAAAGGGTATTTTTATATGCCGACTATTGTGCGAGGTGTGATGAAAGGCATGCCCGCTTATGATGAGGAAATCTTCGGACCCGTATTTTCCATAATCGAATTTACTACTGTCGAGGAAGCGATCATGATCGCCAATGACAATCCTTATGGCTTGGGAGCGGCATTCTTTACGAGAGATCGCGATTTAATCAAACGCCTTATTCCCCAAATCGAAGCAGGGAATGTCTTCGTCAACAGATTCGTCAAATCCGATATCCGTATGCCGTTCGGAGGGGTGAAGAGATCGGGTTACGGAAGGGAACTGTCGGCTTACGGCATCAAAGAATTCGTCAATATCAAGAACGTGTGTATAAAATAAAAAGCGCTGACCTTTTTTAGGCCAACGCTTCATTGATTATCAATACGGAAGTTATCACAGCCTCTCTATCTTTACGTCTTCCGTCCAGTCAATGAGTGTTACGGTTGAACTATAGATTTGCTTGTTCATAATGACAGAATTGGCGATATTTACCCCCTTTATCTTCTCCAGAGATCCTAAAAAGGAAACAAGGAAAAATGAATTGCCTATTACTATTGCGGTATCCGCTTCGGCTTTCTTGATGATTTCAAATCCGGGGTATGAATATCCTGTAATGTGCATAGCATCAAAATATTCCGATTCGATAACATCGACTCCCACAGTTTGGGAAAGAGTTTTTCCGGTCAGTATCATTTCCGGTCTGGTGTTGGCGCAAAAAAGGGCGACTCTTCCCACAGTTTGGGCTTTAATGTCATCTGGAGATAGGTTGTCAGGCAGTTTTTTGTTGATAATAATCAACCGCGTAAATTGGATTATCATTGTGCTTTGATTTAAATGAACAAAATAACAAAATCTTATCCTACTTATTATAACATATCTTGATATAAAATCAATATCTACACATAAAAGAAAATAGTATACTTTGATCTATATGAAATTATTCAAAAGTACCAACGGGCCGCTTCTCATTATTATTGCGGCATTGCTGTGGGCATTCGACGGAGTGATTCGACGATTTTTATATACTCTTCCTCCGATTACGATCATATTCTTCGAACATCTGATCGGCCTTATTATTCTCACACCGTTTATATGGAAAAGCCTGCGCACCGAAAGAGTGCCCCGCAAGCAGATGTGGCTTTTGCTTCTGATCGCGATCTTAAGCGGCCTTCTCGGGACGCTCTGGTTTACGACAGCTTTGTTGAAAGTCCATTTTATTTCCTTCTCGGTTGTCTTTCTTCTCCAGAAGCTTCAGCCCATATTTGCCATTACGAGTGCCTCGCTATTTCTCAAAGAAAAGTTCAATCGAAAATATATTCGCTGGGCCGTCATTGCCATCGTCGCTGCATACTTCGTAACGTTTAAGAATGGCATAGTCAATATCGAGACAGGCGAGGGAACGATCATCGCCGCGCTCTACGCGCTCGGAGCGGCTTTCGCATGGGGAACATCGACCACATTTTCGAAGATGACCCTCTCGAAAGTGTCTCATAAGGTGAGCACGTTTTACCGCTTTTTATTTACGAGCATTATTGCTCTTGCCGTCATATTCGCTTTCGGATACGGAAGCTCATTGGGAGCTCCCACGCCTTCGCAATTCGGCCTCTTTGCCTTGATCGCTCTTTCGACAGGCATGGTCGCGCTTCTTATCTATTACAAAGGACTATCAAAGACGCCTGTTCATATTTCAACCATACTTGAGCTCGCGTTTCCGTTCGTCGCCATCATTATCGATATGACAGTCTACCATACGGTATTGTCATGGTCGCAGTGGATCGCCGCACTTATTCTTACATACGCGATGTACAGGATCTCACGGTTACAATCATATGATATTCCACGCACAACACATTAAAGGCAAGGGTCGCGGGCATACGCTCGGATTTCCGACGATCAATCTTGAGGCGCCCGAAGATCTGGCATTGGACCCGGGCATTTACGCCTCGTGGGTAGTTGTTCGCAATAAAACATACAAAGGCGCTCTTCATTACGGCCCGGTGCCGACTTTCAATGAGAAAGAGTATACCCTTGAAGTATATTTGCTCAACATTACGGACGAAACTGTTCCGGATACGGAAGGGGTAGATATAGAAATCGATGTTGTAAAGCGCTTGCGCGAGATAAAGAATTTCGCCAATCCGGAGGATCTCTTGCATCAGATTGCAGAAGACATCAAGAAAGTGAATGCGATTCTATCGTAAGTATTGTTTCTGGATATTTACATAATAAAACAGATATGCTTCAATAAGGTTGAATCTTCTGCATTCACAGAGAGAGTATGGCCAGTCCTTGGTTCTCTTAGGCCGTGAATGGGTCCTTCCTTGGCTGTGTTACTAATATGTGGCTTGTTGGTTTATCCGGGGCCGCTTCACATATGAAGCGGCCTTTTTGTGCTGGTTGCGAGACCGCATCTTTCAATTTAAGCCCACATGCTGTAGTATGAAGACCTATGTCTCACGGGGAAGTCGTCATACGCTTTGAAAAAGTCTCATTTGAATACGGTCACAACAAATCGATCCTCGATACTGTTGATTTTTCGGTGCGCCGCGGCATGAAGGTCACGATCATGGGCCAGAACGGCGCCGGCAAAAGTACCATCTTCTCCCTCATCACCGGGCAGAATCAGCCCGAGGACGGACAGATTCATCTTGCTCAGCGGGCAACGATCGCATTGTCGCGGCAGGTGATTCCGCGCGATGAGCTTGATCTTTCAGTCCGGGAATTCTTTGAGAAGCGCTTTGATAAGAAAGTATACGACATTGATCCCAAGATCGATGACGTATTGGAAATTGTTAATCTGAAAGGTCATGAGAAAGTCCATGACAGAATCATGAGGTCTTTCTCGGGCGGTCAGCAGGCGCGATTGCTTCTTGCCTCGGCTCTCATTCAGGAACCGGATATTCTCCTTCTTGATGAGCCGACAAATAATCTCGACAAGGCGGGAATCAAGCATCTTACTGATTTTCTGGTGAAATACAAAAAGACAGTTATTGTCATCTCTCACGATGCCGAATTTCTCAATTCATTTACTGATGCTGTCTTGTATCTTGATGTGTATACGCGCAAGATCGAGCAATATGTCGGAAACTACACCGATGTTCGGGATCAGATAACAGCGCGCATGGAACGCGAGAACCGCAAGAACGCGCTCTTGTCGAAGGAAATCCTTGCCAAGAAAGAGCAGGCCAATGCATTTGCCATGAAAGGAGGAAATCTGCGCGCGGTTGCCAAACGCATGCGCGAGCTTGCCGAAGATCTTGAGGAAGAGAAAGTGGACGTGCGAAAGGAGGACAAGACAATTCGGCCCTTTACCATACCATTTCAAGGAGATCTTATTGGCGATATCGTCACTCTTTCATCCGTCACTGTTTTAAAAAATGGAAAACCCGCCAAGAAAAAAGTTTCGATCGCTTTGCGCCGCAACAAGCATCTTCTGCTTGTCGGCCCTAACGGCATCGGCAAGAGCACTCTTCTCGAGTCTCTTGCGGGGGGGAAAGCGGAGGGGTCTCTCATTGCGCCATGCGTTCGTGTCGGATATTACCGTCAGGATTTCTCGACGCTTAATTTCGACGATACGGTATTTGATTCGCTTGCCGAAATGTCGCGGTCTGTTAACGGCCGCGTTGATGAACAAAATCTGCGCGCTGTTGCCGCAAGCTTCCTTATCACAGGCGATATGGTCCATACGAGGATCGGAAGCCTTTCCGAAGGCCAGAAGGGCCTCGTTGCCTTTGCCCGTCTCGTGATCGAGCGCCCCGGACTTCTGATCCTTGATGAGCCGACGAACCATATCAATTTCCGTCATTTGCCTGTTATCGCTAAAGCGCTCG
The DNA here is from genome assembly GCA_040384805.1 of Patescibacteria group bacterium. Taxonomy (GTDB): domain Bacteria; phylum Patescibacteriota; class Minisyncoccia; order Phycocordibacterales; family UBA9973; genus UBA8515. Next base: position 84,800 of record JAZKIP010000008.1, on the reverse strand, counting down.
ATTCATATGAGGGAGCGATGATCCTTGTGTCTCATGTGCCGGATTTCGTTTCGCAGATCCGCATTGACGAGATATTGGATCTTGAGAAATAAAATACTCTTCCCCAAAATCAGAATTTAAAGGTATAGTGTATAAATGGACACTGATGAAGATGTAATTACACAATATCTCGAAGGTGATCCGCAGGCGCTCAAAATTCTGATTGACCGCTATACGCCCATTCTCTACAACTTTACTGCCCGCTTCACGGGAACATTCCACGCGGCTGATGTCGTTCAGGATGTTTTCATTAAGGCGTGGAAAAGCATCGGAAAATTCAACGCGTCGAAAGCTCGCTTCAAGACATGGATTTTTGCCATCGCGCGCAATACGATCATCGATCATCTGCGAAAGAAACGGTCGCTTGTTTTCTCCGATATTCAAAACGACGATACGGATTCCTTTGACGAATCGATCGCAGATGAAAGCCCTCTTCCTGACGAGATGCTCGAGAAGCTCGAAGACAAGACCTTTCTCAATGGCATGATCGCAAAGCTTCCGGCTGATTATCAAACCGTTCTCCTTATGTATTACGGGGAAGACATGACATTTGCCGAAATAGGAGAAGTCCTGTCGAAGCCGCTTAACACCGTCAAAAGCCATCACAGAAGAGCAGTGCAAAAGCTCCGGGCAATGATGAGCTGATTGCACCAAAATCATATGCCCCCCGTATATAACAACAGTATGGAAGAAAAACTGGAGATAGCGTTGAAAGAGCCTCTTTATTATCCCGATGCCGGGCTTTCAGATCATATCCTTTTCCGCATCGTATCGCGACAGAAGAAGCTTACAGTCATCAACCGCTCGATAAATCTGGGCGCAACTCTCCTGTCTCTCGGTTTTTCAATACTTATCATAGAGAGCCTGACATCGCAATTTAGCCAAACAGGGTTTTATCAGTATATGTCGCTTCTCTTTTCCGACACGCAGGCAGTGACACTGTATTGGAAGGAGTTTCTCTTTTCTCTTGTCGATGCTTTGCCGGCCACAACTTTGGTTCTGTGTCTCGGATCGCTTCTGCTTATCCTTATTTTCGGCAGGCGCACCATATCCGGCTGGAGGGGATCGTTACGAGCGGCATAATAATTATTATATAAAATACATCACATATGAATCATGATACAGATACCAAGACCCCCGACACGCTTACACAAGCGGTTCGATCGAAAACTTTTAAAATCATTATCTCTGTCTTCTGCATTCTTCTTATAACAAGCGCCATTTTTCAAGCGGGCGTCATGGTCGGATTTCGCAAAGCCTCGTACGGAAGAGCATGGCATGATAATTATGTCCGTAATTTCGGTCCCGCCGAGCGCGGCCGCATGATGATCGTTTCGATGCCTGAGAATTTCCCCAATGCCCATGGCGCTATCGGAAAAATTGTGAAAGTCGAATACCCAACCTTGATCGTCGAAGATAAAGATGAGACTGAAAAGATTATCCGTATCACGGAGAATACCGATATTCGCAAGTTCAGGGAAAATGCGACGAAGGATGATTTGACCGTCGATAGCTTTATCGTTGTCATTGGTTCACCGAATACAGAAGGCCAAGTCGAGGCCAAATTAATACGCATACTGCCAACCCCGCCTGAATATTATAATGTAATTAATCCCGGCATGGCCCAATAATTATGAACAAGATAACATCTTCGAGATTTTTTCAGAAAATACGGTCTTTCGTTGTCACTCACAAAATATGGACGCTTGTTATCGTCGCGATCCTTGTCTTTGTGGGGTATAAAGTATTCGGCGGAAATGACGACACTGTGACGCGCTATGTGGAATCGGCTGCCGCGAAAGGCACCGTTGTCGTATCCATTTCCGGAAGCGGACAGGTATCGGCCTCAAGCCATGTTGATCTTCAATCACAATCAAGCGGAGAAGTAACATATGTCGGTGTCAAAGCAGGCGATACGGTCAAGAAAGGCAAGACCCTTTTTTCCATCAATGCACAAAGCGCGGAGAAAGCGGTTCGAGATACGACGCTTGCTTTGGAAATCGCTCGTAACGATCTTGCCGATGCGCGCCGCGATTATGAGGATACCAAAGTTTCAGAGAACTCGTCTCTCCAAAATCTTATGCTTAATTTAAACAGTGATGTTATTGCCGTGCCTGATGATACCAATAGCAATACGAATATCGTAACCCTCTCTGGCTCATATAATTCCGTGGCGCAGGGTCAGTATACTTTATCTGTCTATGCTTGTGAGGGTATCGTCTGCGTCAATTATACGGGTCTTGAATCGGGCGCTTTCCCCATCGACGTTAATGTTCCGAAAGCTCTAGGGACACAAGGTTTGTATGTCACATTCTCATCGTTACCCAGAGCAAATGAAAAATGGTATATCGATGTTCCATCTCCGAGCTCAAAATCCTATCTCTCAAATCTGCGATCATATAATGAAAGAGAACAATCATCGAAAAAAACTCTTCAACAGGCCGAAGCCACGATCGTCTCACGAGAACTTTCCGTTCGGCAAAAGGAAAACGCTCTCACTGATGCCAGACAAGCGTTGTCAGATTATTATGTCACAGCTCCTTTTGACGGTACTATCGCAACCGTTGGTGTGTCGGTAGGAACGACGGCAAGCGGTACTCTCGGATCGATTATCACTCACCAAAAGATCGCAACTATTACGCTTAATGAAGTCGATGTCGCGAAGATTGCTCTTTCGGATAAGGCAACTCTTACCTTCGATGCAATCGAAGACCTCTCGATTGCGGGAGAAGTCGTCTCAATCGATCCTGTCGGAACCGTGACGCAGGGAGTCGTAAACTATACCGTCAAAATAAGCTTTGCAAGCGAGGACGAGAGGGTTAAACCGGGTATGAGCGTAACGGCCGCCATTGTGGCCGGCATCGCGCAGGATGTTTTGACCATTCCCGCAAGCGCGGTGAAAGTTCGAAATGGCATCTCCTATGTCGAAATGTTCGATAGCGATCTTCCAGAGCCTGAACTTGGCACACAAGGATCGCTTTCGGAAACTCCGCCACGCGAGCAGGAAGTCGAAGTCGGATTATCCGACGATACGACGACTGAAATTATATCGGGGCTTGCCGAAGGAGACAAGGTAGTGTCTCGAACCATTACTACTTCCGGTAAATCCGCATCATCTGCCGCGCCGTCGGCAACGAGCCTTTTGGGCGGACAGAACAGGGGAGGAGGTACCACAGGAGGCGCGACATTCCGCGCGATCGGACGATAATATGATTGAAGTCAAAGACATTACAAAAACATATAAAACGGGAGATATTGATTTTCAAGCTCTTAAAGGTGTGAGTTTTACCATCGAGGATGGAGAATTCGTTGCGATCATGGGTCCGTCAGGATCAGGCAAGTCAACGCTTATGCATATTCTCGGCGCTCTTGATACGCCGACATCTGGCTCGTATCATCTTGACGGCAAAGATGTCTCGGAGCTTTCCGATGACGATCTTGCTGTTATCCGCCATGATAAGATCGGATTCGTCTTTCAGGCGTTCAATCTCTTGCCCCGGACAAGCGTATTGCGCAATGTAAGCCTTCCTCTTATTTACAGCGGCGTTCCCAAAAGTGAAAGAGAGGCGCGCGCAAAAAAAGCACTTGCCGCTTCGGGTCTCGACGAAGCGCATTTCAGCCATCTGTCCAATCAGCTCTCAGGTGGGCAGATTCAGCGCGTTGCCATCGCTCGGGCGCTCGTGAACGAACCGGCGCTTATTCTTGCCGACGAGCCCACGGGGAATCTTGATTCGAAGACAGGCGAGATCGTGCTCGGTACATTTCAGAAGCTCAATAAGGACTTAGGCCGGACGATTATTCTTATTACTCACGAGCAGGATGTTGCGGAACACGCAGACCGCATCATCCATATCCGCGATGGTGTCATTCAAAGCGACAAGAAGACGGAAAATAAAAAACACGCCCATCATATATGAAATTAAACGATATCCTCGAAGAAACATACCGTGCATTATCGGCGAACAAAGTTCGCTCGGGCCTTACGATGCTCGGCATTATTATCGGCATTAGTTCTGTCATCGCGATGACGGCCATTGGCACGGGAGCTCAGAACTCGATTGAAGCCTCCATTCAATCGATCGGCTCGAATCTCATTATCGTTACTCCGGGCGCTCAGAGGGGAGCGGGGGTTTCTGTAAGCGCGGGACGCGGTTCTGCGAAATCTTTGACCGTCGAAGATATGACGGCAATTTCAGAGGATGTCACGGGGGTCAAAGCGGTGACCGCCGAAGTTTCCGGCCGGTATCAAGTGACCGCGCGCGGCACCAACACGAATACGACCGTCAACGGAGTGACTCCTTCGTACACCCTAGTGCGCAATGTGGAAGTGGAAGAGGGAGTCTTTATCACAGAAAGCAATAATCAAAGCGGATCAAAAGTAGCGGTGCTTGGTCCTTCGACACGTGATGATCTTTTTGGCGAAGGCGCGTCCGTAGTAGGGCAGAGTATCCGTATAAAGCAGACCGAATTCAAGATTATCGGCGTGACCCGCGCGAAAGGCGGATCCGGGTTCCAGAATGCCGATGATATAATCTATATTCCTCTTTCAACAGCTCAGAGATATTTCTCGGGTGATAAATATGTGTCGAGCATTAGTATCGCGGCATTAGATGCCGAATCGACGACACAGGTACAAACTGACGTTACGGCTATTCTTCTTGACCGCCATAATATTTCAGATCCTGCTTCGGCGGATTTCTCAACACTTAATCAGGCTGATATCGTTGCGGCTGCGTCGTCGGTGACAGGCACATTCACGACACTCTTGGCTGCCGTTGCGGGAATCTCCCTTCTTGTCGGAGGTATCGGTATCATGAATATGATGCTCACGACCGTCACGGAAAGAACGCGTGAGATCGGCCTGCGCAAGGCGATCGGCGCCAAGAAGAAAGATATTAACCTTCAGTTCTTGATCGAGGCGACGATGCTCACATTCATCGGGGGAGTGGCAGGGGTGGCGCTTGGATGGCTCATTTCATTTGCGGTCTCATCATTGGGAATATTGCAGACAAGCGTATCGGTTTCTTCGGTACTGTTGGCCTTTGGAGTATCGGCCGCGATCGGTATTATTTTCGGCTATTATCCGGCCCGCCGCGCATCGAATCTCAACCCGATCGAAGCGCTACGGTATGAATAAAATTATCAATCATTCCCCGCTTCCTATACATTTCTTCAGGTCCTCGGATCTCCTCGCTCATATAGATTAAAAGGAGCGAGGCCAGACCATTCAGAAATGTATAGGAAGCGGGGAAAAGAATATATTTTGGAGAAGCCTGAACAAATATGAATAAAAAAACAATTATAGTAAGTATTATCGTTTTGATTGCGGTCGCCGGTCTCTCTTTTTATGCAGGTCAGGTGCATGCGAATAAGAAAAGACAGTCGAACACGCCGAATTTCCAAGGCGGATTCCGTACGACGGGAGGCGCGAATAATCGAATGATATCCGGCCGCGCGGCGGGAACGAATCTAATCATGGGAACAGTGGTCGCCAAAGACGATACTAGTATTACTATCAAAGATCGCACTGGCGGCTCTAAGATCATTTTCTTTACAGGAACGACACCTGTCGGGAAGACGGCTACAGGAACTCTCGATGATGTCATTATCGGAAAAGAAATTACGATAACGGGAACGGCAAATCCCGAAGGAAGCGTCAGTGCGTCATCCATTCAGGTGCGTTAAGAACTGGCATAAAATCAAAATACTACAATAAATTACCCAGGGACTATTCTCTGGGTAATTTATTTTTTACATTCTTTATCAGGCTTCACGCCGACGAAATTGAACATTTGAATACACAGATCAGAAATCGCTGATTTTTTTTCAAAGACATGATCTTCTCCTTCATATTTTACAATCGAGACGTTTTTATTCTGTTCCTTGAGTTTTCCATAGAGGAAATCGGCCTGCCATGGAGGGATAGTCTGGTCTGCCTGAGCTTGAATAAGCGAGATCTTCTGGTTGCCGAGGATGTTGATGCGATTAACAACAGACGCCTGATCATAGAGCGTTTTGTTCGACGAGTCGGGAGCGCCATTGAAATGGGTATTGAATATGGACGTTTTCAAACTTGTAAGCAGGCTTTCCCAGTCTGTTACGCCATTGATCGACATGACGCCTGTAAATGAATACGGATGTTCGACGATAGAGCGAAGAGACAAATATCCGCCATAACTGTTGCCTGCGAGATAGACGCCTCCGACAGTGAATCTCGTTTTCGCGTATGAGATCGCATTCATCACATTTTCGACATCGCCTGTACCGACGGATCCCTTGAGTCCTTCCGCGAAATCCCGCCCGAAACCATAACTCCCTTTGTAATCAAGTTTCAAGACGACAACATTGTTTTTCCGCAACAATTGCAAGATCGAGTCATATGTTCCGTAGCTATGAAAGGGGTGATAGCCGTAGCTTGTCTGCCGATACGGGCCGCCATGAAGCCATATAAGAAGGGGATATGTCTTAGAAGGATCAATTTTGGCTGGGGTCATCAAGACTCCATGTACGTTTTCAGTCATTATGACTTCTTCATTTGAAACAGTATTTTTCGTGCCAATACCCGGAATCTTGAACTGAAGGACTTTCTTGCTTGAGGTGTTATAAAGCGCAAGACCGAACCCTCTCGTCTGCATTTGATTGAATACGATCGAGGAACCGATTTTAAGAAGTGAATCGACATAGGATACTTTTGAAGCCACGATACTGTCTTTTCCTGTTCTGAAATCATGCCGATAAAGCGACCAGAGATATCGATTGTCCTTTGCGTTGCCGACATAATACAGGGTATCGCTGTCGGTAAAAATAAAATCATCGACCTGATAGGCGGCGAGAGGAACCCTGTTTTCCTTCATCGTCGTCTCGGAGAGTGTCGTCGTATCAACGGAGTACAGAGCAAAAGCCCCATCCGTATCGTCAAGATATATGAGTTTCTTGCCGTCAGGAGAGAATTCGAAAACCCGAGCCTGATCGTTGACAAGATCCCAGTATGACGCGGTGGAAGGTCTTGAAACAGAATATTCTTTCCCTGTTTTTAGATCACGGATAACAAAAGACCGGGTCTGATTTTCAGTCGTGCTTGTTTTGTAATATGCCACAAAATTTCCTGACGGCGAGACCGTAATGTGGCTTGCTCGGGCATTTCTTAATTCGTCCCTTACGCTTGCTGCAAGCGCGCTGGTCTCTTTTGTGCCGAGCGCCGTTTTCTTGGTAGTTGAGCAATTGCGGCTTACAGTATTGCAAAGAAAATTTTTCTTCTTCCCGATGCCGCTATATTCGACGAGAATATTCGATCCTGAATATCCGAGAACGGTTCCATACTGTATATCGAGAGCTTCGGCCGTGGATAGATTTCCAAAGATGACTATGAGTGCGATGAAAATATATTTGAATCTCTTCATATCTTTATAGTATAGTACAAAGGTGGATACATCACACCCCCGCAATAAAGAGCTTATTCTGCTTCAAATAGTGTATCTGTATATTGTTCCCGTACTTCTTTTGTATTTCGGAGTTATTCCGCCCGAATTCCGTATCGTTATGCTCGCTGGCATCGCCTTGCTTTTATACGGCATTACGCGGCGGGCTCGATGGACGTATGAGGATCTCGGTATACGGCGTGACTTGCTCAAAGATATCATCCCCTATGCCCTTTTTACGGCAGGCGGCATCGCATTTTCAGTATGGCTTGCCCATATCGTCCCCCACGAGCCGTTTCTCGAGTGGTGGGAAAATAAAAGATTTCTTCTTCTTTTCATACCCGTGAGTGTTCTTCAGGAAATTGTTTTTCGCGGCATTCTGATGCGCCTCTTAGGAATGGCTTTTGCGAACCCATACGCGATCATTATCCTCAACGCCATTCTTTTTGCCCTTATTCATGTTATTTATTCTCATTCTCTATTCGTTCTGCCGTTTACATTTATCGGAGGAATCGGCTTTGCATGGATGTACTACCGCTATCCGAATCTTATTCTCATATCGGCGTCTCATACGATTCTCAACTTTACTGCGATGATACTCGGTTTTTTTGTCCTGCGATGACGATAAAAGCCTTCCAGAAAAAAATATATGATCACTATGAAGCCGAAAAAAGGCCACTTCCGTGGCGCACGACACGCGATCCGTATAAAATACTTGTTTCTGAACTTATGCTTCAACAGACGGGGAGCGCCCGGGTCATGCCCAAATATGCCGAGTTCCTGAAAAAGTTCCCTAGTGTCTCACTCCTTGCCGCTGCATCTGTCAAAGATGTCTTGTCAGTCTGGCAGGGACTCGGATATAATCGCCGCGCATTGAATCTGCATAAAGCGGCGCGGATTATCGTTGATCACTATAAGGGAAAATTCCCGAAAGAGCGCTATGAGCTTTTGAGATTGCCCGGCCTCGGTCCTTATACCGCATCGGCACTTGTGGCATTCGCATATAATGAGCCTGTCTCTATGATCGAGACGAATATCCGGACGGTCTTTATCTATTTCTTTTTCCCCGGCAAGAAGAAAGTATCCGACGCGTCGCTCATGCCGTTTATCGAAAAATACAATGATCATAAAAATCCGCGAGAGTGGTACAATGCGCTTATGGATTATGGGGCCATGCTCAAGAAAACTTTTCCTAATCCGAGCCGCACAAGCGCGCATTACGCCAAGCAAAGCGCATTTGAAGGATCTCTCCGCCAGGTTCGCGGAGCTATCATCAAAGCATATATACAGAATAATAAAATTACCAAGCGCACCCTTTTCTCTATCCTCCCGTATACGAAAGATAAGATCGAGAGCCAGTATAATAAATTAAAAGCGGAAGGCTTTTTCGCATCATAAAAATATGAGCAATTTCAATTCAAAATTAAAATCATTATTTCATCGCCCCATGGCACGAGCCATTTTAGTAAGCTTCGCGACGATCATTATAACCCTCGGGATCATTTTCCTGATCCTCTGGCACTATCGCGCGAAAATCTTTTCTGTTCTTGCGCAAAATTATGCCGCTCTGGAAGAGAGCCGGATCGCAGTTCGCAATGATACTTTCCTTCCTGTCGCCATACCTGAAACGAAGATTGCAGAAGTACCGCAAGCACCTGTCGTTCCGCAGGTTCCTCCCGCAGCTCCGGATACTGTTATAACTGCCGTGAAGAAAGCTCAGCCTGCGGTCGTCTCGATCATTATCTCGCGGGAAGTGCCTGTCTATGATGTTACATATCAGCAAAAAGACAGCGGTTTCCCTGGTCTTACTATCCAGACCCCGGTGTATACACAGAGGGGAATGGAAAAGAAGCAGATCGGAAGCGGTTCCGGATTCTTAATATCCCGCGACGGTCTCATCGTTACGAATCGCCATGTCCTTTCGGACGCGACTGCTATCTATGATGTACTTCTCAATGACGGGAGAAAGCTTACCGGACAGATAGTGTCCCGCGATGAATCGCTCGATGTCGCTATCATCAAGATCGAGGGAACAGGATTCCCGTATCTTACACTCGGAAATTCAGATACTCTTGAGGTCGGGCAGAGCGTCGTTGCCATCGGCAATGCTCTCGGAGAATTCAAGAATAGCGTCTCGGCCGGGGTCATCTCAGGACTTTCTCGATCAATTACCGCAAGCGATGGTCGCGGACAATCCGAACAATTAGACAAGATCATTCAAACGGATGCTGCTATTAATCCGGGCAATTCAGGAGGACCGCTTCTTAATCTCCGGGGCGAGGTGGTCGGCATCAATGTCGCTGTCGCCCAAGGCTCGGAAAATATCGGATTCGCCCTGCCGATCAATGGAGCAAAGGTAATCATTGCTGCGGCAAAAAATCCCTAAAAAATAAAACCCCCTCACCGGGTTTTATTGAAGATTTTTCCACATCATGGATTCTTTCGGAAGTTTGTCCTGATAACTGTATTTTGCGCTTTCTTTTTTATGATAGAGCCGCTCAACAGGGCCCTCAACGACGTAATAAATCAGCTGACCGATCGGCATGTTCGGATAAATACGGACGGGTTTGCTGGTCGATATTTCAAGCGTCCAATAACCGCAGAAGCCGACATCTCCCTTTCCCGCTGTCGCGTGAATATCAACGCCAAGCCTGCCTGTTGACGACTTGCCTTCAAGAAAGGGCACATGGATGTGCGATTCGGTATATTCAAGAGTTGAAGCAAGATAGAGTTCTCCCGGCATGAGGACGAATCCCTCGTCGGGGATTTCAAAATGTTTTACCTGGTTATGCTTCTTCGCATCGATCTCGCTGTCGATGTATTGAGCGAAGTATTTGCTTAAATGCACGTCATAGGAATTGCCTCCCATATTTTTAGGATCAAAGGGGGTAATGACGATATCGCCTTTTTCGATATGTTCCAAAATTTTCGTGTCTGAAAGAATCATGTTATGAGTTTCGCATATTAGATGTTTTTGTCAATCTTGTCATACAACAAGAATGCATATGGAAAGGGATTCCTCTCATCACTTGCATGTTCTTCGCGCGATATTTCCTTCCATATATCGTCACTGATTGTCGGAAAGAAAACATCGGCATCAAAACCACTTTCAATACGGGTGATATAAAGGCGATCGGCTTTATCGATCGCCTGTCTGAATATCTCTCCGCCGCCTAAACAGAAAACTTCTTCTTCCGAATCGGCAAAAAAGGCTACCGCTTCGTCGAGCGAATGAACGACTTCGACTCCTTCATGCGAATATGAGTCATCGCGCGTAATGACAATATTGCGCCTGTTAGGAAGAGGGCGGCCAATGGATTCGAATGTTTTGCGCCCCATAATGACAGGATGACCCGTCGTCGTTTCCCGAAAATGCCTCATGTCCGCCGGCATGTCCCAGAGGAGCTTGTTGTCCTTACCAAGTTCATCATTTTTCCCTATAGCTGCAATAAGAGACAAAATCATATTTCCTATCATATCAAATCCCTCCTCAGTTTCCCAATGTAAACAAAAATAACGATCGCTCAAATTGTAAACATTTAGCGTGCTGCACCAAGTCTGAATATTTTTATATTTTTTGAAAGTGAAAGCATCTTAATTCTTTTTCTAAAATTATCCGGGATCGGTCCTGGACCTTGCCACAGACTTTTTTGAATCATTGTATAACCATATATTTTTAACTGATTCCTTAGCCAGTGACGGACATGCTTTCTTTTTTCTGGAATATCAAACGCAATAAGGATATTCCGCGGGGAGGATTTTATAAACGGCGATTCAAGGAAAGACAAAAGAGTTTTTCTCTTGTAATAGGAAGCACCGGCTTTAGTTGCTCTCCATCCATCTCTGTCTCTTATTACAAAGTTTTTGTTTTTTAGTCTTGTAAGAGTTGATTGAACGGTTGCTCTTGCTCTCTTTTTACATTCCTGCTCGCGAAGAATCTGAAAGAACCGTTTCGAGCTCCTTCCGCTTAAGAGAAAAGCAATCAGGAAATCCTGAAAGGAATAATTTTGATCATAATGGGCCATGAATGAATCATATCCTTTCTGTTATCTAAACAATCTAAACGATCGTTAAAATTGTTTAGATCTAACTAATTTAATCTTTAATTATTTATTTCAGTACAATATCATGCTCTCCGCGCTTGATATCAAATCGGTCAATTTCTTCATCCAAGTGCATAACAAGCCCGTTTGGTCCGAATGTTTCAGATAAAATATCGGCGAGCTGCTTTGCTCTTTTCCGGAGAGTAGGGTGTACAAAGCGCGTTGCGCGAAGTTCTGCCAAATATACCAAGGCAGGCAAGTTGCCTGTCATACGGTTAGATATCTTATAACCCATTGCTGTATAATATTGCTTTTCTTCTTTCGTAATCGGGAGCGCGCGTATCCTCTCTTCCTGTTTTTTCAGAAAGATTCGTGCTTTTTCACGTATCGCCTCTGGAAGTTCGCCGATATACCATTCTTCGAATCCAAGTTCCGTCGTAAGAAGCGGCATTCTTTGGATGACGGCGCGATGACGTTGGATATCGCGAAATGATCCAAAATCTAACAAAAATTCGAATTGAAGAACACCCGCTTCTCCTAAATGTTTCGGCAATTCGGTTTTTGCGGGCCGTCTTGTCAGTATTTCTTTCGGCAAGAGATTTGTATCGATTGAATTTGAAGTCATTTCGAATTCCGGACAATCAGGCTTGTGATAGTAATAATCATTTGTCATGCAATATTCGTCATATTCCTCAGTTGATTCATATCGTTTATGCCCGAATGAATTTGGAAATGCCTCAATGAGGGCCGCTTCTATCGCATTAGCTGTTTCCCGGACTTCTGACAGGGGATGATGGCGAAGAGTGAGAAGCTTATCGGCAGCTTGACGGAGATTTGTTGACCAAGCGAGATTTGTAACTGCGCCAGCTGGCAAAAATCCGCGTAATATGTCAAATGCCCGGGCGTTTATTGCTTTTATATATATAGATTCGGACTCTCCTTCATTTATCGGGAATTGAGTTTTCAGATAACTAACTGTTTGATCGAATGAATCCGTATAAAATCCTCTCCACGCCTCGAGAATCAGATTTCCTTCCTCGGAAAGAGACGGATTCTTAAACGGCTGCACTTTGAAATCGACATACCGTGTTGATGATTCCTGACCGGAATAAAGCGGCCAATCTTGGATTGCCTTCGCGACAAGCATCGAGACTCCTTCAATGAAAAGCGATGCCGTACCGCAATCACCAATCGACTTGTGCCCATACCCGACATAAAAGTTTTTCATGAAGTTCTCTGAACCTTTCTGGGCCAGAATTTTGAGATGCCCCTCAAGCCCGTTTGTTGAACGTGAATGAAGAGCTTGAAGCATTGCCGAGGATTCCGGGCCTATAACCGATCCTGTATCAAGAACAATAACGCACCCGCCGCCATTGATTGCTACTTTGGTATGCTTGAGATCCTCAATAGTGTTGCTTGCCATACTGCTTATTATACAGTTTTCCCTTTCTTGTTCAACATGCTAAAATGCTCATATGTATATAGAGAAACAAGACAAGGAGATATGGGATGCGATCATGGGCGAGACGAAAAGGGAAGAAGACGGTCTTGAGCTTATCCCATCTGAAAACTATGTATCACTTGCTGTTCGGGAAGCGAACGGCTCTGTTCTTACGAATAAATACTCCGAAGGCTATCCCGGCCGCCGTTATTACGGCGGGCAGGATTTTACCGATCAAGTCGAGCGCATCGCGATCGATCGTGCATGCACGCTATTTGATGCTAAATTCGCAAACGTTCAGCCGCACTCGGGAGCTCCTGCCAATCTGGCTGTCTATGCCGCGCTCCTTGAGCCGGGCGACACGGTCCTCGGCATGGATCTTTCCCATGGCGGACATCTGACTCATGGCCACCCGATGACCTTGCCTGCCAAGATATATAATTTCGTCGGCTACAAAATGAAGGATGCTGAAACAGGGGAGATCGACTACGAAGATTTGCGGCAGGTAGCTCTTGAAAAAAAGCCGAAAATCATCCTTGCCGGATTTTCCGCGTATTCGCGTACGCTTGATTACAAGAAATTCGTCGAGATTGCCAAGGAAGTGGGGGCGATCACAATGGCTGACATGGCGCATATTGCAGGGCTCATCGCAGCTAAAGTTCTCCGCAATCCTTTTGATGACGGATTCGATATCATTACGACGACGACGCATAAGACCCTCCGCGGCCCGCGAGGAGGAATGATCCTAACACGCGAGAGCGAAGAAATCGCAAAGAAGATCGACAAAGCTATTTTCCCCGGTATCCAAGGCGGCCCTCATATGCACACCATCGCTGCCAAAGCCATCGCCTTCGGCGAGGCGCTCACTCCGGCTTACAAGGAATATGCAGAGCAAGTCCTTAAAAATGCGAAAGCTATGGCGGAAGTCATGGAAGAGAATAATATCCGCATGATAGGCGGAGGAACCGACAATCATCTTATTCTTGCCGATGTCTACGGATCGCTCGGAGTGACCGGAAAGGAAGCTCAGACAGTTCTCGACGAAGTCGGCATCACCCTTAATATGAACTCGATCGCAGGGGATACCCGCAAGCCGCTTGATCCGTCAGGTATTCGTTTCGGTACTCCTGCCATCACCACACGCGGATTCAAAGAAGAAGAATGCAAAGAGGTTGCGCGTCTTCTCATTGAAACGCTTAAGAACAAGGATGACCAAGGTAAGAAAGCTGAGATCAAAGCTAAAGTAAAAGCTCTCGCTCATACTCACCCTGTACCTGCAGTTTTTGTGTAAAGCTTGATACATATTATGAATTTTAAAACTGACTGATTCAGAGAAGATGGAGTATTTAAAAAGGAATCAAGCAGAAATGCGAATACTCACTGAGTTTTAAAGAAAAAATTTTTCGAAACTAAATAATTATGAATCTCCAAGTCGGCGTTAAAATTTTGTTGCGGAACGAAAAAGGCGAGTACCTGTTGCTTGAGCGTTCGAAAGAAAAATATCCCGAGGTTGGAACGCAGTGGGATATTCCAGGCGGGCGAATTGATATAGGCGTCTCATTGCTTGAGAATCTGAAAAGGGAAGTTATGGAGGAAACAGGACTCGAGCTTGAAGGTGAACCAGAGTTTATTTCAGCTCAGGATATTCTGAAAGAGGACAAACATGTCGTGCGATTAACATATATAGGAAAAGCTCAAGGTGAGATAAAATTAAGCGACGAACATGATGAATATACATGGGTTGCTCTTGATGATATTAAAAACCTAGGGGGAGTTGATCTGTATGTAAAAGAAGCGCTTAAATTAGTATAAATACTGCTTAAAATCGGACGTTTTAGCAGACTATACATATTAAGAGTATAATATAGGTCTTATGAAAGAAATACGATTTTATCGTAGCCCTGATTCACAACTTGAGAAAATAGAAGATTCCACTAATCATGTGGAACAGCCTTTTATTCAAGACTATGATCAATTCGTCAACGCTTTTACAAACGCCAATAATCAGCTTGTTGGGTTTAAGGATATTAGGAATGATGAAAATCTCAAGGAATTTCAGCGACATAAATTCTTTCATTTTCTTGAATATCTGAAGCATCAAGGCAGGACATTTGATCAAAAATTGCTTTCCCAGAGAAAGATTCAGACAGTTATAAAAGAATACAATGAGCTCCTTGATAAGATAATTCGTGTTGAGTCAGTGGAAAAATTAGCAGAAATCATGAAAGAGGTAGCTGATTTTTCTTCCCGCACGGAATCTAGTCTCTATAATACTATAGATACGCCTCAGAAATTCTGGGATACATTTCTTGATTATAAAAACCAGTTTGTGCTTTTACAAAGAGATGCAGCAACTGAAGATGAAAAGGGAGAAAAAATGCCGATCGAGAAGATAATAGAACGTAATAAAGGGCGGACATACAAAACATTCGATGCATTGCTTGAGGATAACGATAAAAAACTAGCAAATGTTTTCCAAGAAGAAGGCAAGTATCAGATTCCTATACATTATTTCGATGATTTAGCAGGACAAGCAGAGCAGTTCACTACTGAAGAAGAATTAAAGGATATTTTAGAAGGGATCGATCATTTTTTACATAAAGACTAAATATGCCCTCAGGCAAAAAAACAATCATTGGAATTATTGGAACTATCGGCTCCGGCAAAGATACCGCAGCTCTCTATATTTCAGAGAGGCTTCAAATACCCACTTTTCAAATAAGCCAAGTCTTAAAGGATATTGCGAAAGAGCGAGGAATAGAGCCTATTCGTGAAAATCTGATTGCCCTTGGAAGCGATTTGGTGAAAGAAAAAGGATCGGGATTTCTGTCAGAATTAGCCTTAGACAGAATCGAGGGCGATAAGGGAATCATAACCGGCATACGAGTTCCGGATGTTATAGAATATTTTAAGTATAATTCCCATTTTATACTGCTTACTACTGAGGCTGATCCTGAAATAAGATTTCAAAGAAGCACTGCGCGGAATAAACTTGGAGAAGCAGGTTCTCTAGAAGAATTTCTAGAAAATGAAAAAAGGGAGAATTCACCACCCAATGCGCAACGTTTATTCGAGTGTTTGGAGCAGGCTGATTATACGATTTCAAATAATTCTGATTTGGCGAGTTTTCACGAGAAAATTGACCTTTTCTTAGAGAAAAATAAACTCCTGATATAATACATTTTAGATGCCTCACATTCACGAAAAAATTGATTTTACCGTAGAAGTATTCATTGTCCATAAGAACAAAGTGCTGCTTCGGATGCATGACAAGTTCAAGATATGGTGCTCGATCGGCGGACATATCGAACTTGATGAAGATCCGGTGGGGGCGGCTATACGGGAAGTGAAAGAAGAGACGGGGCTTGATATTGAGATTCCTGTACAGGAAATGTGGGAGAAGGAAGAAAGATTCAAGCCTCTTGCTGCGCCCCGATATCTAGCTCGCCATACGGTTGATGATATTCACACTCATGTGATTCTTGTTTACTTTGCCAAAGCCTCAACTGATATACTTGGAGAGTCTATGAATGCGCACGAGCAGGCGAATATGCGTTGGGTGACTAAAGAAGAAGTTGAACTAATGGACTTAGTGCCTAATATCAGATTTTATGCCGGAGAAGCATTAAAAAAGTTAAGCTCATAATATGGAAAATCAAGTTCCACGAGTCGGGATGGGAGTTATGATCTTCAAGAAAGGAAAGATCTTGATGGGTAAACGCAAGTCCTCGCATGGTGTGGGTGAATACGCGTTTCCCGGCGGCCACTTGGAGTATATGGAATCGTTTGAAGACTGTGCAAGAAGAGAAGTAATGGAAGAAACTGGTATAGAGATAAAGAATATCCGATTTCTACATGTCGGCAATATTCTGCACTACGCTCCGAAGCATTATGTGAATATTGTCGTTGTCGCCGAATGGGAAAGCGGAGAGCCGCAGATCCTTGAACCCGAAAAGCTTGGAAGCTGGGAGTGGTATGATCTCGATCACCTGCCTGATCCTGTGTTCATACAAACAGGCCTTGCGATCGAATCATATAGAACTGGTAAGAATTACTATGATGCAGTACGGTAAGAAATGGAAAAATAATTTTATTAAATAAAGCCGTACAGAATTTCTTCACTGTACGGCTTTATCGATTTTTGTGTGGCCAATGCTTGACCACAAGATGATGTCTAAAAATGCGCCGAAAATCAACACTTTGAATTCGTGCGTTAGCTTTTCAATTGACTTGCAATCTTTCGCCCTCTCCTCGTAATTTTTGTGAAAAGATTTCATTCTCGTAATTTTAACAACAAGCATATCTGATATGTCCGTTATTGCGAGATTTTCTATTCCTTCTACATAGTGAGGATTTTGACTTTCAAAGTAATCTTTGAAGAGGATGAATTCATGCACATAATTGCTTTTCGCCTCATTGGTTGTCATGGAAGCATCGCCCGGTTTCATCTCATTGTGTTTGTTTTGAATAAGGCCTATCAGGCCGTAGTTGATAATACCGAGAAATTCGCTGGCGATATCATCTCCTGTGCCATTTACTTTCTGAACCCCATTCTTCAATACTGTTTCGATTCTAGTAGCCTTGATAAAAACCTGATCTACTATTGAGATAGTCCTAAGAATTCTCCATGATGTACCGTAATCGTTGCATTTCTTTTCGAAGATTTTTCTTGCACTTTCTAGTGTCATTGAGATGACAGTCGAGATTGTCATATCTATCATAAAAGTCAATTTTCCTCATCCTAGCAAAAAGGAAAAGCAAAGTAAAATATGGAATTTTGTGTATTTGCAAGGTGTTCGTTATAATGGATTCACATGAAAAAAGGCAAATCTACTACTGGAAAACTGATCGTTATTGACGGCACGGATGGGAGCGGAAAAGCGACGCAGGTCGCTCTTTTAACAAAGCGGCTGAAAAAGGAAGGCTATACAGTCAAGAATGTCGATTTCCCTGAATACTACAAGAATTTCTTCGGCAAGTTCATCGGGCACTGCCTGACTGAGCAATACTATAACTTTATAAATGTGCATCCGAAAATTGTGTCGGTACTCTACGCCGGCGATCGATTCGAATCAAAAGAAAAGATCGAAGAATGGCTCAAGAAAGGCTACATCGTCCTTGCCAACCGTTATGTCTCTGCTAATCAGATCCACCAAGGAGGGAAGATTAAAAATGCGGCCAAGCGTGCTTCCTTCATCAAATGGCTCGATGAAATGGAATATAAGGTATTCAAAATTCCGCGGCCGGATCTTGTCCTTTATCTTTCCGTTCCTCTTAAAGTAAGTCTTGCCATGATGAAAGAACGCAACGCAGTATCTAAGCGCAATTATGCGGGTACAAAAAAAGATGTCCACGAAGTAGATGTCGCATTTCAAGAGAATTCCCGCAAGAGCGCTATATGGCTTGCCAAGACCCAGAAGAACTTTATAAAGATTGATTGCGCCCCCAAAAATGCGCTGTGTACCCGCGAGGATATTCATAAAGAGGTTTATAAAAAGGTAGAGAAGATGCTAAAGTAGAAATATGAGAATTCCAATTGTCGATGAACAAGATAATATCTTAATACTATAAGGATCGGAAGGAAAGAGATCAGAAAAAGGAAATTACGAGAGTGGCCGCATTGTGGGTATTTAACGAGAAGAATGAAGTATTGATTGCCCGCCGCTCCAAAATTAAAAAGCATCACCCGAATCTATGGGGTCCTTCAGTTGCCGGGAGCGTGGAAGAAGGAGAAACATATCAATCCAATATCCTAAAGGAAGCAAATGAAGAAATAGGATTGCGGTTAGATACAGTTACTGCCGGTCCGAAAATAAGAGTCTCAAGCATTCATGAATATTTCACCCAATGGTTTTTTGCGAAAGTATCGAGTCAAGCGCAGTTTACTCTCCAGGAAGGCGAGGTAGAAGAAATAAAATGGATCCGAGTGCTTGACTTGGAGAATTTATATTCAAAACAGCCAGAATTATTTCTCCCGTCATTTACGAGAGCTATATCAGTCATAAAAGAGTATGAAAATCAAAGTTAAAAAGTTAAAAGAAAATGCGAAACTGCCGACAAAAGGCCACCCCGGGGATGCGGGGATGGATTTTTATGCGCTTGATGAAGTGGTATTTCAGCCTTTGTCTCAAGAGCGCGTTCATACGGGAGTTGCAATAGAAATTCCCGAAGGATGCGTGGGCCTTATCTGGGATAAATCAAGCATTTCTTTTAATCAGGGTCTTAAAGTCATGGGTGGAGTCATTGATTCCTGTTTCCGGGGAGAACTTATCATGTCTTTGTATAATACAACAGATAAAGTTCAAAAAATCGAGAAAGGGCACAAGATCGCCCAAATGATTATACAAAGATTCGAAGACTGTGATATTGTGGAAGTATCCGAATTATCATCAACTGTGCGAGGCGAAGGAAGAGAGGGAAGCACAGGGAAGAAGTAATTCATAATGACAGATTACTAATTACAAATGAAGGAAAAACTACAGGAACACATCAGGAAAGCATTGGAAAATCTCGGCATACAAGCCGGGACTGTCTTGCTTGAGCATCCGGCGGATATGAACAACGGCGATTATTCGACGAATATCGCTCTTGCATATGCAAAACAAATATCAAGTTCTCCGCGGGAACTCGCAGAGAAAATCAAGGCGGAAATCCAAAAAGATACGTCGAAAGAAATAAGCAGAATCGAGATTGCAGGACCCGGATTCATCAATTTTTACCTATCGCGCGATTTTTTCGCTGATTCGGTCAAAGATATTCTTGCACAGAAAGAAGAGTGGGGGAAAAATGAAATTCTTGCAGGGAAAAAAGTAATGGTTGAATATACCCAGCCGAATCCTTTCAAGCCTTTCCATATCGGCCACTTGATGAGTAATGCCATCGGAGAATCAATCTCTCGCATCGTCGAATTTTCAGGCGCACGAACCGTTCGTGCAAACTATCAGGGCGATGTCGGTCCGCATGTGGCCAAAGCGATCTGGGGAATAGTGAATTCAGGCGAGACATACGAAGGCAAAAACGCTCTATGGATCGGTGAGCAGTATGCGAAAGGAAGCGATGCATACGATACCGATCCTTTCTTGAAAGAAGATATCGATGCAATCAATAAGAAGATCTATGAAAGAAGCGATGCGAACATAATTACCCTTTATGATTGGGGCCGCAGGACAACGCTCGATGCTTTTGAAGATATCTATAAGCTTCTCGGCACCAAATTCGACTATTATTTTTTCGAATCCGAAATGGCGCCGATCGGAGAAAAGATCGTGAGAACTAATATTGGCCCTGTATTTGAAGAATCGAACGGAGCAATTGTTTTCCATGCGGAGAAGTATGATTCAAAGCTTCATACCCGCGTTTTCATAAATTCGAAAGGCTTGCCGACGTATGAAACAAAAGAAGTCGGACTCACTGTTACGAAATTTAAAAAAGAAGATCCTGATATTTCCATCATTACGACTGCCATCGAGCAGGGAGAATACATGAAGGTCGTACAGAAGGCCGTATCTCTTATCCATCCAGATTACGAATCCCGTATGAAGCATATAACCCATGGCATGATGCGCCTCGCTTCGGGGAAAATGGCCTCGCGCAAGGGCAATGTCATTACGGGTGAATCTCTTATCAATGACTCAATGGATGTTGTCTATGAAAAAATGACGGAAAGAGAATTGTCTGAGGAAGAAAAAAAGGAAATCGCCCGCATTGTCGGCGTTGCAGCTCTTAAATATTCCATTCTCCGCTCATCGATGGGGTCCGACATCGTCTATGATTTCGAGAAGTCGATATCGTTTGAAGGGGATTCGGGGCCGTATCTGCAGTACACCGCCGTACGCGCGTCATCGATCTTGAAGAAGGCCAAAACACTGAAATTACTAATTACTAATTACGAATTACTAAAAATACCCGAAGAGGTTACCGGACTTGAGCGATTGCTCTATCAATTCCCGGAAGTTGTCGCACACTCGTATGAGTCGCTTGAGCCGCACCACATCGCTACATATCTTACCGAGCTTGCAAGCGCCTTCAATACTTTTTATGCCAATACGACCATCGTAAGCCTTGAGGATAGTTATGCGCCGTACCGTGTAGCCATTGTCGAGGCCTTTTATCAGACTATGGAAAACGGCTTGTATCTCCTTGGCATCAAAACGCCGGAGAAAATGTAATATATGAACATAGAAGACATCCCTTATTTCGAAGATCCGGTAGATAAGATCGTTCCCGGTCTTCCTATTGTCGAGCGAAAGCAGGTATTATCTATCGTCTACGATCCGCGGAATGACGCAGTTCTTTGCATGCGCTGGCATGAGTTCGGATGGAGAACGTTCGTAAACGGCGGCGTTGAGGAAACGGATGTCGATCTTGTCGAAGCGGGGAAGAGAGAAATACATGAAGAAACAGGATATACCGATGTTCGATATGTCGCTGAGATCGGAAAAGTACAGGCGGCTTTTTATAACAGTTACAAGAAAGAAAACAGAATGATGGCAGCGACAGGATTACTTTTTGAGCTTGTCTCGGACAAAAGAGACCTTGTCGATCAATCCGAAACCGCCAAGCATAGTGCCGAATGGATTCCGAAAAGCGAAACCCCTTCTTATATCACTGTCGACTGGCAACTTTATCTCTGGGAGAAAGTGGTTGAGAATATATAGAAAAACCCCGTGTATGGACCGGGGCTTTTTTTATGGCGAGAGAATCGCACCTTAGACTATAAGGTCTGACCTCAATGCTTGCAACTCAAAGCATTGAGTGAAAATTCCCATGGAAATGGGGAGACACGTTTTCCAGTCATTCCTTATAGGGAGGAATAAGGTACAATTCTTGATTACTCCTGATATTACTGATTTCCGATCAAAATGCAAGTTTGGCAAGAATAACCTTTTGTAGTAAGATGTTTACATATGCGATGACGAGGCCCCGTCCGAGTAATCCGGACAGACATCACCTCATCGCCTGTAATGAATAACATTCATTACAGGCACGCATAGGGAAGAAATCCGCCTTGGGCGGAGAGTAGAGCCCTATCAATTAAGAAGCAACCAAGGTGGTACCACGGGGAAACTCGTCCTTGTATAGTAATTTTTATTGCTGTACGTGGACGAGTTTTTTTAATATCAAATTCACTTCTACATAAATGGAAAATAATATAGAAAATAATAAGTCAGCCGCCGCTTCCCGCGAAGAAACAGTACTTGAGTTCTGGAAAGACCAGGATATTTTCAATAAGACACTTGCGAAAGAATCTCCGCAGGGAGAATTCGTCTTCTATGAAGGCCCGCCGACAGCCAACGGCAAGCCGGGAATTCACCACCTTGAAGCGCGCGCTTTCAAGGATGCTATTCCGCGCTACAAGACGATGCGAGGGTATCATGTCCGTCGCAAGGGCGGCTGGGATACTCATGGATTACCAGTCGAGCTTCAAGTTGAAAAGAAATTGGGCCTCAATTCCAAGAAGATGATCGAGGAATACGGCATCGCGAAATTCAACAACGAATGCAAGGAAAGCGTCTGGGAATATCTTGATATCTGGAATAAATTCACTAAGCGCATCGGCTACTGGGTGGATCAGGAGAATCCCTACGTCACATATCACAATAATTACATCGAATCGGCATGGAATGTTTTAAAGACAGTCAACGATAAAAAGCTCCTCTACAAGGATTATAAAGTCGTTCCATGGTGCCCGCGCTGCGGCACGGCTCTGTCATCGCACGAGCTTGCCCAAGGGTATGAAGATGTGAAGGATCTTTCAGTATATGCCAAGTTTAAAGTCGTGGGACAGGAGAACACATATATCTTAGCGTGGACGACGACGCCATGGACACTGCCGGGCAACGTTGCCCTTGCGGTAGGGAGTGATATTGAATATGTAAAAGTGAAGATGAAAGATTCTTCGGAAACATATATCGTTGCGAAGGACTTGCTAGTTAAGAATTTCTCACTGCAAGAAGGAGCGGATGGATATAGCGTTGAATCTTTATCCGGCAAAGATTTAATAGGACTTCGATATGAACCTCTCTATCCGTATCTTAAAGATGCATTGGAGAAAAAGAGAGAATCGACAGAGAAAGCTTTCACTGTCTATCCCGCGGATTTCGTTACCACAACCGACGGCACGGGAGTCGTCCATACGGCTATCATGTACGGACAGGACGACTTCGAGCTTGGCACGAAAATCGGACTTCCGAAATTGCATACTGTCGATGATACGGGACACTTTATCTTGGGCACCGAATTTCTTGAAGGCCGGTTCGTCAAAGACGAAGAGGTTGCAGTTGATATTATCAAGGATCTCGCTCATCGGGGACTTCTGTTCAAGAAGGAAAAGTACGAGCACTCATATCCGCATTGCTGGCGCTGCAAGACCCCGCTTATCTATTACGCGCGCGATTCGTGGTATATCCGCATGTCCGACGGGAAGATTAAGGAGAAAATGATCGCAGAGAATAAAGAGATCAATTGGGAACCATCGTACATCCGTGATGGCCGTTTCGGCGAGTGGCTCAAGGATATCAAAGACTGGGCGATCTCCCGCGAGCGCTACTGGGGCACCCCGCTTCCTATTTGGCAGAAGACCGATGGAACGTTTGATGTTGTCGGAAGTCTCGAGGAACTGAAGAAGAAAACAAAAACATCGGGCAACAAGTATTTCGTCATGCGCCATGGAGGAACAGGAGGCAATCTCAAGGAACTCGTAAGCTACGTCCATCAGGAAACTGATGGACTGACTCCCGCAGGGAAAGAGGATGTTATTCAAAGAGTGAAACAAGAACTTATCGGCAAGAATATCGATCTCATCATCGCTTCTCCTTTCACGCGCACGCGCGAAACCGCCGATCTGGTTATTGAAACGCTCGGCATGCCCAAAGACTCTATTGTGTTCGACGACCGTCTCAAAGAAGTTGATCCGGGAGAATTCGATGGGAAAAGTTGGACCGCGTATCATCAATATGTTCATTCCAACGGAGGCCCTGATTGGTTCAAGGAGAAGATCGGAGGCGGAGAGTCTCTTGAGGATGTAAAGAAAAGAACGGCAGAGCTTCTCTATGAACTCGAAGAAAAATATAAAGGTAGGAATATACTGATCATTACGCATGGCGGTCCGGCATGGCTCCTTTTTGTCAACGCAGGATTATTCACTCCTGAAAATAAGGAGTATCAAGTGGCAGGCACACAGGTATTTGTTTCAGATTTCAAGCGGTTCAGCAACGGAGAAGTCCGGGAACTGCCGTTTGTCCCTGTTCCGCATAACGAAGACTATGAACTTGATTTTCACAAGCCGTATATAGATTCGATAGAGCTTGTCGATGAAAAAGGCGATTCGATGAAAAGAGTGAAAGAGGTGATGGATGTCTGGTTCGATTCAGGCGTCATGCCGTTCGCGCAGGATCACTATCCGTTCGAGAATGAAGAATGGGTAGATACAAAAGGATTCCCAGCTGACTATATATCGGAGGCGATCGATCAGACGCGCGGATGGTTCTATACTCTTCATGCAGTCGGTATTCTCACGGGCCGCGGCAAGGCATACAAGAATGTCATCTGTCTCGGCCACATTCTCGACGAGAAGGGAAAGAAGATGTCGAAATCTCTCGGCAACATCGTCGATCCGTGGCTCATGATGGAAAAGTACGGCGTCGATACTCTTCGTCTGTGGATGTATTCGGTCAACCAGCCGGGGGAGTCGAAGAACTTCGATGAGAAGACGGTCGCCGAACTCAACAACAAAGTCTTCAACTTGCTCTATAATGTTCTGGCATTCTACGATTTATATAGAGATACGGCGCTTGAAAAAGAATCATATGATTCGTTGAATAATATTCTGGATCAGTGGATTGTCTCGCGTGTCAATCAGCTGGCACAAAGCATGACAGAATCTCTCGACTCTTATAAGCTGCTCGAGCCTGTTCGCGCTTTACGCTCATTCATTGACGATCTTTCAACATGGTATGTTCGCCGTTCCCGCGAGCGCCTTAAGGAAGGCGATGCTGATGCCAAGAAGACTCTCTATTATGTTCTTAAAAAAGTCTCTACTCTCATGGCCCCGTTTGCTCCCTTTGCTGCTGAAGATATATGGCAGAAATTAAAGAACGAGACCGATACGGAAAGCGTCCATCTGTCTTCCTGGCCTGCCGACAATGACGTTGATGAGCACATTCTCTCAGATATGGAAAGCGCCAGAAGTCTAGTCACTATGGGACTTGAAGCGAGACAGAAGGCGGGGATTAAGGTACGCCAGCCGCTCGGATCTCTTAAGGTAAAAAATTGGAATCTTGGCGAAGACTATGCTCTTATTCTGAAGGATGAGTTGAATGTTAAGAGTATCGATAAAGATAATACTCTTGCAGGCGAGATAGAGCTTGATCTTGCTATCACACCGGAACTTAAAAAAGAAGGACAGTATCGGGAACTCGTCCGCGCGATACAAGACATGCGCAAGAAAGAAGGCTTAAACCCGAGCGAGATCATTGTTCTTGCTATTGAGACAAACGATGAAGGAAGCGATCTGATAAATATGTTCAAAGATGAACTTCTGAATACGGTTGGCGCGAAAGATATAAAATTTGTTGCAACACAAGGAAGCGGAATAAAGATTGACGAATTATCATTTGTAATCTCGATTGCGCGATGATGAAAAACGAAAAAGCAGCGGGAGTAATTGTCGTATATCAAGAAGCAGAAGAAAATTACTTCTTGCTTTTGCAGCATAAAGATGCTGAGGGCTCATGGAGCTTCCCGAAAGGCCATATTGAAGAGAATGAAACAGTGAAAGAAACCGCCTTGCGAGAATTACAAGAGGAAACAGGCATTGCAGAGATTGATCTTCTGGACACAGAACCGATCCATGAGGAGTATATGATAAACGCGGGTCAGGATAATGCCCGCTTTAAAACAAACGAATACTTTATCGGATGTGTGAAAAGCAAGGATGTCACAATTCAGGAAAGCGAAATCAACACATATGTATGGGTCGCTTATGACGAAGCTCTTGACATTTTTCGATTCGAGGGACGAAAAGAAGTTTTAAGAAAAGCAAAAGAATATCTTGAAGTTCATGAAATTGGGAAATAAAAAACTGGTATTGTTTGATTTTGACGGCGTACTGATCGATACGCTCATTTCCTGTTATCAAATAAATACTGAGGTAAACGACGATCTTGATATTGAAGAATATAAAGGATTTTTCAATGGTAATATTCATAATTCAATCAGGAAGAATGGAGAACAAAGAGAAGAGCATCCCGAATTTCCTCAAAAATATGATTTTTTTACCAGAGAACTAAAAATAACCGACGATCTAAAAGAATCGGTTAAAAGTCTTGCCATGTCCTATGTGCTTGCGATTGTTTCTTCAACAATGACGTCATCGATCAACCAGATACTTCAAAGAGAAGGAATTAGTGAATATTTTAGCGTTGTATTAGGTTCTGATATTGATCAAAGTAAAGTAGTAAAAATTAAAATGCTACTTGAGAAGTACGGTATGCAACCTGAAAACTCTATTTTCATTACAGACACTTTAGGCGATATAAAGGAAGCAAAAGAATGTTCCGTTCGTTCTATTGCCGTTACATGGGGATTCCAAAGCAAGCAAGTTCTTCAAAAAGGCGCCCCTGCAATCATTATAGACGATCCGAAAGATCTCGTATCCGCTATTGAAAATGTGTTAAAATAGATATATGAAGATAAAGAAACTCGGGCACTGCTGTTTGGTTATGGAAATTAACGGCAAAAGGGTTATGACAGATCCCGGATCGTATACGATTTCCTCACACGAACAGGAAAAAAATATTGATCTTATCGTTATCACACATGAGCATCAAGACCACTTGCATGTTGATTCCCTTAAAGAGATAGTGCAGAATAATCCTGACGTTGTCATTGTTTCCAATAGCGGCGTTGGAAAAATTCTGGATGAGAATGGAATTAGATATCAAAAATTGGAAGACGGAAACTCGGGTGATTTCGCCGGTGTCTACCTTGAAGCTCACGGCGACACACATATAGAGATTTATGAAGAGATCGGACAGGTTCAGAATACGGGCTATTTCATCGGGAAAGACCTATTTTATCCCGGAGATGCATTTACCAATCCCGGAAAGAAAGTAGATATTTTAGCGCTTCCTGTTGCCGGTCCGTGGACTAATATAAAAATGCCAATAATGTATGCATTGGAAATAAAGCCACGCCTCTGTTTTCCGGTACATGATGGGATGCTTGATCCGAATTTTGGAACTGCCCATCGGATACCTTCGATGGTTTTGTCCGAGCATAATATCGAATTCAAATCTTTAGAAAGTAATAAAGAAGAAGAAATATAATGAACAAGGAAATTATTGATTTCATAAATAGGGAGCGTATTGGTGTCTTGGCAATCGAAATGCCTGATGGTTCTCCTCATGCTGCCACGCTTCATTTTGCGGTACATGAGAATCCTCCTTTTTTTTCTTCAAGACATCACGTTCATATCGAAAGAGCGAAGCACTTCTCGGTAAAGATAAAAGTCGTGCCTCTTTTGTCATTGGAGTTGATGAGAATAATATGAAAACTCTTCAATTGGATGGATATGTTTCCATACTAAAGGAAAATGATCACGATATTTTTGAGAAAGCATATTATGGAAAATTTATTGAGAAAAAGGGAAAAGTATATAATCCCAGCACTGATGTATTATTTTGCTTTACTCCGACATGGTGGCGCTACACCAATTGGAAGGGCCCTGAAGGCAAATTAATAATCACTTCGGAAGATAAAAAATAGCACATGCACCATATTTATCACACTCACGGATTCATCCTCGGTTCTCGCGCTATGGGCGAGGCTAATAAGATGCTCATTATCTATACGCGCGAGATGGGTCTTGTTCGTGCAGTCGTTCAGGGCATCAGACTTCATAAATCCAAGCTTCGCTTCTCCCTGCAGGATTTCTCGTACTGCACGGTCGATCTTGTCCGCGGCCGCGACCTGTGGCGCGTGACGTCGGCTGCGAATATTTCCTCATTTCCGTTTGCACGAAGCGATAAGCAGTCGCTCCTTTTGATCGCGCGCACGAGCAAACTTATCGAACGCCTCTGCGACGGAGAGGTCCCTCACGAGAAAATATTCGATACTTTTATCCAAGCTCTTCATATCCTCGACGATTCGCATCTCTTGCCCGCATCGCGCGAAGCTCTTGAGCTTCATCTCGTGCTCCATATTATGAATACTCTCGGATATATCGGCGATTCCGAAATTCTGGCGGAATATATAGGGTCTTCCTTCGACCAATCTCAAACGGAAAGCCTGCTCCGGAAAAGGCAATCCATTATTTCGCATATCAATAAGGCCCTGACGGAAAGCCAGTTATAGTATGATATAATGATCGCCATATGGCAGAGAATGATAAAAACAGGATCGAAGACGTCAAGCGCCATTTATACGATCGCGAAGGCAGCGTTGTCCGCCGTCGTGAAGGAGTTCTTCATCCGATCGATCATCCTGTCAGAGAATCG
This sequence comes from Patescibacteria group bacterium, assembly GCA_040384805.1. Classification (GTDB taxonomy): domain Bacteria; phylum Patescibacteriota; class Minisyncoccia; order Phycocordibacterales; family UBA9973; genus UBA8515. The sequence continues at coordinate 56,362 of JAZKIP010000008.1, read as the reverse complement.
TGGCAGGGCGATACCAAGAAAATACCCGAGAAGGATTCTCTTATAATGAAAAAACCGCCCACATCGGGATTCAAGAAATTCTTTATCGCATCGATCATCTTTTTCGTCATTGCGCTCGGTTTCGCGGGCCTTATGTATTTCAACGGCGGCGCGTCGGTGTCGAACGATAATATCGATCTCAAGGTTCTTGGCAACGCCTTTACGAAAGGAGGGGAAGAGTTGGCCCTTCAGATTGAGATTACGAATCGCAATCAGGCAAGCTTGGAACTTGCGGATCTCTTGATTGAATATCCTCGCGGCGCGGAAAATGACCCGCTTGACGTGATCCGTCTGCCGCGGGAGAAAATAGGAACGATCAAGGCGGGAGAAAGCATTACGCGCAATATCAAGGTTACCCTCTTCGGAGATGAAAGATCGGTGCGGAATGTGGCGATAAGCCTCGAGTATCATCCCGAAGGCTCAAACGCGATTTTCGTCAAGAAAGAACTCTATCCTGTGACCATCAGTTCGGCTCCCTTATCTCTCGTGATACAAGCTCCCGCTCAGGCGACATCGGAACAGGAGATCGCTCTTGCCGTAACCGCCACATTGAATACGACTTTGCCCGAAGGAAAAACAATGCTTCAATTGGCGTATCCCGGCAATTTCGTTTTTGAGAGCGCTGTTCCCGCGCCGCTCTATGGCAATTCGATTTTCAGCCTTGAAAGTCTGTCTCAGGCGGCTCCTATTACGGTCACCGTGAAGGGTCGCTTGATCGGGCAGAACGGCGACGAGCAGGTGTTCCATGCGTATGCGGGGACAACGAGCGCGAGTGATCAGTCGGCGGTGAGCGTGGTCTATACATCGCTCTTGCATGCTGTTACTCTTGCCAAGCCGTTCCTTGAGGCGCATATTCTAGTCGATAATCAGGATCTGCCGACATATACCGCTTCGGGCGGCGAAGCCGTCACGGCAACCATAGAGTGGGCGAATAACCTTTCGAACCGCATTACTGACGCCCAGATTATCGTCACGCTGTCCGGGAATGCATATGATAAGACGACAGTCGACGCCAAGGACGGGTTCTTCGATTCAGCGAAGAACCAGATCATCTGGGACAGAAATACCACATCGGATCTCGGCGATGTCGAGCCGGGCGGACGTGGAGCGGTATCCTTCTCATTTCGGCCGATCTCTCTTGTCGGAACGACAGTCAAGGATCCTCAGGTGTTTCTTGATGTCAGTATCCGCGGGCGCCAGCCGACACTCGGTTCGACCTTCGACAATATAAATAATTTCGCGAAGAAAACCGTCAAAATCGTCTCCGATTTTCAAATTGCCTCCTCGGCAGTCCATAAATCAGGTCCTTTGCCTCCGAAAGCAGAATCTCAAACGCAGTATACGGTCACGTGGACACTTTCGAATTCCGCAAACAATGTCCTACAGGCTCAAGCTCGCTCCGTGCTGCCGACTTATGTGACGTGGATCGGAAAGACGGGAAGCGTGTCGGAAAATGTGTCATATAATGATGTTACCAGAGAAGTAATCTGGACTATAGGCACGGTCAAATCCAACACGGGATTCAGTTCGAACCGAGAAGCATCTTTCACCATTGCTCTTAATCCTTCTTTGTCTCAGGTCGGAAGCGTTCCTCAGCTTATGAGAGATATCAATCTTACCGGCACCGATTCTTTCACGCAAACTCTCATTAAGGCTCGCAAGGCCCCGATTACGACGGTTCTTACCAATGATCCTATCTATAAAATCGGAGACGAGCGTGTTGTGCAATAATTACAACTTACAGTTCATAAATTATCAATGGAAAAACAGGAAAACAATTTGATGGAAACCCTCATCTCTCTCGCCAAGCGAAGAGGCTTTATTTACCAAGGTTCTGAAATTTATGGCGGATTGGCCGGTACGTGGGACTACGGTCCTTTGGGAGTGGCGCTTAAGAACAATATCAAGAATCTCTGGTGGAAGATGTTCGTCGAATCGCGTGAAGACGTATACGGCGTCGACGCTGCCATTCTCATGAATGCTTCCGTTTGGAAGGCGACAGGTCACGTTGATAATTTCTCGGATCCCCTTGTCGAATGCACGAAATGCAAAAAGAGATTCCGTGCGGATCAGCTGCAAGACAGGAGCGCATGTCCCGAATGCGGAGGATCATTTACTGAGGAGCGGAAATTCAACATGATGTTTAAGACAGAGATCGGCGCAGCAGAGGATTCGTCTTCGACAGTGTATCTCCGTCCGGAAACTGCACAGGGAATGTTCGTAAATTTCAAGAATGTCGTCGATTCATTTCATCCGAAACTGCCGTTCGGCTTGGCGCAAATAGGAAAAGCGTTTCGCAATGAAATTACTCCGCGTGACTTTATCTTCCGTGTCCGCGAGATCGAGCAGATGGAGATAGAATATTTCCTGAAGCCCGAGAATTGGGAAAATCATTTCGAATACTGGAGGGGGGAGATGCTTCAATGGATGGAGACAATCGGCATCGACATGAATCATGTTCATGAGCTTGAAGTCGAGGCAGCCGACCGTGCGCATTATTCGTCACGCACGATTGATTTTGAATTTGATTTCCCGTTCGGACGAAAGGAATTATACGGTCTTGCATATCGGACGGATTTTGATCTCGAGAATCATATGAAAGCAAGCTCGAAGGATCTTTCATATTTTGACGAAGAAACGAAAGAGCGCGTGGTGCCCCATGTTATCGAACCGACGTTTGGGGTTGAACGTACGATGCTTGCGCTTCTTGTAAGTGCCTACAAGGAAGATAATAACGGCAAGGAAGAAGTCCGCCCCTACCTTGCATTCAAGCCGTCCGTTGCGCCTGTCATCTGTGCCGTATCGCCTCTCTTGAAAAATAAGCCCGAGCTTCGCGAGTACGCCCACCTGGTCTATCGCACGCTTAAGAATGAGTTTGGCCGCGTCATGTGGGACGACAATGGTAATATCGGCAAGCGATACCGCAGGCAGGACGAGATCGGCACGCCGTGGTGTATCGTCATAGACTTCGATACTCTCGCTGATGATTCCGTTACTGTCCGCGACCGCGATACGGGGCTCCAGGAGCGCATTAAGAAAGATGAGATTGTTGATTATATAAAAGACCGATTGAATTAGATGAAGGAAATAGAGATAAAAGCAAAATTAAATAATAAAGAAGAGATCGTTGGAAAATTAAAAAACCTCGGTTGTTCTTTTGAAGAACAGATTACGCAGAATGATGTTGTTTATGTAAAAAACCTCGGTTCCGCAGAAGAATATAATAAGAATGATGTTTTTCTTCGTATCAGAATAAAGAACAATCTAAAAAGTTTTTTTACCCTAAAAAAGAGAATCAAAAATGATCTTGATGCATTGGAATATGAAACTGAAATCACTTCTCCCGGGGAAATGGAAAACGCGCTTCTTTTAATGGGTTATCAAAAAGCTGTTTATGTAAATAAAACGAGAATAATAACTCATCATGATGAATATGAAATATGTATAGATGAAGTTGAGAATCTCGGTTCGTATATAGAAATGGAAAAACTTGTAACAGATGGAGACTCGGAAAAAATCCAAGACGAGATGTTTACATTTTTCTTGTCTCTCGGTATTAAATCAGAAGATCGCATCATGACGGGATACGATATCCTTATGTTGCAAAAAGAACAATATGCAAAAAGCTAAAAAGAAAATTTTTAAAAACGGCTTGCGGGTGGTGACGGTCCCTATGAAGGACAATCCCACAGTCACAGTGCTCGTCCTTGTTGGCACGGGATCCGATTATGAGTCCAAGAGGGTCAACGGTATTTCGCATTTTCTTGAGCATATGTGCTTCAAGGGCACGGTCAAGCGTCCGAGCGCACAGGCGATATCCCACGAGCTTGACGCTCTCGGCTGCCAATACAACGCTTTTACTGATCACGAGATGACCGGCTACTATGCCAAGTCTGATGCCAAGAATTTCGGAAAGATTTTCGATGTCGTTTCCGACATCTACCTGAATTCCACATTCCCTGAACCGGAGATAGAAAAGGAAAAGGGCGTCATCATCGAGGAGATCAACATGTACGAGGATATGCCGTCACGGCATGTTCAGGATCTTTTCCAGGAAGTTCTTTACGGAGATCAGCCGGCAGGATGGAATATCGCGGGACCGAAAGAAAACATCCGCGCCATGACCCGCGCTGATTTTATACAATACAAGAAAGCCCACTATGTAGCGGCAAGCACCGTTATTGTGGTTGCAGGATCGGTAACTTCCGAGAAGGTATATGAGGAAGTCCGAAAGCATTTCAAAAATGTCGACATGTCGGTGAAAGGAAAGAAAATAAAGACGAAAGACATTCAGGCAAAGCCGCAGATCCTCATCAAGCACAAGGAAACAGACCAGACGCATTTCGTCCTTGGTGTCCGGAGCTTCGATCTCTTCGACAAACGTAACTCTGTTCTCTCGGTGCTTGGAGCGATTTTAGGAGCTGGGATGAGTTCGCGGCTTTTCAACAAACTGCGAGAAGAAATGGGCGTCGCCTACTATGTCCGGGCGTACAATGACGCCTCCCTTGATCATGGAAGCTTCCAGATATCGGCCGGGGTCAATAATGCCCGTACCGAGGAAGTGATCAGGGAGATTCTGAAGGAGTGCGTGAAGCTTATGGAGGAAAAGGTAAGCGATACGGAACTTGCCAAAGTAAAGTCATTTATGTCCGGCAATATGAAATTATCCCTGGAAGCGACGGACGACATCGCCCAGTTTTACGGAATGCAGGAACTCCTGAAAGGGGAAATAAAAACTCTCAACGAAAGGATAAAAGATATTGAAAAAGTGACGGCATCCGATATTCAAAAAATGGCGAAAATAATATTCAAGACGAAATTCTTGAATATGGCCCTTATCGGACCTGTGAAAAACAAGAAGCCTCTTGAAAAGATCTTGAAATTTTAGTATTCCCCATAGCGCTATGGTATTATAAGGGTATGTCTGAACACCCTAAAAACGTCAATGTTACAATTTCGACGGGGACGATGATCCGCATACTCCTTGTCGGGCTTCTTGTTGTGGCTCTCATTGAGCTTATCAATGTCGTTCTGATAGTCCTCACTGCCATTGTTATCGCTTCATTCGTTCAATTTGCTGTTGCCAAGGTCAAGCCGTATATCAAGAACAGGACGCTTACCGTCTTTCTCATTTATATCCTGACATTCGCTATTATAATCGGACTCTTCTCGGTTTTCGTCCCCGTGTTCATCAATGAAATGTCTCTCCTTGTCGCATCGCTTGGCCATTATATTCCGGATAACAGCTTCCTTAATACGTTTCAGAATGAAACGATATCGGGAGCCAAGGGGGTCGTTTCGACTATTTCCCATAACGCATCTCTATCCGACGTGATACAGAGCACTCAGAATTTTGTGGCATCTCTTTCAAGCGGATTCCTGCCGATCTTCGGAAAAGCCTTCGGAGGCGCGCTCAATCTCGCTCTTATTATCATCGTTTCCTTCTATCTTTCGATCCGCGAAAAGGGAATAGAGAGTTTCCTGCGCATCATCACGCCGCGCGATACCGAAGAATACATTATCGGTCTCTGGCAAAGGACAGAGCACAAGATAGGACTGTGGATGCAAGGGCAGATGCTTCTGGGCCTCATTATCGGCGTCCTGACATATCTCGGACTCACAATTATGGGAGTAAAGTATTCGTTTATTCTTGCCCTTATCACCGGCTTCTCTGAACTTATTCCGTTCGGCATCTTCCTTGCGGTTATTCCTGCCATGCTCTTTAGCTATCTCGACGGGGGAGTGAGTCTGGCCTTCATGACCTTTGCTCTTTACTTTATTCTTCATCAATTTGAAAACTATCTCATCTATCCGCTCATTATCAAGAAAGTCATCGGCGTTTCGCCTCTTGTCGTCATTCTATCTGTTCTTATCGGTGCCGAACTGATCGGGTTCTGGGGAGTAGTACTCGCGATTCCTGTTGCCGTCTGCCTTCTTGAATTCCTCGACGATATCGAGAAAGACAAAGTTGCGCGCGTAGCTACCTAAATATATGCCCACATCTTTCTACATAACAACGACACTTCCGTATGTGAATGCCGATCCCCATGTCGGATTCGCGATGGAGATCATCCGGGCTGACGCAATTGCCCGCGCCAAGAAGCTCGAAGGCTTTGATGTTTTTTTCAATACGGGAACGGACGAGCATGGGCAGAAACTGTGGATCGCGGCACAGGCCGAGGGCAAGGATATTCAGGTGTATGTCGACGAATACGCAGAAAGGTTCCGGGGGCTTAAAGGCCTTCTTGGCATTTCGGATGACGTGCATTTTATCCGTACGACTGATGCTCATCATGTGAAAGCCGCAGAGGTATTCTGGAAGCGATGCAACGACAGAGGATACATTTACAAGAAAACATACCAGACGAAATACTGCGTCGGATGCGAATTGGAGAAAACTGATTCGGAGCTCGACGAGAACGGACAATGTCCGATTCACCCCGGCAAGCCTCTTGAATTAATCGACGAGGAAAATTATTTCTTTAAATTCTCGGCATTTCAAGAATCTCTTCTTTCTTTGTATGAAAAGAACGATCATTTCGTTCTGCCGGATTTCCGTTTCAATGAAATTAAATCATTTGTCTCCGGAGGACTCGAAGATTTTTCCATTTCCCGCCTTGCCTCGAAGATGCCGTGGGGGGTGCCAGTACCGGGGGATGAGGATCATGTAATGTATGTATGGTTCGATGCCCTGGTGAACTATATCTCTACTCTCGGTTGGCCGGAAGATAGCGAGCAATTCGAGAAATACTGGATCAATGGAACGCCGACTCAATATTGCGGCAAGGATAATCTCCGCCAGCAGTCGGCGATGTGGCAGGCGATGCTCATGGCGGCGGATCTGCCATGTTCGCGTCAGATCATCGTCGAGGGATTCATCACGGGCGATGGCGGCATTAAGATGTCCAAATCAATCGGCAATGTGATCAATCCTTATGATGTGGTGAAAGAATATGGCACTGATGCGTTGCGTTATTTCGTCATGCGCGAACTCTCTCCCTTCGAGGACAGTCCGTTTACCATGGAAAGATTCAAGGAGGCTTACAATTCGGGACTCGCCAATGGTCTTGGAAATCTTGCAAGCCGAATCTTAGCCTTGTCTGAAAAATATCTGGATGAGTGTCCGCCCATACCGGAAAAATCTGATTTTGAAGATTATTTTGCGATGTATGACTCCTTCGATCTTAAAAAAGTAACCGATTATATATGGAACGAGATTCAGAATCTCGATCGCGCAATACAGGAATCCGAACCTTTTAAAGTAATTAAGGTCGATCCTGAAAAAGGGAAAGATCTTATTCGCGATCATGTGCTTCGCCTTTATCAAATCGCCCGAATGCTCAATCCCATACTTCCGGAAACGAATGAGAAACTTAAAAACCTGATCAGAGAAAATAAAAAGCCGGAAACGCCTCTTTTTGCGCGAAAAGACTAATTGGTATGACTCCGAAATACATCGACATCCATTCACATGTAAATTTCAAAGCATTCGACGAGGACCGCGATGCGGCTATTGCGCGTGCTCTTAATAATGACACATGGATAATCAATGTCGGAACTCAACTCGATACATCACGTAAGGCGGTTGAGATAGCTAATCGCTATCCTCGGGGAGTGTACGCGATCATCGGTCTTCACCCTATTCATACTGGCGCATCATATCATGACGAGAAAGAGCTTGGAGAAGGCGGCAAGGAATTCACATCGCGCGGGGAAACATTCGACAAGGATGCGTATCGTGAATTACTAAAAGATCCGAAAGTTGTCGGTATCGGCGAGTGTGGTCTCGATTACTATCGATGCACGGAAGAATCAATTGAGAAGCAAAAGAAAGCCTTTATCTCTCAAATTGAACTTGCCAATGAATTCAACAAGCCGCTCATGCTTCATATCCGCAACAATCCGGATGATACAAGCCGCAATGCCTATTCCGACGCTCTCGCAATTCTCAGAGAGCATGCACGAGTTAAGGGCGATGTTCATTTCTTCGCAGGGACTCCCGAAGATGCGAAGGGATTTCTTAATTTCGGGTTTACTCTGTCGTTTACGGGAGTGATCACCTTCGCGCGCAATTACGACGACATTATTCGCACTACGCCTCTTGATATGATCATGTCGGAAACAGATTCGCCGTATGTGACGCCTGCCCCGCATCGAGGGAAACGCAATGAGCCCCTCTATGTTGAAGAAGTGGTGAAAAAGATCGCAGAGATAAAATCCCTGCCTGTCGAAGAAGTTGCTTCGCAGATCCTCTCAAACGCAAAGCGCGTTTTTGACATATAGCCTTATTTCTGCTAGTATATTTAAACGTTTCGTTTGTCCCGGCCTTAAAGTCGGTACACAAAGGTCCATAGCGAAACATCATTAAAAGCAAAAATTATCGCGTATTTTTACGCATTATTCATGGCAAAAACAACAGAATCTCATGATATAGATGAGAATAAGGCAGAAGGCCGCATGAGTGTTTATGAAGTCGGATATCTCATGGTGCCGACGATCTCAGAGGAAAATGTAGGAGGAGAAGTAACAGCTTTCAAGGATGAACTCCAGGCGCAGGGAGCTATATTCATATCGGATGAATACCCTAAGATGATGGAACTTGCGTACGAAATGTCCCGCTCGATCGCCAACAAGAAGCAGAAGTTCTCATACGGATACTTCGGCTGGGTAAAATTCGAGTGCACGACGGTTCAGGGGAAAGCGATCAAGGAAAGCCTCGATAAGAACGAGAAGCTCGTCCGCTATCTTATGATAACGACCGTCCGCGAAAGCACGATGTCTTCCAAGCGTCCGTACGGCAAGACAGAAGGAGCACGGCGTCCGCGAACGAATCGATCCGAAGAAACGGGCCCAATCAACGAAGAAGTCATCGACAAGGAAATTGACGCGCTTGTAGTATAATAAGAAGATTAACAGCAATCTATAAACTACATATGTACCTAAACAAAGCATTTATCATCGGCAATCTTACCCGCGATCCGGAGCTCAAAGCCATTCCATCGGGGATCAAGGTGTGCAGTTTCTCCGTCGCGACCAACCGCGTCTGGAAAGATAAGAACGGTGCCCGTCAGGAGTCGGCTGATTACCATAATATCGTCGTCTTCGGCCGTCAGGCGGAGACTGTCGCCCAGTATATGAAGAAAGGCAGCCAAGTTATGATCGAAGGACGCATGCAGACCCGCAGCTGGGATGACGCCGGCACGGGCACGAAAAAGTACCGTACCGAAATCATTGCAGACCGGGTCCAATTCGGATCATCAGGCGGAGGATCTCGCAGTGAATCAAGCGGCCCAAGCCAAAGTGCTTCCAAACCTCAAGCCCAAGGATCCTCACAAGATGACGAACTCGATACGATCGAATATCCAGACGAAGAGATAAATGCCGAAGATATACCGTTTTAGTAGAGAAATAAGAAGTGCAGCGAATATATTTCTCACTACCCGCCTTAATTTATTGATTAAATAAAGTGTCATAGTGAAGTAGGTAGCATATTCTCTGTTTAGAATTTATTACAATTAGTATATAAATTATGGGCGGATAACGATTTTTATAGTCGTTACGTCCTTAAAAATCAGTTATGAAACAAGATTATTTTTCAGCCAACAATATAAAGCATATCGACTACAAAGACGTAGAATTGCTTCGACGTTTCTTAACGCCCAGTGCTCGTATGATGGCTCGCCGTCGTACAGATGTCACGGCCAAGAACCAGCGCAAGCTCGCGATCGCGATCAAGCGCGCCCGCTTTATGGGATTATTGCCTTATATCGCCAAATAACAGGCAAAAAATCCCCTCCGACCTTGTGTCGGAGGGGATTTTTTATTGACATAACAATCACGAATGTTAGTATTTAGATATATTAATAAAGGGAATGTCATTACCATATAATACATATGATTAAAAAGCTGCTCTTAGGGGTTCTCGTGTACAGTTTACTTGCTATAACTCTTCCTGCCCATGCTGCTGTCACCGATAGCGGATGTGATAAGGGAACTGTCTATAGCGATACGACAGGGCAAAAATGTCCTACTGTTGTGGGAGGTGTTAAAGATGGATTATCAACAGTCCAGATTCCCGCTTCACGATTATCAGTCGATTTAAAGGTCAATGCTTCCGATAACCCTTCGCCAGTTCTCTTTAGAACAAAAATAAACGCTTCATGGACTTCTTCCGGCGTGGCATATTGCAGCGGTTCAGGCAATTTTGCGCCGCTGTGGCCCGGCAATTCGGGATTATGGGGTGACGGCACGGATGCGGTATTAGGGTCAAAAGATCTGATGGCAGCGCTTGCATACAATGGTGATCTCAGTACTATTCAGTATGTAAATCAATTAGAACTCAGCATCCAGTGCTGGGACAGAAACGGCAGAGAGACTACTGACAAAGTCATTGTTCCCGTTATTCAAACAGTAACTCCCGTGCCGCAGGATCTGACTCCTCGTATTGCCTATTGGAGAGGAAAGGTGAATCAGCATATGGATGTTGCAACCGGCCAATGGCAAAGCGACCCGGACGGCGTATCGGGAGCAAATATAGACAAGCTTACATACTGCAGGAAATGGTATCCGAACACGGCACGCGTGGAGCCGTACATGAGCGAAACAATTACGACATGGAAAAGGGCGGCGGGATACGAGCAAAGCAATTACACGAATACCGTTGTGTCTGATAAATGCGTTGAAGGGAAAGCAGCAGCTTCCGTCAAGGTAATTTCTCCGAACGGCGGGGAGACCTTTGTGGTTAATCCCGATCCTATCGGACTTAATCCATGGATTAACTTTAAGTCTACCGTTACTTCGCAGAAAACAGGAACTCTTCATGAATATATCGTCCAATATCCGAATGCGAATAATTATGGCGCGAATCTTTATTTTGGTAGTTCTAATCATTCAGCGCCGAATGCGGCCATAGATTCAAGCGGCTTTTTCGGAAATTCTTCGCTTCCAAGCGGCCAATACTATGCTATGGCACAATGGAAAAGCAATGATGGTACAGAAAACATTGTTGATTTCAGCGATGCGCCATTTACGATACGATCTTTGGCTTCGTCTTTACCTTCTGTCTGCGGACGTCTGGCTACGCCAAGCATAACTGTCCTTTCTCCGAACGGGGGCGAGACATTTGTCGCTGGACAGAAGATAGAGGTAAAATGGAAAAGTTGTAATATTCCGGCGAATGAAAGAGTTTCAATTCAAATTGAAAGAGGTATTGGCATAAACGATTGGAGTCAGTCAGCTAACTTTGATCTCGGTGCGACTATAAATGACGGTTCGGAGACTTTTACTGTCCCGACATTCCCTGTCTATGGCCGATTATTTCGAGTATCTATGGGAACAATAAACTTGGTTGGAGCTCAAGGAGACAGATCAGATAGCGCTTTTACCATCACGAAAGATGGTTCAGGTTATCCTACGGGATGCACATCATCCATTGGCTATAGCTCGACAACAGGGATGCCATGTACGGCACCAGCAAATCCTTTGCCGCCGGGCTGTACGTCATCGATGGGATATAGCGTAACCACTGGCCAGCCATGCAGCGGAGGGAATTCCGGCTTGCCTGCAGGATGCACATCATCCGTCGGTTACAGTCCGATAACGGGAGTGCCGTGCGGAACGCCATCGGTACCTTTGTTGCCCGGCTGCAGTTCGACTCAAGGGTATAGCACGACAACCGGCCAGCCATGCAGCGGTCGGCAGACAACTACTCCGTTTGCTACCAATCCGGATCGGTATTAATTTCTCATACGTTTATTATAAAAACCATGCAAGAATGCATGGTTTTTATAATAATGCGAGCGACGAAAGAAACTCTTTTAATTCCGAGCCTTTTATTTCCCGGTATTCGCCGAGAGGAGTACTCCCGAGTTCTATGTTCATGATCCGGATACGCTTAAGATCGACAACCGTATGATGAAGGGCTTCGCTCATGCGTCTGATCTGGCGCTTTTTTCCTTCAGTCAATATGATATGGAAGGTGTCCTTGTTTTTTCTTGTGACTGTGCATTTTCTGCTGACCAATCCGTCGAAGTGAACGCCATTTCCCATCTTCACAATAAATGTATCAGGGAAAGCTGGAGTGACTTTGACGACATACTCCTTTTCATGGACATATTTTGGGGAGAGGAGCCTGTCGGTGACGCGACCGTCATTTGTCATGAGAATCAATCCATGAGAGTCCTTATCCAAGCGCCCAATGGGGAATACCCGTGTCGGGAATCGGGTTGTCGAGAGAATATCTTTGCTCCCCTTGTCAGGGTTCGTAGAGATGCCGACCGGTTTGTTGTAAGCATAATAGACATATTCTTTTTCATCTCCCTTCATACGCACAAGAACCTTGTCCTTTTCTTCCACTTTATCGCCGAGAACTGCCTTACGACCGTTGATTGTTACGAGTCCTTTCTTGATGAGTTCATCGGCGCCTGTCCGCGTCGCATGATTATGAAGGGCGAGGTATTTATTGATTCGCATCGGATATGAGTCCATGAGTTTCTTTTAAGCGAGCGGCATAATAAAATCCGACCATGACTATTATTCCGAGAACGAGGAACAAGTATTTGAAAGGAAATAGTTCAAAGACAAGGATCGCGATGAGAGGAGCGATAACATACGCGATCGGATTCATGTCGCGATAAATTCCCAAAAGATACGCATCCTTTTCTTCTACATGAGTGAAGAAATAGATCTCCGATGTTGTTTCGATAATGCTTGCACCCATGCGCGTCAGGAAGAGGACGAGCGCCCAGAGAGCGATGCTCCCATTCCCGATATAGGCCATCGTCATCGTAGAGAGAGCCATAATGAGAAATCCCGCATAAAGAAGCGCTTTCTTCGAGACATGGTATCTATCAATTAAAATGCCGACAGGCAGGCCGAAAATCACGAATGGCGCAAGCATGATTGTGAATATAACGCCGATCGTATCCCAGCCGAATCCCATATGCTCAAAAAGATAAAGCGGCGTATAGACGACCATCCATGCGTAAAAGAATTGCAATATAAAATTAATAACCGTAATGGCAAGCATGTGGCGATTGGTTTTCAAGTATCGATATGTGGCCAGAAACGGCGTTTTTTGATAGACGCTATCGGTGAATTTCCTGACGGAAAAGAGAAGTCCGAGTCCTGCTACCGCCGTCGTGACAAGCGCGATAAGATAGATCGCCTGATAACCGCCTTCGCGCTTGATAAGGATGGCCGTAATGAGGGGCGATATCATCCATGCGATATTGAGAATCGTCAGATAAAGGCCGCGCGTCTTCCCGATCGTCCGAGGATTGCCAAAATGCTCGATGAATATGTCGATACAGAAAAAGACGAGCGTATTTGTCACCGTGAAGGCGACAAAGGAAAGCCCGAGAATATAGGGGTCATCCGAAAGAATGAGCCCGGCAAGGCCGATCATATTGCAGAGGATAAGAATCAGAACAAGATTTCGATTGCCCAGATGCTTGAGGATGTTGGCGCTCTGGGAAAGCATCCCAAGCGTTGCAAGAGAGGCGATCGTGTAGAGGATGCCGACATAGAAAGCGGGGATTATGCCTGCAAGGAAGGTCGAATTAACATATGCTGAAAGCGATATGTGGAGGGAGAAAAGGAACGACAGGACATACATGGATCGCATCTTGTTCATTGGCGTGATCGCTTAGATGCTCAATAAGACAGGGATAACAAGCGGCCTCTTGGCTGTTTTCTGGAACAGAAATTTGGAAACATTGTCTCCAAGCGTTGTCTTTATCGTATCGAAATTGACGGGGTGCATGCCGCGCGCGCCGTCCTCGATGCTTTTCTTGATGATGAGGCGCACCTGGTGGAGCAGTTCCTGATTTTCCTTCAGATATATAAATCCGCGGGAGATGATATCGGGAGACTTGCGGAGCTTGCCCGTTGCCGAATCCATGGTGGCAATCAGGACAAACATTCCGTCTTGGGCAAGCATCTGTCGGTCCCGAATGACGACTTCCTGCTCGTCGCCGACGGAGAACCCATCGACCATCATCGGTCCCGATGGTGCCTTTTCCTTGCGGACGCCGATCTTTTCACCATTGTCCGTTATCTCTATGAGGGAGCCGTTATCGGGAACGATGATATTTTCTTCGGACATGCCGATTGACATGGCTAGTTCCTTGTGGCGCACCAGCATCGAGTGCCATCCGTGGATCGGGATAAAGAATTTCGGATGCGTTTTGCGATGCAGCCACTTGATATCTTCCTGGTTGCCGTGGCCGGTCGCGTGAATAGTTTCCTCACTCGTACGGTAGCTGATAATTTTCACTCCGTGGCGGGCCAAATTGTCCTTGAGATGCTGGACGGATATTTCATTCCCGGGGACGATTGATGCCGACAAAATGATCGTATCTCCCGACTTGATAGTGAATTTCTTGTGCGTCTTGTTGGCAGCGCGGTTGAGCGCGGCAAATTCCTCGCCCTGAGCGCCAGTCATCAGGACGATGACCTTATTCGGCGGGAAACTGTCGATGTCTTCGACGGGGATGATTGTTCCTTTTTTCGGCTTGAAGAGTCCTGCCTGTTCGCAGACTTCCATGTTGGTTTTAAGTGAACGGCCTTCAAGGACGATTTTCTTGCCGAGAGATTCGGCGATCTCCACGATCTTTACAAGGCGGGTGATATGAGAGGCGAAAGCGGCGATGATAATGCGCCCGGTTCCTTGCTTGATGAGCTTTTCAAGGCCTTCATGAACTCGTATTTCGGGAACGGAAAACCCTTCGTTCTCGACATTCGTCGAATCAGTCAAGAGAAGAAGAACTTTTTCTTTGTCGAAGAATTTATATTCTTTTTCCTCTTCGTCGGACACTTTTCCGTCAACCTGGTCAAGCTTGTAGTCTCCCGGGGTGACGATTGATCCGTAGGGTGTCTCGATAATGATGCCCATCGAGTCGGGAACGGTGTGGGTTACTCCGAAGAACCTAATGCGCATGTCTCCCGCGTACACGACTGAATCTTTCTCGACAACTTGTACGTTAAGAGGCGGCAAATGAGGGAATTCTTCCTGACGCTTTTTCATCAGAAGGATGGACAAGTTTCGGGAATAAAGCGGCGGATTGCCGATGCGACTCATGACAAGCGGAATGCCTCCGATATGATCGAGGTGCCCGTGAGTCACGAACATGCCGCGGATCTTATCCTTGCGCTCTTCGAGATATGTCGTGTTGGGGATGATATAGTCGATGCCGGGCGTATCTTCGGTCTTGAATTGCATGCCGGCGTCGATGACAATGATATCGTTGCCGATTTCGATCGCTGTCATGTTCTTGCCGATCTCCTCGACTCCTCCGAGGGGAATAATGCGGATAACTCCTGATTCCACGGCGGGAATGGTCGATGTTTTTCTCCTTGTAGAGACGGGATTATCCTTAGGCGGCATCGGCGCCTGCGCGCGCGGCCGCCGACCGCCTTTTGTGTTGCCGTATTGATAGCTTCCGCGGCTCGGCTTTGATTGCGGTGCGGGATTTCTGACGGGAGAATTGCCGGAACGGGCAGGAGCGTGGGACTGTGTCGGTTTCTCTCCCGCGCGCGGATGTCCCGGCTTGCGGTTGTGAAAATGGCGATTTTGTCGGGGCCTTTGAGAACCGGGTGATTTTGGGGATGTTTCGTTCATAATGATATATCGTTCTTATTTGGTAAAAATTTTCCATACATGATCTTTTTCTCTATACCATGTATGGATTGACGCGAAACGATCCGACGGGATGGTAAGCGCATCAAGGTAAACGTTATTAAGATTTTTCGATGTTGCGTAAAGATAGGTGGGGGAGTAGATAAACAATGCGGGGCTATTCTTATTGAATTCAGTTATAAAATCCTTATATGCAAGGATTCGCTTTTCGGGATCCATGGTTTTCTGAGCATTTTCGAGGATCGCGTCGATTTTCGGGTCGCTGTAAAGAGCGATATTGAGCCCTGGATCGGTCTTTTGCGAGGAATGCCAGAAAGAGTATAAATCAGACTCATGATTGACAATTTGTCCGAAAAAAAGAGCTTCATAATCGCGGCTCCTTATGAGGGCATTGAGTTGGCCTGTTTCAGATACCCTTTTGATTTCTACTTCTGCGCCGATGGCATGTAACTGGCTTTGAATCAGACTTGCGGTGCTCTCAAGTTCAGGCGTGCCGCCCGTCGTTAAGGTAAAGGCAAGTCTTGTCGCGGGGCCGGTTGGAACCTCGGACTTCTCTGTCACTGTTTTGCCGCCGACTTTTTTGGTCGTGGTAACGGTCTTTGTAGCGCTTTTTGACCGAATCCCATCGGATCCGAGAATCCAGCCTGCTTTATCAAGAACAGCCGAGGCTTCCTCGCGGTCCGCGCGCGGCCGGATATCTCCCGCATCGCTCATTAGTTCTTCGGGAACCGGATTATGTATGACTGTCGCGTATCCTTCCAAGACTTCATCGACGATAGCCTGTCGGTCGAGCGCGTAATCAAATGCTTTGATAACTGCCGGATCGGCAAATACCTTGTTTTTGGTAGTGTTGAAAAATACACCAAACATGCGTGGAAGAGTGGCTGTATGGATGACCGACCGACCCTTCTCTGCGACTAATGCAGCATTGTCTGGACTTAGGCTGCTTGCCTGATCAACCGAGCGGCTCGTGATGCCTTTAACGAGGTCCTTTTCGTTAGCGTAGGAAACAATAGTAATGCGCTTAATGTGCGGACGGCCAAGAGTAAAATCGTCGAAACGCTTCAGGACATACGTTTTTGGAATGCCTTCATCTCCTCGGGAAATAGAATCGATTCGATACGGACCCGATCCGACAGCTTTATTGTTCAGCGGGGAAAGGCCGAATTCCTGCGGCGTGACATTTCTCCAGAGATGAGAGGGAAGTATGCCGAGAGTCGTAGCATCCATAAATGAGATGTACGGCTTGATAAGCGTGAATACTACCGTCTGAGCATCTTTTGCCTCGACCGTTATTCCGTCCCAGCTCGGCTTGCGCGG
Source organism: Patescibacteria group bacterium (assembly GCA_040384805.1). GTDB lineage: Bacteria > Patescibacteriota > Minisyncoccia > Phycocordibacterales > UBA9973 > UBA8515. The sequence continues at coordinate 39,366 of JAZKIP010000008.1, read as the reverse complement.
GCTTTTTATCAGAGGATCTTTGATCATCTGTATCGTAAGGGCGACATCATCGGCAGTGACCGGCGTTCCATCATGAAAGACTGCAGTGCCGCGAAGACGGAACGTATAGATCTTTCCATCATCAGATACGGTAAACGACTCCGCAAGATCAGGAACGAAGGAGCCGTCTCCCGTTTTACGCATCAGTCCGGAGTAGACAAGGGCTGTTATGTCTTTGTCCGCGTCAGACAGAGCCAAAACCGGATTGATCAGGGTCGGCACGCCGACAATGCCTTCGGTAATGCTCCCTCCGTCAGCGGGAATTTCAACCATGAATGACGTATTGAGTTTCTCGGCAAGTATGACCATTGTCACGAACGCGACAATGACGCACATGCTAAGAAGCATGACCTGTTTTCGAGAGAATGATGCGAATGCAACGCCCAGATCCTGTTTCTTGGGGATGCGGAATTCTTTGATGAATGAGAGAAATTTATGCATATGATGCACTCAAATATAGTGAGAAGAAATCTCCGTTAGTCTGATATGTTTTTAAGCACAATAGCTTTATTTAACGAGTATTGCGGTAAGCGCGGATAGAACGAAGAGAATGCCGACAACAATCGTTGTGGCGAAGAGGAACTTTTCGAATCCGCGGCGCGTATGGTAGAGGCCGCCTGTGTCACCGCCGCCTAAAACGCCCCCCATTCCTGCGCTTGATTGCTGGAGCAAAATTGTCACAATTAAAATAATAGACAGAATAATCTGTATATATGGTAATAGCGTAGCAATAATCGTCATGGAATCTATAGTACCTTATTTGGGGAAATAGTGCAAATTGGTTTATTTTAAAGGTTAAAATAGGGGTGGGTCCTAAATTTTGCAGATTCAGTACACCCTTCGTATCGTACGTGCTTCGTTGTATATGGATTCCTTCGCCATGGATGCTCATAGGGGAAAAGCTCAAGTCGAGATATGCATCCTTGCCCGTGTGCACACGAATAAAACTTCTTTAAACTACTCGCTAATTATTTTTGAATATACATTCAACAAAACAATTTTTGTATGTTCCGGAATAGAAATTGAGTCTATTAGCTGAGTACAATCGCCTACGCTCAAGTTTTTATTTTTAAATATATTAAGTAACTGGCTAGTTTCAGGGCCATTTTGTTTTGCGACTAAGAAAAAATTTATTGTAATAAGAAATTCTTCTTTCTGCACTATTCCTTTTGATCTATAATCGTCAAGGTTACTTACTAAGCTTTTTTCTAAATCTTGCAACTCGCTGTATATAAGTTCTAAAGAATCGATATCCTTTCTGTCAATTTCTTTTCCCGATGAAATCCTTTTTGAAATATCGTTTAATTTAAAATGAACTTCTGGTTTTACGTGTGGAATTTCTTCAAGTTCACTTTCCATTTTTTTAAATTGTGTAAATTTTCTGTCCATAAGATTATGCGTTAAGTATGCTAGTTCTATTTCTGATCTTATTGCGGCTTGCTCCTTTAAGCAATTTTTCCATAGCATTATTAAAGCGATTGAGAAGAATTTGCGATTTGTGACTAATCATCTCTTCTGATGCTCCCTGAATATAGTAATACCCATCTCGTAATTCTCCTTTATTTTCAAATATTGACTGTTTAGAATCGCCACTTACTATACCGTTATAGTTTTCTCTTTTTAGAGTATCCAATACAGCTTTTGCATTTACGGGGCTATTTTCATTCGCCTGAGGCGGTTTAAGAAAAATATTATTTGTATTTATTAAGGCATTTACAAATTTTATCTGTTGAGATATATAAAGATCTTGGATACTTAAATGGATTTGATCTTGAAATTCGAGAGATTGCAATTTTTCTTGATCAATAAGTTTCTTGTTTCTCACTACATCTATATGTTCACTTGTATCAATATAATTTCCATTTTTATCTAATACAAACCCACTAAATTCGCTGTCGACAAAAGAGTCGTTGTGTTGACCGATTGCATCAACAATTTTTCCTTTTAGCCTTATCCATTCATAAACAATATCTCGTTCATTGTCGGATTCAAACGATTTCGTAAGCAAATTTGTATTTACGAGCATTTGTTCGAAGTCTTCAGCTGTAGCTGGAACTTCTGGAAATTGTATTATTTCACGTAGGTATTTATTGCAGAGTTGAATAGCAATACCAGCATGATGAGCAGTAATGATTGCTTTTTCAAATTGCTCAATAGAATCACAGCCCATTCCTTTTATTTCTACACGCTCTCCTTTTTGTTTGTTATTTTCAAAAATATCAAATGATTTTTTATGAATATCTTTAGTCCAGTGTATATTTTTTCCCGCAAGTATTCCTGTCAATTGAGTCATTGTTAAGAGATTGTTCAAAAAGTAAGCATCCTCATTCACTGCAAGCCCACTTTCGCCAACTAAACTCAAATGATAACCTCGTGGAGCATGAGGATATTTCTCAAAGTTAAAATCCAAAAATCCAGCATCTTGTAATAGCTTTATTTCTGCTAATAGTATATATGGGTTATATGTTGGTTTCGTTGCAATTTCATGAACTCCTCCAGTGCCCTTACCAATATTTGCAGAACGACTTACAAGCTCAATAGCTTTTTTATATCCTAATATACTATCTTGTGTATAGCTTTCGTTAATTGATGATGTCGCTTCATATTCTATGCCCATTGAAACATGAGCGCCTTGTGGAATTGTTTCTGAATTATATTTATTTAAAACTTCTTCGATTATTTTCATTTGCACTGAAAAATTTTCAGGATTTTCTGTGCCATATGCAGAAATAGCAAGAGCTATAAGATGTTTACCTTTATTCCCATATTGATCCTCAAACTTTTTTAAAATTTCTAGGATCTGTTTAGGTAATTTGTCCCTATTATCCATAATCCAAAAAGACTCCTGAATATTTTGGAGCTTTATTTTTTTTTCCTTAACCGAAATCTCATTCTCATCCCCTATATAGCTGAAACTTTTTTGTATTTCGTCAAAAATTTTATCTCTGATTTCTTTATTTTCAATAAAATTAGTATTACCATTGGATAAGTTGGAGATACCTTCTTGAATACCGAATTTTATTTCCAAATATTTTTTCGCTTCTTCTTGGGAAGAATCTTTTAACGTACCTATAAGATTATTTGTTTCAACTTCATTAAAATTCATATTTTCAATCAAATTAAAAAATCTTGTACTTGCGATTTTTTTAATGAAAGCCTCCTGTTTGCTCTCATGTATTGATTTGAAAGCATCAAATAAATAAAGAGATCCCTCTTTAAATTCTTTTAACTTGTAAAACGGCACTCGAGATGGGTTTATAATAACTCCACTTTTTGATAATTCCTTAAAGTCATCAACCGTAAAATGTCTAAAAATATCATCTCCGTGATAACTATGACCATCTTCCGATTCTATTTCTATCTTGAACCCCTTTTTTAATTTTTCTTTCCATTGGCTCACTAAATAATCTGATATATCTTTATCCAAGTATCTGGGTAATTGACTCGGATTGATACTCTCAATACCAACGTCAGATTTAATAAGTTCTTCAAAGTCATTTTTTGTGAATATGTCAAATAATCGATTTGCTCTTGAGCCGCGATTAAATGCAGAAAAATTTTCTTTAGCCTTTTGTTTTAAGGTCTCAGAAAGTACGTGGATTTCATTATCCTTCAGGATTGACAAATTCTCATCAGATTTATTTGCAAGATCATGTATTTTTTTATCTAAATCATTATTGATTTGGTAATCTTGAAATAAACCCAATCTGTGCAGAACATCATTATCGCGAATAATATTTTTTATAAAATTGCGTTCATAATGTTCTTTTGGGATCAATTTTTTTGATATTTCATTTTCTTCAAAATTAGATTTGTATCGCTCAAATGCCCAATAGGGCATTCTTCCCAAAAGAATAGCTTTTTGATCTTCTTCTGCCCAATTTCCGCCTCCATATCTTGGAGTACATGAATGATATAAAGATTGGCTATCTTGAGCTAGTGATTTTGCACTCTCGTCTATTTTATCAAGTAAGGATTCTACCAATTGAAAGTTACTATCTTTAATGGCTTTTTCAAAAAGTGGTATTATTTTTTCACCAATTGCCCTATGGTTGTCTCTGTAAAAATACTGACCTTCTATTGATTCGGCATTGTGTGGTTTGCCTGAAATAATTAAGGCAGCTTCGGACTTGAGTGCGAAATCAAGGTTCTCTTTTTTATTTTTTGTATCCTTTATCCCAGCATTAAGCCGCGATACTAAGAGTGCCTTTGCCTCGTCCAAGGTTTTTTCAGGATTCTCAATTAATCTCCCTTGGGCAACTTGAATTTTCTTTACACTTTCAATTAAATCATCCAAAACTTGATTTTCGTATTCTTCAAAAGAAATATCTTCTGGTTTCAAGATTTCTATCAATGGGAGTATTTCTGTACGGTATTTTTCTTGAAAAATCTTATTTTCTTTTTCCTCATGATTATTTATCAATTCAGCAGAAGAAATTTCTTCTGGGGATTCTGATATATCTTTAGGAGGTTGATCAAATTTCATAAAATTACTTCAAAACTTTACCGCTAGAAATTCCAAGCACTTTGGCAATTTATTGATGTCTTTTATTTATTGTGCCGGGGAGAGGACTTGAACCTCCACAAGATTTCTCTCGTCAGTTCCTAAGACTGATGCGTCTACCAATTTCGCCACCCCGGCGTGTTCATATATAATTTTTCTTTATCCATTCTTTGCCGATTCCTGACTTTAGATACTTTTCTCGTGATCGGGCTTCTGGCCTTGTATCATAGCTTTCTGAAAATAATAAATCAAATGGCCTATAGGGTGCTGTTGTTTTATTCTTTCCAGAATTATGTTCTTCGAACCTTCTCTTCATGTCCGAAGTTAATCCTACGTATATGTAATTCCTTTCTTTGCTTTTTAATGAATACGTATAGTACATGGATGCGTCTACCAATCTGCCTGCCGGCAGGCAGGTTTCGCCACCCCGGCGTTTAATCAATGTAACCGATAATTGATTTTAAATCAATATCAATAAGAAATCTTTCGCCCTCTTACAGAGGCTGTACACCTTTTGGATATTTTGTATCGTCCCTCACAAAGATATCTCAAAAGGTCTTGCGCTCGGGTCCCTATCCCGAGCTCACCGGCATGTATGCAAAGCAGTTTGCATACTCTAGCTCACTGCGAAAAACTCATTTTTCGTGAGACCTAGGGCGGAATCGAACCGCCGTATAAGGGTTTTGCAGACCCTTGCCTTACCACTTGGCGACTAGGTCACTACTATACTTTTCCTGCGGATTTAAATAGTCTTTAAGAAATGACTTGCGGAGGGCGACGGCCCGAGCAGGAGCAAAAATTCAACAGAATTTTATGCGTGCATTTCGCAAAGAGCTATTTAAAGAAGCATGGTCGAGACTTATTCATACTACCCATTCATCAACAATTCGTCAATTTTCTGCCTGTTTTTCTCTCCCTCGTCGATCTCGACGGCAAGAAAGGGAATAGGATTGATCGAAAGCCCCTTGGTGATGAATTTCCTGAGATCCCCAAGATTCCGACGGATGAATCCGTAGGCAGCCTGTTCCTTGTCCCGGGGCAGGACGCTTATCATGATCTTCGCGCTTTTTCCGTCAGGTGACAGAAGAACGCGGGTGACGGTAATGAGCGATGTCGGCCCCGCTTCGCGCTCGATGTAGACGGCTGCAAGTTCGCGGATATGGTTTGTTATTTTTTCGTTTCGATATTCAGACATGTTATTTAATGGTCATAATATAGGCCTCAAGAACGTCGCCTGCGGAGATATCGATCTTCGATTCAACAAGCATGCCGCACTCGTTTCCTTCCTGCACTTCTTTGCTCTTGATCTTGTTGAGCTGGAGCTCTACGATCTTGCCGCGGCCTATTTCGAAATCCCGGCGCATGATGCGCACAGTACCTCCGAGAGTTACCCGACCCTCAGTTACTTTTCCTCCCACTACCTGCTTGTCCTTGGTCGATCCGAATGTTTTGAGAACTTTCAATGATCCGGTTACTTCGACGACTTCCTGTCGCGGCCGGCGCTCTTCCACAGCGTCGCGGAGCCAGTCGATGAGCTTATAAATAATATCGAATGTCTGAATATTGACCTTTAGTGACTCATTAAGATCGCGGGCGGCAGTATCTGGCTTTACATTGAAACCCACGATGATAGTGTCCTTATTAACTGCGCCCATCTTCAGATCAGATTCGTTGATCGCTCCGACGCCTGAACCGATGATCTTAAATGAAATCTCATCTGTTGCTAATTTTGCAATTTCTTTTTCGAGGGCTTCAATCGTTCCTGAAACGTCAGTTTTAATAAGAAGGGGAATCTGTTTTCCTGCTCGCGCTTCGTGACCTGCGGCTTTGGTTGTCGAGGAAGACTCGAGCGCACCTGCAAGGTATTGCTCGGCTTCCTTCTTGCTTGCAAAAGAATGAAAGACGCTTCCGACCTCGGGCATTGATTCGAATCCGACAAGGCGGATTGGAGATGAGAATGTCGCTTCTTTCACCGTCTTGCCGAGATAGCTTTCCATGATCCGGGTCGTTACTTTTGCCTGGCCGGCAACGACGAACATTCCCGAACGAAGAGTTCCGTCTTTGATGATGCATGTTGCCGAAATGCCGCGCTTCGGTTCGCGAACGGCTTCAATAACGACTCCTGTTGCCCGACCGGTCGGATTGCCGGTAAAGGCATGAATATCTGCGACCAAGAGAATCATATCCAAAAGCTCGTTAACGCCGGTGCCGTCTTTTGCTGAAATTGGCACAAAGGGGATATCTCCGCCCATACCTTCAAGATAGATGCCCTTTTCAACGAGATCCATCTTCGCTTTTTCCACGTTGGCATTGGGCTTGTCGATTTTGTTGATGGCGACGATATACGGCGTACCGCTTTCGATGATCGTATTATATGCTTCGATCGTCTGTGCTTTTACCGAATCCTCGGCTGAGACGACGAGGATCGCAATGTCCGATGCTACCGCACCGCGTGCCCGCATTTTAGAAAATGCCTCATGTCCCGGAGTATCAAGAAAAGTGATAAGGCGGTCTTCGCCCTTTTCATCTTTATGAGCGACCTCATAGGCTGAAATATGCTGGGTAATGCCGCCTGCTTCGCCTGCGACGATATTGGACTTGCGGATATAGTCAAGAAGCGTCGATTTTCCATGATCGACATGACCCATGACGACAACCACAGGAGGTCGCGCTTGTCTGCCGGCAGGCAGGTCAGTGCTATTGGATTGTGTTTCTTTTGCGCTCATGATGTTTTATAGTGATTTTTTAAGCGCCTCTTTTTCTTCGACAGAAAGCTCGAATTCGGATTTTCCTTTCGTGATCGGTTTTGCGAAGATGCTCATCCTGTCGCGGGCATACAGGCTCGACATGACGACGCCATCGCCCTCATCGTTGAGAAAAGCGAGAGCAAAGCTCTGATTGCTGCCGGCATCTTCGAACGGATTGAAGCGGACCGTGCCGATCTTGCGGATCGATGTCGTGAGGCGCTTGTCGACGCTTTCGAGATGCTCGTTGATATGTACTTGCGTCTCTTTCGCTTCCGCGAGCTGGTTCATAATGCTCGTCATGATGTCCTCAAGATCCCGGGCCTTGGTACCGGCGAATAATTTCTTAAGACGAAGTTCAAGAACAACGATCCATGCCAAAAGGATCGCACTGATAGCCGCAAGTATGTAGACAAGGATAGACAGGCTCATAATGAAAATAGTATATACTAATAAGGCTTTTTTTACAATCATATGATATAGTCCTCTATGTAAGATAACAGATGCCATGAAATTTTTTCGGAAAAAGAACTCTATATACCTCGATTATGCCGCAGCCGCTCCGTTAGATGGCGATGTGGCGCGCCTTATGCATGCGACGGAAGAATTATCCATTGCCAATGCAAGCGCCATTCACGCTCCGGGCGTCGCCTCGCGAAAAATAATCGCGGACGCTCGCTCACGGATCGCAGCGCTCTTTCATGTCCATCCTGATGAGATTATTTTCACTGGGAGCGGAACCGAAAGCGATGCTCTCGCGATTATAGGGGTAATTACTAATTACGAACCTGCCTGTCCGGCAGACAGGTTACACATCACAGATGGAAATCAGAAAAACAAGATTCCTCATATTGTAACGACAAATATAGAGCACCCTGCCGTTCTGGAGAACTGCAGGCTTCTTGAAGCACAGGGTAGAGCGGAAGTGACATATGTTGAAGTCAGGGAAAATGGAATCGTTGATCCGAAAGACATCAAGGAAGCTCTCCGGGAAAATACGATCTTAGTATCATGCATGTATGCCAATAATGAAATCGGCACGATTCAGCCGATCCGAGATATTGCGAAGGAGATCCGGCACTTTCGGAAATCACGGGCGAACAGTTCTTTTCCTCTTTTTCACACCGATGCATGCCAAGCTGCCAATTATGTGCCGATGGGCAATATGGAGAAACTCGGCGTTGATTTGCTTTCTTTGAACGGTTCGAAGATATACGGCCCGAAAGGTATCGGTGTTTTATACAAGAAAAGGGGAGTCGCGCTCGCGCCTTTGTATGAAGGGGGCGGACAGGAATTCGGACTGCGGCCCGGGACCGAAAATGTTTCGTTAATTGCGGGCGTTGCCCTTGCTCTTGAAAAAGCTGTTGCTGTGAAAGAAAAAGAAAACAGTCGCCTGACACAATTACGCGATTATGGAGTTATGAAGCTACTTCATCTCTCCGGTATATCGGGATACGATATCGTTCTTAATGGAGACCCTAAGAACCGGCTGCCAAATAATATCAATATCTCGATTTCAGAAATTTCAAGCGAGCTTTTGGTTATCGAGCTTGATGCGAAGGGGATATATGTATCTTCTAAAAGCGCTTGCAAGAGCGACGAGCCTGATGAGTCATATGTCATTGCCGCTGTACGCATGGCGCAAGGGAAAAGATCAGATACTGTCGACGGATCGCTTCGGATAACTCTCGGGCGACAGACACGGAGGTCCGATATTGACGCTCTGGTGAAAAATCTTGGGCGTATTCTCGATACATATAAAAAGTGGAAATAGTCTTGACCCGTGTGATACAATACATATATGGATCACGCATGAAGCCATACGCTCTGTCAGTATGAAAGATTCAAAATATATAGCCAAACGTCGCCTCTTTTACCAGTTTAATCTAAGGTATGAGAATCTAAAGATTCTCTGCTTCATACGTGATGGATATCAAAGAACTCAATAAAACCCAGCTTGTGTGGCTTACCCTCCTGATCACATTCGTTGTTTCCATCGGTACTGGCATTGTGACCGTTTCCCTCATGCAGCAAATGCCCCAAAGCGTCCCCCAGACGATCAATAATGTCATTCAGCGTACGATCGAGAAGGTATCGGTTCCCGCTGCACCAGAAACGAAGCCGGATTCGAATACGACAAAAGATGAAGATAATGCCGTAGTGCTTGGCTCAAATGATGCTCTCATATCCATTTATCCTGTTACGCCGCAAGTTCTAGAGCAAATACCCGCCGGCCCAGCATTGCCTGCAAAGCCTGAAGATCCGAAAGCATTAGGCCAGGGAGTCATTGTTTCCGATATCGGACTTGTTCTTGTTGATTCGGGCATTCTGGGAGATGCAACAATGTACCGAGTTATCCTTGATAAAAAGGAGTTTACTGCTTCAATCCTCAAAAAGTTCGATAACGGATTTACGATCCTTAAAATCAGTCCGAAGGAAACGGCACCGGAGAGTGGAGATACAAAAACCCAAAACCAGCAAAGCACAGTATCCGATCCCGTTAGTAATTGATAATTTATAAGTAGTCATTATTTATATGCCCCCATTTAATCACTTTACAACCAAAGCAAAAGAAACCATCAGAAAAGCCCATGAGCTTGCCATTGAGCGCGGCCAGAACCATGTCAATGCGCTCCACCTTTTGACGTCTCTCCTTGTTCAGGAGGATTCCCTTGTTGTTTCGATCTTGGACAAAATGGAAGTCGATACGATGCTTTTGACCGATAATCTCATCGAGATGATCGAGTCTCCCGAAAATCGCAATACCGTTTCTCCTTCATATCAATTATATCTCACGCCTGATCTTGCGCAGGCAATCGAGAATTCGACAAAAGTTGCAGAGACTCTTAAAGATGAGTTCGTCTCAACGGAGCACTTATTCGTCTCTTTGCTTGAAACCCCGGGAGAGGCCCGCGAGCTTTTGGCACGTTTCAAGATCGACAAGGATCATGTCCTGTCGGTTCTCGAACAATTGCGCAACGAGCATGTAGCCGATCAGGGCACAGGCAAGAAGCCGAAACTTTTAAGCAAGTTCACCCGCAATTTAACAAAGCTTGCCCGCGAGGATAAGCTTGATCCGGTTATCGGACGCGACACTGAAATTATGCGCATCATGCAGATACTCTCGCGCCGCACGAAAAACAATCCGATCTTGATCGGCGAGGCCGGAACGGGCAAAACGGCTGTCGTTGAGGCGCTCGCTCAGCGCATTGCCAAAAACGATGTTCCAGAAAGCCTTCGCGACAAGGAAGTCGTATCTCTTGACCTTGGCCTCCTCCTTTCCGGTACCAAATACCGCGGCGAATTCGAAGAGCGCTTGCGAGGCATGATGAAGGAGATCGAAAAAGCCGATGGCAAGATCATTCTCTTTATCGATGAGATTCATACGATTGTCGGAGCAGGCTCTGCCGAAGGATCACTCGATGCGTCCAATATGCTCAAACCCGCCCTTGCCCGCGGGGAACTCCGCGCGATCGGGGCAACAACTCTTAAGGAATACCAGAAGCACATCGAGAAAGATCCGGCTCTGGCTCGCCGTTTCCAGCCTGTCTATGTGGACGAGCCGAGCCCTGAGGACGCGATTGCGATCATGAGAGGGCTTAAGGAGCGCTATGAGCTTTTCCATGGAGTCCGCATTACAGATGACGCTATCATCGCTGCAGTCAATCTCTCGACGCGCTACATCACGAACCGCTATCTTCCCGACAAGGCTGTCGATTTAATCGACGAAGCGGCATCAGCTCTTCGTATTGCGCTTGAGAACAAGCCGCAGGTTCTCGAAGACGCTCATCGCAAGATCATGCGATTCGAGATCGAGAAGGAAGCGCTTCTGAAGGAAATAGCCGAAGATTCAAAATCGCCTGATCATAAGGATACTAAGGCTCGCGTCAAGGATATTGATACCGAGATAGGGAACCTCAAGGAGAAAACTCGGGAACTCGGATTAAAATGGAAGAATGAAAAGGAAACCGTCGTCGAGATCCGCGCCATCAAGAAAGAGCTTGATGCTCTTCGCCTCGAAGGCGAGAATGCAGAAATGCGCGCTGATCTATCCCGTGCAGCGGAAATTCGCTATGGGCAGATTCCTGATCTTGAAAAGAGGCTTGATGCCAAGCTTGCCCGCCTCAAGAAGCTTCAGAAATCCCGTCGCATTCTCAAAGAAGAAATCACCGCCGAAGATGTCGCAGAAGTGGTTGCGCGCTGGACAGGCATACCGCTTGTCAAAATGATAGAGGAAGAGCGCGAGAAGCTCGCGCATATGGAAGACGAGCTTCGCAAACGCGTCGTCGGACAGGATGAAGCGATTGGAAAGATCGCCGATGTCGTGCGCCGCTCCCGCGCGGGAATCTCGGACCCGAACAAGCCGATCGGCTCGTTTATATTCTTGGGGCCTACGGGTGTTGGAAAAACTGAGTTGACCAAGGCACTTGCTCAGTTCATGTTCAATGACGACAAGTCGCTTATCCGCGTCGACATGAGCGAATACATGGAGCGCCACAGCGTCTCGAAGCTTATCGGTTCGCCGCCGGGATATGTCGGATACGAAGAATCGGGAAATCTTACTGAATCGGTTCGTCACCGCCCGTACTCTGTTATTTTGTTCGATGAAATCGAGAAGGCTCATCCCGAGGTATTCAATGTCCTTCTTCAGGTGCTCGATGAAGGACGCCTGACCGATGCCAAGGGACGCGTGGTGAATTTCAAGAATACAATCATCATACTGACTTCCAATATTGGTTCCCATCTCATCGAAAAGATGGAGTCTCTCGGATTCAACAATAAATCAAAGAAAGATGAATACTCGCAGACAAAGGAAAAAGTGCTTGAAAGCCTCAAGGATCACTTCCGTCCCGAGTTTCTCAACCGTCTCGACGATACGATCGTCTTCGATATCCTCTCCGAGGATGTCATCCGTCATATCGTCGATCTGAAGATTCAGATCATCCGGGAGCGATTGCTTGCGAAAGACATCGAGCTTGATATATCTCCGGACGCGCTCTCATATCTTGCCCGCGAAGGATACAATCCTCATTACGGAGCGCGACCGCTCACACGATTGATCCAGACCAAGATTCTCAACCCTGTTGCATCGTTTATTATCGGCAAAGGCGTGAAGAAAGGGGATCTCGTTCATGTAGATATGAAGAACGGGGAACTTGATATCGAAATGAAGAAAAAGAAGATCGCGTCGAATGTGAGAGTAAGGAAGGAGACGCTGGTCAAATAATTGGACCGCGAGTACGCTTATCGAAGCTTACAGCTTCAGTACACCTTTTCCATTCGCAAGCACACTCATATGGAAAAGGTCTTCGAATACTCCCCGTGACTGGAGTAGTCCAGTCACTCGCGACGACACATATAGAAAAATCCCAGAACAAAGAAGTTCTGGGATTTTTCTATTGTGCGCCGGGGAGGATTCGAACCTCCGTAGGCCGAAGCCAGCAAATTTACAGTCTGCCCTCGTTGACCACTTGAGTACCGACGCGTAATTCCTTTTTCAACTTTCCGATACGCTCTAGTATATCAAAAAGTAATTTTTTGTCACTATAGCGGATATGTACCAAGCCATAAGGCATTTTTCGCCCACTTATGCTTTTATTTTCTCGGATATAAGGCTTAGAAAATTGGTTTTTGGGGATTGATGCTTGAGTGCTCCAAAAACCGATTAATTGTGAAATATTTTGATCACTATAGCAGTACAACAAAATACGCAAGCGTTTCTCATCAAGACTATAACATGTCCGAAGGAATTTCATGAAAATAGCTATCATCTCGGGATCGCTGTTTGCAAAATCAACACCGCTTGCTTTCGATGTTTTATATCCTTCAGCCCAATATAAGAGAACTCCGGCGATTATTATGTTTCTCTTTTTAACAGTCTTGCCATTTCTTATGGTAAAGGACACAGGCTTACGTTTGAATCGAAGCTCCTGCATTTCTTTCATGCTGCGCCGCGGGATATTGGCTTTTCGCATGGCATACACAATTGCATTAAGGGATACATTTAAATGCTGGGCGATGTCAGCCATCGTACTGCCTTCCGTATACATTTTTTTGATCTCTTTATATTCTGAACGCCTGATTTGTCCCACAAGGATATGATACCATTGTGGCGGAATCTAAGTCAAAGACCATACATAATTTAACTTTTTTCTTTGACTACGGATATCTGCTTGTATTCTAATGGGCAATATATTTTCTCCTATACATAAAATATGCTAAAATTGCTCCATGTCACAGTTATATAGCAATTCGATCTTCTGGATCGATGTCGATAAGATCAAGCCTAATCCGTTTCAGCCCCGTCGCGAGTTCGATGAGACGCGCCTGCGGGACCTTTCCGATTCGATCCGACAGTACGGAGTTCTTCAGCCTCTTGTCGTTTCGCGCATGGAGGTACAGAAGGAAGACGGGGGAATCGCCGTCGAGTACGAGCTTATCGCCGGAGAACGGCGTCTTCGGGCATCGAAGCTCGCCAATCTCGAGCAAGTGCCCGTCGTCATCCGTATCGGAGACGACAATATGACGAAGCTTGAGCTTGCCATCATCGAGAACCTCCAGCGCGAGGATCTCAATGCCGTTGAGCGTGCCCGTGCCTTTTTCCGCCTTGCAGAGGAATTTAAATTCACGCATGGACAAATCGGCGCCAAGGTCGGCAAGAGCCGCGAATATGTCTCAAATACGATGCGCCTTCTGGCTCTCCCTCAGGAAGTCCTCGACGCTCTCTCTGTAGGAAAAATCAGCGAAGGGCATTCGCGTCCGATCTTGATGCTCACCGACAGACCCGAAGAGCAAATGGTCCTTTTCAAGGAGATCATGTTCAAGAAAATGACCGTGCGGGAAGCCGAGAAGTATGCGCGCAAGATAGCATTCGAGCGCATCCGCAACAAGAACTATCTGCCGGATCCCGAGATCACCGAGATGGAAGAGCAATTGCAGGAAGCTCTCGGTACGCGCGTTCATATCGAGCGCAAGGAACAGGGAGGTCACATTACGATCGACTTCTTTACTCATGATGATCTACGGACGATCCTTGGAATGATAAAATCTGATGGTACCGGTAATCCTCATGCCATGCTTGAAAAGTTCGCCGCCGCTCAGGCTCCGGAAATACCCCCTTCAGTTCTCGAAAGTGCCGAAGGCCTATCTCTGACAATGGATGATCGCGACCCGGAAGAGATAAAAAAGTCGGAAGAAGATGTCGACCTATACAACATCAAGAATTTCTCGATTTAAGCTTGCATTTTAGGAAAATTTTAAGAAAAAAATCTTACTATGTATTCCGAATAGTTGTTCACCAAAAAAGAATAGGTATATGAGAATGAAAAATTTCTGGTTTTGGCTGGCCGTTATCGTTTTCGGGCTTGCCATAGGAGTCGGGGCGGCTCTCGGCTTTTGTTGGGTATTCGGATGGTTTGAATAATATGTGCCGCTCCGAAAAACATCTTCCGTTGCGTGCATGTGGCGGAAGATTTTTTGTTATATACGGTTAGAATTTCGCGAATGACCGAAACTTCGACAGAAGGCTATTGTCTTTGAGATATGCATTGATATGCTTCCGGGCCATGGTCGTTTTGGCGTGATCAAGCCATTTGCTCGACGGATGGGCTTTTTTATTTACTACAATCTCCACAATATCGTTGTTGGCGAGCTTCGTATGGAGTGGCACCATCTTATGATTGACATTGGCGGACTGGGCGTGATCGCCGATGTCGGAGTGGATCGCATAGGCGAAATCGATCGGGCTTGAATCGCGCGGCAGATCAACGACATCGCCCTTGGGAGTGAAGATGAATATCCTGTCCTGGAAAAGATCCATTTTCAAATGCTCTAAGAATTGCGTCGGTTCGTTGACGGTCTTGTGGAGCTCCCGTAATTGGTTCATCCACTGGAAATCCTGCTTCGTTGAATTGGCTTTGTCGCTTTCTTTGTACACGAAGTGAGCGGCGACGCCGTAGGCCGCTTCGGCGTGCATCTTGGGCGTCCTGATCTGTATCTCGACGATGCCGCCGCGGCCGGTGAAAACAGTCGTATGAAGCGACCGATAGCCGTTTCTCTTGGGAGTTGCGATATAGTCCTTAATACGCCCCGGCAGTGGCTGAAAAAGCCCGTGAACGATTCCAAGAACGCGATAGCAGTTCTCAACATCGTCAACAATGACGCGAAGGGCAACCATATCATAGACTTTCTGAATATCCATATCATATCGTTTTACCTTCGACCAGAGACTGTACCTATGTTTTGCCCGGGTACTCATCTCTACAATATGGACATTCTGCTTCGCGAGTTCCTCGGAAAGTTCCGCACTTACCCGGTCAAGCTCTGCCTGATTGTTTTTTGAATTATCGGCAAGCAATTTCTCGACTTCCGCGTATTCCTTGGGATAGGCATAGGGGAAGGCTGCGTCTTCAAGCTCTCCCTTGAGCTTTCCCATGCCGATGCGATCGGCGAGACGCGCATGAATCTCGATCGTTTCAAGAGCGATACGCTTGCGCTTCTCCGGCTTTACATATTGAAGCGTTCGAACATTATGGAGACGGTCGGCAAGCTTGATGATAAGGATCCGCAGGTCGTTAGCCATTGCCAGAAAGAATTTCCGCAGAGACTCGACATGACGCTCGCTTCCGGTGTGATATTTCATCTTGCCGAGCTTGGTGACGCCGTGGACAAGCATCACAATTTCTTCACCAAACTCTTTTTGGAGTTGCTCTTCCTGTATGTCGGTATCTTCGAGGACATCATGAAGCAACCCTGCGATAATCGTCTTGGCGTCCATCCCAAGCGATGCCAAGATCTTGGCCGTTTCAAAAACATGCATAAAATACGGCTCGCCGCTCGCTCGTTTCTGGTTACAGTGAGCATGTTCGGCGAAGTGATATGCTTTCTCAATAAGCTTCTTGTCTTCGTCATTGAGCCCCTGATGAAGCGATGTAATATCTTTGGTTTCGGGCATATATTCAAGTATAAACCATTGACATGATTAAGTGAAATGGTAATATCAGTAAAACTTAAATTACTGTACACAAAAATCAAGAAATATGCCCAATCAAAACATTATCCTTATAGGAAAAGCAACCGAGTATTTAGATGAAGATTTTAATCTCTTAAAACCAGAAGCATTCAAATACCTTCTTTTCAAGAGGACAGAGGAAAGTCCTTTGCAGATGATGCTTATGATAAAAGATGAACCTTACCAGCTTCATGCCCAAGCACTATTTTTTTATATGCAGGAAAAAGGTTTATCAGAGGTTATTATTCATGGAGGCGGAGTCATAAAACTTCTTAATAATTGCAACAATATAATTTTTTCCGGAACGTCCTACGCATTTAAAAGCGTATCCAAGGAGGAACTTGAGGCATTTATAAGAGGCATATGGCCTGACGCAGAGATCAGCATGAAAATGATTGCGCCGCTTGAAAATGATGATAAGGCCTTTCATCGGCTCTATCTTCTGTCGGAGGTTTTGAAAGAAGCCTATAAGAATTAAATCAAGCGATATTTTACAACAAAAAGGAACCATGAAAGTGGTTCCTTTATTATTTCTTCTTTTTTATATCATTTCCCAATTTATGAGGATTATGGTTTTGGCAGTTCTTGTTTGAACAACGTTCAGGTATAGTCTTTGTGCCCTCCATCATGAGGGATCCGCAGAGGTCGCAGATGCGTCCGGTCGGCTTTGCCTTGATTGCATTCTTGCATGCCGGATAATTCGAACAGGAGTAGAAGATGCCGAAACGTCCGCGGCGCTCCATCATCATGCCTTTCTTGCAGACAGGGCACTCGACATCGGTCATCTTCTTTTTCCTCTCTTCCTCGTCTTCCTTTATGAATTTGCATTTCGGATAGCGGGAACATGAAATGAATGCGCCGAATTTCCCTTGGCGAACGACTAGCTTGCCTCCTCCTGATTTTCCTTTCTTCTCGCCGCACAAAGGGCACATCTCTCCCGTTTCCTTCGGTCCTTCAAGCTCGTTGCCTTCCATAGTGCGGGCGCCATCGCAGTCCGGATAGCGGGAGCAGGAATAGAATTTGCCATTGCGTGCAAGCTTGATGATCATCGAACTTCCGCATTTCGGGCATTTCATATCTTCGGGCGCTTCTCCCATGTTTGTTGCTTTGGCAAGCTTGTCTTTTTCTTTGAGATCTTTCTGAAAAGGAATATAGAAATCCTTGAGTGTCTTTACATATTCACGTGTGCCGTTTGAGATATCGTCAAGCTCATCTTCCATCTCGGCAGTGAACGTATCGCTTATATACTCTGCGAAGTTATTTTCAAGAAAACTCGAGACGACATCTCCCGTGTCAGTAGGGAAGAGAGTCCGCCCTTCTTTGGTGACATATCCGCGGTCTTCGATTGTGCGCATGATCGAAGCGTATGTACTTGGGCGGCCGATGCCGCGGGCTTCGAGCTCCTTCACGAGTCCCGCTTCGCTGTATCTGTTCGGCGGCTCCGTGAATTTTGCCGTATCTTTGAGCTCGAGGAGCTTAAGACCTTCGTCTGTCTCAACGAGCGGGAGCTCCACATCTTCGCCGCGCGCTTCCGTATCGCAGGCAAGCCAGCCGGGAGACAGAACTCTCGAACCATTCGCAGTGAAGTCAGGAATGCCTGCCTGCCCTGCCTGCGCAGGCAGGTCGCCTTCTTTGATATTTGCGATGATCTTCGTCTTCATGAGCTTGGCATCAACCATCTGCGACGAGACGGTGCGCTCCCAGATCAGGCGGTATAGCCTTTTCTGCTCGTCGTTTGTGCCTTCGTTCATTGATTCGACATGGGTCGGGCGGATGGCTTCATGGGCTTCTTGTGCATTTTTTGATTTCGTCTTGTAGACACGAGGTTCAGCTTGATCAGCGCCGTATTTTTTCTCAATGACTTTTTGGATCTGAGCTTGAGCGGCTGCAGCAAGCGTGGTGCTATCCGTACGCATATATGTAATATATCCAGCTTCGTAAAGCTTCTGGGCAACCTGCATCGTGCGAGACGGGGAAAAACCAAGACGCGAACTCGCTGTCTGTTGAAGCGTAGATGTCGTAAACGGCGCGCGCGGGCTCCTCTTCTGTTCGCTTGCTTTGACATCTTTGACATACCATTTCTCTTTTTGTCCGAGAGCCAATATTCTGTCAACGACTTTCCTGTCTCGGGGCTCTTCCATACACGTAAGGGTAATTTTTTCTCTCTTTAGTGTTTCGAACAATCCTTCAAGAACCCAGTACTGCTCCGGCACGAATGCGCGGATCTCGCGCTCGCGTTCCATGATAATGCGCAATGCGGGGGATTGAACGCGTCCGGCCGACAATCCATAACGCACCTTTTTCCAAATAATGCCGGAGAGGTCGTATCCCACAAGGCGGTCCAGAACACGGCGGGCTTCCTGAGCGCGCCTTAGATTCGTATCGATATCCCGCGGTTCTTTGAGAGCTTTCTCCACTGCTTCCTTGGTGATTTCATGAAATGTCACTCTTTTGATCGGAGCCTTGATTTTTTTATTTTCATGGAGAAGCTGTTCAATATGCCACGCAATTGCTTCTCCTTCGCGGTCCGGGTCGGTCGCAAGCATGATCTCGCTTGCCTTTGCGGCAAGCGTCGAGAGTTCGCTTACGACTTTTTCCTTTCCTTTTGAGATCTCATAGTGAGGGACGAATCCTTTTTCGATGTCGATCGCTTTCTTGTTCGACTTCGGCAGATCGCGAACATGGCCGACCGATGCGCGCACGGTAAATGCGCCGTCGAGGTACTTTTCGATCGTCTTTGCTTTCGATGGTGATTCGACAATCAATAATTTCATATGACCCTATTAGTAACACCTATTATATTTTTTTGCAAACAACAAAGCCCTATATCCGTCTGATTTCTCCCGATTCTTCCCGAATCATGCCTTTTATTTCCATAGATGAAAGTACCGCATTTGCATCTTTAATATTCATGCCGGATTTTCTGATAACTTCGTCGCGCTCCAGGGGTTCCCGCAGGAGATCAAGGATCTTTTTCTCCTCCGGAGAACAGTCATCGCATGCATTGTTCTTATTCTCTGCGACTTCCTCAACATCGAATCCGAGGGCTTCAAGGATGTCTCTGCTTGAAGTGACAGGCATCGCGCCCTGGCGTATCAGGTCATTGGGTCCCTGCGAGCATGATGAGAAGATCGATCCCGGCACCGCTAAAACATCCCGATTATAATCAAGTGCCATCCGGGCGGTGATAAGCGTTCCCGATCTTTCTTCGGCTTCTATGATAAGCGTCGCTTTGGATATTCCCGCCATCAGGCGATTGCGTGCCCGAAATACGTGTCTCTCTGATTTGAAATGCGGCTCATATTCAGAAATCAAGCAGCCGCCGTTCTCTATGATCTCCTCGGCAAGACCCGCATTTGATCTCGGATAAAGAACAGTTGGATCAAGCCCCGACCCCGGAAATGACATCGTCGGAAGACCGGCGCGGAGAGCTGCCCGATGAGCGAGGCTGTCGATGCCGATGGCGAGACCCGAGACGATGACGATCGGGTAACCTTTCAATCCTGCGATCAATTTCTCGCAAATGTCGCGTCCGTACGACGTGTGTCTGCGGGATCCAACAACGCAGAGATATATGTATGACGAGGGAAGAAGATGCCCAGAGATATAGAGGGTCTTAGGCGGCTCGGGAATCTCCCTGAGCGCGGCAGGAAACTCACGGGGTTTTAATCGGCGAATAAGAGAACTCATCGACATAAAGTATAGTATGAGAATCATGACGGTTTTCTAAACTTCTGCCATGGTTGCTCGGGAAGGCGTCCCATTATATACTGGATCTATTATGCTAGACATCAAGTTTATTCGTGAAAATAAGGATATTGTAAAAGCAGGTGTGAAAAAAAAGAAAAGCGATATAGATATTGATGCGCTCCTTGCCCTTGATGAGAAGCGCCTAGGAATCATGTCCCGTACAGAGATTCTTCGCAGCGAGCAGAATAAGATGAGTGCTTCGATTGCCGTTGAGAAAGATTTTAATGCGCGCCAGCAAATGATAAGTGAAATGAAGCTTGTCAAAGATGAATTTAAGGAGAAAGAAGAAGAATTGGAAAAAATCATGGCCGAATGGCAGACGATGATGCTTAAGATCCCCAATATTCCATCAGTGGATACCCCTGAGGGTACTGACGAGACCGGGAATCAGGTTATCAGAGAATGGGGAGAAAAACCTGAGTTTCCATTTGTCCCCAAGGAGCATTTTGAATTGGGGAAAGCTTTGGGAATCATCGATACTGAAACGGCAGCCGACGTTGCCTCGTCCCGATTTTCTTATTTAAAGGGCGATTTAGTGCTTTTGCAATTCGCCCTTATTCAAATGTGCTTGGAAATTCTCACGAATGAAGAATTGCTTGCTTCCATTGCCCGTGATGCCGGTCTTTCCATGGTGCCGTCTTCCTTCGTTCCGGTTATACCGCCTGTCTTTGTACGGCCGCTCGTACAAGTAAAGATGGCCCGCTATTTGACTCCTGATGACCACTACCTTTTCCCCAATGATGACTTAATGCTTATCGGGAGCGCCGAGCATACTCTGGGAGCCATGCACATGAATAAAATTTTCGAAGAAAGCGAATTGCCGATCCGCTATGCCGGGTATTCCACGGCATTCCGGCGCGAGGCAGGTACAAGCGGCAGGGATACCAATGGGATCCTGCGGCAGCATCAGTTCGATAAATTAGAAATGGAAGTATTTTCATTGCCGGAGAATTCGGCGCAGGAGCAGAACTTTCTTGTTGCTATTCAGGAATATGTTTTGAAAACTTTACAATTGCCATATCAGGTTCTCTTGGTTTGTGCCGGCGATATGGGCTTCCCGGATAACCGGCAGATCGATATTAATACATGGATGCCGGGACAGAACAGGTATCGGGAAACTCATAGTTCCGATTCAACGGGCGGGTTCCAGTCTCGCCGTCTCAACACTCGCGTGCGCAGAAAAGATGGAAAGATCGAGCCTGTCCATATGAATGATGCGACGGTTGTTGCAATCGGCCGTACCCTTATCGCGATCATGGAAAATTATCAGCAGGCCGATGGAAGCATTAAAGTTCCTGATGTGCTCAAAAAATATATAGGAAAGGACGTAATCTCATAAACACTATATGCGTGATATTCTCACATCGCCGAAAGCCGAGAGCCTCAAGCGCATGCGCAAGAAGAGGCGGTTGCGCATCTGTATCCTTGTCATTGTCTTTTGCGCGGTCCTTGTCGGCGCTTTGGCTTACTTTTCATTTCACCCGCGCCTGACGATCAGTTCCGTCGTTGTTACGGGCACTCGGATCATCGATGCTCCTGATGTCGAGGCCCGCGTCCGCATGGATCTTAAAGGAAGATATTTTTCTCTTTTCAGCCGGGCCAACAGCTTCATTTATCCGCGACAGTTTATCCGCGACGATATAATCGCATCTTTCCCTCGCATTGAAACGCTCGCCGTATCGCGCGACAGTCTCTCCGCGCTCCGTATCTCTATCACCGAGCGCGCCGGATCATATTTGTATTGCGGGTCGGCGATTCCCGAGATCGAGATGGATATAGGCGAGAACTGCTACTTCGTCAATGACGACGGATATATCTTCGACACGGCGCCGTATTTCTCCGGAAATTTATTTTTCAAATACTATCTGGCGCAGGATCCTTCAGTTCTCGAACCTCTTGGCTCGCAGATGATGGATGCCGATCGATTTCACGAGCTTGCCCGATTCATCGACAAGACACGAACGCTTGGATTCAAGCCTATCTATATCACCCTTGCGTCTGACGGGATCCATACGCTTTATCTTGATCATGTCCGCTCCGATACGACTCCGAAGATCATCTTCAATGCCGATAATGATCTCTCTGTTATTTTGGACAATCTTTCCGCCTCGATGTCCCAGAAGGAATTCGCTGACGAGATCAAGAACAAATATACCAAGCTTCTGTATATAGATCTGCGTTTCGACAACAAGGTCCTCTATAAATTTAACGAATAAATTTCTTCCACTGCGGAGAGTTCCTCATATGCCTCATTTCTGGGAAAAATTGCCGAAACCGTTTTTTGCTCTTGCGCCGATGGCTGATGTCACCGATGCGGCTTTTCGTCGCATGATCGCGAAATATGGCAAGCCTGATGTTACGTGGACCGAATTCGTATCGGCTGACGGATTGGCAAGCCATGGAAGAGAGGTGTTAAAAAGAGATCTTGTCTATACGGAAGAAGAGCGTCCGATCGTCGCCCAGCTTTTCTCATCTCATCCCGAGAAGATGCGAGAAGCGGCGCGCCTTTGTGCGGAACTCGGCTTCGACGGCATCGATATCAATATGGGATGCCCCGACCGGTCCATCGAGAAACAGGGGGCAGGGGCCGCCATGATCAAAACGCCGGACATCGCTCGCGCAGTTATCGAAGCCGCCAAAGAGGGTATTGCCGATGCAGGGAAAAATATTCCCGTTTCGGTCAAGACGCGGGTCGGCTATAATCAGGTTCAACTAAAGGAGTGGATTCCGTTTCTCCTGTCATGCGACATAGCGGCTTTGACTGTCCATGCGCGCACGCGCAAAGAGATGTCTAAAGTCCCGGCCCGCTGGGAACATATAAAAGAAGTCGTTGCCATTCGTGATCGTATGGGAGTCTCGACGAAGATCATCGGCAATGGCGATGTCCGCGATGTCTCTCACGGAAAAGCTCTGGCGCACGAAACCGGATGCGACGGAATCATGATCGGCCGCGCTATCTTCGGCAACCCATGGTTGTTCGCTACTGTTGCATGTGCGAAGCATCCGAGCAACAGTGAGCGTCCCGTATCATTTTTTTCAAGGCTGAGTAATTTATTTTTCAATAAAGTTCATGGGTCATCTACTTTCGCAACACAGAGCCGGGATAGCGCCGACCGAAGGGAGTGTGTTGCCGAAAACGCTCAAATAAAAAATGATACCGGGACAGCCTCGGAAGATACTCATAAATATTGGCTTCATGCCACAAGCGTTGTTCCGATACGGGAGCGTCTTCGGGTCATGGTCGAGCACACCAAGCTTTTCATGGAGCTTCTTGGCGATATTAAAAGTTTTGCCATTATGAAGAAGCATTACAAGGCGTACGTCAACGGCTTCGACGGTGCCAAGGAATTGCGCGTGAAGCTTATGGAGGCCAAGGATGCCCGGGAAGTCGAGGACATTACCCGGGAATTCTTGGATTAGATTATTTTTGATATACTAGACCCATGTCAGAATCTCATATCGCTCTCTATAGAAAATACCGCCCCGAAAATTTTGGCGATGTCATCGGGCAGGACCATATTGTTAAAGCTATTTCAGGGTCTCTTGAGTCGGGAAAGATCGCTCATGCGTATCTTCTCTACGGTCCGCGTGGCATAGGCAAGACGACGATCGCCCGCATTATCGCCCGCGAGCTCGGCTCATCCGTTAACGATATCTATGAAATGGATGCGGCATCCAATCGCGGCATCGATGATGTCCGCGCCATTCGCGAAAGCGTCCACACCCGGCCGTTCGACTCGAAATACAAAATTTACATTCTCGACGAGGTTCATATGTTCACCAAGGACGCGTGGAACGCGCTTCTAAAGACAATCGAAGAACCGCCCGAGCATGTCATCTTCATCCTTGCCACGACCGAGCTTGAGAAGGTTCCTGAGACTATTGTGTCGCGCTGCCAGACGTTTACTCTCAAGAAGCCTACTGAGACGGTTCTCGCATCTGTGGTAACCAGTGTTGCACAGAAAGAAGGGTATACATTTGGCGTAGGCGGCGCTGAACTGATCGCTCTTTTGGCTAATGGAGCGTTCCGCGATGCTCTCGGAATATTGCAGAAAGTTATTTCGTTTACAACTGATAAGAAAATATCCCGTGAATCCATTGAAGAAGTGACGGGCGCTCCTGCCGACGAGCTTGTGAATGAATTTCTTGAAGTGCTGATCAATAAGGATATCGAGAAAGGATTCGCCAGTATCGAAAAAGCAAGCCGTCAGAACATAGAAATGGATATCTATCTTAAAATGATTTTAGTCAAACTTCGCTATGCGTTGATGCTTCGCTATGCGCCGGGATCGAAAAAAGCATTCGATAATGTTCTCTCAGAAGGTAATGTCTCATATCTTGAAAATCTTGTTGCTTCAAAACCGGAACATATCTCATCGCGAACCCTTTCTATTCTCCTTGACGCGTACCAGTCGCTTCGGACCGCAGTCATCCCCGAACTTCCGCTTGAGCTTGCTCTCGTAAAAATCCTCCATGGAGAAAAAGAATAAAATCTGGGACGTGATTGTCGTTGGTGGCGGCGCGTCAGGCATGATGGCCGCAGGAGTCGCGGGAGAAAAATTGTCCGCTGTCTTGCTGCTTGAGAGGAATAAATCTCTCGGACAGAAGCTTAAAATCACGGGCGGAGGCAGGTGCAATATCACCAATGCCGAAGAAAATGAGAGAGTATTCCTCTCTCATTATGGCAAGGCGGAACCGTTTTTATATTCCGCATATTCACGTTTCGGCATGCGCGACACGTTTCGCTATTTTGAGTCGCGGGGATTGCCACTTGTCGTTCAGGCGCGCAAGAGAGCCTTCCCGCATACGGAAAAGGCTCTTGATGTTTTTAAAGTATTGGAGAAAGAGCTCGAAAAGAATAATGTAAGCATTAAGACGAACTGTGCCGTTAAAAGAATCGTCCGAGAGAACGGGCGGATTACAAGCGTCGTTACCGATCAGGGAGAATTCTATGCGCGCTCGTTTATCTTGGCTACCGGCGGAATGTCGCATCCTGAAACAGGATCGACAGGGGATGGATTCGGGTTTCTCAAAGATCTCGGACATGCGATTAAGGAGCCGACCCCGTCCATCGTTCCTTTGGAGGTCAAGGATGAATGGGTAAAGACGCTTGCAGGTGTAGCTCTTTCATTTATGAAGATCACGTTCTTTCAGAATGGAAAGAAACAATTCTCGCGGACGGGGAAGATCCTCTTTACCCATTTCGGACTCTCAGGACCTCTGATACTCAACAGCGCGACTCTGGTCGGCGACCTGCTGTACGAGGGACCGGTACAGGCAACGATTGACGCTTTCCCCGATACGGATCATGGAGCGCTTGAAGCGCGGATTATAAAGCTCTTTGATGCCAATAAGAACAAGATGCTCCGGACAGTTTTCAAAGAAATTGCTCCCGAAGGAACGGCTCGCGCTCTTGAGAAAGTTCTGGAAACAATCACTTTCGAAACGAAGGTCCATAGTATTACAAAAGATGAGCGCAAGAAAATCGTTCACACTCTCAAGGGCCTGCCTCTGACTATTACCAACTTGATGGGTTACGATCGCGCGGTTGTTGCCGACGGAGGGGTACTTCTCTCCGAAGTGGATATGAGAACGATGCGTTCACAATTGTGGAGCAATTTATATATTACCGGGGATCTTCTCAATATCAACCGCCCGTCGGGGGGATACGGCTTGCAGCTGTGCTGGACTACCGGATTTATTGCGGGGATGTCTCTTGGGGAGTAGCTCCGAGATGAGCCTCTTTCCTATAAATAGCGATCAGGCTGTAGAGGAGGCTCAGTACCAAAGGCCCGATCAAGATGCCGACAGGACCCATAAGAGCTACGCCTCCTAAGATTGCAAAGAGAATGAAAAGCGACGGCATGTCGGTGTCTTTGGAAATGACATACGGAGCAAGGAGATTATCGATCATGCCGACAAGGGCGACCGACCAGACAAGAAGTCCGAGCGCGTCAACTTGCATGCCGGTTGCGAAAAGGAACAGTATGGCCGGTATTGAAACGATCGATGTGCCGATTGTCGGGATAAAAGATGCCATGCCGGCAGCCACAGCCCAGAGAGCGGCATTCGGAACTCCGAAGATGAAGAATCCCGCTCCCGCCAGAAGTCCCTGGACGATCGCGATGAAGAACGATCCCTTGATGATCTGATTGATGGCAAGCTTGAGTTTCAGGAATATCTCCTCGATCGTTTCCTCTGACAAAGGACACAAGAGGATAAAGCCGCGCTTCCAGTGAGTTCCGTCCTTCAGGAGATAAAACATCGTCAGGACCATAAGCATGAACATGATGATCATCTTGAAGGTCGATGTCACGAATCCCGTCACATTGCGGGAGACGACCGAGACGAGATCGCCGATCTTCGATCCTATGTCGAATGTCACGCCTTTCGGCAAGAGCCGATTGATTGATGTATTAACCTCCTGGATGGAATGAGTGCCACTCGACATCCGGATAATCGAATCATATGCATTCTGTACCTGATCGAAGACAAGCATTCCCATAAAGAAAAGAGGTACGCAGACCACGATGATAAAGAGGATGACTGTCAGGATCGACGCAAGCCACGATATTCCATGGGTGACATGTTGCTTGATCCACATATACACGGGATTGAGCACTACCGCGAACGAGGCTGCAAGGATCATGACCGAAAGAAATGGGAAGAAGATCGCGATGACACCGATCAAGGATAGGGCCAATAGAACGTAAAAGAAAATTCTTTCAACAGGTGTTGCTTTCATATGGGTTTATTGTATCAGATAAAAGGCAAATGTATATATTCCGTTGTTGAAAAATAATCCTTTTTAAGGTACTATACTTTCTATATTTGGGGATCGTCTAATGGTAGGACAGCGGCCTTTGAAGCCGTTAATTGGGGTTCGAATCCCTGTCCCCAAGCCAAGAAGGACTACTTGCTAGTTCTAGTACTAAATTAAATGGAGATGCTATTGCAAACTCTAGCTTTTTTCCATCTATAGTCGGGTTCTGAAGTATGTAATTCAAGAATGCTCTTTTTCTAGCAGGTTCAGAACTACTATCAAAAATACTTTTTGCTCTGCGTGCGGCACAATTTGGCTCGCAGTTATTCTTCATTATTTACATAATTTCATTAGTTATCAGTTCAGAAAAAGATATTTATAACCTTATTTAATAAGGTATATTTCCTTGACTTTTTCTCATATTTATGCTAGAATATTAAAGAGTACGGTTCTTTGATATTTTTGATTTTGATTGTTGTTTTTTTATTAGGTTCTCCTAGTTTCTTTTCTTAATAGGAAATTGAGAGAACTTAATAAACAATTTATAACTAACAATTAAATATCAAAACATGAAAAAGCTTAATTTTTTAATTATTCCCGTAATTTTCTTCTCTATCCTTTTGTATTCTTGCAGCTCAGCTTCCGATGAAAAAGGTAGTGGAGTGGAAGTAGTTAATACTGCGGATACTGTAAGTACTGCTAAAACAGTAGATACTACAGCTACAGTGAAGATAGCGACTGTTCAAAAAAAAGTTTTAACGCCTGAAGAAGAACAGGTGTTATTAGCCAGCATTCCTAAAATTACTGACCCTGAAGTTGCTCAAAAGATATACTATGCCAACGATGACAACAGTGTTGAAAAAGCTGCTTTTGCAAAATGGGAACAATTGATGTTAGCTAAAATCTCAGCTACAACTGACCCTGAAGTTGCTCAAAAGATATACTATGCCAACGATGACAACAGTGTTGAAAAAGCTGCTTTTGCAAAATGGGAACAATTGATGTTAGCTAAAATTGCCAGTACCAATGATCTTGCCACTCTTCGGCAAATTTATTTTGATAATGACGCCAATAAAGTTGAGCAGGCAGCTTATACAAAATACAAAAAGTTAGGAGGAAAAGATTAAAACAAACCCACTTCAGTAGAAAAATCTACTTAGGTGGGTTTTTCTATTATAAGTTCTGAAGTTCCAGATTTGGGAATAACCCAAGAATACCGCTAAATTGAAGTTCGCTCTTAATACTAACCCACTTAGCAGTTCTGAACTTGTCCACTAGTGGAAGCAAGAGCAGAGCGAGTGATTGGGGAAGAAAGTGCGATTACGCCCTTTCGTCAGGGATTCGGAAACCTTTTCCTTATTTTCGAAATGTACTCGTCAAGAAAATGGAAAAGGTGTACTGATCCTGTAAGGATCGAAATTCCCTATCCCCCCAAGCCAATTTTTCACAAAATAAAACTGCCCAACTAATTGTTGAACAATTTTATTGTTCAAGTTGGACAGTTTTTAATTGTTGTTTACTATCGTGTCAGTTCGAAGGCCATTATCGACTCTGAAAGCGAAACGATTCTTTTGAAAGACGGCCGCTATTGTTTCGCTTATTCCCATGATGCGACGGAAACGGAGCCGTACGCGGTGCAGGAATTTATCGATATAACCGTCGATGGCGTGACTGTGGCCGGGACAAAGAAGGGAACACAGAACGGCCCTGATATGACCAATGGCTACGAGGGGACGCTTATGGGAACTCTCGATAACGACATTATCACCGGGGTATTTTCATATATCATCGAAGGCTCTGCCAATAAGGAAGGAGAAATATATAAAATAAAGAAAGATCATTCAGGGATTGAAAAAGTACGCTATCCGTTGAGCGAAGGAAAGGGGATACTTTTCCCCGATACGACGAAAGAATATAAAACCCTTTTATATTCTCAAGTCGAATGCGCTCTGAAAATATGAAAAGACCCCGGAAAGACGAGGGTCTTTTCAGGGGTCAATAATGGATACGCCTACTTCTTTTCGTGATTGTATGGTGACAAATGATATATCCTAAAGCGGATAAAGCGGTGGGTACACATACATATAATATATACATTTCCAAAACTTCTTCGCGCCCTTGCCATGTAATCGGCAGGAAATGATAGGTAACTTTATGCATCTCCATATCTATTTTAGCCATGAATGTCCACTCTTTATGGGTCAGGATATACCAGAGCATTGGTGTGACCATGAATAATCCTATTATAAACAACGTCAGGAAAAGAACTTTTAACTTCTTCATAATTTCGGATTTTAATTACTTATAATAATACCATATATAAAACAAAAGTCAATAAAAGTTATTAAATACACATATTTACAGCGTAAGTGATACTATGCACATATGAAACTCAAAATCTTGTCGTGGAATATATGGTGCGGAACGCATCTTGAGGATGTGATCGAATTTTTAAAGACGGCCGATGCCGATATCGTCGCTCTTCAGGAGATATGCGAAGACGGAAGAGGAAATATCGGAGAAGTGATTGCCAAGAGACTGGGATACAACTATGCCCATGCTGCCCACATGAATCTTCCTGTTCGGTTCGTTCCCGGATACGATCAGACAGACATGAGAACGATGAAATTCGGTCCTGCCATTTTGAGTAAGCACAAAATCGTAAAAAGCGAAGCGGTTGAACTCACTGTCGAAGATCATCGATTAATAATAAAAGCGGATATTGAAGCAGGTGACGAGACCCTCCATGTCTTCAGCGTCCATCTGAAACATACTCATCAGGAACCATCGAAACTACAGGATATGCAGGCGGAGAACTTAATTACGATTGCATCAGGACAAAAGACAATTGTAATGGGCGATTTCAATGCTTTGCCGGAAAGCGCTGTTATACAAAAAATGAACGCATCGCTTGAAAATACTGAAAAAGGAGATCAAACCCCTACATGGTGCCTTTACAGAATGGGATGCCAGATATGCCTTATTGAGGAAGTGAAGCATAAGCTCGATTATATATTTACAAACAAAGATATAAAGACAGAATCCTTCGCGGTTCACCATACAAAAGGTTCAGATCATCTGCCAGTTTCGGCCGTTATTGAAATATAATCTTAGTGAAGAATGGGGTTAGATACCATTGCATAAAACCCAGCTGGTCCTGAAATAATATCGTCTCAAAAATTCTTTATATAGTATAATAAATACATGAAATTTTTTAAAAAAATCGAAATAAGGACTCGGAATTATTTAAGCCATTATCCGAAAGTGTACGCCCTTATCGTCGGCATCGGTATCGTCCTTTTTTGGAGAGGAACGTGGCATACGGTCGACAATATAAGTACCGCTATCTCCTATCTTTATTCATACTCTTCCACAACCCTTCTTTTTGCCCCATGGTGGGATGGTCCGCTTTCATTTCTCGTCGGTAGCGGCATTTTGTATATCACGGGAGCATTTACCTCGAGTTTCATCGGAAGCGAATTGATCCTATCGGGGCTGCGGGGAGAAAAGAAGCTTAATGAGCGAACAGAAAAGAACCTCAAGGAAGAAGTAGGCGCGATCGGCGATATAAAGGAAGAATTATTGATGATCTCGAAAAAGCTGGAATTGCTTGAAAAGCAGGCAAATAACAATCATAAGGGCTTGTAGATGATCAGTATTGGCCTGAATGATTGACCCTTCATTGTTTTAGCGAAAACAAACGAAAACTCATCTAATAGAGTTTAGAAATAGTTTAACTATTTTATGGTTTAATTTTATAGTTTTTTAAAATTCTCTTAATAAACGGGGGAATTTAGAATATTATAAAATTAAACGAACTCTTTATGAATATACGTGCATCGGTACATGTACCTCTTGTTCGCAAGATGACAGTCGGCTTTCTAATAATAAGTTTCCTTGTTTCTCCCTTTTCTTTTCTCTTTGCGGAGGAAGAAATTAAAAATGATACCCTACCTCCTGTTGTGCAAGAAAATACAGAAGAGCATCCTCCCTCACGACCCGATGCGATAGACGTAGTTGCAGGAAGAGCAAGCTATGACGAGAATACGAGTGACCAAGCCGACAAATCTCTCGAAGGAAATCCCCAAGCGCGCAGTTCTGATCCAAGTCCCGTTGTTTATACGCCTGAAAATGCGCTAACCACAACAACGGCTAAGCGAAAGCCCCAAACTGATCTTTCAAGCGGCGCTCTCACATACTCATATCCGATCGATGTACCTCCGGGAAGAAACGGCATGACTCCCGATATCACTTTCTCGTATAACAATCAGGCCGATCAGCACCCGAGTTATGTTGGCGACCGATGGAATCTTTCTATCCCTTACATTCACAGACTCAACAAAACTGGTAGTGAAAAGCTGTACACAAGTACTACTTTCGCATCAAGCCGAGATGGTGAGCTTGTACATGTTTCGGGTACCGAATATGCGCCGAAGGTTGAAAATGGGGATTTCTTAAAATATAACTACGATGGAACATCGTGGACTGTGACTGATAAAAAAGGGACAATCTATAGCTATGGCACAACTACCTCATCACGTCAGGATGACCCGGCTGATTCAACTAAAGTCTACGCATGGATGTTGGAAACTGTTCGAGATACCAATAATAATTTCATTCGTTATAGTTATTATAAAAATGGCGGAGAAATATATCCCGAGGCGATCAATTACGGCGGCAATGGCACCACAGCGGGAATATTCGATGTGGTATTTGCACGGGAAGCATATTCGTCGACCACAGCTTCGGCACCATATCTCTTCTATCCTAATTTCAAAGTAACGACCGCCTATCGCATAAAGACGATTACTGTAAAAGCCAATAATGAATGGGTCAAAAAATATGATCTCGGCTACACTGCAGGCGATGCCGGATATCGCGCCCTGCTTGCCTCAGTAACGGCATCGGGCCACGATCCGAGTTCTGGTATCACCACAATTCTTCCACCGGAAACATTTTCATATAAACCCCGTGGTCAGATAGGGTGGGAAACACCGCAGATATCCCATTATATTCTTCCTCTCGGGGTTGGAAGTGGACGTGAAAATAATTTTCTTCAGATGCAGGATCTTAATGGAGATACTTATCCTGATGTGGCATATAGCGCAAATTACAGTACTCCCGGGGTGCATTTGAACAACACAATTAACGGATGGGGAGACAATGTGGTTTCGACATGGGAATTGCCGCTTCCGTTCAAGGATTGGAATGTCTATTTCAGGGATTACGGAACTCGCATTTTCGATGTCAACGGTGATATGCGCAATGATATGGTGCGTTCATTCGCTCCTACAATGGAAGAAAATCCAACAGAAAGCGAAGTATATCTTAATAATAAAGATATGCCGGGATGGACCGAGAATACAACCATTACTGTACCGATAGGGTTCATATTTGGAAACGGCATGAATGCCGATAGCGGCATACGCATTGCCGATATCAATGCAGATGGTTTTCCTGATATCATCAAGGCGTATCTTATAGAAGACAATGACTCTCATGTTAATCCTATACCTGCACACATAGAGCGAAAGGCTTATCTTGGCACCGGAAGCGGCTGGGAAGAGGCTCCGGCTGGTACGTGGGAAGTACCGTTCCCATTTATTGACCAGAATCCGTCGGGACCTGAAGTGTATACCTATGCCCAGCTTGTTGACATCAATGGTGACCGTCTTCCGGATATTATCTGGCAGCACAGTCAATATAGTTATATATCATGGCCGGAGAATGGGTATCATTCCGCGACATTTATCAACAACGGGCATGGATGGGAGCCTAATAATCCTGATCTCTGGCAAGTACCCTACCTTACCCCTTTTGAAAATGATTGGTATCTTCCATGGGGCTTAAGCGATGCTGGCGCCCGCGAGTCTGATATGAACGGAGACAATATGCCGGATATTTTAATGTCGCGACAAAACGGCAGTGGTAATTCGGAATCGAGGGTAAAATTAAATTCAGGCAATCCGGAACGATTGCCGTGGCCGCAGGAAGGAGCATATGGGCCAGAGATCCCCCTTAATGCGCCTGAATATTTTGCAGGTACTACTGGCTCGACGAACAACATTCTTCTTTTTGGCGATGCCAATGCCGATGGTATGAACGATATGCTTGTCGGAAGCCAATGGACCACAAATATGTTCCGCACAAGCCTCGGTAAACCGAACAATTTCACTGATACACTCGTCGGCATTGCAACGCCTGAGGGCGGATCATATGCGTTCACCTACAAGCTCTCTAA
>JAZKIP010000008.1:0-6305 GCA_040384805.1 Patescibacteria group bacterium | reverse complement strand
TAACAAATACAGAAAGAGTGATAACACTTTGACAAATCCCAAGCTCCCGATCGTCATCGAGACTCTCAATGTCATCACCGAGACTGATCCTGTCCACGGCCTTGCGCGCACAACCACATACGGTTATGCTGACGGACTTTACTATTACACCTCTCCGTCTGATCGAATGTTTGCGGGCTTCGGAGAGATAACAGCAACTGATTCTCTTGGTATTACAACGAAATCGTATTTCCACCAGGGCAATGCGACTGATACCGTGCGCGGCGAATACAGCGACGCGGGAGCGAAAATCGGCAAGCCATACCGTATTGAATATTACAGTGGGGGAGGCCTTCTGTATAAGGTCATCCTGAACAAATGGGATCTTTATAATATCGGCAGTAATCATGATTTTGTGAATCTCGCGCGAACAACCACTCTTTCATATGACGGGGACGCAACCCACAAGGATACTGCCGAGGAATTCACCTATGATACTTCGAACGGTAATATCCTCCAGGACAAAAAGTGGGGAGAAGTTACTGCATCGGCTGATGGCGCATTTACTGATACCGGTTCGGATGTGTCTATGACTACGATTCAATATTCTTCCAATACGGGCGCATATATCGTAGGACTTCCGATCAAGAAGAAAGTCGTCGATCAGTCTTCTGCGCCTGTATCTGAAACGCGCTACTATTATGACAACGGACCATACGGCACAGTAAGCGTCGGAAATCTCACAAAAGAAGAAAAATGGAAATCAGGATCTACTTATGTCGATACGCAAATAGCGTATAACTCCTATGGCTTGCCGACTGCTTCAACGAACGAACGCGGCAATACGACGGCATACCAATACGATACATACAATTTGTATCCAGCAACGGTCACCAATCCGCTCTCCCAGCAAACCACATATACCTATGATTATTCGTCGGGAAAGATAAAAAAGATCATCGATCCGAATGGCCTCTTGTCGACGATCTCTTATGACGGCTTCGGCCGTATCTTGGCGGAAAATCACCCTGATCTTGCGGTGCCGCAAGCGCAGGTCGTAAAAACCGCATACATCTATACTGATGTTTCAGGGGGGACGAGTGTACGAAAAAGCGATTATCTTGATGACACAAATATTGTCTTTACCTATGCATACCTTGACGGCTTCGGCAGGAAGATACAGGAGCGTCGTGAAGCTGAAAATACCGATGAATACGCCGTCCGGGATTTTGTCTACAATTCCCGCGGATTGCTTGAGAAGGAATCCTTACCATATAGTGCTACAGGATCAGCATATTCAAGTCCATCAACGACTGCTGCACTTTATACAGTCTACTCCTATGATCCACTTGAACGAGTGACAAATACGACAAATTCCGTCGGTACGATTACGAATGCGTATTCGGATTGGAAGACGACAGTTACCGACTCTCGCGGAAAAGTAAAGGGTTACTACACGGATGCGTACGGCAATCTCGTACGAGTCGATGAGCACAACTCGGGCTCGCCATACAGCACATACTACGGATGGAATAGGAATGGCAACCTTCTTTCGATAACCGATGCCTTAGGAAATATCAGGAACTTTACCTACGACGGACTCGGGAATCGGCTGACAGCAGAGGATCTCCATGCAGCAGGTGATGCTACATTCGGTACATGGACGTATGCATATGACAATAGTGGTAATATAACGCAAACCATCAGCCCCGAAGGGAAAGCAGTCAATCACACCTATGATGATGCCAATCGTATGGCAAGCGAGGATTATCTTGGAACGACAGGAACTGAGATATCATATGCTTATGACTTGTGTACGAATGGAATAGGGAAGCTGTGCTCTGTCACTATGGCGTCAGGATCAGATACCGCATACACATATGATGCTAACGGCAATATCGACAGCGAGATAAAGACGATCGCATCCGCACCCTATACTACTTATTACATCTACGATCGCCAGGGCAATCTGAGCGCTCTCGGCTATCCGGATAGCTCACAGGTGCGGTATCTCTACAATCCTGCAGGCTATATCAACCAGCTCAAGAAAAAGGAACCCGGCGGCTCATTTGCGACACTGATTTCCAATGTCGATTATTCTCCGCTCGGCCAGATAAGTCTTATCTCGTATGCGAACGGGACCATAACGATCAATACATATGATGCGATGCATCTCTATCGGCTGAGCAATAAAACGACAGTCAACGGTTCGTCGGTGAATCTCCAGAACATATCCTATACATATGATGCTAACAGCAATATCACTCAGGTTGTCGATATCTCAAATACCGATGCATCAAAGACGGTAAATTATATCTATGATGATCTTAATAGACTAACTTCTGCTACAGCAACGAGCGTTGCAAGCGGGCAGTCTCCGTATACGCAAACGTACACCTACAATGCCATCGGCAACATCATGTCTGGTCCTGCAGGCGCATACGTCTATAAAGGCCACAATGGCGCAAACTACGCCAACCCTCATGCCGCAACCGAGATCAATGGTGCCATCAATACATATGACAAAGACGGCAATCTCCTCACTGACGGGACACTCACCAATACATGGAATTACAAGGATCAGCTTACGACGAGTACCGATGGCACCTTCACCCGTACCTACACCTACGATGAACACGGAAACAGAGTTTCATCCTCCGACGGCACCACAACGACTGTCTATCCGACCAAATATTACACCTACGATGGCACAAAGAAGACCAAGAGCGTGTATGTGGGTGATCAGCTGGTGGCGACGATTGAAGCCACGGGATCAACGACAACGCCGTATTATGTGCATACGGATCATCTGAACTCAATGAATGTCGTTTCAGATGGGAGCGGTGCTCAGGTTGAACTTCTTGATTACTTCCCATATGGAAGCCAGAGAATTTCAAGCGGTGTATATACCAATCAGAAGCAATTCCTATCTCAAGTCTATGATTCTGATACATCGCTTAATTATTTGAATGCACGTTACTATGAGGGGACTAAAGGTAGATTCATTAGCCAGGATCCAATGTTTTGGAGCTTTGATCAGTCATGGCTGGCCGATCCACAAAATCAGAATTCATATAGTTACGCAAGAAATAATCCTATTACATTAAGTGACCCTACTGGGTTATCTGCTGCAGGAGCACCGATGTCTCCATTTATGATTGTATTGATGTATGCTATCTCTCCAAAACAGACATCATATGATCCTGTTTATGAGTCAGATCAATATAAAGCTCAGAATGATCCACGCAATCAGCAAATGAATCTTACTATGGGGTGGGTTACAGGGGGAGTTGGCCCCGAAGCTAAAGCTATTTCCGTGTTTAAAAATGCTACAATTGTTTCTGAAGAAGGATATTCATCATTCAGATCTTTTAAGCGAAATGTAGGAACTGCGGGAGAAGGACGAGAGTGGCATCATATTGTTGAACAAAATCCAACAAATAAAGCTCAATTTGAACCGCAATTATTGCAGAATGGGGAAAACCTAGTTAGTATACCAAAAGATGTTCACTATAAAGTAAGTGGATTTTACTCCTCAAAACAAGAATTTACCGGAGGACAAACTGTGCGACAATGGATTAGCAGTCAATCATTTGAAAAACAAATGGAATTTGGCAAACAAACTCTTGATCGAATTATTAGTAATCTTTCGAAACAAAATGGAAATAAATAATGGAAAACTTAATAAATTAAAAGAAGAATTCATTAAGAGTGCAATTGCTCATGGTGAAAGTACGGAATCTGGTGAATATGAAAAAGCTAACAAAGCCTTCGAATTACTACAAGAAATACAGAAAGAAATAATTAAAATTGATCCA
Source organism: Patescibacteria group bacterium (assembly GCA_040384805.1). Classification (GTDB taxonomy): domain Bacteria; phylum Patescibacteriota; class Minisyncoccia; order Phycocordibacterales; family UBA9973; genus UBA8515. Next base: position 2,508 of record JAZKIP010000008.1, on the reverse strand, counting down.
GAAAAATTTTTATTTAAGGAGTTGTTGGATTATCCTAATAATTCTGTGCAGTCTTTTGCAGCATCTAAACTATTAGTATCTAATCCGACGATAGCTTTACCTGTTTTAGAGAAGATTGCTAGTAAAGAAGGTTTAGTTGCCTTTAGTGCTCAGAATTTAGTTGAAGAATGGAAAGCCGGTAATCTTTAAGGTGTCATAAATGGATAATGGCTCAAGTACCATTTCCCGGGTTAGCATAATAGTACCTGACCCTATTATTCATGGTTAAATAACAATGGAAAATAATATATTTACAAGTAAATTGAATAATGATAAGACTCTAGGTGGCGTATTTGAATTTGAGGATGGCACAGGGTATTTTTATCTTTATGATCTTAATAATGAGGAAAGTAAGAAGGTAATAAATAGTATTTTTATTTCTAAAGATGAAAATGATTTTACCAATAAAGAAATTGAAATTAAATGGAGCAGTGATCAAGAAAATGTGGCTTTATTTGTTGGTGATGTTTTATGGGCAATATTTAATGTTAAGGAAGGAAAAACATATCATAAAAATGATATAAATAAAGGATTGGTAAATTTTTCTAGTCTAGGATTTATTGATAATTAACAAAAAGAAATGGAAAATAAATTTGGAGTCATATTTCAAATAATAGCATCAATTATTGCTATTGTTATTAGTGTCTTAGGTATTATTTATAAAGAAAAGTTTCTTGAACTACAAAAAAAATACTTTTCAAAACACAAAGACTTTATGAATCGAAAAATGCTTGAAGGTCTAGAAAGTAAATCAGATAAAAGTAATTATTTACTAATTATAGTAATTGCTACGTTTCTTATTATACTTGCGATAATCCAATTAATTAGCCTTCTATAAAATCTTTGCAATTTCTATAACTCTCGCACATATCTGTATGACCACGCCGGCAACCGCATCTCCTCAACCGATGGCACAACAGCAACCACCTATCCAACCAAGTACTACAATACCGACGGAACAAAGAAGACGAAGAGCGTGTATGTGGGTGATCAGCTGGTGGCGACGATTGAAGCCACGGGATCAACGACAACGCCGTACTATGTGCATACGGATCATCTAAATTCGACGAGTGTTGTGACTGATTCTACAGGAGCGCAGTCTGAATTGCTTGATTACTTCCCATACGGAAGCCAGAGAATTTCAAGCGGTGCATACACCAACCAGAAGCAATATATAGGGCAGCACTATGACGAAGAAACGGAATTAAGCTACTTGAATGCTCGATATTACGACGGGGCAAGGGGTCAGTTTACGAGCCAAGACCCTGTGTTCTGGGAGATTGGACAGAGTCAAGACGGGATGAAGGCTCTCTTTGATCCTCAGTCACAAAATTCTTATTCCTACGCTCGAAATAATCCGATAGTTAATAAAGATCCTGAAGGAAGATATTGGGAAAGTGCATTCGATGTGGCGATGCTTGCATGGTCTCTAAATGACTACAAAGAGAATCCCGGTTTCTTGAATGGCCTGGGAGTAGTAGCGGATGGAGCTAGCTTGGTGCTTCCAATTCCAGCAATAGTTGGCGGCATACGTCATGGAGATGATGCATATAAGGCACTCAGGGTAGCTCAGGACGTATCAAAAGCTAATAACTGGGGAAATGCTTACTCTCTGGTGGATCACACCATACGACACGGGGCAGATTTTGGTCTAAAGCCTAACGATGTTGCAGGTTATGCCAAGGCATCAAATAGCTTTATCTCAAGAGCAGATGCGGCCTTTAAACAAGGAAATACACGTTACGACTCTTTCCTAGGACGAGATGGAAAGTCTTACTTCTTTGATACGAAGACAAGTACGTTCGGTGTTAAAAATGCTGATGGTACAACAGCTACTGCATACAAACCAAAGGGAGGAGATCCTCAAAAAGCTGCAGATTATTGGAATAAGCAAAAGAGCACAAAAGCTAAAAAATAAGTTAAAATATGACTATGAGTGAGAAAAATACAATTGAAAAGCGATGCTACGTATGCGGTCTTCAGCTAGATGAGTATCCATACGAGCCAGACACTCTTACCTACAATCATTCAGTAATATGTCCTGCGTGCGGAATTCACTATGGATACGATGATGGTGGTGCAGGTGATATTGTTCCTGAGGAATTAACTGACCAGGATTGGAAATTTGGAGATGAGGCACATAAGAAAATAATCAAATTCTGGCGACAACGCTGGATTGAGCAGGGTATGAAATGGTGGTCACCTCAGCCTCAACCACAGGGATGGGAGCCTAAAAAGCAACTCGAAATGGTACCTGAGGAATTTAAGTAGAGAATTCAACAAAATTACAGAATCAAATTAAAAGGAGCGATTTTTAGTATTCTTGGGTAATTCACTTTGGTGGGTTTCATCAATAATGTTAAATTCGATTTTGTTTATTTCATCTGCACGTTCTGAACCAGTGAATTGCGTTTGAGATAATGGGGTCAGGTACCATTAAATAAAAAATGATTATGAAAAAGGTACCTG
>JAZKIP010000007.1:0-22778 GCA_040384805.1 Patescibacteria group bacterium | reverse complement strand
CTTTTTAGCAGTCGTTGTTTTTGTTTGAGCTGCATAAGCATCTACAGGAACAAGCGCAGTTGAGGCGAATGTTAACAAGAGGATGAGGGAAAATAAAAATCTCAGTGTTTTATTCTTCATATAAAAAAATTAAATACTAATTATTTAAAATCGGCGCTCGTATTGTTAACCCGGAGAAATCCGTACGGATTCTTTATTCCTCCGCGGGCGCTTAAGTGAACATGATTTCCAGTCGAGCTTCCTGTCGTACCGACATAGCCGATGACATCGCCTTGAGACACCTTCTGTCCTGCTGTCGATGCGACCTTGCTCATATGGCCGAAGAGCATCTGCCCGCCGTCGGTGAAGTTTACAACCACATACAATCCGTAGCCGCCGTTATAGCCCGAGTTATCTGCAATGAGCACTGTTCCGTCCTTCGGAGCATAGATTGGCGTACCTTTCGGAGCGGCAAGATCAACGGCATTGTCGTCATGAAGCCTCTGGGAAATGCGTCCAACCCCGACTGTAACCGGCCAGATAAATCCGCTCGATGAAGGAGTCGAGGTTGATTTTGGCTCCGTCTCGCCTGTTGAGACTCCGACAGTCGTATCCGTGACAGGTGTCGGGATGGTAATGGCGATTGTGTCTTCCGGCACTTTTACTTTCGGCTTCTCTGCCGGTTTTTCAGCGACAACAGGCTTTTCTCCGCCCGGGATGACGATCGTATCTCCGATCTGCATGTCGGACGCTTTCTCAAGGGCGTTATAGGAGAGAATATCGGCAACGGATGCATTATATGTCTTAGCAAGGCTCGAAGCGGTATCTCCCTTCTTTACAGTGTATGCAACCCCATCAATCGGGAGAATGGTGAGAACCTGACCGACAGCAATCGTCCCTTTTGAATTAACAGAGTCGTTTGATTGGATAAGAGTATTTTTGGAAACGCCGAATTCTTTGGCGATTTTTTCAAGAGTATCTCCTTTCTTTACCGTATAGGTCTTGATCTCGGCAGACGTGACATATTGCTTCTCTATAGTATCGGTACCCATGAGACCGGCATCGGAAGCTAGGGCTTCGTCTTCGACGATCGTAACGGTTGAAGGCTTCACATCAATGCTATTCTTAACATCAGGATCAACCGATGATGATTCCAAAAGGGGAACCGTCTGGGAGTTGTGGTTGATGATCGGCACTTCAGCCGCCTGAATTTCCTGTCCAAGGACTTTAGTGACCAAATCGGAGAAAAAGCCGGCATAAGCCTGTGAAGGCTTGCCAACAATCGCGATGGCAATTACTAAAGAAAAACAAACCTTAATAATATGAGGTTTGGAAAATAAGGATATTTTCATCATTTGACGTTTCAGGGGATCTGAATCGCCGTTTGAATCTTTTAGTATAGGTAAAATAAAATTACGTTTATTTAACCTCTCTATTCTACCCCGCACGCGCGGAACTGCAGTACGACCGCACCAAAAACTCGTGCGAAGGCTGTAGTTATATAAGTAAAATATAGAGATTGTTACAATCGTCTCTGAAAGTCTTCCGGAATAGGTCGCTCGGGAACATCTGCCTGGCATAAAGCCATCTAAATATAAGGGTATCGCATCTCTTGACCTCCGTCAACAACCGGAGGGGATAAACAGGAGAATAGCCGAGAAAATAAGGTTTATAGACCATAAATACAACATATTTATAGGTTTTGACAAGAGAGGCTGGCGTATTGTATAATTAGAATATGGAAAAATATACTTCTTATAATTAAGAACCTAAAAAAGATGCCGATCTTAAACCTTCAGATTATATGGATCAGGGTCCAAAGAAAGATGATGTTTTGGTAGAGACGGGCGAAGGGGATAAAAGATACTCGCGATATTCGCATGTCGGTACTTACAAACCTGCGCCTGAAGAAATTGAAAAACAAGAGAATCACAATGGGAACAGGCTGATTAACGCCATAACCAAAAAAGCTCTCGAGAATAAGATCAAAGACTTTACTCTTGGATTTAAGGAAAAATTCCCTGAAGATACGGAAGGGAACAGGCAAGCATTGCGAGAAGAGATCGAGAAGATAAGAAAAGAATTCGAAACCATATCAGATAAAGAATATAAAGGAGAGCTGGTGGAAAAAGAACCTCGCAATCTTGAACAGAAAACCATAAAAGAGTCAGGCGAATACAATATCCAAGAAAGCAAAAATGCCGCTTAAGGAAGTTTTTACGAAAGAAGTTGAAAAAAATAGAAATGCTCCCGGCATTTCTATTTTTTTGCATATCAGTATAAAATAAGCATCATGCAGTATCTTGACTCTCTCAATGAAAAACAGAAAGAAGCGGTCCTTTATACGGAAGGGCCGCTTTTGATCGTGGCGGGAGCGGGAGCGGGCAAGACGAAAACGATCACTCACCGGATCATCCACCTGATCCATCAGGGAGTGACGCCCTCGTCAATTCTCGCCGTGACATTCACCAATAAGGCGGCAAAGGAGATGCGCGAGCGCGTACATGCGTTGCTCGCGGATCGTATACATGGCGCTCATGAGTACGGAAACGAAATTCCGTTCATCTCGACCTTCCATGCGCTCGGAGTTTTCATCATAAAGGAAAATGCATCTCTCATCGGCTTAACCAAGCATTTCGCGATCGCCGACGAGCATGATGCCATCGTCCTCATCAAGGACGCGATGAAGGCGCGCGATATCGATCCGAAACAATACGAGCCGCGCAAGATCAAAAGTATTATTTCAAAATCAAAAGGCGACTTCGTGACGGTTGACGCGTATGCAGAGAGGATCCAGAGCGGCCTCGGGAGTATTGTCGCCGTTCTCTGGCGAGATTACGAACGAGCGCTCAAGAACGAGAAGATGCTCGACTTCGACGATCTTCTTTTGGAAAGCGTCCTTATCCTTAAAAAATATCCTGACGTACAGAAAAAATATCAGGAACGTTTCGCATATATACATATCGACGAATATCAGGATACGAACGAGGTCCAGTACGAATTGATGAAATTGCTCGTGGGCACAAGACCGGCGGGCCATGAAAATATCTGCGTTGTCGGAGACACCGACCAGAATATTTACAGTTGGCGCGGAGCCAATATCAAGAACATGCTTCATTTCGAAAAGGATTACCCTGATGCGAAGATCATACTTCTCGAGCAGAATTACCGATCGACGAAAAATATCATTGAAGCGGCCAATACGGTCATCAAGAAGAACCAGTACCGCGTTGAAAAAAATCTCTTCACGGAAAATATGACCGGTGATCTGATCACGGTCTATGAGGCATATGATGAGATGCATGAAGCCGAGTTCGTGGCCGACACTCTCAGCGAACTTTTGAAAAATAACAGTCCCGAGGATATTGCAGTGCTTTATCGGGCTAACTTCCAATCCCGGGCGCTCGAAGAAGCGCTCTTGGGGCGGCAGATCCCGTACCAGGTTCTCGGAGTCAAGTTCTTCGAACGCAAGGAAGTCAAAGATGTCCTTTCCTATATACGATCAGCGTACAACAGGGAGTGCCTGTCGGATATCCGCCGCATCATCAACGCGCCCGCCCGCGGCATCGGCAAGGTAACGCTTGCGAAATTGTTCGCCGGACAATTATCGTCATTGCCCGCGAAAATGCAGATAAAAATAGCAGCGTTTCATGGCGCCCTTGATTCAATCAGGGAGTATGCCGATAGTCATACTCCTTCGGAGACGATCAAATACGTCATGCAAAAAAGCGGCATGGAAGACGAACTGTCGCGCGGATCAAGCGATGAGCAGGAGCGCTTGGAGAACATCAAGGAACTTGTCACCGTCGCCAAGAAATATGATTTCCTTCCAGAGGGGAGCGGCATGGAAAAACTTCTCGAAGACGCGAGTCTCTCGTCCGATCAGGACACCTTGATGCATAAGGCCGCAGGAGTACGCCTGATGACCGTCCATGCATCCAAGGGCCTTGAATTTAAATATGTATTCATCACGGGACTTGAGCAAGATCTCTTCCCTCATGCGCGAGACAATTCACGGGCGAAAGAAGACAACGAGGAAGAGCGCAGGCTGTTCTATGTCGCATTGACGCGCGCGCGGCACAAGCTCTATTTGTCATATGCGCAGCTCCGCACGATATTCGGCATGAGGCAGGTCAATGCTCCGAGCGAATTCATCCACGATATTCCCGATGAGCTCGTCGAATTCGAGCAGGGCGAATTCAGAAATAAGGAGACAATAGTCTATTTATAAAATAAAATTATAACTGATCGAACGATTAAGTTGCATTTTAAGGGACGATCGTCCCTTAAAATGCAACTGCGCGCTTACAATACGGCTTGCTATGTGTGATATCATTCATCTATGATCCATCACGCCAAAAAGTCTCTCAGCCAGAACTTCCTGAAATCGGGATACGCTCTGCGCGCGATGTGCGATGCCGCATCTCTCACTAAAGATGATGCTGTCCTTGAAATCGGCCCGGGCAAGGGAGCCCTGACTGCCGCATTTCTCGACAGGGGAGCACGGGTCATCGCGGTTGAGAAAGACTCCGATCTCGTCGACTATCTGAATGAAAAATTCACAAACGAGATAGGAAGCGGCAGCCTGGAATTAATCAAAGGAGATATACTTGACTTTGATCCTGAAAAAAACGGCCTGCGGAAAGGGAAATATAAAATTATTGCCAATATTCCATACAATATTACCGGTCTCATAATCCGGCGCTTCCTTTCCGAAGTTGTAGCGCCTGAAGTGATGGTGCTCCTTGTCCAGAAAGAAGTTGCCGAGAGAATCGTCTCCCGCGGAAAGAAGGAGAGCATCCTGTCGCTTTCCGTTCAGGCATACGGCACTCCGAAATACATTATGAAAGTACCCAAAAGGTTCTTCTCCCCGAGTCCGAAAGTCGATTCGGCTATCATCGCGATCACCACGTTTTCGCAGCCGACTTTCGAAACGAGAGATCAGGAGGAAAAGTTTTTCGCGATCATAAAAGCGGGTTTTGCCCATAAGCGCAAGGTTCTCCGCACGAACTTGGAAAGCATCGCTCAACGCGAAAGCATCGATACGACATTCGAAGAATGCGGAATAAGTCCGAAAGCGCGAGCGGAAGATATACCGTTTCATCTCTGGCAAAAGATCTATGCCGGCATGTCGACAGATATCTAGAATATTTACTATAAAAGCTGTATACTGCTATACGTAGCATGAACCAAATTACGGAAATATCCGTAACGCACAATGAATAAGTATCTCCCCAGCACATTATTCCTTATCCGTCTTGGAGCCCTCCTCGTTATCGCAGGAGTTTGTTTCGGCGCCTACAAGCTTGTATTTTTTCTTAAAGAAAGATCCGACAGGAACCAGACAGAGCTTCTCGTTGAGAGTCTGACCCAAAAAGATAGCAATGAAAACGGCATTGCCGATTGGGAAGAGACATTGTGGGGTCTTGATCCGGAAAGAAATGGAGAGGAAAATAAGGATTTTATCATGGCAAAAAGAAGATCTCTTGCCGAAGCTCAAGGTTTATCCTTCTCTGAAACCGCATCCGCACCCTTATCTGAAAATGAAACGCTCGCCCGCGAATTCTTCGCATCGATCATGAGCCTTGCGCAATCAGGAAATCTCACTGATCAATCGCTCCAGGCGGTATCTGACGCTATCGGCAAGGAAATAATAGCCGCTCCCATTCCTGATATCTATACGAAGAATATGCTTACGATAAAAGAAGACGGACCGCTAGAGACAGTGGAATACTATACCGCGTATCTTGATTTGAATAATAATTATCAGGGCAAGAACATCGGAGATGAAATGACCTTTATCGCAAGCGCCTTGAAAAATAACGATCCGGGGGCGCTTGCAGTTGCCGGCGCGGTTGGAGATTCATACAGGTCATTCGGCAAAGAGCTGATGATGATACCCGTGCCTGAAAGACTCTCCGCAATCGAGGTAAGCATGGCCAACAACTACGAAAAAGTAGCTGTATCAATAGAAGGATTGACGCGCTTGTTGGACGATCCAATTGTCGGCATGAAGGCCCTCATCAATTATAAGAAGTACAGCGACCTTCTTGTTGAGGATATCGAGAAACTTTCGGACAATTTTAACTAGAAATGATATACTTGAGACGACGCTTTATGAGAAAATCGATCACACACACAACTCTGGCACTCCTATTGGTTTTTTCTCTGCTTGCTCATGCGCTCCTTCCCCTTCAGGCGTATGCCGATAACCAGTACCTCAATTATGACAATCCGAATGCAGGCGGCAACAATCCTTATAAGGTATCTGCCCGAGTCATTACTCCGGAATTACTGACATCTGTCGTAAGCTGTACGGGCATCGAAAATAAAATCGCAGCCCAGCTGATCGCCTTGAATGATGTGATACAAAAGGAACTCGACAAGGTGCTGAAAAAAGCCGAAGAGTTCATCCGCGACGCCCTTTTTAGCAGACAGGAAAGAATTGCTCGGGAAAGAGCGCTAGAACAAGCACGAAAAGCTGCGGTGCGAGCGGCGGGGCTAGCGGCAGGAGCGGCAAGTGCGACTGTCGCAGGGTCGGGTTCGCCGGGAGCTGGACAGGCGCTTGTCGATATAGTGACAGATGCTCCGCGCCCGAGCACTCAGGTAGTTGAATTGAGTGGCGAAGAGCGCAAAAGGGTTGATGACGCGGAAAAAGAGAGAGCCAAGAACGCTGCTCAAGTCGAAAGGCGGGAACGAGCCGAAACATGCCTCAATGGCATCGCGGTTGCTCTTGCAAGGAATCAACTGACATCATTTACCAAATATACGATGAATTGGATCTCAACGGGATTCAACGGAGATCCGATGTTCGTGCGCAATGTCGATCAATTCATGGACAGCATTACCCGCGAAATCCTTGAAAAGGAGAACGCTCTTTTCAAGGATCCTGCCAATGCGGCACGATACCCTTTCGGACGGGACTACGCGCGCGGACAAGTGGAATCGTACAAAGCAAGCAAGGATCCGTACGGAGCGCTTGAGTCGAACCTGACGGATTATCTCCCTCCGGGAACAACAACCGAGAATTTTGGCCGCGATTTCAGGCAAGGGGGGTGGGATGGGTGGCTTGGATTGACCCAGCGTCCGCAGAACAATCCTCTTGGATTCGTCATGGAGGCAAAAGATGTCGTCGTCGGAAAACAGGAGACGGCGATCACCAATCTCAAGGACGAGCTTGCTCAGAACGGCGGGTATCTCTCTCAGAAAAAATGCGCCGATCCGAGAGACTACGATTCCACGAGCACTGACCCGGCTAAAAATACCTGTACGACATGGGAGACTGTTACTCCGGGAAGCACCATACGCGACAAGATAAGCGTACATATCAATACCCCCGAGCGTCAGCTTGAGCTTGTGAAAACCATGGATGACGCCCTCAATGCGCTCTTTGCCGCTCTTCTCTCCAAATTCCAGAATCAGGGATTGTCGAGTCTCAGTTCGCAGGCCAATAATGCTTTTTCATCAATCTCCGGAGGATTCGGAAACAACAGCCTTTATGACGCGAGCGGAAATGTTATAAATGTGAACACGAACAACACAGGCTCATCCGGCAGCGGCAATTCAAACGGCCCGTTCGATCTTATCCGCGATCTTGGCAACCAATACGTCAACGCTATCGAGGATGGCACGTGGAATGCGAATACAAACTCTCCATTTCTTCGACCGGGTGTCGGCTCGAGAAATCATTTCTATACGGTAAGCGTCGGAGGAACCACGCGGCTCTTCGATCAAGCATACACATGGCAAAGAGGAGACAAGGCATTATTCGACGGAGAGACATGGAAAGTCGGAGTGCCGCGATATGTTATAAATAAGAAAGGCGTTCTGCAGCTCCAATACGACTACCTTGCAAAAGCCGAGGAGGCGATAGATATCATTTCCGCCGTGACTCCTTCGTTGGGAAGGCTTGATCACTGTATTCCGGGACCGAACCCGAATTGGCGGCTTATAAGCACTGACCGAGAGAGTTCCTTCCTCACCCTTGAAACAGGCGACGCGAATATCGACGAGCTCTTCGATGAATACAGCGAAAAAATACAGGCATTGTACGGGCCGACAAGCTTGATGCAATCAAGCGGAAACACGGCCTATCTGGAAATGTCTCCGGCCGGTCTTGCCTTGACCCAAGATATTGAATCGTATGCCGAGATTATGAGCGAAAAGAAGGCGGAGTATGAGGACAGTATCTCGACAACGCGCGCGAATATCGAGAAATTGAACGTCATTAAGGACAAGGTGAATGTCATTATCACTGCCGCCCAAAACCGGCGCAACGCGAAAAGAGCGCAGGAAGGGAAGCCGCCGGTAACGGCCCTGTGCCTCGCGACAGAAAAAGTGACATATGTACAGAACGATATATTAAAATAAACATATGGATAGAAACCCAAAAAGAAGCAGAGCGTTGATTATAACCATCATTGTCGTGATCATTCTTTTGATTGCCGGTTATTTTCTCTTGCGAAATATAAGAACCACATCAGATCCGGCCCAGGAAGGCGAGCCCAGATCCGGAAACAGGATATTTAATTCTCTTTTCGGCACTTCCAAGAAAGAGACTGTTCTTGTTCCTGTGGAGATAACCGAGACCGGAGAAAGTACCGACAACGCTCTTGGGAATACAGCTACGGGAAATACGACTGGCAATACGACCGAAGAAGGATCATCGAACAATCAGCAATCAATCGGACAGCAATCAAATGAACAATCACAAGGTATAGAGGGGGGTGGCGGTATAGAGGGGGGGACAGGCTCGAATTCAAGTACAGGCCTTGATTCAAACGGAAATTTCAATACAGATGGCATGGGAAGCGACACAACAGGATTCGGTCAATCAGAATCGATCAGCCCTACGCTTAACCCTCTTCCGATCCCGCCAAGCACGGGAGTGGGAAGCCTGGGAGGCAGCTCGGGTTCAGGATCCGGTTCGCTTGGGACCTCGCCCGGAGCAGGTACAAGTCCCGGCCCTGTGTCTAGCCTTGCGGCTGCGGCGGCAACTCCTTCTCCCGATATTTGCCCGATCGACGATCCTCTCGTATTCACCAATGCCGAGAAAGCCGAGCTCGATATCCTTTTGCGGCAATATTACCTCATCGCTCCGGCGATAAAGGGGGACGACGATATCGCCTTACTCGAGTATGATATAAAAACATACGAGCCTCTTCTTAACCAAGCGAACTCTCTGATAAATCAATGCATCGTTCAAAAATCCGCCCTCGGATATACAGGGCCTCAGGCAATCAAAGCGAATCCGTATTACCCAACAAGAATCGGAGACCCAACGTACCTTCCCGGACAAACATCGCCATGGATCCAGGCGCACCCCGAATCTTCGATCAGCGATTATGCCGAGTTCGAACTGATATTCGGTATCTGGTAAGACCACTTGAGCGACACGCCACTCCATGCGAGCATGGCTGCGAAGGATGCTCTTGCTGGTCACTAGCTTTGCAAAGGCGAAAATTGCTATAATGACAATATAATAATCGTGTGAAAAAGATCTTACCCTACATCTTTCTGGTTCTTATTGTCGTGAATTTATTTGCGCCTCTTAGTCTTGCGTTGACAACTAAAGGAGTGGGCATCGAGAGAAAGGAAGCAGAGGCGAGTCCGAATTGTAAATTCGAATACGCAGCCTTCGATCCTGTCGGACTTCAATCCAAGCCTGCAATCCTGACCCTTACGATAGGCACGAAGGATTGTATCGGCGAGAGAGTTTTAATACAACTTTTTGAGATCGATAATCTTGTTGACAACAGTGTGTTTGACTCTCCGGCGCGGAATATTACTGCAAATGAGATGTTGGTAAATTTCGTACCGGGAGAAAAGAACTGCGGAGATGGCCCTTGTATAATAGGATTTAAGATAAGTCTTCTCTCTCAGGTAACCGGCCAAGTATTTGTACAAGACGTGGGGATGGAAGACGTCTTTACCGAATATGGAGACTATAGCTCTGTCGAAGCGGAAAGAATAACCTATCCCTGCAGTGGAAACACCTGCAGTGGAAGCGAGTGGAAAGAACAGCAAGGAAACGGCGTCGCGCAAAACGAGCAGCAAGTCACGGCGGTGAGCGAAGCACAAAAAAAATATGAAGCAGCAAAGTTAGCAGCCGAAGCTGCGTGCAAGGAATATCAAGAAAATCCGGACGATGCGGATTTAGAGAAAAAGTGCAAGGATGCGGAACAAGCGCTCAAGGAAGCGGAGGAGGAGCTCAATAATGCTCAAAATAATGTGGGTCCTAAAAAATCGGCAGTTGACAGTCTGCCCAAATGCGGACTGGGAATCTTCGACAATTCCTCGATCATGGGGTGCGTGGTCAAGGTCACCTACTATGTCTTTTTCGTTCCGACATCATACCTCTTCGCTTTGGCCGGAATGTTTTTCGACAATACTTTCGCTTATTCCGTCCAGGACACGTCATACCGCTCGCCGTTCGTCGTTGAGGGATGGGGAATCGTGCGGGATTTCTGCAACATGTTCTTCATCTTCGTGCTTCTGTATATAGCATTCTCGACAATACTCAATATTCACGGATTCAAGACCAAGGAGATGGTCGTCAATGTCGTGATCATCGGACTTCTTATTAATTTCAGCCTTTTCGCCGCCCAGCTAGTCGTTGATTCCTCGAACATACTCGCTCGCGTCTTTTATAATTCGAGCGCGATCAATATCGATATTATAAAGAATGGGAATGATGGGTGGACATCGGGAGGCATTTATCTCTATGACACGGGAGAAGAGGACCAGATACAGCTCTCGGCGGCGATCGTCGGCAAGATCAACCCCGCAGTCATTATTACGGAAGCAAATAAGCCAAGCATTATTCAAGAAGGGACAGATGGAAAGCAAACGGAGATAGGCACCGGAACGTGGTTTCTGGTAACAATACTCGCGATCATCATCAACGTCGTCGGCATCGCGGTTTTCTTGTCTGTCGGATTGGTATTCATAGCCCGTGTCATCGGCATCTGGATCTATATGATCATGGCGCCCCTTGCATTTTTCAGCTATACCGTTCCGAAGATGCAGGGAATCGATATGATCGGATGGAAAAAATGGTGGCCGGAGCTCTTGAGCATGTCGTTTCTTGCTCCGATATTCATATTCTTCCTTTATTTGATCCTGCGGTTCATTGAGACAGGTCTCGGACTTCTTGATACGAGCAAAAAAGACGGTCTCGCGTTCGTTATCGCAGTTATCGTGCCATTCGCCTTCATCATGATTCTTATGACGAAGGCGAAGAAGATCGCTCAAAAAATGTCAGGCGAATTTGGACAAGGCATTGTCGGCGGAATCGCGGCTGCAAGCGCGCTTACTCTTGGCGCAGGAGCTATCGGAGCCAAAGTTCTGGGAAAGAGATTGATCGGCGGCACGATGGGAATGGTATCGCGAGGCGATACTGCCACGCAGAAATACGAAGCAGCACAGCAGCATGCCAAGATGACAGGAGACAAATCAATGCTCAATAAGCTAAGCTGGCACCAAAGAACGCGCGGTGCCGTAGGCTCTTTTGCGGGACTTGGAAAGATCTATGGACGAACAGATGGAAAATATGATCCAGTTACAAGGCAGAAAAATATGACGATCAAGAGCGGCCTCGGAGGCTTCTTCAACGAGAAGCAGAAGTCCGTGGGAGAAATCGATCATGCCCGACACGAAATGGATACTATAAAGGAAAAAGCAGGGCTTAAGGGAGTCGCCGACAGCAAGCTCTCAGGAGTTAATGAACAAAAGCTTAAGGAAACATATGCGAAAGAAAAGAAGTCCGTCGTGGAGGCAGAGTTGAAGAATACTATAATAACAAAGGATGCGAACGGCAATGATGTTGTGGGAGCGGATGGATACAAGGCGGCAAACCGTAATCGTATTACTCAGATTGTAGGTCAGGATCAAAATAATGTTGATTACGCTACGGGCGACCTGACAGATGCCGCAAAGAAGAAAGTAGAAAATGAGCTTAATGTTGAATTCAACGCTGTCTTGAAAACAGCAACAGAAAAGAAGCTGGCTGGCGATTATGACCACCTGCGTGAGGAATCCCGCACAAGCGTAAATCCTGTCAGTAGGATAGTCGCGACTTCAAACACCGGTTCATACGATGTGCGTGATCTTTCGAAAACGAGAGCAGACAAGCGCGAAAGTCTGTTCACACGGGCAAGCGCGGGCTTGATCGCGGGAATCGCCATGGGAGTACGTACCGGACTTAAAAGCATGTCGATCAACCACGGATCCGGACAGAGTGATTTCTTGAAGGATATCGGCCACACGATCACCGAAGCGCTCAAGAGCACGAAGGTTAAGGTCAAAGTGGAAGAAAGCCATGCGAAAGGAGGGGATGATCACGGCGGCGGAGGCGGGCATCATTAAAATCAATCACAATGGATCAACAAGAATTACAACAAAAGATCGCCGCATATTATGAGAAGCTTCCCGCAGACGCGCAGGCGCTGTTTTCAAGCATGCAATGGATGGAGACAATCCGAACGATCAGCGTGAAATACAATCTCGGAGAAAGCCAGATCGAGACTCTGGGAACTGAAACGACCCTTGTCCTTCTTGGCATTATCTCCATGAATGAATATGAAGACATCCTCGCCACGGAACTCGCTTTGCCGAAAGAAATCAAGGACACGATACTTGTTGAAATACATAAGAGCATCTTCACACCAGTACGCAGCGATTTGGAAAACGCATACGCGATCAATAAAGACGAGCAAGAGCGCGCTATGCGCGACGCTCCTCTTGATCCTGCGCTTTCAGACCTGCCGGAAAATGCACAAAGGGCAATTCGTGAATCCGACTATCAAGCAAGGCTTTACGCCATCGGCACGAAATACAAGCTCCAGATAGAAAGAATGTCCGCTCTTGAACAAGTCACCCTAAAATTCATGGCGGGCAAGCTTTCGCCGAGCCAGTACGAGAACGAGCTTGCTCTATCGGCAGATCTCCCTGCGGAAAAAGTCAGGGACATCGCTCTTGATGTCAATGAGGAAATCATGAAGAATATCCGCATGTCCATGAAAGGACAATCTCAAAAAGAAACCCTCTCTGACGAGATCCCGATACCTCCTTATGCCCTGAAAGCGACAGGAAATGGCGCAATCCCGACAAGCGAATCGGGCATGTACGCGGCTTCCGGGATCGAGATGCTCCCCGCGCGCAAAGAATTCCCGAAAGAAGAAGATCGCGTGACAATCACAGAAGACGCGATCCTCGCGCGGTCGGGGATCGACATGATCGACGATGTGCCGCGTCCCGACCGTGAGCATATGATTCCCTCGCGCGAGACGCAGAAGAGCGTTCTTGACGGCATCGAGCATCCGGCAACGATCGCGTCGAGCATTATCGGGGAAAAGCTCGGGGGAATAAAAAAGAGTGAAAGTTCCGTGAGCGATTACTCCCTGCCGAAAATCAGCAGCCAATCAACGCCGTCGATCCCCTCCTCATCCCGCATGCCGGGAAAAGATCCCTATCATGAGCCGATTGGGTAATTACTGATTACCAATTACAAATGAGTAGAATCAGGTATATTCACTTCCAATGAAAGAAAATATTGTTCAGCAAAAAAGTTTTGAATTTGCGCTTTCAATAATTGACTTATATAAACATCTTACAGAGAAGAAAGAGTTTATTTTGTCAAAACAAATTTTGCGATCAGGCACATCAATTGGCGCAAATATTGAGGAATCTATCGGGGCTCACTCACGGGCTGATTTTCTTTCAAAGGTAACGATTTCCTATAAAGAAGCGCGGGAAACGCACTATTGGCTAAAATTGCTTCTTGCTGGAGAATATATGGATCAAAAGAAATATAACCTCTATGAAGAGAAAATGGTCGAAATTCTTAGGTTGCTTACAGCAATACAAAAATCTACAAAAGGAACTGGGGGTCGTTAATTACAAATTGCCGATTACTAATATGGTATAATAACTAAATATATGAATCCGATTAGTAATTGGTAATCAGTAATTCGTAATCATTCTAATGCAATTCAAAGTCCCACAATTCATCGACGTTGAAGATAAGATTTTCGGACCTTTTACTTTTCGGCAGTTCATGTACCTTATCGGGGGAGCGGGAATGATATATGTCATTTATAAGTTTCTTCCTTTGTGGATCGGCATTTTCCTGATGATTCCGGTGGCCGGACTGGCGGTGCTTTTGACATTCTATAAGATCAATAACAAGCCTTTTATTTATTATCTCCAAGCGGCCATCAATTATGGCGTCGGGAGCAAGCTCTATGTGTGGAAACAACGTTTGGTAAAGCATGGCGACGCGTCGTCTCATAGAACAAGCGACACCGCGTCCGAGATACCGGACAAAATATCCGTCGTGCCGATGATGTCGTCAAGCAAACTCAAGGACCTGTCATGGAGCCTTGATATAGAGAACAGGGAATAAAATCCGATAACGCTTCCTTCGGCATCCGTCCTTTCTACTTGTTCCTTTCTGCTATATAATATCTCTATGGCCCTCAACGCTCGCGCGGCTCAAGAGTTCGTACCAATTAAAGAAGTTCGCGATGGAATCGTCATTTTAAAAGACGGCGGTCTTCGGGCGATTCTGATCGTTTCATCAATTAATCTGTCGCTCAAATCGTCCGAGGAGCAGGCGGCGATCATCAGCCAGTTCCAGGGATTCCTCAACGGTCTCGATTTTCCCGCTCAGATCGTCATGCAATCGCGCAGGCTCGACATCCGGCCTTACCTTTTGACCCTTGAAGAACGCCTCAAGTCGCAGACCGAGTCCCTCTTAAAAATCCAAACGAAGGAATACATAGATTTCATAAGGTCTTTTACCGATGAAGTGAATATTATGACAAAGTCGTTTTTCGTCGTCGTGTCCTACAGTTCCACTGCCATCAAATCAAGCGACGGGCTCCTCGATAGCTTGATCGGCGGAAAAGCTCCCAAGAAACAAGTCGAAGATACCAAGAAAGCTCTTGATCTTGCCTCATTTGAGGAAAAAAGAAGCCAGCTTGATCAGCGCGTCGGCGTTATCGTTCAGGGCTTGGGGGGGCTTGGGATCCGCAGCTCCCAGCTCACGACGGAAGAAGTCGTCGAGCTTTTTTACAAGACATTCAATCCGGGAGATATCAGTCAGGGAATCAAGCTAGAGTAATGACAAATTACGAATTACTGATTACCAATAAAATGCAGTATAATAAAAAGATACTGAATCCTAATTAGTACTTAGTAATTCGTAATCAGTAATTATGTCATTATTCTCATCACTATTCGGAGGAGGAAAGAGTGCAAGCGCAAAGCAAAAAAGCGCCATGATGCCTGTTCTTCCGACAGAGATATACAAAGCAGCGACTTTGGAGTTGCAAGACATCATCGCGCCGTCGGCGCTCCAGATAACGCCGCGATCGCTTAATCTGGGAGACAAGATCGCCCGGACATTCTTCGTCATATCGTATCCTCGCTATCTGACCGACAACTGGTTCTCTCCGATCATCAACCTTGATAAGGTTTTCGACGTTTCTATCTTTATTCATCCGATCGAGACATCCGAGATCTTGAGAGCTTTCCAAAAAAAGGTGGCCGAGGTTCAAAGTCAGATCTCGATCCGCGAATCAAAGGGGCTTGTGCGCGATCCGATGCTTGATACTGCCTATCGGGATCTTGAGGATCTCCGCGACAATCTGATGCAGGCTCAGGAAAAGATGTTCGATGTGGGACTGTACATCACTGTCTATGCCGACAATGACAACGACCTCTTCAAGATCGAAAGCGAGATCAAATCGCTTCTTGAATCAAAGCTCATTTATCTCAAACCTGCCCTTTTCCAGCAAGAAGAGGCATTCAAGAGCGTTATCCCGCTTGAAACCGATCTTCTGGGGATTCATCAGAAACTCAATACCGAACCTCTTTCAAGCCTTTTTCCATTCGTGTCGTTTGATCTCACATCCGACAAGGGAATCCTGTATGGGGTTAACCGTCACAATTCAAGCTTGATCATCTTCGATCGGTTTTCCTTGCCGAACTACAATTCGATTACCTTCGCGACATCGGGCGCAGGTAAATCATACGCCACAAAGCTTGAGATCATCAGAACTCTCATGTTCGACACCGAAGTCATCGTCATCGACCCGGAACGCGAATACGAATATCTCTCGGAGGCGGTGGGGGGGCGATACTTCAACATCGCTCTTTCCTCGGATCACCATATCAATCCGTTTGACCTGCCGATCCCGAGTTCCGACGAAACGCCGGGCGATATCCTCCGCGCAAACACGATCAATCTGGTCGGCCTTTTCCGCATTATGCTCGGAGGACTCACCCCTGAAGAGGATTCGATCATCGACCGGGCAATCACCGAAACGTATGCGCTCAAAGACATAACGGCCGAATCGAATTTCGCCAACATCGAGCCTCCTCTTCTTTCCGACTTCGAGATGGTCTTGGCCGGAATGGACGGAAGCGAATCGCTGATCGCCCGTCTGACGAAATACACCCGCGGATCATGGGCATCGTTCCTCAACCAGCCTTCGAACGTCGATATCAACCGCAAGTTCGTCGTATTCTCCGTCCGCGACATGGAAGATGAGCTGAAGCCCGTTGCCATGTATATTGTCACTCACTATATCTGGAATGCCGTTCGCAAGAATATCAAAAAACGCCTGCTTGTCGTTGACGAGGCGTGGTGGATGATGAAATCCGAAGACACTGCGTCATTCCTCTATTCGATTGCCAAGAGAGGCCGAAAATATTATCTCGGACTTGCGACAATCACGCAGGATGTGGGAGACTTCATGAAAAGCCCGTACGGTGTGCCGATTGTCACAAACTCGTCGATTCAGCTTCTCCTGAAGCAGTCTCCTTCGACGATCGACATATTGCAAAAAACATTTAACTTAACCGATGAAGAGAAATATCTTCTTTTGGAAGCGAATGTGGGGGAGGGCATATTCTTCGCGGGACTCAAGCACGTCGCCGTCAAAACCATATCGTCCTATACGGAAGATCAGATCATCACATCCGATCCGTCGCAGATACTGGCCATTAAAAAAGCGAAGGACGATCTCCTTGCAAGCGGACAGTAGGCCGCAAGGGTGTTGTTTCGCGCCTCAAGGTATCTTATAATGAATATATAATGCGATCACAGTTCACAATCGTTTCAAGCGCTGTATTCCTCCTTGCGGCGCTTTCTCTTACGCCCGCGTTTTCGCATGCCGCTCCGGAAATAGGCGTTTATGACACCGATGTGAGCGTCGAGACTATTCCCGCCAATCCCGAACCATACGGGGATGTTACAGTAAAGCTTACAAGCTACGCCACGGATCTAAGCAAAGCCGACATCGCATGGCGAAGCGGATCGGCTCTTTTGCAATCAGGTTTCGGCAAGACAAGCTACTCATTCAAAGCTCTCGGGCCGAATACTCCCGTCGCTATCGATATAACCATTACTCCCGACGGATCAGGCGGAAAAGTAACGAAGCGGGTTATTATCAATCCCTCCGAAATCGACATACTGTGGGAAGCGGTAGACGGATATACTCCTCCTTTTTACAAAGGCAAATCATTCGCATCGACGGAAGGAACAATCAAGGCTGTCGCTTTTGCGCAAACAAAAACCGGAAACAAAAGCAATCTGACATATACGTGGAAGTCAGGCAGCACCACTTTGCTTGGATCGTCCGGTTATGGCAAAGATTCATATAGTTTCAAAAACAGCGAATTCGTGACAAATGAAAGAGTAAGCGTCTCCGCGTCAACGGTTGATAGTTCATACAGTGCTGCAAAAACAGTCGATATCCCGATCATAAACCCGAAGATCGTGTTCTATAAGAAATCGCCGACAGAGGGAATCTTTTATAATCAGGCGGTTGCCAATGAAAGTATCATTTCCGAAGATGAGATAACTCTTATTGCCGAACCTTATTTTCTCGCGTGGAAAGGCAACGAGGATGATTTCACATATTCATGGCAGATAAACGGGCAGAGCATCGCGACTCCGTCACGAAAAACAGAATTAACCGTCCGACCGTCGGCTCGGGGCGGATACGCCACGATCGCGGTCATTCTTGAAAATCTTAACTCTTTATATCAAACAGTAACCGGACAATTAAGAATTAACCTCTAGAAATATGACACGACAAAGAGTCAAAAAAATCCTTCTTGCGGGCATTATCGGGACAATAGCTCTTTTTTCATGGTTTACCGTTTCCTACGGAGCCGATACATGGCTTTATTGGTATGACACTCCGGCTCAGGAGATAGGTTCTTATGACACCAAAGCCAAGTGCGAGCAAGCTTTAGCTTCCGTGGATCAAAGTTGGCCTAAAAGTCCGGCATGCTACAAGGCTCTTCCCGTAAAAATCACGGGATTCTCTCCCGCTTCGGGAACAATCGGCGACATGATCACCATAAACGGCGAGAATCTTATTGGAATAGTTCAGATCACGATCGGAGGGGTAGAGGCATGGGAATACGGGAATAATGACGGAGGCAGGAGCGTCAGGGCAAAGATCCAAGCAGGCACAACAGGCGGCAAGATCGCAGTCGCAACGGAGTACAGGGGAACGGCGACAAGCACGGGAACCCTTGCTCTTACGGGCGATACGGCGGTAAAATGGTGGTTCAATAACGCCCAAAGCCAGCAACAGGGCCCGTATGATACGGAAGCCCAATGCAAGGCAGCAGCCGCCAAATTCGCATCGAGCTACGGTCTCACGAATGTTCCCCCTTGTTCCGCGAAGACAAAAGCTCAATCGGACGCCGATTCTCATCCGGACGAAGCCGTTCCGCTTGAACCGAAAACTGAGACACCGGTAAACAATGATTATAATCTCTTGGCTCCTATCGGAAACTTTACGAGCGTCAATGATACCGGCACATGTCCGATCGATGCGAGCCTCCCAAACGGCGTCGGATGCTATCTTAACACTATCTTTACGATCGCCATCGGACTGTGCGCAGCCCTTGCCGTTATCATGATCATCATAAGCTCCGTGCAATACATGGGCGACGAATCGGTGTTCGGCAAGACGGAAGCAAAGGGAAAGATACTGTCCGCGATTCTCGGCCTCTTGATCGCTCTTGGCGCGTACGCGATATTAAATACTATCAGTCCGGAATTAACGGGAAGCAATGGCGTTTCAATATCGCAAGTAAACCTTGAAATAGACGGGGAACCGATGATCGCAGACGATCCTGTTCCTTCAACGGGATCTTCAACGGTGCGCTGTCCAGAAGGTGTACAAACAATAAACACCGCTACTAAGCCGTTTACAGCATGCATACCTCTTACTTCAAAAATTCAAAAAATGGTTTCTGATGCGTACAATTCCACTCCAAGCATTGTCATTACGGGATATGGATTCAGAAGTAAACAAAGACAGGCGGAATTGCGTGTTAAAAACGGGTGTCCGGATGTTGATAAATCGCCTGCTTCGTCATGCAGAATACCAACAGCAATACCGGGAACATCTATGCATGAAAGCGGTCTTGCCTTTGATCTTCAGTGCGATGGACAAAGTATACGATCCCGAGATAATAAATGCTTTCTCTGGCTACAAAAAAATGCCCAAAAATCCGAATATGGGGGTCTCAAAAACCTCTCATCCGAACCTTGGCATTGGTCAACGACAGGACATTAACATGATAAGATATCATAACCACAAAGCATGACACGAAGCAGAATATTCATCTTCATAGCAGTCTTTATTATCATCGGGACGATCGTCGCCGTATACTATTATTCCCGTACGCCGAACAACGGCACGCCTGACAGCACTGATCAAGGGGAGTATTCGCTTTTCAATCCTCTCGGGGGCGGAACGCAAAACGACACAACGGGGGGA
Organism: Patescibacteria group bacterium; assembly: GCA_040384805.1. Classification (GTDB taxonomy): domain Bacteria; phylum Patescibacteriota; class Minisyncoccia; order Phycocordibacterales; family UBA9973; genus UBA8515. The sequence goes on along the minus strand of JAZKIP010000007.1, from coordinate 2,988 downwards.
GGCGAGGTGCCGGCAGCCTCGGGAGGAAACGGAACCGATGCCTCTCTAGTGTCGACAAATTCCAGTTCTCCCTTCCGGAAAATAACGGAGTTTGCCGTTGCAGGGGGGGCATTCTTTGAAGACCAGAGAGCGGTTCCCATAACGGAAGAAGAGAGAGCTGCCGCGGAGAAAGCGGGCAAAGAGCCGGTTCAGAAATTCGAAACCGTTCCTTCCCTCAGATACGTTGAAAAGGCAACCGGCCATATCTATCAAATGTATCTCGATACGAAAGTTGAGGGTAAGGTTTCAAATTCAACCATACCGAGCATCTATGAGGCGGTTTTCGATGCCACCGCCCGAACGGTTGTGTACAGATATCTCGCGTCCGACAATAAGACGATCAGAAGCTTCATAGCGACCCTCGGACAGCAACAAGGGGAGTTTCTTCCGGATAACATAACCGATATTTCACTTTCGGGAGACAAGACGAAATTCTTTTACCTCGCGGAGGGTTCGTCATTCGTAACAGGCACGACCCGCGCCTTCAGCGAAACCAAGAAAACGCAAGTTTTCTCCTCATCGTTTACCGAATGGCTGTCGCAGTGGGCCTCAAATCAAAAAATATATCTGACGACAAAGCCCGCAGCGACAGTCGAAGGCGTTATCTACAGCATGAATACGTCCGATGGAGCCCTTACGAAAATACTCGGGGGAGTAAAAGGCCTTACGACTCTTGCCAATAAAGACGGCTCTGTCATTCTATACAGCGAATCGGGAGGTCTCGGGCCCAGTCTAAATGTGTTTGATGTAAAAACGCATACGTCGCGAAGCTTAAGCTTATACGGCTTGCCGGAAAAATGCATATGGATGAACGATAACGTAAACCTGTATTGTGCAATTCCCGCTTCGATTACGGGAAGCCAGTATCCGGATTCATGGTATCAAGGACTTGTATCTTTCACGGACCGCATCATCAAAATCAATACGAGTACCCTCTCTACATTCACTGTGGCGGATTCAAGCATATATATGCCCGTTGACGCCACGCGCCTTTTTACAAACAAGGCTGAGAGCCTGCTTTTCTTCACCAATAAGAAAGACTCCACTCTTTGGTCTCTCCCGATCAGATAGACAGAGAGAATAATAAAATCGCACTACACAGTGCGATTTTATTATTTATTTTCAATATATTTGATGACAACTCTTCGGCCGGGCCCTGATCCTTCGGATTCCGTTCGGAGATCTTTCTCATTTTCCAAGAACATGTGGATAATGCGTCGCTCGTAGGCGGGCATCGGATCAATCTCGATATTGCTTTTGAAATAACGGGCCCGCTCGGCCATCATGTGGGCAGTTGCTCGGAGATTGTCGAAGCGCTTTTTCTGATATCCGTTAACATCAAGGAAAAGCTTCGCGGATTCTTCTTCATTTGAATTTTTCTCCACTATTTTGCGAACAATATGAGTGAGAGACCGAAGGGTTTCGCCATCCCGACCGATCATGAAACGGGAGTCCGGAGTTTGGATCACGCACCAGAGCATTCCATTTTCATTGGAGAATTCGCATGAGGAAAGCGCGCAGTCCGCGCGGGTAAATATTTCTTCTATAATTTCCTTAATGCGGTCCTGATTCATCCCGGTTAGAGAGGGGAAGCCTTTGTAAGCCTTCCGTATCTTATTATTGATATATTAATACCGTCCCACTAAAATTTAGTTTTACCATACCCCGCGTAATCTTACAAACACTCCGCGTGCGGGATTCAGATCATGTCTTACCTAAACTGCTAATTTTCTGCGGATATACCACTCCTGAACGATGGTGAATATGTTGCTCGTAATCCAGTAAAGGGCCACTGCTGCCGAGATCTGATAAGCGATGAAAGCGATGAAGATCGGCAAGATGTATTTTATATTCATTTGCATGCTTGACGAAAGCTGGTCTTGGAATGTTTTCTCTTCGGGAGCTTCTATCCCTTTCACGACTTCGACCTTAGGCTTGGCAGGCGTCGCCAGATAGCCTTGAATGAACTGGGTAATTCCGGCCACGATGGCGAGAATGATGCTTTTGCCATGAAGATCGAATAGCCCCAAAAAATGAGAGTGAAGTGTCTCCGGCATATGGACGAACGAATACAGAGGTCCTGATCCCACGGCAAGTCCCTTATAGAAAACATAATAGAGAGCGAAAATAACGGGGAGTTGCAGAAGGACCACCAAACATCCGGAGAAAGGATTCGTGCCGTATTTTTTATATAGTTCGAATGTCTTGCGAGCCTGTTCTTCCTTATTGGGAAATTCTTTCTTGATTTTCTTGATTTCGGGCTCCATTCGTTTCATCAATATCTGGCTTTTTATCGATTTCTTTGTCAGAGGGAAGAGGATAAGCTTTACGATGATCGTCAGAATAATAATACCGAAACCTACGTCGCCGAAGGTAATATTGTTTATAATAAAGATGAGAGCGTTGTAAATCGGCTGATAAAAAACCGTATTCCATAGTGTTTGCATGGGGTCATTTTAACACAATAAGAAACAAGTAGAAAGCTCCGTTATTTAACCGGATCATATCCTCCCTCTTGCCATGGATGGCAACGGCATATTCTCCAGAATCCGAGGGCCATTCCTTTGCATGTCCCGTGTTTGAAAATCGCTTCTTTCGCATACTCTGAGCATGTTGGAAGGAACGGACATGAAGAATGGGAGCGAAAAGGCGCTTTTTGATATAGGTTTATAAGCCAAACGAAGATTTTTCTCATGAACATTATTTTATATCTGCCATACCGGTTTGAGCAGAATTATAGCGAGGAGATATTTTTGAAATAATAAGAACAATATCTTTTTTAATATCGGCGTAGGAAGATGCGAGAGCCCCTTTTTTGTAAAAGAAAATGGCCGACAAGTGCGGAGTATCGAGCAAAGTCCGAAGAACGGCATATCCTTGCCTCCTTAGCTTGTTTCTTTCAACAGCTTTTCGAGCAACGCTTTTGGGAGCGACAAATGCATAGCGGGA
>JAZKIP010000006.1:0-4771 GCA_040384805.1 Patescibacteria group bacterium | reverse complement strand
CTTCGGTATAAGGCCTGCATTTCTGCCGTCTTTTGCCTGGCACACCATGTCTATATGACTTTGCAAGGAGATTGGTGGCCGATCCTCGTACCCGATAGATGCCGGAACATACACCAGGACATTGTAGAAAGAATCTACCTTTACAGGGAAACTCTTCTCCCAGGCTATCATGAATATCATTTTTGCCGCTTCAGCTTCGCTGCCTGAACAGCGACAGATACCGGAAACATTGAGAAAGTGGTTCCATAAAGGCGATGTTTTGATGTCAGTCTTCTGGGCAACAGCCCAAGAAGAGTTTAAGAGTACGATGACTGCTGCCGTTACCCATGCGGCCTTCATGCGGGTTGGTTTCTTTTTCAAATATTTGTTTTTAAGGTTTAGTGATTGATGTCAGCCCGCCGGATACGGTGAAGGGAATACCCGATGGGCCGACATCGCCTCACGCCTTTTAAAACACCTTTGATCGGATATTACAATTAGAATGGCAAAGTGTCAATGACTTGTATTTCCTGATTTTTATAGTATTGTTAATTATGTAAAATTAACTATATATTTATTTTATTGCCAATTTTATTTATGACATACATACTTATAATTCTCGGTGCTGCATTGTTCGTTATTGTAATCTCGATCCGTCAGATTAACCAGTATGAGCGGGGAGTAAAGTTCATGTTCGGCAAATATCATACTCTTATGAATCCAGGCTGGAGACTCGTTTTGCCGATCATTCAGACATACCAGAAAATCGACCTGCGCACGAAAGCCGTCGATGTGCCCGACCAGAATGCCATTACGAAAGACAATGTGCCCGTTAACGTCAACGCCGTAATTTATTACAGGATAGTTGCGGCCGACAAGGCGATTCTTGAGATCGAGAATTTCCAATATGCAATCATGCAGTATGCCCAGACGACGATGCGTAATGTCGTCGGCGAGGTGACTCTTGATGAGCTCTTGGCAAGCCGTGACCGCGTCGCCACCCGCATCGAAGAGCTTGTCGAAGTCGTGACGACGGCATGGGGGATCGATGTCTCAAGCGTCGAGCTCAAGGATGTAAAGCTTCCGGAAAATATGGAGCGCACTATCGCCAAGCAAGCCGAGGCAGAGCGCGAGAAAAGAGCGGTTATTATCACTTCCGAAGGGGAACTGGCGGCATCGCAGAATATGGCTCACGCCGCAGAAATTCTTTCCGCCGTACCGGGGGCTTTGCATCTACGCACTCTTCAGTCGATAAATGACATATCATCCGATCAGTCCAATACGGTCGTCTTCACCCTGCCTCTTGAGACTCTCCAGGCATTTTCCGGCTTTTTGAAAGGGAAAAAGGAATAAGCAGCGATTGAAGCATGAGAGGTACAGAAAGAGAAATATTGATTTTTTGACGAAATTGTGGTATTATTTATCAAATTCTTTACCTAATACCTTATATGTATGCCAACAATCTTTATTCCAAGGATGGATCATTTTTCAGCGGAAGCAATCAATGATAATCTCAGGCTGATAAAAAAGACATATATTCTTACGGAAAGTGAAATCGCAAAGATAAAATGTTACTGTGATCCGACTTCCTCTCATCTCGGAGTCACTATCAGCCTTGATCGACTCAATGACCGTATCTGCGTATCTGGTTATGATTCGTACGCATTTCTGCGCCAATATTCCGATCCGGGAAGTACTGTTTGGATCTAATTGCTGATTGCTCAACTCTTTATCTACGCGTGTTTCCCTTCCTGTTATCGACTGCTTTCCGCAAGGAAGGCAGTTTTTTATTTTACAGAAAAATAAAATCCCCATGCATACGGTGATGCACGGGGACGTGGGGTGGGGGATATATAATTAGTTTCTGTTAAATCACGGGATGTAGTCTTGTGCCTTGGGTTCTATGGAACTTCCCTTTTCTTCTTCAAGAGCGTCTTGTTTTCCTACAAGGCAAGAGATATGAATGACCAGACCTACATTAAAGCAGAAGCCCGCAAGACATACGATCCCCACATGTGTAATCCCTAAGATAAAGATCATGGTTAAGGTTTTTATTATTTTTTAATCTACCTTAAATTTATTATTTTGTCAATAAAAGGAAGTTCTTAGGTGGTGGTACTATAATCTTTATATGGATCCCATAATCCGAGTTTCCGGCCTTTCCAAGATATTCTCATTTCCTGTTAAAAAAGAAGGAGTGGGATTTTTCAGGAATCTCTTTGAGCCGGAGATCAGAGAAGTGAAAGCGGTTGACAATGTCTCATTTACGGTAAAAGCGGGGGAGCGCATCGCCTTTATCGGCCCCAATGGCGCTGGCAAATCGACAACTATTAAGATGCTTACAGGAATCCTCTTTCCGACATCAGGATCAATAACAGTACTTGGTCTTGATCCGTCGAAAGATCGCAAAAGACTCGCGTATCAGATTGGAACTGTATTCGGGCAGCGAAGTCAGCTTTTTCCGAACCTGCCTCTCATGGACTCATTCGAATTTTTCGGCGTCATGTATGATCTTTCCAAGGAGGAAATCAAGCGACGCTCAGCGGAACTCGTCGAACAGTTCAATCTTTCTGATTTTATCGATCAGCCGGTACGCAAGCTTTCGCTCGGGCAACGTATGCGCGCCGAAGTGGCTGCCTCCTTGATTCATAAGCCGAAGATCATATTTCTCGATGAGCCGACGATCGGCCTCGATGTTGTCGCCAAGAAAGCATTTCGCGAGCTTCTGATCGCGATCAATCAAAAAGAGAATACGACCATATTTCTGACATCGCATGATGTAGGGGATATAGAATCTTTGTGCGAGAGAACTGTCGTCATAAACTATGGAAATATAGTTGCGGATATGGCGACAAGTGAATTGAGTACCTCGTATGTCCATGAAAAATACATCGATCTTATTCTCGAAAAAGAGCTCATGGAATATCCCACACTTCCCGAAGGCATTACTTATGTATCACAGGAAAGCGGCAAGGTTACTCTTTCAGTTGATCTCCATGCCTACAGCGTCTCAGATGCCCTTCAAAAAGTCCTGCCGTTTTTCTCCGTTGCCGATATTAACGTCTATACCGTCGATCTGGAAACAGTTATCCGGGAAATGTATGAAACAACTAAGGTTAGCAGGTAGCATAATAAAAATGATGTTCAAGGACCGGATTCATTATCCGGGGCGTTTGGTTGCGGATGTCATGTCTACCATAGCCCGATGCGGAGTCACTCTCATTCTCTATTCATATATATTTAAAAACAGAAACAATGATATTAATGGAATAACATTTCAAGTCGCTGCATGGAGCATGTTCTTGTACTTTGCTTTTATGAATCTGAGACTTCGATATTTGGCGACGACAATTATGGATAATGTGAAGTCAGGGACTGTTGAGAATTTATTTGCCAAACCGGTCAATTATCTTATGTATCGCATTTGGTGGCAAATCGGTCAGGGATTATATTCTTTTTTGATCGTTTTAATCTTCGGATCGGTCGCTTTATGGTTCTTCGTCGGTATTCCCGATACAATGAGTTCAGCTTTCTTTATTGTGACCCTTGCCATTGTTTTCCTTCTTTCGATCCTGCTTTCGATCGGAATATACGCCGCAGTCGGACTCTTGGCTTTCTGGATCGAGGATATCAAGCCTTTATTCTGGATTATTGATAAGTCGGTCATGATATTGGGAGGTTCATATCTGCCTGTAGCTCTTTTCCCGACACTTATCTATTCTATTGCTGTCTGGAGTCCGTTCGGAGCATCGCAATTTATCACTCATACTGTGTATGAATCATGGAAGACGAATTATCTTGAAATGCTCGGAATCCAAGCGGCATGGATCATCATTTTCTTTATTCTTGTCGCTATTATGTTTAAAAAGGCTCACAAGAGAGTCTCTGTAAACGGAGGATAATATATGAAAAAGGAACTTCATTTTGCATTGCTTGCCATAAAGAAAAACCTACAGAGCAGCGCCGAGCTGCGTACGAGTTTTCTCATGAACGTAATCGGAATGATTTTCAACGATATTGCTTTTATTCTTATATGGCTTTTCCTTATTAAAACGACAGGAAATATCGGAGGATGGGGTGCCGCCGATATTTTCGGTCTTCAGGGTTTTGTAGCGTTATCATTTGGACTTGTGCTTTCGTTCGGCGCAGGACTTCGAAATATGTCGCCACTTGTGAATTCAGGTGTCTTTGATCAACTTCTTCTTTCTCCGAAAAATCTCATAGTGCGTGTTGCGACATCGTCGTTCAGTGCGTCCGTCTTTGGAGATATTGTTTTTGGAATTGCATGTATCTCTATCTATCTGGTGATGATTCATGCGACTGGTATTCAGGTTCTTTTAACTATTATTTTGCTTTTCTTCGGTACGGTGGCATTTTTTGGAGTTGTATTGCTGGTCCAATCAATTAGTTTTTACTTCGTTGATTCGGAGAATATTAATACGAGTATTTTCGATCTTTTTCTTATGCCGTCCATGTTTTACGGAGGCGCTTTTCAAGGTTCGATGCGTTTCATTTATACGTTCATTATTCCGGCATTGGTCATTGGCACGCTTCCTGTTGAGGCGATTACTCACCTGTCATATCAGAAAGTATTTCTTGTCGTGATCCTTTCTATCGCGTGGTTCTGTCTTTCGCTCCTTGTTTTCAAGAAAGCGGTTAAAAAATACGAGAGTGCGAATTTTATGACTTTCGGGTCTTAGGCTTTAGGCCTAAGTAAACCAAAGTGTTGGTCAAAACAGAGAAAAATCCTTAGAGGATAAGAACTTTTCTCTGTTTTGAATGACAGTAGAGT
>JAZKIP010000005.1:0-13287 GCA_040384805.1 Patescibacteria group bacterium | reverse complement strand
ATGTGACAGATGACAATGCTTCGGTGGCGGCTGTTCGATGCTTGAAACCGACATCGGCGAATGAAAGCGTGGTGATTACTCCGATCGGCTCCGGATTCTCGGGCTTCTTCTCGACGGGCGTTTCAAGGACCTGCTTGAAATTCGCAAGGGATGCTTCGCTTTCGCGATAGGTGGATATTATATTGCCGATCTCCTGAAGCGGCGCAAAAAGGAAGAATGAGTAGAGCCATAATGAGAAGAATTCTCCGAATGTGATCTTCTGGGTGAAAATAAGATACAGCATGATGAAAAGAATCGCCGTTCGCACGAAGTTCACGATCGTTCCCTGGACGAACGAGAGGCTGCGCATGTATTTTACTTTTTTCAATTCAAGAGCAAGAATTTTCTGGGTTGCAGCATTAAGCCGTCCGATCTCTTGATCGGATAACCCGAGACTTTTGACGAGCTCGATATTACGCAGGCTTTCCGTCGTTGTTCCCGCAAGAGCGGCCGTTTCGCCGAAAATCGCCTGTTGGACCTTCTTTATCTTCTTGCTTAAAACGAGGCTGACGCCGCCTATAACCGGGATCGTCAAAAGATAGAGCGGCGCGATCGGCCAGTAGACCTGCGCTGCATAGATCATGACGAATACGAATCCGACAAGAGATATGAAAAGAACATTGATAAAGGCGTTGATGAGTTTCTCCGTGTCTGCCCGGGCTTTCTGGATCTTGCCGAGAGTTTCGCCGCTCCGTTCGTCTTCGAATTGCTGATAGGGAAGTTCAAGCGAGTGCTTGATGCCGTCGGCATACATTTCTGCTCCGATCTTTTGGGTAATGGTGTTGACGTAGTAATCTTGGAAATTCTTGGCGACGCGCGATACGAATGCGACGCCGACTGCGGCGGCAAGGAGGAGGCCTACGCCGCGCAGAAACTCTTCGAATGTATACTGATCGAATTTGGTCGCATAGTTATCGATCACATGGCGGAAAATGAGAGGATCAAGGAGCGAAAAGACTTGATTGACCGTTGCCAAAAAAAGAGACAAGAGAAGCACCTTCCAGTACTTGCGAACATATGAATATAGTATCTGCATGAAGACAGTATAGCGTACTTCATTTATATCCGGAAAATCTGAGCTTTTCCTTTTCTTTCGCCATCACGGTATAATACATCCATGTCGCACAGCCTCTTTGAAGAAGCGTATAAAAACCTCAATAAAGCCCAAAAAGAAGCCGTCGATTCGATCGAAGGGCCGGTGATGATTGTTGCAGGCCCTGGAAGCGGGAAAACCCAAATATTGGCTCTTCGAGTTGCCAATATCTTGCAGAAAACCGACATACCTCCTCATGGAATCCTCTGTCTTACTTTCACCGATGCCGGATCCGTAAATATGCTCAATCGTCTCAAGACGATTATCGGCGTCGATGCGTATAAGGTGAATATATTTACCTTTCATTCGTTCGGAACAAATATAATCAATCGCTACCCCGAATACTTTTTTAATCACGCGAGCCTGTTGCCTGCTGATGAATTGGTACAGCGGGAGATTATGATTAAAATACTCGATTCTCTCGATCATCATAATCCGCTTTCGAGTTTTCATCCCGAGGAAGGCTATATTTTCCTTAAGGATTGCCTGTCCCGCATTTCCCAGCTTAAAAAAGCGGGTATTACTCCCGAGGAGTATGAATCAATTCTCCTGCATAATCAGAAAATAGTAAATCTCATGAATGAGCCTTTGCGAGAGGTCTTCAAAGACAGATTAACTGTAAAGATTTTTCCGAAGATAGAAGAATTGATTAAAAAATGGAATACGATAGATATACCCGCCTTCCCCTCGGACTATTTCCATTCAATTTCCTTGCCGCTTATATCATCATTGGCGAAATCTCTCGCCGAGGCAGTCGATCTTAATAAGACCGCGCCGATCGCCGATTGGAAAAAAAGACATACCGAGGGAACCAAAGAAAATATATTTCTCAAATCGCATGAAGGGCACGAGAAGCTGCAGGCCCTCGCTTCCGTTTATAAAAGATACAAGAAAGATCTGTATGATCTCGGGTACTATGACTATGACGACATGATATTGGAAGTCATTGAAGCTTTGCGGAAGAATGAAAATCTGCGGGCGACGCTTCAGGAACAGTTCCTGTATATCATGATTGATGAATTTCAGGATACGAACGATGCCCAAATCAGGCTTATCCGCCTTTTGGCCGATAACCCCGTCAATGAAAGAAAGCCGAATATAATGGTCGTCGGAGATGATGATCAGGCGATTTATCGGTTTCAAGGCGCCGATATCTCGAATATAAAAGATTTTTATTCCTTGTACGATGACGTGAAGATCATCGTTATGACGGAGAATTACCGTTCAGACCAGAACATTTTGGATCTTGCCCGGAAAATAATTCTTACAGGAGAAGACCGTCTGGAGAACATTGTTGCGGGAATCGACAAAAATCTGGTTTCAAAGAATTCCGCCATAAAGCCCGGAGAGATCAGGAAAATCAGATTTTCAACAAAAGAGCACCAATATCATAATATAGCTCTCCGTATAAAAAACCTTATCGAGTCAGGCCATGAACCCAAAGAAATCGCCGTTATCTCACGGAAGCATCACGAGCTTGAAAGCCTGGTTCCATTCATGCACCGCCACCACGTTCCCATCGTATATGAAAAACAGCAAAACGTTCTGGCAACACCTCACATACGCCAGCTGATAAATATCTGCAAGCTTCTCGGCGTGATAGGAAAAAACGGACCTTCTGCCGGAGATTACTTGATGCCTGAGATATTGTCATATCCTTTTTGGCGCATTTGTCCGGAAACAATCTGGGAAATCTCTGTGAAGGCGCGTCCGAAGCGTGAAGATTCGGGCGGGGATATTCCATGGCTTTCCATCATGCAAGAACATGATGATAAGAGAATCAGGGACATTGCCGCTTTTCTCATATCGTTGGCATCTCGTGCGACGCACGAACCCGTGGAATATATTTTAGAGAGCCTGATCGGGGCTCATATACCGCTTGCACCTGATAATGATACGGATGAGTATATTGAAAAAAGCGAGAACCACTCTTCCTTTATCAGCCCGTATAAAGAATACTATTTCAGCGCGGAGAAACTTGAAAACAACAAGCCTGAATATCTGCGATTCTTGTCAGGCCTTAAGTTTTTCATCAATTCGCTAAGAAATCACAAGGTTCACTCCCTCTTAAAAGTTTCTGATCTTGTCGACTTCGTCGATATCCATGAGAATAGCAATATTCTTCTTAATGACACGAGTCCTTTTACCGGAGCAGAAAATGCGGTTAAATTAATGTCAGCTCATAAATCAAAAGGTCTGGAGTTCGAAACGGTATTTCTCCTTTCCTGCCAGGATGAGAACTGGAGTAAGGGCGGGAGGAAAAATAAAATCAGATTGCCGGAAAATCTGCCGATAGACATCGGAAGCGACGATAGCGACGATGATTTGAGGTTATTTTATGTTGCTGTGACGAGAGCGAAAAGCCATCTTTATCTTTCGACGTACGCTTACAAGGATGACGGCAAAGAAGCCGTAGAGGTTAAATTCCTCAATATTGGAGATATAGCGGAAGTTCCCGTACGCGAGGATGAAGCATTCGATACAAGTTCCATTTTGGAAACAACGACCCCTAATTACAGCGATCCGGCCTATATTGAAAGCGCAAAAGCCTTCCTGCTCCCTTTGGTGGAAAATTATAAGTTGAGCGTTTCGCACTATAATAATTATTTGAATCTTGTCTATGGAGACGGTCCACGGACATTTTTTGAGCAAAATCTCGTGCGATTCCCGCAGCCGATGACGATTCCCAATATTTACGGATCATCAATCCATAAAGCGATTGAGTTCGTGAGCGTGAGTTACAAAAATAGCGGGAAGATTCCGGGGAAGACCGAATTAGTCGCTTTCTTTGAAAGAGATTTGTCAAAGAAAAGAATTTCCGAATCGGATTTAAAAAAATACCTTCAAAGGGGAAAAGACAGTCTTGAAATCTTCTATGATCAGAAAATCAAGGATTTCAGTCAGACTGACAAAAGCGAGGTTGATTTCAGTGCTGAAGGAGTGATTATCGGAGATGCTCATATTACCGGAAAAATCGATTTGCTGAAAATAAAAGCCGATAATATCGTAGATGTCTATGACTTTAAAACAGGAAAATCCATACCGGAAAAAAATAAAAGCGATGCCGATAAGGTAAAAGAATGGAATTTTAAGAACCAGATTATTTTCTACAAGCTTCTGGTTGAAAACTCGAAGAATTTCAAGAATTATAAAATGGGAAACGGAATTTTTATTTTCGTGGAACCAGAAATAATCAATAGTAAGCCGATTATTGCTGAAAAGCTGATTGAGATTACCGAAGAAGATATCGCGAGAGCAGAGAAGCTTATCGCTATTATTTATAAAAAAATAAAAGATCTTGATTTTGTGAATACAGATGCATATCCTAAAACCTTCGCAGGAATAGAGCTTTTTGAAGAGGATTTATTGCTAGGAAAAATTTAAATCTTTATAATAGGAAGAGTTCGTTATTAAATTTTATGGCACGTGCTTACATACACAATCATACCGTTTCGTACGATGATAAAAGCTCGCGGCTTCGTCATGCCGTATATTATCTCCAGTATTTTCTTTCTAAAGACGATGCGGAAGTGTTTTTCAAGAAGGCGAAAGAAGGATCCTCCGCGCGCTTCGAAGATGATAATTTTGTACGATTAAAGCTCAAAAGGGGAGACGGGGAATATATTTTGACTCTTCGTAAAGAATAATCCTTTTTTGAAAAAAGCCTTCCTAATGCTATTATTCTTTATATGTCCCGCTATCCACAAGGAAGCTTGCATCCCTTAACTCTCCTCGCCAATGAGGCGTATTCGCTTTTTTCTTCGCTTGGATTTGAGATAACAAGCGGCCCCGAACTTGAAACTGCATGGTATAACTTCGATGCTCTCAACGTTCCCAAAGATCATCCAGCGCGCGATATGCAGGATACGTTCTATATAAAAAAAGCGAAATCAGCACCGGAATTTTCACGGTCTGGTGAGCCGACCCGAGGACCTGAAAATTCCGGTGCTGATGAAGCGGACCAATACGTTTTACGGACTCATGCAACCAATACAACCGCCCGTATTTTAGAAAAAGCGGCGAAAGAGGGACTTTCGGAATATGCATCAATCTCGATTGGCAAAGTTTTCCGTAACGAGGCGACCGATATTACCCACGAGATGCAATTCTTCCAGATCGACGGATGCATGATCGGGGAGAATATAAATCTCTCCCATATGAAAGCGGTTCTTATCGAATTTTACAAGAAGGCGCTCGGTTCTGATGTCGAGATCGAATTCCGTCCGAGCTTCTTTCCGTTCACAGAGCCTTCGGTCGAGGTCCATGCCAAGTTTAACCTGCCTACCGGACAGGCAGGCGGCAAGTGGCTCGAGATGATGGGCGGGGGAATGATCCATCCGGAGGTTCTTCGGAATGCAGGACTTGATCCGGAGAAGATCCAAGGATTCGCTTTCGGCGGCGGACTTGATCGTATCGCCATGATCCGCTGGAATGTTCCCGATGTGCGATTATTCTATCAGGGAGATCTGAGATTGAATCAATTTTAATATATGAAGATTTCCTACAACTGGCTTACATCATATGTGCCTGATATTCCGGAGCCTAATCGCTTGGCGGATCTTTTTACATATCATATCTGCGAGGTGGAAAGCGTTGAAAAATTACCGAACGGTGACTTTCTTTTTGATCTTGGTATTCTGCCGAATCGGGCGCATGATCTCTTGTCTCATCAGGGAGTTGCACGCGAGCTTGCAGGGCTTTTGGGAATCCAATACAAAGATCCGACTGTCCTCTATAAAACGCCTGCATCGGCGCCCACACAGCTTGCGGTAGAAATCAAAACGGAAAAATGCCGCCGGTACTCTGCCCGCATTATCCGCAACGTGAAGGTCGGTCCTTCGCCTGAATGGGTGGTAACGCATCTTGAATCAATCGGACAAAGATCGATCAACAATATAGTCGATGCCACCAATATCGTCATGCATGATTGTGGTCAGCCGACGCACGCATTCGATTTAAAGAAAATTACAAATTACGAATTACAAATTACGAATGCAAAAGAAGGGGAAGAATTAAAATTAGTAGGAAGAGAAGGGATCGTTGCAAAGCTCAAAGATTCCGATATGGTCATTTCTTCGGGAGGGAAAACGCTTGCTCTTGCCGGTGTGAAAGGGGGATTTGATTCGGGCGTAGTGGACGATACGACTGATATTCTTATTGAAGTCGCTAATTTCGATCCTGTATCCGTCCGCAAGACTGCGCGCAGATTGGGACTCCTAACGGATTCAGCTAAACGGTTTGAAAATGATCTCTCTGCAACATTGTGCGATTTCGGCATGCTCGAATTGTCGGCATTGCTTGTGGAAGTATTCCCCGATGCTGTTTTCGAAGATATTATAGATATATATCCCGCGAAGGAAGAAAAAAGAACGCTCTCTTTTTCAAGCGCGCAGATCCAGAAGAGGCTCGGTATAAAAATTTCGGCAGAAGATATCAAAAAGATTTTGACTGATTATAGATACGATTTTACTACATCAGAGGACAAAATTTCTGGTCCTCGGGTCAACTCACCAGACGCAGAAATTTTGTCCCCTGACTCCGTAAAATTTTCTATGACTGTTCCGCCATTGCGTCTTGATCTTACAGGCTCTCACGATATGGCAGAGGAGATCGGTCGCGTGTACGGATACGATAAGATTATCCCGCAATTGCCCGAGATCGATTTTATTCCGAAGCAAAACGAAAAATATTTAAAAATAATAGAGGTACGCAACCAACTTCTTTCCGAAGGGTACCGTGAAGTGATGACATACGCATTCGCAAATACGGGAGATATCGAAGTTCTTGCAAGCGCAAGCGACAAGAGATTTCTCCGGACGAATCTGACCGACGGAATAAAAAAATCATATGAACTCAATAAGTTGAATGCACCGCTTCTTAATGATCCTGAGACTAAAATTTTTGAAATAGGAACGGTATTTAAAAATGGAGGAGAGTCAGTCCACGTCGCATATGCGAATAAAAAAGAAATAAAGGAGATGAAAATAGATGATTTTATAGCTCCATCCTCTGATGATTTTTCAGGTCCTCGGGTTGGTTCACCAGACCATGAAAAATCATCAGAGGATTCCGCTTATTCTGACTCTATATTTAAGGCATTCAAACCATGGAGCATGTATCCTTTTATTGTCCGTGATATTGCTGTCTGGGTGCCTGAAGGGACGTTGCCTGAAACGCTTGCTGAGATATATAAAGAGTTTGGCGCTGAGATCTTGCGCGGTGATCCGGTACTTTTTGATCAATTTACCAAAGACGGGAGAACGTCATACGGATTTCGTCTTGTTTTTCAAGCATTCGATCGAACCCTTACCGATGATGAGGTTAATGGCATAATGGGCACTATAACTGAGAAAATTTCCTCTCTCGGCTGGTCTGTTCGTTGAGCGATTAAGGCTAGTATTTTAAGAGCTTTTTTGCTATAATAAGTATAGAAAATAGCCTTATCTTAAAGGATTTTTCTCCGCTATCCAGCGGATATTTTATGGCTAAAAAAGAAGAATCAAACAAAAGTAAAAAAGAAGGAAAGTACGGAGCTCAAGAGATCTCGGTTCTCGAGGGTCTTGAGCCTGTGCGCCGAAGACCGGGAATGTATATCGGCTCGACCGGCATCGACGGACTTCACCATCTCGTCTGGGAAATTTTCGACAACTCGCGCGATGAAGCGATGGGAGGATTCGCCGATCGCATTGAAGTTGTTCTTCTGCCCGGCAATACCGTCCGCGTTGCTGACAACGGCCGCGGCATTCCTGTCGATATACATTCAAAAACGAAAGTGTCGGCGCTTGAAACTGTCATGACGACGCTTCATGCCGGGGGAAAATTCGGCGGCGATGAAAGTGGCTATAAAGTCTCAGGAGGTCTTCACGGCGTGGGAGCATCTGTCGTTAATGCGCTTTCAATTCATACAAAGGCGGAAGTCCATCGCGACGGCGGAAAATATATTCAGGAATATTCCCAAGGAAAGAGGAAGGCTGCGGTTAAAAAAGTCTCCGTATCCAAAGAGCATGGAACAATCATTTCATTTACGCCCGATGTGGAGATTTTCAAGCAAGTAGAGTTCAATTGGGAAACGATCGTCAATCACTTGCGCCAGCAGGCATATCTTGTTAAAGGCCTCCGGATCGACATTATTGACGCGCGCGAATGGGATCCGTTTTCGGGAGGCAAGGGAAAGGGGAGCGCCGATGATATTTTCTGGTTCCGGGAACTTGCTCTTGAAGTTCCATCAACAACTTTTTATTTCGAAGGAGGCCTCGTATCGCTTGTAAAATTTTATAATAATCTCCAGAAGCCGATTCATCCGACTGTATTCTATATCGAACGCGAGCTCGACGATGTCGGCGTGGAAGTTGCTCTTCAATATGTTGATGATATCTCTGCTCGTATTGTTCCGTTTGCTAATAATATCTACAATCCCGAAGGCGGTACTCATATTACCGGATTCAAAACAGCGCTGACGCGTATTTTAAATACATACGGCAAGAAGAATAATCTTATCAAGGAAGCCGACGGAGGATTCACGGGCGACGATGTCTTGGAGGGATTGATGGCAGTCGTTTCGGTCAAACTCCGCGAGATCCAGTTCGAAGGCCAGACGAAAGCCAAATTGGGATCTACCGAAGCACAAGGCGCGACCGCGACCGTTTTCGGCGATGCTTTTACGGCATTCCTTGAGGAAAATCCCGATGAAGCAAAATCAATCATCAACAAATCTCTTCTTGCTCTTCGTGCCCGCAAAGCCGCCAAAGCTGCCAAGGATTCTGTTTTACGCAAAGGAGCTCTCGAGGGAATGACTCTTCCCGGCAAGCTTGCCGATTGCCAAGTCAAAGAGGCAAGCTTAGCAGAGCTTTTTATCGTTGAGGGAGACTCGGCCGGCGGTACCGCGAAAATGGGCCGCGACAGAAAGACTCAGGCGATCCTGCCTCTTCGCGGCAAGATCCTCAACGTCGAGCGTGCACGCCTCGACCGCATGCTTGGAAGCGAACAGATCAAGAATCTCGTCATCGCTATGGGTACATCGATCGGCGATACCTTCGATCTTGAGAAGATGCGTTATCACAAGATCATCATCGCAACCGATGCCGACGTGGACGGAGCTCATATCCGCACGCTCATCCTGACCCTCATGTACCGCTACTTCCGCCAGATACTCGATGCGGGGTATGTGTATATCGCTCAGCCGCCTCTGTTTAAGATAAAGAAGGGAAAGGAAATCATGTATGCCTACAGCGACGAGGAAAGGGATACGATGCTTGGCAAAGACGCGCCGTCTCTTGAGGAATTACTCGTTGAATCCGCTGAAGGCGAGAATCCTGAAAGTGAAGAAGAGGCTCCGACCGGAGTCGGAAAAGAGAAAACAATGAAGATCCATGTACAGCGCTATAAGGGTCTCGGAGAAATGAACGCCGAAGAATTGTGGGAAACAACCATGGACCCGGTCCGTCGCGTGCTTAAGCAGGTAGCCATCACCGATGCCGAAGAAGCGAACAAAGTATTTGATATGCTGATGGGTTCGGAAGTGCCGCCGCGCAAAGCCTTCATCCAGTCCCATGCCAAGATGGCGAATCTCGATATATAGAAAACTATGCATATAGAAAAACTCTACATTGGCACATGGTTTCAGCGGACGACATTGCATTTGTCGGAATTGTGGAAGCTTATCGATTCCCATGGACCTAAAACGCTTTTTATTGAAAACGATCTTGTACCTTTGCGTGAGCTTCTTGATCTTGCATCAAGCGAGCGCATGTCTTTAGAGTTCGAGTGTATCCGATTTACGACTCGGGGTGGCATTTCAGGCACGATATACGAGGATGGTCTGATGATTGTTTCCCTCGATGGAGTTATGGATATCAAGAAGGCAAAGGAAACTCTTCGCAATTATTATGAGAACAATCTCTTAAAAGGCGTAACGTATCTTTTCAGCAAAGGAGCTCCAATCCCGAAAGAGCTTGCCAACATTCCGACCCTCCTCCCGTATATGTTCGTCGTTTCGGACGGAAGCGATGCAGATATTGAAACTTCTTTTTTCACAGAGGAGCGACTTCATGGCGTGGTGAAAGGGAAAAAGACCTCGATCTTTAAAGGATCATCAACTCTTGTGCTCCACAACCCGACAAGCGAGAAACAGGCGACACTGATTGTTGAAACGCATATCTTTTTCCGGGAATTCAAAGTCCAACTTGAAAGGTACTTGTCCATTCATCGAACTCTCTGGGAAAAGATCAAAGTTATTTTCGAATCCGATAAGATTAAAGGTACCGACATCGATCCTCTGCGAACGGAGCTCCAGGGATATCAGAAAACGATCAACCTTATCGAAGCCCGCATCAACCA
The DNA here is from genome assembly GCA_040384805.1 of Patescibacteria group bacterium. GTDB lineage: Bacteria > Patescibacteriota > Minisyncoccia > Phycocordibacterales > UBA9973 > UBA8515. The sequence continues at coordinate 2,819 of JAZKIP010000005.1, read as the reverse complement.
GATGCCCGCCTATGTCAAAACACGCCAAAAACTCACCGTCATAGAAGGAGATGATGATCTTGTTCCTATTACCGCTTTGCGATTCGAGGATCTTCTTGATACTCATGAATATATCAAGCATCTCTGGACGATGACAAAGAATTATCTTCAGTCGGCTCTTGATATGCTTTTAGCTCTTCAGGCTGAGAGTACAAAAACGAGCATTTCATCGTTGCAGCTTGTTACAACTATCGGCGTTATATCAGGGCTCATTGCATATCTCGGCAAAGATACTCTTCCTCCTTTTACGAAATTCGGATTGTTCTACCTTGTCGGCCTTCTTGCCGTGACATGGTGCATTAATTCGTTGATTTCGTGGATCTTCAAACGTCGTATGTATACGGTGAGCAAGCACAGGAGTGCAAAGATATTATAATGAAACCGCCTTTATTAACAATCGTTACCGGGAATTCCTTGAAATTCGAAGAAATGTCTTTAGGACTTTCGTCTTATTTTAGTTGCATTCAGGGAACTCTTTCTGATTATCAGGAGATACAAGGAACACCTGAAGACATTCTCCGTCATAAACTTGCTGCGTCGTACGAATCTTTTAAGGGGCCGGTTCTGGCTGAGGATACCTCGTTTCATATCGATTCTCTAAAAGGATTCCCTGGGCCTTATATAAAAGATTTTACAATTGCTCTGACTATCGCAGGAATCGGGAAGCGCTTTGTGGGAGAGTCGGGCAGGATCGTTTCATGGATGGGGTTGGCATATTCAAAAGATGATATGATCCTTGTACAAGGAGGAGTCGATGGAATCATTACGGAGGCGGTAAAGCTTGATGCGAATGATCCCCTTAATTTTGATTCTATTTTTATCGCGTCCGGCCATGAGAAGACTTTCATAGAAATGACGAAGGAAGAAAAAAATACATGCTCTCATCGCGGGAATGCGATGCGCGCTCTTATGAATGAACTAAAAACGAAGAATATATAATTATGAATATACTACTTGCCATTATCTGCATATCTTTCTCGGCATTATTCTCAAGCCTCACGATCGGCCTTATGAGCCTTGATCTTTCCACATTGCGCCGTAAGATAAAGCACGGCGATCGCGATGCCGAGAAAGTCTACAGGATACGGAAAAACGGCATGCTTCTTTTGACAACTCTTCTTTTGGGCAATGCGGCGGGAAACTCTTTCTTCGCGATACTTCTCGGCGATATGTTTCAGGGGATTACGGCTGGCATATTGTCGACCGTATTTCTTTTCCTTTTCGCGGAAATACTGCCGCAAGCGGCAGTATCGCGATTCGCGCTTTCATTCGGAGCAAAAACTGCAGGCCTCATCCGCATCATGATGTGGGTCCTTTTCCCGATCTGCTATCCGATTGCATGGGCTCTCAACAAGCTTCTCGGGGAAGAAGGTCCGGTTCGGTATACTAAGCGCGACATCCTTTCCATCATCGAGGATGATACGACATCGGAAGCCGATGTCGATCAGGACGAAAAGCGCATTGCCCGCGGGGCGTTCTCTTTTTCCCATAGGAACGTCGAGCATGTCATGACCCCCAATACTGTAGTGAAAATGGTCAAGGTCGATGATGTCATCGACGAGAAATATTTGGCGAATCTTAAGGATTCCGGCTATTCGCGTCTTCCTGTTGGAACGGACGACCCCAATCAATTCGTCGGCATTTTGTACCTGAAGGATCTCTTAGGCATCGAGCTTCCGAAGAAAGTTCGTGATGTCATGGACGGCACGATTCACTTCGTTAATCCGTCCGATCCTCTTGACACAGTTCTTAATCAGTTCATCAAGACCAAGATGCACCTCTTCGTTGTCGTTGATGAATTCGGTGGATTTGAAGGAGTGATCACCGTTGAGGATGTCATCGAGGAAATCATCGGAGCCGAGATCATGGATGAAGATGATGTCATACCGGATCTCCGGCAAGTGGCAATCCATAAAAAAATGCGCGGGCAAAAAGGCCGATAATTATGGAGATAAGCGAAGCTACAAAACAATATTGGAAAGACGAAGATTGGGAAAACCTCCGAAAGGCTTCAACGCTTGCCGATTTATATACAATCGCATCCCGCATTCTTAATCAGATGCCTCAAGGCAATATCATCGAAGTATGCGGTCCGATCGGAACAGGGGGGAGGGGAAGTGTTGAAGCAAACCTTGCATATTTTAATGAAAAAATTCACGCACTCCAGCGTGATGGCCATATTGTTTTCGATCAAATGCCATTTGAAGATTCCATGCAGAGAATCAAGAAAGAATTGCCCGTTGATGCCCATGATCTTATTCTCTCTGAATTTTATCTTCCCTTGCTTACGCAAGGGAAGATAGCGGCCTTCTATTTTTTGCCTGGATGGGAAACATCGAAAGGCGCCACATGGGAGCATGATCTTGCCGGGAGGCTTGGTATCCCGATCCACTATCTCTAAATCGCCTTTTATCACCACGCATTACATTTAAATATCCGATCGGATATCTAAATGTAATTTAGGAAATTTTGATTTCTCATCGCTTATAGTAAAAGCGTGAAATATTATAAAGGCTACAGGATAGGCTCATTGGAGAAATCAGCCTTGAAGCTCTTTCTGGGCGTTACTAGCGTCGAATTCCCAAGTGATCGCAATGCATATGGAGAAGATACTTGGTCGTTGATTTTCAGAACAGCGCGACAAAAGACTGAAATGCCGCATGTTGTTGAACGACTCAAGGAAAAAGGACTTATACGACTTGTCAGCACCCATTCCCGGTTAGGGATTTCCTTAACAAAAAAAGGAAATGAATATTTAAAAGTGCATTTCCCCGATAATT
>JAZKIP010000004.1:168563-177300 GCA_040384805.1 Patescibacteria group bacterium | reverse complement strand
CCTTTATCAGGGTTCTTTTCACCTTTCCCTCACGGTACTAGTTCACTATCGATCTAAAAAAGTATTTAGCCTTGCCAGTTAGTTCTGGCGGATTCGCTCAAGCTATTCGTGTCTTGAGCTACTCAAGAATGACAATCAAGAAGTTGTGAAATTTTCGATCACCGGGCTATCACCGTCTGCGGCACTCCTTTCCAGAAGTTTGATCTAACAACACAATTTTTAACTTCTCTAGATAAATCTACATTGTCACCTTACAACCCCGGCCAATCACGCTACACACAATTACTGATTACTAATTACTGATGGAATGCAAAATGCATTCAATTCGTAATTAGTAATTAGTCATTGGTAATTATTTACAGTGTGATAGGCCGGTTTGGGCTCTTTCCTTTTCGCTCGCCGCTACTCAGAAAATAAATATTTTTCTCTTTTCCTCCAGGTACTGAAATGTTTTACTTCCCTGGGTGCGCTACTTCATATCAAGTATGAAGCTACTGTGGGTTTACCACAGTGGGTTTCCCCATTCAGAAACTTCCGGATCGCAGGTTGCTAGGCACCTCCCCGAAACATATCGCCGCCATGCCGCGTCTTTCATCGCCTTTTTTAGTCTAGGCATCCACCATATACTCTTAATTTCCTATTAGGAAATCTGAAAACCATCCCGACGCAAGGTCGGGATCGACATCATATTCTCGGGAACCGCTTCCTTCCAATACACGTCTATTTTTATCATTACGTTCTGTTTCCGGCTCGATTCAAAAGACCCTTAAAATAAAGGATAACAGTGAGCCGGAACAGCATTCAGTTTTCAAATATCATATCGATGTCCTCTAATTAAAAAACCGCCTCAAGGCGGTCAAAGGAAAACCAGTAGAGGTTTAACTTCTCCGCAGATTTGGATGATTTTTATTCATTAACATCGTGGGTGTATTCTATACCAAGCCCAAAAAGAAGTCAAGCCTTATGTCTGTTTACCGGGAAAGACTCTCTATCTGCTTATAAAGCTTGACTTTTGTGGGATTATTCTATACTATCGGGAAATTCGTGAACATTTAAAAATCAAGATTGCGTATGACGAAGCACAAAGATGCAGCGGAAAATACTGTTGTTTCCGCACAAAACGATCAGGTACCTCCAGACGGCGGGCTGAACATTTTCAATCACCAGATTGATAAGCACGGCCCGCCAAACGATGAACCCCGCATATCGGGTTCCGATTATTTAAATGGCCATCAGGTTAACAAGTGGCCATTTTAGCGGATTGATGCCTCCATTATTGTATTGTGAAAACCGGACTCTGGAGAGTCCGGTTTTTTATTTCTAAAACAGAAAATCCCGCATATGCGGGATTTTCTGTTTAGGAAGAAGTACGAAGAATTTACATCGTGCTGTTATTGTTCTTCCCTGACATTTCTTTTGTGAATTTCTCGATCGAGCGGGATGCGACATCGCGGCCGCCGAGACCGAAGGCAAGCGCGAATGCAAGAGCAACGGCCCAGATAAGGGGCTGAATGAAGCTGATCAGAAGATTGAAAAAGATAGACGAATCAAGAAGCAGGATCTTCGGAAGCGCGATCGCGAATGCGAATACGATTATCGCATAGCGGGCAAGCGAGCCCAAGAAATTCGCGGACGGAGCATTCATCGCTTTCGCGCTGACGACGACAAGCTGCTTTACGAAATTCGCAACAATGAATCCGATGATGAGGATCAAGACGGCGATAAGAAGGCCGCCGAGATACGAGAGAACTCTATCGCTTAGGAAGAGCATGACTTCGGTCAGATTAAGAATCTGAAGAGAGGCCATCAAGAACGCAAGAACGATCAGCCACTTTACGAGGCCGCCGATGAATCCGCCGATATGCAGGCGCATGCCCGTACGATTCATGACTTCATGGGCTCCAGCACTTTCAAAAACTTTGTCAACTTTAAGCGCGTCGATCACTTGCGTGATGGCCTTGCCGACGACTGAACCGATGATCCAACCGATAATAAAAAGAATAATTGCGCCCAAGAGAGCGGGTACGAAGCTCATGAAACCATACCAAATACTTAGTAGTGAGTCGCCGAGATTTCCGCCCCAACTTTGAATAAACATCATAGCTGTGGAATATATAAATAATAAATAAAGGTACCTATAAAGCTTCGACCTTTCAAGTACTTTCTATAGTATATCAAAAAACAGCCTCTCAGGGCTATTTTTTAGAAACGTATGTGGATAACTGGCCGCTGTCGATAAGCTTCTCGTGCGGCAGATCGACGATATCGCAGACAAGCTTATCATACATATCCAAGCGGTATGCGAACTCCTTGCTGTCGAATACCACATAGTCAAGCTCTTTGCCGATCTCCGCTTCAAGACCTTTGATAACTTGCTGAATAACATTTTTCTTGAGCTTATCCCCTACGATAAGAATGTCGACGCGGCTTTTCTGGTCTCCGATGAACACTCCCGAGACAATCATAAGCTTGATCTTGCCGATAGGCTTGAATTTCTGGATGAGATCCCCTTGAAGGAGGAGATTCGGGTCGACGAGGAGATCTCTCACAGAATCAAGATACTGGAAAGCCGGATTGAGGCTCCATGCGGACACTTTCTTCTTGGCACCCCGGGATCCTTCCCTGCTGATCGTTTTCTGCTTGATAAATCCCATTCCCGACAGAGCATTGATTTCCTTCCGGGCATTTATTTTGGTGACACGGCTGCGGCTTACGATTTCATCGATCTCGAATGCCATTGAAGCGTTGAGAAGGAATAATCTCATTATTTTCACCCGAGCCTGTCCGCCAAACAGTTTTGCTAACGTTTCCATTACGTATGAAATAAGAATCGTTTCAAACGAGATGTAATATATCGTTTACCGATTCCTGTCTTTAAATATAATTCTCTCGACCGAGCATCATCTTTGTTAAGACATGCTTCATAATAAATAATCTGAATGGCCTACGCCCTTTAGTGTAAGGATCTTTACCATCCTTATGTTCTTTAAAACGTTTCCTTAAATCGCTCATATATCCGATATATAATTTACCGCTCTTTTTACTTTGCAATATATACGTATAGAACATATATGATGGATTTCATACGTAATCCATATAGCCACCAGTATACGCTATCAAAAAACACCCTGCAAGGGTGTTTTTTGATAGAAAATCTATATAAGCGTAATCCCAGCACCAAAATCATACGGTCTCGTGCTTCGCCCATAAGGGTTGGCCTATTCGGCCACGCACTTGACCTGGGTTGGTGCGGGATGACTTTAAAGATTACTTTAAAGTCACTTTACCACCAGCGTCCTCGATCTTCTTTTTGAATTCTTCCGCTTCGGCTTTCTTCATACCTTCTTTAAGGACTGATGGAGCGCCGTCGACGAGATCCTTCGCTTCCTTAAGACCGAGAGCGAGGACTTCCTTAACGACTTTCATAACGGCGATCTTCTGCTCGCCTGCAGCTGTAAGTTCAACAGTAAATGAGTCTTTCACTTCGGCAGCTTCTGCGCCTGCGGCGGCTGGGCCTGCAACGGCGACAGCGGATGCGGAAACTCCGAATATTTCTTCAAAGATCTTTACGAGTTCATGCAATTCGATTGCTGAAAATGATTTGACTTTTGAGACGATTTCCTCGTATTTTGCAGGAACTTTCACATCCTCATTTGTTTTTGTTTCTTCTGACATAGATATAATGGATTAATTCTTAATAATGCTTTTACGCGCTTTGCTTCCTCTATTGTTTGCAAGGCAAGCAATAGGGACAACAAGTGTTAGCTTGTTTTAGTTCCAGCAATCGCATTGAGAACCACGGCGAACCGCTGAATCGGTGAATTGATAACATTGACGAACATTCCGCGAAGGATCTCGAGTGGAGGGATCGTGGCAATTGCCATCATCTCTTCCGCATTCATATACTTCCCTTCGAACACGCCTCCCACAATCGCGATATTGTCCTTGTTTCCTTTCTGGAAAGCAAAGACCTCGCGTGCAGGAGCAAGAAGGTCCTCGCCATAGGCGATCGCGATCTGCCCGGGCATGTCAGGCATTATACCCTCGATACCCTGCGCTCCGAGAGCGCGCTTTAAAAGCGTTTTCTTGGCGACACTGTAACCCACGTCTTGCGCCTGCAGATTTCTGCGAAACGCGTTAACCTGAGCGACCGTCAATTTATCAAACTTCACAAAAACAGCAGATTGCGTTCCTGTGAGTGACTTTTTTAAGCCAGCCACGAGCTCTTTCTTTTTATCTAGTGTAATTGGCATGATAATTTTTTAAAAATTAAAAAGGCCCTTGCGGGCCGTAAGCGTAGTCTTCGTCGCATAAAATGCAACATTCGACCTCGGCAGGATTTATCCACCCCGCCGTAACGGGGTAAACCTGCTGTCTACGGCTATGGGGATATATTATCAAATAAGCATGATTTGTCAAATCAAGAGAAACTGAAGATATCAAATAAAAAAGTCCCGACCTAGAAAAGTCAGGACTTACAAACGAGGCTCCTCAGCCTTAAACTACCAAAGATGTACTATATGCTTTTAACAGATTAAAAGTTCGGGCTATTAAATCAGTTTAAATCTAACCTATCTATTTAAAAATGTCAATCAACTCTTGCACTTTACCGTACTGGTTTTTTGGTTGAAGAAGGCAAAGTAGCAGGCACAGTTGTCGTCTGATTTGCTACAGGAGGAAGTATAACATTCTGACTCTCAACCCTAGATGTATTATCTTTATCCTTCAGAGAATCAACGATCACAAGAGAAATAAGGCCTAAGAGTATCATGCCGCAGAACCCGCCGATGATCTTTAATAACCTCATGCTGAACATATATATATTATACCATAGATTTATTTTATTTCTTCTGTGATAAAGCTTTAAGAACAAGTAGTATCATTATCGCGATCACGCTCCCCAAAGCGATAATCCCCACATCTTTCTCTTTCCCTGCAAGCTTGGTATATGCAGCTCCGGCAAGGTTGCTATCATTTTGTTCCGTGCGCGTATTTTCCTCTTCGGCGGCATGCTCAAAAGCAAGCGGCAAATATTCACCGTCATCCGAAGAGGATTCTTTTTCAGACAAAAGAGAACTTTCTCGGACTATATGGACGAAAGGGATATTTTCACTTGTATACAAAGACAAAGGATCCCTCTTATCATCGACATGTTCAGATACGCCCGATTGTGTGCGAAAATCTCCGGCAATAGAAGACATATCCGGCGTAGCAAGATCTATAGTATCCTCCGACGTTTGCCGATCAGATGGAAGAACGGTCGATTCATAAACCCCGTCTCCGTCTTTATCCATCGCGATCCCGCTCACCTCTCCATCTGCCGTAAGATGCGCCTCTGCTTTCATATGAGGAGTTACCGGCACATCCGCAAAAACAACCGTGCCCGCAGATATATCGGAATGAAGCGTTTCTATTTCAAGAGTGAAGATCCCCTTATCAAGACCCTGCATTTCAAGAACATACTCATCCTCCGCGGGAACAATGATTATTTTCTCATCTCCGATGCGCATGTATGCGCTATTGGGAATTTCCTCCTCGATATACGTGAAGTCGGGATTCGTGCCCGCCATCTGGCCGGTATGCCTTTTTTCTTCATCATATATATCTATCGATACCGGAGATTTCATTCTAATAATAATGATATCCGGAGATGGAGGTTTTTCTTGGCTAAAATATTCAGGTAGTGATCCCCCCTGTGTTAAAGAATTTTTAACAAACATATCGACTGAAGGAATTTCAAAAATGTCCTTGTGCCCCCGGTTGTAGTGGTTCTTGTTGTATTCTTGCAAATTAAGATAATATTTATCCGCGTTCCCGTAGAGCGCGCTTGCCGAAGCGACAGTCTTGTCCCCATCCGATGTTATGTCGAACGTTTCGGCCAACGCGCTCCCTATATGACATGTGGCATTCTCAATAGCCACGCATTCATGCTTGGCGTAATATCTGATATTTTTAACTGTCGGCATCCCCCATCCTGCCACTTGGGACACGTCAATGTGAGACGGGAAGTCAAAATCGTCGATGCTTGCATGCAAAGACACAGCATCATCGAAGAGGGACGCATTCAAGATAGCGGGGCTTTCTAGATCGTTACCTGCAGGCTTTATACGATCCGTGTGAGAATCAAGAACAAAGCTCCTGAATTCGTCGAAAGAATCTATCGCGTCGCCGTAGATCTTCCGAAAATCGCTTATCTCATCAAGAGACTGGTCGAATAGGATAACCGGATCTTCTATAGCGTCGAAATATGCCGGAGACGGAAGCAAGCCATAGGCTCCCGGCAAGTTCTCTGCAAACTCCCGCGCAACGCTCTCTTTCAGGAAGAATCCCCAGCCGAAGTTCTGAGCATACCCGTGCAGGAGGGCGGCGAGGGCGCTTACGGCGCCAAGCTCAGGAGGAGCAACCATGATCACTTTGTCGATGGAATCAACCAGAGAAAGGCCTCCTGCCTTCTTCATATCTGCCAATTCTTTTACCAGTGCTTTGGCAAGAAGCCCGCCGTTTGAATGAGTAACAACGGTTACTTTTCCATTTTTCGACGTATGGGCAAGCCTTTTAAGTTCAGAGATAATATACGGCAGATCGACAGAAGACGATTCTCCGTCATATGAGATCGATCCGTCGGAATTTTCAAAGCCGCAGGAAACAATATCATCGACAGCGAATCGCCAATCATACGCGATCGCCTTCCAGTCTGAAATAATATTATCCGCTACGAGGCTGTCCATAGAAGAGATGAATGACTTGTAAATATTTATGCTCGGAATAATGATATTGCCTTCATCGATGATATCGCGAGTATAAATATTTTCATCAATGCTTATTCCCCTACCATCCATGAACATGTCTCTCACGTCATTGTTGGTATTGGGTTCCCATAGCTGATCTTCTGTTATAATGCCAAGGATGCTCTTCGTTTTGTACATCCTGCTTGCTTCGAATCCGGGAAGAAATAAGACGCTTGAAGCTCCTCCTTCTGCGAATATCTTTGTAGAAGGAATCAGGAAAATGACGAGAAGCAAGAAAATGAAAAGTATCCGCTCCGGTAGAGTATTCATTGCTCCAGTATATCCATCGGCAATTATAAAATTCTAAAAATAATTTCAATCAATGATAAAAAGTACAAGGCAAGACCTATGTGCATAGGTCTTGCCTTGTGTATGTTAATTGCATATGGATAAAATAAAAAACCTCCCCGACCATAGTTGGGGAGGTTTTTTATAATTAAGAGACTGTTATTTCAATGCAGCGTTAAGCTTTGCGATTGTCATCGGACCGACTTTTCCGTCAGCTGCGATCCCTGCCCATGTTTGGAATTGCATGACAGCTGCAGTCGTCTTTGCGCCCCACTTTCCGTCAACAACCAATGGTGTTGAGAGATTCATGCCCAAGGCGACATTAAGAGCAGCCTGAAGATTCTGAACGGTCGCAGCTGAACTTGCCTTCGTAACACTTGCGGTAAGCATCAATGAAGTATACGAAGGTGTTGAAACAGTTACAGTGTTACCGACGCACGATGCGCCGTTTACAGTGCTGAAGCCAGTATTGCGTCCTTCGCATCCTGCGATAACAGTCGTGCTTGTTGTAACAATGTTGCCGACACATGACTGACCGTTTACAGTGCTGAAGCCAGTATTGCGTCCTTCGCATCCTGCGATACTTGTTATGGGCATACCTGCACATGACTTGCCTGTTGTCGTGCTATAGCCTGATGCTGATGCACAGCCTGAGTAGTCATTTGTCGTCGTCGTAGTTGTTGTCGTCGTGATAGTCGTTGAAGTCGTATCAATTGTTGTTGATCCTGTTGGGGTCGTTGTTGTTGTCTGACTATCACCGCCTGTTGTCGTTATACTACCTGATCCTGATTTTGTCGTGAAAGACCACACATAAGGAGCAGCGAGGGCGTTCGGTGCAGTTGCTAAATCTGTTGTACCTGTTCCGACTGTACCCGTATATGTAGTATGACCTAGAAAAACTCCGGCGTGTGAAAGAGTAACAGTATCATCAGTACGCGGCGCTGCCGACCATGCCGGCGTGTATGTCAGAGAAGGGTTTGTAGAGAAAGCAAGGGATGCTATTGTCATTGTTTCGGAAAACTTAATAACAATATTGGCAGAACGATTAACTTCTGTCGCTGCGTTCACGGGCGTGACGGAAACAACCTGAGGAGCTGCGTTGTCGGTAATGCTTCCATTGGCAATCGTAATTGTTGCATTTGCAGCATTACTCGCATCTTCAACCGCACCTGCGGCTATAACAAGACTACCCCCTGATTTGCCTGTACCTGTTGCAATTGGGAATGTAAACGTGAGAGTTGTCACGTTTGTCCTTACTCCAGCTGTTGGCGTCTGACTGTTATAAGAGACCTTTGCTAAATCTGTCGCACCTGCCGTCGTAGTCTGAGTACTGATGAACTGATCGAAATCAGTTCCTGTTACTGTAATCGTAACCGTCGACGATGTTGAACCGGTAAGAGTTGCGGATGTTCCTGTTGGAGCAGCAGCGTACACTGGCGAAGAGACTATCAAGGCAAGAGCAAGGAATAATCCAAGAGCAAGCTTTGAAAAAACATTTTTAAAAGTTAATTTCATAATTTATTTTATGCTTATTTATAATAATATTAATAATATATTCTTACTTCGGAATGAATTCTCGACCAAAAGAACCCACATAACAAGTGTTCTTATTATAGCAAAAGTAAGAAGATAAAGGTAAATAACGTGTGGATAAACTAAAA
>JAZKIP010000004.1:118953-168553 GCA_040384805.1 Patescibacteria group bacterium | reverse complement strand
GAAACTGGTTAACAAAAAACCACCCGTACGGGTGGTTTTTTGTTAACCAGTTTCTTGACTAACTAGTAGACAAGAAAACTAGAGTTCAAAACAACAAGACTATTAACCAGTGATGTACTGGAAGCCAGTCTGGTAGTTCTGTTCCGGCTCAAGCTCTTGGTTGACAAGAGGAGTCGTGACGTTTTCAAGAGTACTCTCAACGTCAGTACGGATCTGGTTCAAAACAACACGATATGAAGCTGTGCCAGTTGTAGGCTGGATTTCAACTACCGTGATAGTGAAGTGCTTAGCAGTTCCACTATCAAGACGGTAACCGTTTCCTTCAATCAAAGCATCAGACGATGAAAGTGTTGTAACACAGTTTGTACATGAGTTGATGTGTGCTGAAGGTGAAGTTGAGTTCTCAAATGAGTATGAGAACGCATTAGCACTTGCACCTGTACCACCTGCAGTATCGCCAAGTACAACTGACTGACCAATGTAGAGTGTCTGGCCGAATGCAGTAGCAGTTACTGGGATAGTGTATGTAACCTGAGTCACATCACCATTGTCTGTAACCATTGTGTAGCTTGGTGTACCCATGACAACCTGTACGCCGTTAACGCGAAGCGTCATAACCTGACCGATCGCTGAACCGACACGAACTGATGTGTTGTTGTCTGACAACTGGTCACCATTTGTGTCCTGAACAGAGAAAGCAGAAGAACGGATAAGATCAGCGCTATCAAGAGATGCTGTAACTGTAACACCTTCTGCATAGTTTGTACTAACCTGTTTAAGGTCAGCAACAACTGTAAACTCAGCTGTCGTTCCTGCTGCAATGAAGTTTGCAGGGTTTGACAAGTTTGAGAAGAAGAATGTACATGTGTCATCTACGTCAGCGGTTGAGTTAACACAAGCTGCTGTTGTTGTTGAAAGGCTGCCTGATACAGACTGGTATCCAGCTGAACCGTCAACTGAGTCAACAACGTCTGTACCGCGGTAAAGCTTCAAAGTGTTGATAACGTTTGTAACGTCATCAGCAACTGTTGAACCATCATTAACAGCAATCTTGACAGGAACCTTTCGAAGCGTCAAATCAGAATTTGTCGCTTTGATTGTGAACTTAAGAAGGTTGATGTTATTTGTTGCAGTCGTGCTTTGCACAGTAACAACGCTCGCAGCAGGGTTGTTAGCAGAAAGATTTATTTCTGCCTTAACGCCGCTTGTTGAGAACTTTCCGAATGTAAGGCTAGCCTGAGAGATATCGTTTGATGGATATGTGTCAGATGAACCATCCGGAGATGTTGCGCTGATGCCGCCAGCTGGGAATGTAGTTACCCATTTAGCAGTACCATCGTTTGTATCAATTGAACCGTTTGCGCTTACAGAAACATAGAAGCGACCAATCTGATCCTTCGCGATTACAGCGTTAAGACCAGAGAAGTTGAATGTGTATACATCGTTTGATGTACCACGATCAGCCTGTGCGACTGCCATAGTAGCGATCTTTGTAGAACCGTACCATAGAGAAGCACTGCTTATGTATTTGCTAAGGTTGTTTGATGAAGATGTTGTGTTTGAACAAACACCGTTTGTTGTAACACCGTCCGTGTCGTTACACATTGTAACGCGAACACGATCAACAGTCTGAGATGAAAGGCGAGCTGTTGCGCGGAAGCCGGCAACGACTTTATCCATTTCAGATTCGTAAACTGTTGAAACACGATTTGTAGAATCAGTTGAGATATCAGCTAGGTAACCATTTGTGCCGCTAACAGTTGTTGTTGCTGTACATGGTGCACCTGTCGTTGTGCTGAAACCTGCAGCTGATGCACAACCTGCTGGAAGAGTTGTTCCAACTGGAGTACCGCAAGGCACGCCTGTTGTTGAACTAAATCCTACAGTTGATGTACAACCTGCTGGAAGTGCCATACCTGCACATGGCCAGCCAGTCGTTGAACTGTAGCCTGTGTTTGATGCACAACCTGCTGGGTAGACTACGCCAGTAGCATTGACCTGAAGGGCCATTGCCTTGGCAGCGCTCATGCGTCCGAAGATACCATCAGCAACCAAGCCATTGTTTGCCTGGAAGAGTTTGATAGCTGCAGTCGTCTTTGCGCCGTACTTGCCGTCTACGACAAGAGGAGTGATCTGAGCACCAAGATTCCAGTTCAAGAAGAGCTGAAGGTTCTGGATGTTTTCCATACCACTCGTTTTTGAAACACCAGAAGATGGAAGGGTGATCACATCAGCAGATGCAAAATTTGCACCAGCAAGCATGAACAATGCAACCATTAAACCAGTGAAAGCCAAAAGAGCTTTTGATTTGATTTTTAACATAATTAATTCTTATGCACGTTTATATTAGCTTCGACTAATTCCGGAGAGCGACTAATAAGATTATGCCCTCGGGAAAAAAACCAATGTGTGTGCATGCGATTGTCTTTTAATAATCTCTATCAATTATTAATCAACGTTTTCTTTCAATAATCTTTTCTGCCCATGCTTCCTATTTTTGCGATCGCCCCTCTATCGAGGCGAAGAAAAATCATGAGAGCACGAGCACGCGAAATTATTTACAAGAGAGAAACCTACCATGAACTGCTTATGTCACCATTTCTGATGAGATAAACATATCTGCCTTGTCGACAGGGCCGATATCGCATTTCGAAATTCTCCTCTATCAAAAGAAAAAACGAAACGGATGCGCGACCATACGAGAAAATAAAACATAAGTTCGATTCCATAGAAAGCATGTAAATAAATACATACGACTCATACAGAACCTCACGCCGTGAATCAATCGGTATCAAAGATGCACGGTATTGTATTTTCAATGATCGTTTATGCTATCACGCGTTTCCGCCAGATAACACAATTACATAGTACCATATGAAGCGAAAAATCGCCAGTACGATAATATGCTTTAGCATTATATATCAAAGGAATAATAATAGGCAATACTATAGATATATCTATGGGGATAAGTAAAGGAGGAAATACGTAGGACTGACCATGAGGGTAAAGACCACTGGGGTCGGTCGCTTCAGGCAAAATTCATTTATTGCATTTAGGCTATTGAATATCTGCTCCACCGCTTAGCCCCGCTCTTCTTGATCTGTCCTTTGGAAACCAATGAGTTCAATTCGCGTTGGATCGTCTTCTCCGAGCAATTAAGGAATGCTCCCGAGATGTCCTTTATAGAAACTTCTTTTTTGTCTTTTATAAGAGACACGATTTTATCGATTCTTTCTTTTTTATCTATGACATTTACATGAGGCGAAGACAAACTTTTGGTAGAGATAGGAGAGAGAAGATGCGAAGGAGGAGTCATAAAGGACATATTATATTTTGTCCTTTTGTCTTTCGCGCTTTTCAAAAATGGGCTCTCTCCCTTCCCTTCGCTTCGGCCATCAACAGCGAACATATCTTCGGTCAGAGTAAAGGAGGGATTTTTCTTATTCTCAAAGAGAACATCCTCAAAAGGTGAGGCCGCACTCTCTGACTGATATGAATGAAGCTCCGCAACCAAAAAGCCGAACTCTTTTTTAAGAATAGCGCCGTTCATCTCTGACACGAATCCGATCGTCTGGGCGATCCCCGTCAACGCTAGAATCTCCCCGATGCGGGAAAGAGCCCCTGTGATGCACACATGCCTCTCGACAGGCAAAAGGATAGGAAGCCTGTGCATGTCCGAAAGGACATCAACACCGAGCCCTCTTAGCTTCCCCTTTAGCGCATCGCCGGAATCCATGCAATCAGTGATCATATATAAAGCCGTCACCAATTTTTCTGTCTTTTTGTTTATAAATTCAGACGAAGTCTTATTAAGTAATGATTTTTGGCTATCCTTGCGGACAGTGTCTTGCCTTTCCATTCCTGTCTTTTCTATGTCCTTTTGGTTTTTCATGGGTGTCTTTTTTAATTAAGGAGACTAATTTCATGTCTTTGATGTGTCCATTATATACTGGCGCAGGGTCTCCCGCAAGTAGAAGTCGCACAAACAATCACCCGCTACCTATCTCCTTCATAAGAATCAATTGTGATCAGAAAAAGCCCATTTAATCTGCTTCCGCAAAAAGATCAGGGAACTTTTTCTAGTGGTAATTGATTTCTCTTGCGCCGCGTTTCGTTCTGTGGGATTTTGCTTCTTTTTATCTGCAACATCCTGCTCTAGTTTGTGATATAATTGAGGAATAATTATGGCTAAAAAAGATATCGACGAACCAGCGCGAGGAAAGAAAAAAGGCAAAGAGAAGAGAAAAATTGAACTGAAAGAAGAAACACGGCACAGCGTGTGGGGCATCGGCATTCTCGTTGTGGCGGTCTTCATCATCCTCTCGCTTTTTGATCTTGCAGGAATCGCGGGAGTATATTTCTATCGCATGTTCAACTCGTTCTTCGGATTCGGCTACTATCTCCTGCCCATCATCCTCGGGGCTGTCGGCATATCTTTCATGCGCAAAGGGAGACCTCACGTTGCCCGTCTTCATGCGATCTGCGGAGCAGCCATCATCATAACGGCTCTCGGCATCATGGACATCGCAAGCAACGGATCAGGCGTTTCGGAAAATATCACCTTCGGGGGATATCTGGGGAGCATTGTCGCATGGCCGTTCATAAAACTTTTCGGCATGTATGTAAGCATTCTTCTTCTCGGAGCGCTTCTTATTATTTCTCTTATCGTTCTTGGTGACGAACGTCCGAATCTTGCCTCCTTTTGGCAGAAAATATGGAGTTTCCTCCGAAAAGATATTAAGTTCCCTGCCAGAGAGAAAAAATATGTCGATGACATTCCGGAGGAAATGGAAGAAGATATAGCTCAAGAAAAGGGAGAAACGCCTCTTCCGACAACCACAGATGATATGGCATACAAGACCACGCCGGAAACCGAAGAAGAGGAGATTCTGTCTCCGAAAAAGAAATGGAAGACGTCCTATGTTCCCCCTCCCCTTTCACTTCTTGAGAAAGATAAGGGCAAGCCAAATGTCGGAGATCTCAAAGGCAATATGAATATCATCCAACGGACTCTTTTGAATTTCGGCATTTCGGTTGAAATGGATGAAGTCACCATCGGCCCGACTGTCACCCGCTACGCTTTGAAGCCCGCTCAGGGAGTGAAGCTCTCGCGCATTGTCGGCCTCCAGAACGATCTGGCCCTTGCCCTTGCCGCTCATCCGATCCGCATCGAGGCGCCTATCCCCGGCAAGTCTCTCGTCGGTATTGAGATCCCCAACAAGGTCAAATCGACCGTAGGTCTTGCAACTCTTTTGTCGGATGATAAATTCCAAAATTCGCCGAAGCCTCTGACGGTCGCTCTCGGACGCGGACTCTCAGGCAAGGCCGTATTCGGCAATCTTGCCAAGATGCCGCATGCTCTCATTGCAGGAACAACCGGTTCGGGAAAATCCGTTACCATCCACTCGATCATCACCTCTTTGCTGTACAGGAACGGGCCGGAAGACCTGCGCCTGATCATGGTTGACCCGAAACGCGTCGAGCTCACTCTCTATAACAAGATCCCCCACCTCTTGACCCCTGTCATCACCGATCCGAAGAAAACGATCCTGGCTCTGAAATGGGCGGCAAAGGAAATGGATCGCCGTTATGATGTTCTTCAGGCCGAATCGGTCCGCGACATCGAATCATATCATCAGACGGTCTACGCCAAGGCCAAGAAAAGCGATGAAGTTGAGCGCATGCCGTACATTGTCATTATGATCGACGAGCTTGCCGATATCATGCAAGCGTATCCCAGAGAGCTTGAGAGCGCTATCGTACGCTTGGCCCAAATGTCGAGAGCCGTCGGCATCCATCTGATCCTTTCCACTCAGCGCCCCTCAGTCAATGTCATTACCGGCCTTATTAAGGCCAATGTCCCGACCCGCGTGGCGCTCCAAGTGTCTTCCCAGATAGATTCACGCACGATTCTTGATGCTGGAGGTGCTGAGAAGCTTTTAGGTGCCGGAGACATGCTCTATGCCTCAGGAGAGATGTCCCAGCCAGAGCGTCTGCAGAGTGCCTTTATCTCCGAAGATGAAGTCAAAAAAGTGGTAGAATATCTAAAGCGGGCCTACATTGACGAAATTCCCGATACGATCGAATTATCCGGATCAATAGAAAAAGGCAATAATTTATTCAGTGATAGCGTGGGAGGTGATGACGGAGATGATGATTTGTATGAAGACGCCCGCTTAACAGTCATTGAAACCGGCAAAGCCTCGACTTCATATCTGCAGCGCAAGTTGGGCGTCGGATATGCCAGAGCCGCCCGCCTCATCGACATGCTTGAAGAGCGCGGTGTCGTCGGTCCCGGCAATGGTGCAAAACCCCGGGACGTTCTTGAAAAGGCCATGGACCATACGGCAAATATAGAATAAAATAGAAAGAGTATACAAAATGCGGAATGTAAAAAACAAAAGTATAAAATGGTGGATCGGGATCGCAGCATGCCTCGTATTGTTCGGCGCTATCGGAACATTCGCCTATGAAAAGATGAGTTTCCTTCTCAATGGGGTAAAGATAAAAGCAGAGATCAGCCGCACGGACACCTCCCCTGTTATTCATATAACAGGCAACGCCAAGAACGCAGTCTATGTGAGCCTCAATGGCCGGGAGATATTCATAGACAAGGATGGCGTCTTCATTGAGCCCGTTGCTCTTCTGCCGGGATTCGGAGTTGTCACGCTTGAGGCTCAGGACAAATTTGGCAAGACAGCGGAAAAGAAATTTGAGGTCATATACCGCGAATCAGCCGGCGCAATCGCAGCAGGCGTTGGAATTATAAATACTAACTAAAAAAATATATGCAGAAAAAAGCAAAGAAAGCTCCCAAAGAAACAGGAGGAGCGATCGAAGATACAATTAAATCGATCCAAACAAAATTCGGCGAAGGGGCAATCATGAAACTCGGCGATACGCCGAAGGTCAATATCGATACCATCTCAACGGGATCAATCGGCCTTGATATGGCACTTGGCGTCGGCGGCGTTCCACGCGGTCGCATCATGGAAATCTTCGGACCGGAATCCTCGGGCAAGACGACGCTTGCCCTTCACATCGTTGCCGAAGCTCAGAAGAAAGGCGGCATCTGCGCCTATATCGACGCGGAACATGCCATGGATCCGGATTATGCGGCAAAGCTTGGAGTGAAAATCAACGACCTTCTCATCTCGCAGCCCGATACCGGAGAACAGGGCCTGGAAATCACCGAAAGCCTGATTCGTTCAGGGAAGATTGATGTCGTCGTTATCGACTCTGTCGCAGCATTAACTCCGAAAGATGAAATCGAGGGCGATATGGGGCAGTCCCATGTCGGCAAGCAGGCACGACTCATGTCGCAGGCGCTTCGAAAGCTCACCGCGCTCGTTGCCCGATCAAACACTGTCGTCATATTCATCAACCAGATCCGCATGCAGATCGGCATCATGTTCGGAAATCCGGAAACCACTCCGGGCGGAAAGGCTCTCAAATTCTACACATCGGTCCGACTCGATATTCGCCGCATCGCCCAGATCAAGAAAGGCGAAGAAGTCGTCGGTTCCCGTACCCGCGTCAAAGTGGTCAAGAATAAAGTCGCCGCTCCGTTCAAGCAGACTGAATTCGATATTCTCTATGGCGAAGGCATTTCGCGCGAAGGAGAGCTCATGGCTCTCGGCGAGAAGCTCGGCATCATCTCAAAATCAAGCGGCGCGGTATTCTCGTATCTCGGGACTTCAAAGGCCCGGGAGAAAGGCCCTGTCGAGGAAGTAAAGCTCGGCCGCGGATATGATGCGGCACGCACATATCTGCGCGACAACAAGAAGCTTGCCGAAGAAATCCTCAAAGAGGTCAAATCACGCTTTGGTGAAATACAGGTTGCAAGCTCAGGGGAATAGAAAAAGGAGCATATCTGTCAAGGATATGCTCCTTTTTAGTTCTGCCTTGCTCAGGATTCGGGTTCCGACGAAGAAGATAGGTTCCAACCCAGGAACCAGACAACAAGCAGTTCAATACAGAGAACAAGGACTGTGATGAGCGCGGAAATGATAAGACTAAGCGTTACATCTACACCCCAGCTCTTAAAAGCTATTGCATAAGGTCCGGTCACTACAATAGCAGTGAGGCCCCTTACAAGCGGGTTATGCGGAATGCTCCCGTACATAACGCTCCAATGGGTGTACAGACCGCCGAGGGCAATAAAACTTGCGCATATCGCGGGCAATGCCCAGCTTACTGTGTTTTCCAGGATGAAACTAACGATATTCCCATCTCTGAAAAAGAATATCTGCCATCCTGCAAGCGACAACAGGACCAAGAGGGCTGTTTTTGTCTTCATGATAACTAGTTGTAGGTTAAAAAATAGCGAAAGTTTAGAGAATTAAAATTATTATGAACTTTTTAAGTAAAGTGTCAATCCTCTTAAGAGAGCTTATTCACATAATAAAAATGCATCGTTTGGGGCGACGCATTTTGTGGTTTTTGTCTCAGCTTCATTCATCCTTGAAAATCCAATCTTCAAGCCCGATAGAAACGATAATTTCATCCCATGTTGTTTCAAAATCCATCTGTTTTGGTCCTACCATATTTACACTTGTTTCCTCCCACTTTCCCATTCTCAAAGGAAGAATTAAAGCGTTAAAGCCCACTTTTTTGGGAAAAGGATTTGAAATTTTGAGGATCATTGATCGATGTTCTCCTTTTTCGATCGCTTGTAAGAAGGTTACTTGTATCGTTTTCGCCGGGTTTAGATTTTCTTTGACAACAGACATCTTCTTGATGCTATCATTTTGAATTTCCTGGACTTCAAGATAGATGCTCTCTCCCGGGTAAAGTTGCAAAATATTCTTGTCCTCCGAAGTGTTCACAAGGTAAGGGGTTTTCGGTACGTTATCTTCATAAAGGGTATCTTTAGATACCACAATAGTTAGGGTAAATGCTTTCCTTGTGGGAAATTCATTCTGAGCGTAAGAAAGATTTGTGATCAAAATACCAGCAAAGCATATCATCGCAACAAAAAGAGATTTTCTCATAAAACGAGGTTTAAAAATTTAAAAGATCGATTTTTGATTAGAAACATCAAGAATTCTCTTGCTAATCTATATAACCGGAGATGCATTGTCAAGAACTTGAAAAAGCTTATACAATAAGCTAGAATACCTTCATGCTCGAATACAGCGACCCCGAAGGAAAATTACGCTCCGAATGCGTGCAAAATTTCCTACGGGGCAAGACATACCATTTTTCATTGTCTGAATAAGAATTACTTATTAATCTCATATATATCTATGTTAGAGTACAGCGAAATCCGCGAAAAGAAAATAATCATTTATGAAGACGAACCATGCGAAGTGATGGAGGCCCATGTCGCCCGCACCCAGCAGAGAAAGCCCCAGAACCAGGTCAAACTCAAAAGCCTGATTTCGGGCCGTACGTGGAACACCGTTTTCCATGCTTCCGACAAGGCCGATGAAGCCGAGATCGCGAAGCGCGACGTAAAGTTCCTCTATGCCAATAAAGGAGAGTACTGGTTCTCCGATCCCGAAGATCCCAAGAACCGGTTCCAGCTTTCTGAGAAAATTATCGGCGACGCTGCGAAATACCTGAAAGTAAATGAAAACGTCTCTGCTCTCGTCTGGGATGATGACGGTGATGAGAAGATCATCAGCATCAAGGTTCCTGTTAAGATGGACTTCGTCATCAAGGAGGCTCCTCCTTCAATCAAGGGCAATACTGCAAACGGCGGAGGAAAAGTCGCCACTCTTGAAAACGGCATCAACATGACAGTCCCCTTCTTCCTCGAGACCGGCGACAAGATCCGCATCAATACCGAAACCGGCGAATATGTCGAACGTGTATCCGAATAGCAAAAAGCTGCTAAGAAATACTTAGCAGCTTTTTGCTATTCGCTCTACAAGGCAAGACCTTGTACAGAAATTTATTCTGTAAGTTTTTCTCTCATCAACATATCCATATATACCAAGCTATTAGTACAAGGTCTTGCCTTGTACTATTCTCCATAGGAGAGCCATTCAAAGACCTCTTTCTCAAATAATTCTTCATTAGGAAAATAGGCAGGAAAAATTTCCTTATTAAGAATAATATTCTCGGGTCGAACAATAAAAATATAATCTCGGTAACTTGAATAATGATAAGTGCGTAAAAAATCAAGGAACCATTTTTTATCTTTCGTTCTTTTATTTCTCCAATCTTTATCAATCAACTTCAAGGGATTTAAATGAATATAAGAAAAAAGATATTTAAGATATTTGTCACTTTCTGTATGCTGTGATTTGAATTTACCCTCAAATAAAGAGCCTGATCGCTTATATTTTTGATTGTAATACATAGCATACGCGGTCGTAAGCTTCTGCATAAATTTACTGATACCCCCTTCTCCGCACTCTTTAACAATAAGATGAAAATGATTAGGCATAAGGCAATAAGCGCCAATACCAACTAGACACATTGTATTATGTCTAGAAAATGGTTTTTCTTTTATCAGTCGTGAGACTATCTTCTCTTTTGTATTAACAAGATGGAGAAGTAATAAAAACCTTTTATAATCCTGCTTATCATGAAAGATTTTTTGCTTACTATTACCTCGATTATATAGATGATAATATTCATCAGCGACAAATGGGGTATTTCTCAATGACATACATCCATTTTAGAGAGTCATTGATAAAAATATTATAAAAATAAGAACTCCATACAAGGCAAGACCTTGTATGAAAACAGCCTGTTAAATAAAGCCTAAAATAGAAAAAGAAATGTAGGGGTTTATTTTAGTACAAATAGTACAAGGTCTTGCCTTGTATGAAAAAGATATAAATACTATTTTTCCATACTTTTAAGAACTTCAAGATAAAGGTCCTCGACGATTTTTTGCTGGGCTTTGCCTGTCGTTATATAGTGATCAAGACCGGGAGCGGCATTGATCTCGATAATCCAATATCTTTTCGGTATCTCTGTTATATCCCCTTCGATCATAAGATCGACGCCGCAAAGACGCAGACCCATATCTTTGGTGAGTGCAATAGCGATCTTTTTGAATCCAGGATGGATAGTATCGGTAACATCGAGAGAATCTCCTCCTGTTGAGAGATTGGCATTATCGAGGAGATATATTTTCTCTCCTTTTGGAATAATCGACTGTATTGTCAGCCCTTGCCGCTTTAATTTTTCTTTGATACGGATATCAACAATTTCAATTTTAATATCACGATTGATCTTCCCAAAATCCCTTTTCTTTTTCTCAAGCAAACGTGCGATGCTTGACCGGCCATCGCCTGTAATCGAAAGAGGTACCCGCTCATATGCGGATATTATTTTTTTATCTAAAACAACGATTCGGTAATCCTTCCCTGCAATATATTTTTGCACAAGAGCAACTCTGTCACTCTTGAATACTGCACGCATGGCGCGGTAAAACCCTGTCTTAGTATTCACAAGGCTTACACTCGTTCCCTGGCTTCCGCTGTTCGGCTTTACAACAACCGGAAATCCAAGTTTTCGGGCATAGATATACCCCTTATCGATTGTCCGATTGGATCGTATAACTTTCGCCCAGGCATCTGAGAAAAAACTCCTGCCCTCGATCGTCGGATACTCCATTTTCTTCATAAAGAAATTCGCATAGTCCTTATCAGTCGCGATCTCCGACGCGCCGAGCGAATTAAGATCGACGCTGTTGTAACGTGAGTACCGTTTCCTGCCGTTCTTGAATATGATCTGAGAAACAATTCCCCATTCGGGTTCGATAATAACTTTCGCGCCGATCTTTGGCGCAATTTTCTCCAGCATTTTCCCTAGTATCGGAATGGAATTTTTCTTTCTCATCCCGCTTAGAAGCAGATCGCGATCATCTCGCTTTTCTGATAATTTATAAAAGTAAATTTTGCGCAATAAGATCTCATTTTTATATTTCTTAACCACTATGATCGCGGCTTCTAACGGGATTTACTTTTTGTATTTTATCTTCTTTATCTTCTCGAACAAAGGCTGATAGAGATCTTCCTTTATATCTATGGCAAGTTCCTTTTTATTTATCCTATCCTTAAATTCAACCGGGGCGCCTGTGACAAGAGCGAGTGGTTGTCTTTCGGCTCCCTCCCCCATGACCATGACCGCAGCCGTGGCTAAACTGTCGGCACTATCGGTTCGGGACATAGTCAAAGGACGCCCGAAGAGATCGGGAGTTCCGACATACGTGCGTATGCCCTTAAACCCCGCGTATCCGAGGGCAATGCCGACAACACCAGCTCGTAAGGGCAAGAGACGGCTGTCAGAGATGATTATGCCGAGATTCCTCACCTTATAGTGTTTTTTAAGAATGGTACGCAGGCGCAATGCCGTTCTAAAACTGTCTTTTGGCAGAAGGATGATCTTGCCGTCGGCGTTTGATTCGTCGACTCCGGCAGAGGCCAATACCATCCCGTCCTTAATGGTGAGCCATGTGTATTTGGTCTTCATGGCAAACTGGCTTTCGGAACGAATGATTCGTTCGCGGCTCTTTTCATTGGAAGCAAGGACAACACGTCCCTCGGACAAAGCGACTATTTTTGACGTAACGACAAGAATAGAATTCTCAGGAATCTTTTTTATTTTTGATGTGATAAAAGAAATGAGATTATCCTTTTCACGAAAAATCTTTGTACGAAATGCTTTTATATTCATATTATTTTTCTTTGGGTCGGAGAATAGCAATGGCAAGATATGAAAGCGGAGTATAGCAGAATCCCATTACGACTTTAAATAGCCACCATGGAATAATGAGGAGAAGAATGGTATGGAAAGGATAGATGCCGAGGAACGCGATGATCATAAAGAGGACGGTGTCGAGAAGCTGGGACCAGATATTGGAAAGATTGGAACGAAGCCAGAAATGCTTCTTGCCGGTATATTTCCTGAAGAAAAAGAACGAAATGACATCCTGATACTCGGCAACGGCAAATGCGACAAGAGACGCGATGGATATCCGGGCACTTAATCCGAAGATCTGATTCCATCCGTCACGCGCCCAGAGACCTTCTCGGGCCCAGGGAACAACAGCCGATACGAATGAATAAAGAAGAAACAGGAGTATGCTTATAACACCCGCGAGAACAAATTGTTTGGCCATTTTTTTGCCGTAAATCTCACCGATGACATCGGTCATAATGAAAACGATCGGAAAACAGAACACACCGACGGATAAATGAGTTCCGAAAAGAAACGGCATCAACTTGATGCCAAGCGTATTGGCCGCAAAGAGTGATGTGATGTAAAGCGTGAGACAGATAAGGATTTTCTTATGATCTTTGAATGAAATTGATTCCATAGATAAAATATATTTCATACAAAATAAAATCTCCCTCGCGGGAGATTTTATTTTGTATATTAAACGACAGTAATGCCTGCTGAGCGTGCTGAACCTTCGACGATCTTCATCGCACCTTCTATATTCTTGGCATTGAGGTCTACCATTTTCTTCTCGGCGATCGCGCGAACCTGATCTTTCGTAATCTTGCCTACCTTTGAGGTATTCGGCTTGCCAGAACCCTTTTCAATGCCTGCGGCCTTGAAGATAAGTCCTGCAACAGGAGGAGTCTTGACCTTGATGTCATACGTGCGGTCTTCAAAGACGGAAATGACGCATCCGACAATCTCGCCTGCCATTGACTGAGTCATTGCATTGAATTTCTGGCAGAATTCGGCGATATTGACTCCCGCCTGACCAAGCGCCGGTCCAAGTGGCGGCGCTGGCGTTGCCTTTGCCGCCGGGATTTGTAGTTTTACTTTTTTAGTGATTTTTTTAGCTGCCATATAAGTTTTATAGGTATATTAATTGAAGCGTAGCGTAACAGAGGTAATGTAACACAATTAGGCTTGGAAATCAAACATTATTTAGGAAATGAAAAATCCCTCATTTTTATAAACAGTCAGATAATTCCAGATATGAGGCAGAAAAGAAAATAACGAGAGAGATGTATAAATCATACATTGACCGAGCTATTTTCCTTTCTAACGAAGTAGATGGGATTAGATGGTTGTTTATAACTTCTTGATTTGGAGGAAATCAAGCTCAACCGGCGTTTCGCGCCCGAACATCGAAACCAAGACCTTCACCTTGCCCCTCTCCTTATCCACATCGCTCACCTTGCCTTCAAGTTCCTTGAACGGACCGTCGGCAATACGCACGATCTCGTCGATCTCGACATCGATCTGGTGCTTGCCTGCTGCATTGCTTTCCTTATCCATGCGGCCGAAGAGATCTTCGACTTCCTGCTTGTTCAATGGCACTGGATTGACTCCTGCTCCGACGAATCCTGTCACGCGGGGCGTATTGCGAACGACATACCATGAATTGTCATCAACGATCATGTCGACAAGGACATATCCCGGGTAGACTTTCTCTTCGACTTCCGCTCTTTTCCCCGCCTTGATCTTGATCTTTTTTTCCGTCGGAACGATGACATTGAAAATCTTGTCATTCAT
The DNA here is from genome assembly GCA_040384805.1 of Patescibacteria group bacterium. GTDB lineage: Bacteria > Patescibacteriota > Minisyncoccia > Phycocordibacterales > UBA9973 > UBA8515. Next base: position 154,114 of record JAZKIP010000004.1, on the reverse strand, counting down.
GCCGAGGCTGTCGATACGCTGTTTGAGGTTGCGCAAGACAGCGTTCTCATATCCCGCATAGGTATGGATCGCATACCAGTTTCTTTCTCCACGTAATTCTTGTTTTGCCATAGTTATAATGAGGCCGGAAAAAGTCCGGACTCGCGTTTATTTTATAAGAAGAAGCCATTCGAGGCCTTTCGCGAATATTTTATCGAACAAGCCTAAGAAATAGGCGACTGCGATCGATACGACCAAAACGGCAATCGTAAAAAAAATTGTCTGCCTTTGGGTCGGCCATTTTACGTTTTTCATTTCAACCCTTACTTCTTTGATATATTCAACAGTTTTGCTCATAGTGCGATTGGTTAGCTCTTATTAAAAAACACCCCGCGGGGCATATATAGAGATAGTACATTTTAATCTTTTAAAAGTCAAATAAAAATACCCCGCTTGAGGCGGGGTATTTTTATTGGTTTTAGTGGATTTCGTACGTTATAGTAACGTTTGATGTTATCGTATTCTCCCCTTTTGGAAGGGTTGGAGCAGGAGCTGCACCTGAAGCATCCATGGCCTGATTGGCCACCATTGCTTTTTCATACATTGGGTACGAACCGTTGTTGCCTTCAGAGAAGTTTATGATCTTGCCGAGACGTACATCGAGCTGTCGCGCAAGGACTTCGGCCTTTTCACGTGCATCAGTAATAGCCTTTTCGCGAGCCTCTGCCTTAAATACATCTTCGTCATCGATCGTAAAGGTTGGCCCGTAGATGTTCGTATTGCCGAGATTCGTAAGTCCGGTGCGGATCTCATTTGCCATGTCGGCAGCACGGACTTTAACGGTTATCGTCTGCGTTGCCGTATATCCGACGATCTTCGGATCTCTTTGCGGACACGGATATGTAATACAAACCATCTGATCATATGAATACTTCGGATTCACGCCGCCGTATTCTGATTTGATATCCTTGTCTTCGATATTCTGGCCCTTGAGATAATCAACAGTCTTTGCGATTGATTGATTCAAGAGATCCTGAGCTTCCTTTGCTGTTGCTCCGTCTTTCGTAAGATTGACAGAAAGCGTTGCAAGATCCGATACTGCTATAACATCGGCAGTGCCGGACACTGTGATGGTCGGAAGGGGCTGTCCCTCGCGACCGATATAGCTTCCTGACTTTACTTCATTAACGAATAATGCAAGAACGAATAATGATAATAAAATAATAAGCGCGATTGCCGCTTTAATAAACCTTTTGTTTGTATACAATGTTTCCATATAATAAGTATATCATAGAAGTAAAAGCGAGGAAAAACTCCTGAAAGCCTTACCAGTAAGCGCTTTCAGGAGTTTTTATTTTTTCTTATTCATGACGTCGTTTATGATGTTTCCGTCAGCCATGGTGATTGTCCGGTCAGCCATCTTTGCATATTCAGGTTCGTGAGTCACCATGACGATCGTTTGTCCTTCTTTGTTAAGATCAATGAAAGCTTTGATGACCTGCTCTGATGTTTCCGAGTCGAGATTCGCCGTCGGCTCGTCGGCAAAGACGATCTTGGGGTCATGAGATATGGCCCGGGCGATTGATACTCTCTGCTGCTGACCGCCCGAGAGCTGGCTCGGCAGGTTATTCATGCGGTCAAGAAGTCCGACACGCTCAAGCGCCTTCTTGGCTTTCCTGTGAGCGGCATCCTTGCTATACCCCTGCATCAAAAGAGGCAGAATAGTATTTTCAAGAGCTGTAAGCGACGGGAGTATGGCGTAATCCTGGAAAATGTATCCGAGATCGTTGAGCCTCGTTATCGTTCGTTCCTTTTCGGGAATCCATACGCACTCCTTTCCGTCGATATATACTTCCCCGCTTGTCGGGATATCAAGAAGCCCGAGCTGGTATAAGAGCGTCGACTTGCCCGATCCTGATTTTCCAGTAATAGTCAAGAACTGCCCTTCGGGAACAGTAAAAGACAGATCATTAAGAGCTACGATCCTCTGGTCGCCGCTTTGGAATATTTTTGTGAGATTTTTTACTTGTATCATATAATATTTCTAACGGGATTACCTTCCCAGAATTGCGCTTAATGTATTTTGCTTAACCACGATCCGCGCCGGAATATATCCGGCAATCATTGTCGTGATTAAAAGTATCCCGGCGCGAATCAATGTTCCGGAAAGCGTGGCGACCAAGATACCGTCAGAGAACGGGAAGTCGATCGGGTTGGATGCAAAATACGGCTTGATCACCCCGAAAATAAGGATCATGCCGAGGATAATGCCGAGCGACGCATAGATCGTCGCCTGGTACATATATGAATAAAGAATGGCTTTCTGATTGATGCCGATGCCTTTGAGAATTCCAATAAAGCGCCTGCGGGTAATGGCATTGACGAAGATAACGATAAAGATCGTAATCGAAGCGACGACGAGGCCGATGCCCGATATGGCCGATCCAAGAATCCCGAATGTTGCTTTTATATCCGTTAGGAATTTGGGGAACGCTTCCTCGGCTGTTTGAACGCGCGCGAACTCACCCACACCGCTATCAAGCAGGAACTGCTTTGCCGCCGCAGGATCGGTTCCCTCCTCAAGCTGTATGGCGATCGTTCCGGCATCAAGATCGGTACGACCGGTTAATTTCCGGACCTCGTTTGAGAGCGTTACGATCGACGTATCGAATTCGTCGACTTTGCTTGAAATGATCCCTTTAACGAAATACTCCTTTGAGGCATTACCAACTGTCACCTTTATGCGGGATCCTACAGAGACATCTTTAAGAGTTTGAAATCCCGGAGCCTCGATCGGAGTGAATTCATAGAGGAGATTCTTGCCGATCAGGACGCTGTCGCCATCGGTCGGCTCAAGATAGGATCCCCGGATGACAAATTTGGAAATGCCGGAAAATCTGTTCTCCTCGACAGGATCAATTCCCATGAGCATGGCGCCAGCGCCGTCACGCTTCTCCCCCGGCTTGATCGTGTCGCGATAATTGGATTCTACCCGCGCCGAGCCCGTGTAGCGCACCGTATGATTCTTGTATCCCGGGATGGTTTTGACGATATCGACAACGCGCGGCGTCTGCTCGATAGCGGATCGGTTTAAGAAGGACGAGATAACAATATCTCCGATCGCATATTTCTTCTGTGCGTCTTCCGACCCTTGGATAAGGCCGACAAGAATGCCCGATACAACGATGAGATTGAGAAACGTGAGCGTCATGACAAGAACAATCAGAAGCGTCGTCCATATATTGGCGCGCTTCAAATCACGCTTGGCTAGAAACCAGCCGACGATAACATTCTGAGAAAATGAGTTTTCAATTTTTGTCCGGTCAGCCATTATTTCACGAAAAGCGCAATGCGATCATCAGCGGATAATCCGCTTTGTATTTCAACAAGGTTGCCGTCCCCGACAAGACCGGTCGTTATTTCCCGTTCTTCATACGTCTTTCTCTTTTCATTTGTGATAACGTTGACATACGATACGTTGTCACGAACAGTAACGCTTGCCCGCGGCACAGAGAGGACATTTTCTTTCGTGAGAGCCGTGATCGTAATCTCAGCATTCATGCCCGGACGAATAGCGTCGTCGCTCTCATTGACGGAGACTTTGATCTTGTAATTGACAACGCCATCGGCCGCGACAGACGACGGGTTAATCTGGGCAACCGACCCAGTGAACTTTTTCTCATTGCCGAAAGCGTCGAAAATAATATCGACACTTTGTCCGAGTTTGACCGTTGCAATATTTGATTCGTTGATATCGGCTTCGATATAGAGGTGATCGACATCCTGCAAAACGATTGCCGTTTTCTGAGAGTCCGTCTGTTCGCCGTATTTGACGGCGACATCCGTAATCGTACCGTCACTTGGAGCGCGGATGATCGTATCCTCATAGCGGGCCTGAGCCGCCTGAACCTGACCCTGAGCGCTCGTAATATCTGCTCGGGCAAGATCAACATCTGAGCCCCTAGCTTCGGCTTTCTTCAAAGCAAGTTCGGCTTCCTTTTGGTCGACCAAGAGTTCCCCTTGGGTAACGGCAGCTTCATAGGCATTGAGATTCGAAAGATAGTTCGCTGCTTTTTTGTTGGGAATAGCAACAACCCATTCGGTAAGATTCGTATCAGTCGAGGAAGGAAACGTAATATAAAGGCCCGAATCGCCGATCGGCTGAGGAATCATCGTGGTGGCAATTCCCGTGCCCACTGTTAGCCCTGAAACGGTAAAACTTGAACTTCCTCCCGAATTGATATATGTCTTGATTCTGATGATTCCCTCTTTGTTAAGATTATAGGTTCCCGATATCACAGGAGCCGCATAATCGTTAGTTGTTGTTATAGGCACAGCTTCCGGAGTGGAATTAAGAAGATTATAATATGCATTCTTGACTAGGGTTTCCTGTGTTTTCTTTGTCTGGTCATAAGTGATTTGAGCAAGCGCTATTTCCTCATTGGAAGAGCCCTCGAGAGTCCTCTTAAGGCGCGCTTCGGCTGCCGCAAGCGCGCCGCGGGCCTGGGTAAGAGATGCTAAAACGGAACCTTGATCAAGGCTTGCCAAAATCTGTCCGCTTTTGACCTTGTCACCCGTTTCAACCTTAAGCGATCTCACCATTCCGCTTGAATTGAAAGAGAGATTGATATCTGTTTTCGATGTCACCTGCCCTGTTGCGCGAACTGTCTGAGACAAGTCGCCGATCGTAGGAGAAACAACAGAAATCGTATCATCTGAAGAGCCTTTGACAAGGAGAAGAATAACAATGAGAAGAATCAGAGCTGCCGGTATAAGCACTCTTTTGCGCAGGAAAAAACGCTTCGCTTTTTCTACTTTTTTCTGGTTCATGATTTATTATTTTATAGCTACAAGCTCAACGTCAAAGATAAGCGTAGAGTTGGCGGGTATGCCGCCTACTGCGCGATCGCCATATCCCTTTTCAGGTGGGACCGTCAGGATTCTCTTCTCCCCGACCTTCATGCCGAGAAGGCCTTCATCCCACCCCTTGATCACCTGGCCCGCGCCAAGAGTGAATTCAAACGGTTCAACATGTTGAAATTTCGGATCGACATTCGAATCAAAGACCGTCCCGTTTGTTAGGCGACCTGTATAATTCATAATCAATGTATCTCCGTTTTTTGCTTGTTGTTCCATAGATTTTTTAGGCGCAGCCGGTTCTTTTTTTATCTCAGCAGACGCCTGTGGTATATCCTGTTGTCCTGCAACCGAGGAATTCTCCAATTCCTGAAGTGGATTTTCTCTTTCTTTCTTATGAAGAAGAGCATACACGACAAGACCGACGACACATACGACGATGATAAAAGAAACGATAACGCTTGTATTTCCTTTTTTATTTTGCATATGAGGAAAATTAACTGTTATGGGTCTCAGTATATCATACGTACGGAGATTTAAAAGCCTGTATTGACAAGATATATAGTCTTTGTATACTTGTAATGAAGTTTAAAATTTTATCTATTCATGTTAAAACTTTAATATTTATGAAAGTTTTTGTTCCCTTCCTGCTTCTCGCTATGATTATTATGGTGCTCGCCACCGGTAATTCAGCTAAGGCCCCAACTTCTGGGAATCCCTCTGCTTTTGGAAATGTTACCTCACAAAAATCCAATGAGAAGGCAAAGCCGAAAACCAGCCTTATTCCCCTCGGCTTTGATGAGAAAAAGCCCGCCGACCAGGGAGTAAAAAAGTAACCGTACACGTATGTACAAAAAGAAAGCCCTTCCAAGAGAAGGGCATTTCTATTGCACAAATATAATTACTTCCGCGACTCAATAATCGTTGTTGCCACATTCTGTGGGACTATGTCATAGCGAAGGAATTCCATCGTGAATCCGGCGCGCCCTTCAGTCATCGAACGAAGAGTCGTCATGTAGCCGAACATTTCAGAAAGCGGAACCACGGCTTTGACAGCCTGGTTCATGCCGCGGGCTTCCATACCTTCGATGAGCCCTCTCTTCGACGACAGGCTTCCGGTAACATCTCCCATGAACTTGTCAGGCGTCACTACTTCGACGCTCATCATCGGTTCAAGGATAACAGGTTTTGCCATCTTGCAGGCATCCTGAATAGCCATTGATGCTGCGATCTTGAAGGCCATTTCATTGGAGTCCACATCGTGGTAAGAACCGTCCCAAAGCTCAACAGACACGTTTTCGAGCTTAAATCCGGCAAGAACGCCGCGATCAAGGCCTTCCTTGAATCCCTTTTCGCAGGCAGGAATGTATTCCTGAGGAATCGCGCCTCCTTTGATCGTATTGATAAATTCGAATCCTTTTTCACGCTTGGTGTTTTTAGGAAGATCAGTAGGATCAACCGACATGTCCATCGGCTTGACCTTGATCTTTACGTGACCATAGTTTCCGCGTCCTCCCGATTGCTTGATGTATTTTCCTTCCACATCGGCTGTTCCGGTGATCGTCTCGCGGTATGCTACCTGGGGTTTCCCGACATTGGTTTCGACGGAGAACTCGCGCTTCATGCGGTCAACGATAATTTCAAGATGGAGTTCGCCCATTCCGGCAATGATTGTTTCGTTCGTTTCCGGATCGGTTGAAACTTTGAATGTCGGATCTTCCTGAGCGAGGCGATTAAGAGCCATGCCCATTTTTTCCTGATCGGCTTTCGTCTTCGGCTCAACACGCAAAGAGATAACCGGTTCCGGGAAGACAATGCGGTACAATTCGATCGGATGCGTTTCATCGCAGAGAGTGTCGGAGGTAATCGTATCCTTGAGTCCGACAGCGGCCGCGATTTCTCCAGCAAAGACTTTCTTCACTTCTTCCCGGTCATTTGCATGCATGCGAAGAATTCGGCCGATACGCTCCTTGTTGCGCGTGCGGGGATTGTAGACATAGCTTCCGGCTGAGACAGTACCGGAATAAACGCGGAAGAAGATGATCTGTCCGACGAAAGGATCGGTTGCAACCTTGAAGGCAAGAGCGGAGAACGGCTCCTCGTCGGAGGCTTTTCGCTCGTCAGGCTCTTCGGTGTCAGGATTCACCCCTTTGATTGGAGGGATATCGACAGGGCTTGGAAGATAATCTACGACAGCATCAAGGACGAGCTGAACGCCTTTGTTCTTAAGAGCTGATCCCGCGAATACCGGGAAAACATCATTGGCGATAACAGCTTTCCGCATCAGTTTCTTCAGAGTATCAATATCGGGAATTGTGCCTTCAAAGTAATCGTTCATCACAGTTTCATCCTGTTCGACGATTTTTTCGATAAGTTCTGCGTGATATTTCTCGGCGTCAGCCTTGAGCTCTTCGGGGATTTCCTTTTCGACGACCGTACTGCCCATATTGCCTTCGAAATAGTACGCCTTCATTTTAAGGAGATCGACGACGCCTTCATGGTTTTCTTCAAGTCCGATCGGGATCTGCATGCGGATGGCCTTCTTTGTCAGGCGGTCGAGGATCGTCTTGTAGGAGTGCTCGAAGGACGCGCCCGTGCGGTCAAGCTTGTTGATGAAGCAGATACGGGGAACGTTGGCCTCATCGGCATAGCGCCAGTTCGTTTCCGATTGAGGCTCAACGCCGGCCACGCCATCAAACACGACGACTGCGCCGTCAAGCACGCGAAGAGACCGCTTCACCTCAACAGTAAAGTCGATGTGTCCGGGAGTATCAATAATATTGAAACGATGCTTCTTTGACTTGTCATTCGGAGCATAGGTCGGCGTCCAGAAGCATGTAACGGCCGCTGACGTAATCGTGATGCCGCGCTCGCGCTCCTGTTCCATCCAGTCTGTCGTCGTCTCTCCGTCATGCACTTCGCCGATCTTATGCACAAGACCCGTATAAAAGAGCACGCGCTCGGTTGACGTCGTCTTGCCCGCATCAATGTGAGCGATAATTCCGAAATTTCTAACTTTTGCTAAGGGATAATCTCTTTCCATATGTATAATTAATGACTAAAAATAAAAACCTGCCCGACTGAACAGTCGTTCGGGCGGGAGACACTCTCATGTCTTGTGTGCCTAGAATATACAACATACGGCTTAATTTTGCAACAAAAATCCCCTCTCGGGGATTTTTGTTTTCGTTTATGATTACCAGGCAAAGTGAGCGAATGCCTTGTTTGATTCCGCCATCTTATGAGTGTCATCGCGCTTTTTGACCGCGATACCTTCATTTTTAGAAGCAAGTATCAATTCTTCGGCAAGCTTCTGGTGGATCGGAGCCCCTTTCTTATTGCGGGCGGCTTCGATGATCCATCGCATAGCTAATGCTGTTCTTCGTTCCGGACGGACTTCGCGGGGAACCTGATAGTTTGCGCCTCCGATGCGTCGTGAACGGACTTCTACCATGGGTCCTGCATTCTTGATAGCAGTATCGAAAACTTCAAGAGGATTTGGATTACCTGTCTTGTCTTTGATGATATCAAAAGCCATGTACACAGCTTTGCGTGCAGTTTCTTTCTTGCCGTGCTGCATGATGTTATTGATGAACTTCGCAAGCTTCTGCGAGTTATAGGCAATATCAGCGTCTACACTATTTCGGTTTTTGATTTTTCGTCGCATATGACTGATTTTTAAGGAGGAACGACTATAAAAATCGTTATCCGCCCCAAATTTATATATTACTTTATATTATTCTTGATACATTAAATACTCACATTACCCTATCACATCTTCCTAGTATAATCAATAAATTTGTTTGGCGGATCAAGAAAAATATATTCCGCTTCGCTTCATTATTTTTCTAAATTATTTCTTTGCTCCCTCTTTCTTAGGAGTCTTCGCTCCATAGAGGCTTCGGGACTGTCGTCGCTTGTCGACGCCTGTGGCATCAAGACGTCCGCGAACGATGTGATATCGTACGCCGATCAAGTCCTTCACACGGCCGCCGCGGATCATGACAACTGAGTGTTCCTGAAGGTTGTGGCCTTCTCCCGGGATATATGCGGTCACTTCCATGCCGTTCGTCAAACGTACGCGGGCGATCTTTCGGAGAGCGGAGTTAGGCTTTTTCGGGGTCGTTGTCGAGACTTTCGTACAGACGCCACGCTTAAATGGTGCGGGATAAAATACCGGCTTGTTCTTGATCGAATTAAAACCGCGGGCAAGAGCTACGGCTTTTGACTTTCTTTTTGTGATTTTTCGGCTCTTGCGAACCAATTGATTGATCGTAGGCATGATTTAAAAAATAGCCGCTCTGGACTAGTTGTAGTACTTTACTACACCCATGTGTAAATTGCAAGTCCCCCGACGTGCCACGTCGGGGGACTTTACTCTGACAGTTCTTAAAGCTTAAATGCTTTGTTTATATAGCCTTTGGTAACTTCAATCGGAAGAGATGTGTAAACAGGGGTGTAGCTTGCATCAGGATTCTTCTTGTCTATCTTTACATAATATGTACCGTTAGGGATGAGAGCATAATATCTGCCGGTCTGATCTGTAACCTTATGGGCAATTTCATGATCGGTACCGTTCTGGTATATGCGCATAATAGCGAATGACAGAGGAGTACCGTCTGGATAAGTGACCGTTCCGAATGGCCGCGGCTTGAGAATCGTATGCTTAAGTATGAAGAGAAGAACATAGACAGCCAATGTAATGATGTTATACGTCCTCGGCGTTACGATGACGGCGATGATGGTAACGATGAAGCCGAGCCAGAAGAGAATATTGGCGAGCCGGACAAGGAAAACATCCCGGCGCGAATAGAATTTCATCAGATTCTGATCTCTTTTGGCAAATTCATTCCAGTCGAAATGAAGAGGGTCAAGAGGAATATTCTTGGTAATCACTCCGCCTTCAACGACAGTGATGATGTCATTGAAATACAGATCCCCATAAAGTTCATCTCTCGCCTTGCCCAAGAGATTCTTCGAAGGAAATTCGTAATTGGTCTTATGAGCGACCATCCTATATGTGCCGGGAGGAACCAAGAATCCGTACCGACCGTCAATGTCGGTAATCGATGTGGCTACTTCATTGCCTTCAAGATCCTGAAGAATCACATATGCCGGATCAAGAGGCTGCTTGGTAACGCTGTCATAGACCGTTCCCCATGGGCGGTTGCGCTTCTTAAGGCCGAAAGCGGCAAGAAGCAGGCTCCAAAGCCGGAACGGAATCAGGAATATTTCAGAAAATGTCAGAGGATTGGCGAATATTCCTGTTGCAATGATGCCGACAATTCCCGCGAGCGCGCCGACGAGAGTAATGGTTCTTGCAATCAGGTCTCCTATCCTCGTAGAGAGGAATTCCTTTATGGCGGACAAGATATCAATAAGAGTTCTTCGCGCTTCCGGGGAAAGAAGAGGGATTGCATCTATGATTCGCGTGTCGATCGTCTCTCCGTTCCCTGTATTCGTATCGCCATTTTCGCCCGGATCTCCGCTTCCCGGCGTGTCGCCGGGGATCGTATCTGTCGGGTCTCCCTGTGTCGGCGGAGGATTATTATCTCCCGGCGTCGTGCCGCCCGGAGGAGTGCTTATCGGAGGAGTCACCGTACCGCCCGGTATTACCGGCGGAGTTCCGGGACCTGATGGCGGTATCGGTGTTGGACCTGTACTTCCCCCTCCGCCTCCGCCGCTTGAAATAAACTCCTGACTGTCAGTCGGATCGTATGATCCATTATTCAGACAGCCGCTGTCGCCGCTGTCGATGAGGCCGTCGCTGTCATTGTCGATACCGTCGCTGCAGGCAGGGCGCGCATTGCGGGGACGCCAGTCAGTCTTGACGCAGTAATCAGAACCAAGCGTACAGTCGAATTTGATATAGCCGAAATTCTGGCTCCATGCGTAGCCTGAAAATTCTCCTGAAGAATTTATCGTAACTCTGAAATTCCCATTGCTTGCGCATTGTTCGGTAAGAGGATCATTGTTGCACCAAAAACTAATCCACCCGCCAGTGTCGCCCCACGCATAGCCGGAAAGATTTCCATTATAATCGTTCGTTACCTTGAAATTGCCGTTTGTGGCCGAGCAGCCGCTTGTCGTATCGGCGCAGTTAAGAACTGTCCACCCGAATGATTCGCCCCATATAAAGCCCGTAAGTTCCGTATCGAGAACATGAACATTGGTTGTGGCAGGATTAGAAGCCGGATCGGTAAAATACCCAAAGTTGACCGAACTTGTCGGCGTTACGGTGCACACTGTTAATTCGCAGACCTGTGCGGTATGATTTGCCGGGTCGATGGTGCCGTCGATAATCGAGGCCCGAACATGAAATGCTGCCGTACACAGCAGAACAAGAATACAATATCGAAGGAATTTTCCGGATAAAAGTTTCATGGGTTATATATAATAGTATACCTAATGGAACAAGATAACTCCATCGCGCCCGATAGGATAACTTATGCTGTTAAAGACCGGTGATAAGGGAAAATAGTACGGATATGATCGGCTCGATACGTGACCAGAGAAAGATGATAAATAAAAGAAGAAGGAACATGCCCCATTGCGTTAAAAAGTTCTCGATGAATCGCAAGCGCGCTGGCAGAAGAGAAAAAAGGACTTTTGACCCATCAAGCGGAGGAATCGATATAATATTGAATACAGCAAGAACAAGATTGGTAAAAACAATAATGCTTGCGATCACGTAGAATGGATGCATCCCAAGAGGATTGGAATCAGATGCCAGTATATCAAAAGAAAAACCGAATCTTATAAGAAGACCGAAAATAACCGCTATAAGGACGTTGGCGATAATGCCTGCGAGAGACACCATGATAACGCTTTTCCGCCCGCCGCGCAGATTCCGCGGATTATAAGGGACAGGTCGCGCCCAGCCGATGACAAAGCCCGCCTGCATGAGTATCAGAAGCAAGGGCAGAATAACCGACCCGAAAAGGTCAAGATGTTTGAGCGGATTAAGCGTCAGCCGTCCTGCTGCTCGCGCAGTTTGATCACCGTACCTGTATGCTACGTATCCATGCGCGAATTCATGAATAACAACGGACATAATGAGGACACACACATAGAATATTCCATTAATAGGATCGATGACTTGCATCCCGTTAGAGATAGGGAGCGCCTAATCTATTTTTGAGATAGCGCTTGCCCATACCTGATTTTAAATATAATTCTCTCGACCGGGCTTTTTGTTTTGACATACATGCTTCGTAATAAATAAGAATAAATGGGCCTTTATCTATTCGTATATTGAGATTCACCGTTATTGTGTTGAGTAAGGCGCTCCCGTAGGTTTCCTGTACTCCCCGTGTAAATTCTACCATCCTTCTTGCTTTTTAATATATAGGTGTAATAAAACATGAGACATCTCTAACGGGATTGCATTCCTCTATTAGATATGATAGCATACGTCTCATCTATGGCGAAAGTCTGCGCGATAACTAAAAAGGGCTCATTGGTCGCGGGAGGATACTCCAACGTTGTTCGTGCCACCAAATTCAACCCGACAGGCATGGTTCGCAAATATCCGAATCTCCAGAAGAAGCGCATCTATGTTCCGGAGCTTAAAAAGTACTTCCCTCTTACCCTTTCAACCCAGGCGATCAAGACCATCAACAAGCATGGAGCCTACGCAGTCCTCAAGAAAGCCGGAATCATAAAATAAAATCCCCAATTATCGGGGATTTTATTTTTTCCTACCTTCGGGTTATATCCTTTCCATCCGTTTCAAAAATGATCGTTCCTTTCTCATACGTGGAGATGTATGGGATACTCATACGCGACAATCTTTCTACAATATCAGGGTGCGGATGCCCATAGCGATTATGGAGCCCGGCGGATATAACTGCGATCTCGGGATCGACTTTTTCCAGAAAAAGAACGCTCGAAGACGTGCGAGATCCATGATGCCCGAGCTTCAAGACATCTGATCGAAGCACTTCGGCAATGTGTGTCTGCATGATCAGATTTTCGGTATAGAGCGTCGCGTCTCCTGTGAGCATAAATGAGCTTTCACCATATGTGAGCTTGCCAACAATCGAACCCTCGTTCGATTCGAGGCCGCCAATATCACGGTCGGGAAATAAAATATCGAAATAAACATTCTTTTCCTTATCAAGAATAATATGCATTCCTTTACGGGCGGTTATTTTTGGTACTTTATTTTTAGAAATTTTTTCTTCAAGAGTTTGGAATATCTTCGTATCTGACTCCGCTCCGTTGCCGATAAATGATCCTACTTTATATTTACCAAGAATTGCCGGCAGTCCCCCGATATGATCGGCATCCGTATGAGTTGCAAGAACAAGATCAAGCGACCGGTCTCCGAACGGCATGACAGAGGCAAGCCGGGACAAGACAATAGCATTAGGACCCCCGTCAATGAGCATTTGCTTGCCATTGGGAGCTTCGATATAAATCGAATCTCCCTGTCCAATATCAAGGAATGCTACCTTTAAATATCTCTCTTTATGCTCACCTCTATAGGCGAAATAGCAGATCGCAATTGTTGAAATAATAAGAGTAAAAAGAAGAATTTGCAGGGCATATTTCTTAAAATGTTCCATGGTATACTTTATGTATACCATTAGCTATATAAAATAATTATGAACGACACATTTACTCCCAAGACATTTTCACTTCCGGAATTAAAAGGCATTAGCGCAAAGAACATTGAAGAGCATTTGAAGTTGTACAAGGGCTATGTCACCAATGCAAATCTCATTTTAAATAAAATATCCGAACTTTCTAAAGACTCAGAAGCCCTGCCTGCGCAGGCAGGAAACGCCTATGTTCTCGGCGAATTGCAAAGGCGCTTCAGTTTCGAGTTCGACGGCATGCGCAATCATGAATATTATTTTAGTTCATTCGAAGGAGGCCCTCATAATCTTGCCACAGAAAGCGCTCTGAAATCGGGAATCGAAAAAGAATGGGGATCATTAGATGCATTTATGATGCGGTTCAAAGCCATAGCTCTTACCCGCGGTATCGGCTGGGCGATGCTTTATTATGATGCTCAGTCAGGCCATCTTTTGACCCAGTGGGTCGAGGAACAGCACCTCGGACACTTAACAGGACTCTCTCCTGTTCTTGCTCTTGATATGTGGGAGCATGCATATGTGTATGACTACCCGACTTCGGAGAAGAAAAAATATGTTGAGGCATTTTTTGAGAATCTTAATTGGGAGGTGATAGAGGAGAATTTCGAGAATTCGAAATAATTTTTTGTTTATATAAAAAAGTAACCCTTCCGCGAACGGAAGGGTCTTTTAAAATAGAAAACATCCTGAAAATTTTTAACCGCCGGACTGGGTAGCTGCTTCAGTCTTTTGCGCATTGGCTGTGCCGATACCGCTGTCTTTGAATTTAACCGGGTTCGCCTGTCTTGCTACATCGAGGTTTTTTGTACCTGTGAAAGGGACTGTCAGTTTAATCTTTTTCATAATAAGAGATTTTACTTTGACGAAAATAGGTTATAGACAACATTTTCAATAAATAATTGAACATTTAAACCATGTAGGTCCCTTGCGTAATATCAAGGTGTTTCTTTTAACTATTAATTATGTTGAATCCTTATTTAAAATAGTACTACTCTCCCCAGATCTGTCAACGACTTTTCCACACCCACAATGCCAGTAGTCCGTAGAGAGCAATCGTGATACTAAGTGGAAATGACTGAATCGTCAGGCTTGCAAAAGGCAATCCCGCGAAAAAATGGATGATGGAAAGAATGTATACGAGCATGAGATACGACACAAATCCGAATATGAACGATAAAGGAAAAAACAAGAAACCGAGGATTCCTGCTATGAAACAAAGGAGCATCGTAAAGGAGATAAATGGCAGAATAAGGATATTGGCAGGCAAAGATACGAGCGATAATATTCCTGTTGAATACAAGAGTAACGGCAAAACGGTAATAGTTGCGGCGATCGTCGTTGCGACAAGCTCGCGAAGCTTGAATCTCATCGGTATGAATTTTACCCAGCCGATAACTTTCGGCGTCACACACAGGACTCCAAATGTCGCAAGAAATGATAGTTGAAATGATATATCAGTTATAACCCGCGGATCATAGGCGATCATAAGTAGTCCTGCGATGACCAATGTCCGCAAAGCGTCATATGTGCGTCCTGTCATACGACCAATAAGCATAATGACAGCCATAATACCCGCTCGAACGGCAGTCGCCGATGCCCCGGTCATCAGAATAAACAAGACAATAACAGCAATTCCGCAAACAACCGAAACTGCCTGAGAGAAAACAAGCCCGAGTGTTTTCATTACACCCTCGGCTACAATCGAGACATTGTAGCCCGATAAAGCAACGATATGGATCGTGCCAGTCGCGATGAATTCATCGCGCATACGAGGATCAAATCCCCCTTTTACCCCTAAAAGGATGCCATTAGCTAGATCGCTTTCGGGTGGATCTATGGCACGCTCAATATGCCCCATAAATCGCGTGCGAAAATCAAAGAGTGCTTTCTTGAGCCTATTTCCATGCCCATGCGATATGACCCCCATATCGGCTTTGCTTATAACATAATAAATATCGCGATTCGCCAGATACCTCTTATAATTAAATTCCTTCTCCGATGATGTTATGAAATTTTCCGGCTCTTCAAGAATGCCTTCTATATGGACAAGATCGCCGTAGGCGACTTCATATTCCCTTTGAGTAATGACGAGAATGTGGGTCTTCTCGCCTTCCGGCGTTACAACAAGATGCTGATTACTCAATCTGACATCGGGAGCATCTATGACCACACCTTCAAATGTGATCTCCTTTCCTATTGCACTTTCATATGCGGGAGACTGCGGTGTAAAAAAGAAGAATCGAATAACCGCGACAACAATTAGAACCCCTATTATAAAAATCTCTTTCTTTCTAATGTGCATACATTATGCTTCGTCAAACATATATCGTAAAACAGTACGAAGATTTTCTGTTAAAAATTTTCTCAGTTTGCCCTCCGTCGAGCAACAAAAACCTATTTTAAGATATATGTCTGATTTCGCTTCACGCGGAAGCAAGAACATACCCTGAGAAGACTCACGCAGAACGACGGTTCGAGTCGGAGAAAATTTTTAGAGAGAATTTTATTCGTGCTTCATAAAGCATACGACTGCTGGAGGGACGCACATGTCGTTGCAATTTCATCTGCCCGCTCGTTGTGGAGGACTCCCGCATGGCCTTTTACTTTTTGCCACGAAAGGGCGGGGCCGAATTCGCGCACGAGCGCGATCAATTTCTGCCAGAGATCTTGATTTAAGACCTGCCCTTTGGATGCCGTCTTCCACCCGTTCTTCTCCCAGTTATGTATCCATGTGGTGATTCCTCCCAAGACATAGGATGAATCGGCGTGGATAATAACATTATCTTCTTTGTGATTTTTAAGAACGTACTCCAGCGCGCCGATAACAGCCGCAAGCTCCATCCTGTTATTCGTCGTCTTTTCTTCGCAGGCGCCAAGCTCTTTGAGAATCTGCCCGTCGAGAGTTATGACTGCTCCCCATCCGCCGGGTCCGGGATTCCCTAATGACGATCCATCGGTATATATTTCAATATTTTGGCTCATATGGCTTACAGTATATCAACAATTCGCAGACGAAGCTCGGTCCGGCCGGCAAACGTATTTTTCTCAAACGTCGCCACAAGATTCATTATACTGCCCTCGGATAAAGTTTTATTAAAACTGTCTCTTGTTTTGAAGAATGCGACTGCCTTCACCGGCCGCCTGCGGCTGTCTCGAAATATAAGCTCAAGATGATTCTTGTCCTTGCCGAATTCTTTCATAAGGGAAATTGTTATATTTTCAAAAAGGAAAAGGGGTTTCGGATTGCCTGTTCCATACGGCGCTAATTTTTCAATAACCGCGTAATTTTCATTCGTTACATCATCAAGAAAGATCGAGGCTTCGGTTGTCTCTTTTTCCTCCGCTTCTTCGGAATTTTCCTGTGCGGCAAGAGCCGACAAAAGCCTTTCTTCAAGAAAATGAATGGCGTCAGGCGACACGGAAAATCCCCCCGCGCTCTTATGTCCTCCGAATTCAAGAAGACTATTTTCCGGGAGCGATGTCATGAGGCTCACAAGATTGATATTTCCGCATGTGCGGCATGATCCTCGGATCGTCTCTCCCCCCTCCTTGCCCCAGACGAAGGCTGGCTTTTTATATTCCTCGGCTATTTTTGAGGCGATGAGGCCGAGCACGCCGATGCGCCATTGTGGATTGCCGATGACGATGATCGGCTTGTCTTCCCTCTCGCGAAGCGTTTTCTTTACGTCCTTCATGATATGGGCGACGATTGATTTGCGGTCGGCGTTGATTTGAGCAAGGTGGTCTGCGCAGGTCTTGGCATATGAGAGATCAGTCGTCGAAAGCACTTCGAACGCTCTGATGGGGCTATCCATTCTCGATGCCGCGTTTAATCGCGGCGCAAGAGTAAATGTCACATCTTCCTCGGTCGCTTTCGTAATATCGACGTCCGCCTTGCGGAAAAGCTCGGCAAGACCGGGACGGCGAGATTTCCGGAGAACTTTCAAGCCGTAATAGGCCAAAAGCCGGTTTTCATCGACAAGAGGGACCTGATCGGCAAGAGTGGCGACGCCTGCCATATCAAGAAGCCATTTTTCCCAGCCGGGCGGTATGTTCCAGACATCCCCATACTTTTGTATGAGCGCGCAGGCAAGCTTGAACGCGAGTCCTGCTCCGCAGAGCATCTTGTCGGGATAGTCGCATCCCTCCTGTTTCGGGTTGATGATAGCGTACGCATCCGGCAATTTTGCCTGAGGCAGATGATGATCGGTGATAATGACGTCGATGCCCGCATCCTCTGCCAAGCGTACTTGTTCAACAGCCGTTATGCCGAGATCAAAGGTGATAATAAGCTTCACGCCGCTTGCGATGAATTCTTCGATCGCATCCGTATGGAGGCCATATCCTTCGTCATGGCGGTCAGGAATATAGACCGAAAAATTCTGATATCCGATCTTTGTGAAAAGATCATGCATAATGACCGCCGCGGGAATGCCGTCGCAGTCGTAATCGCTGTAGATGATTATTTTTTCCTTCTTTTCTACAGCATCGAATATGCGCTTCACTGCCTTGTCCATATCTTTGAGAAGATAGGGGTCGTAGAGATGATCCGTATATGACGGAGAAAGAAACCGATCCCTATGTTCGGCTGCAATTCCCCTATTCTTTAATAAAAGATCGAGGAGTTCATCGGGCGTAGGCATACAAGCGATTGTACCATACAATTTTTATCCGAAACGGCCTTTATTTTAAAGCCTTAATTCCGGGAAGAGTGCCTGTCGAGAGAAAATCAAGAGTAGCTCCCCCGCCTGTTGAGACAAATCCGAGCTTATCTTCAAGCTTGAGTTTCGATACCAAGGCGACAGTATCGCCTCCTCCGATAACGTTATGGGCTTTACTTTGTGCGATCAATTTCAAAATTTTTTCAGTTGCGCCGCCTGATCCTGTTTCGTATTTGCCCAAGGGGCCGTTCCATAAGATAAACTTCGATTTTTCAATAAGGCTCTTGAGGACTTTGACCGACTCCGGGCCTATGTCTGTTATTGCTTCGTCAACCGCCACATCGGACGGCTTCACGGTTCGGATCTGAGAGCCTTTTGCGGCCTCCACATCAACGGGCAGGACGAGGTTCTTGTTTTTCATAAGCGATATGACGGACGAATGTTCGGCATCGACGAGCGATTTTCCCACTTCATATCCTTTGGCTTTGAAAAAATCATTGGCAAGGGCGCCGCCAACGAAAACGTTGTCGGCATTTTTTATGAATCTCTTAATGAGCGGTATCTTGGTACTGAATTTCGCTCCGCCCATAATGAAGAGGAAAGGATGTCCGGGACCGAAAGCCGACGAAAGATTCTTCACTTCTTCAAGAAGCTGGAGACCGGCAAAGCTTTCCAGATGCTTCGGTATGCCGACGATCGAAGCGTGCAGGCGATGAGAAACGGGAAACGCTTCGTTGACATAAAAATCTCCGAACCGCGAAAGCGCCCGGCCGAAAGAAGGGCTGTTCTTTTTCTCGCCGTCCTCGCGGCGGATATTTTCAAGAAGAACAACATCTCCCTTTTTGGCTGACAGAAGCATGTTTTCCGTCTCGTTCGAAAAGAGATTCGACTTTATGAATTTCACGTTTGAAACATATGTTGAGAGTTTCTTGGCAACAGGCTCAAGAGTTTGAGAGCCGTCTTCGCCTAAATGAGTGATAAGTATGACGATCGCCCCTTTCTTCTGCAGATACAGTATCGTCGGCAATGCCTTCTTGATTCTGAAATCATCGAGGATCTTACCGTTATGCATCGGAAGGTTGAAATCAACGCGCACAATGACTCTCTTATTGCTTACTGTCGGAATGTCTTTTAGTGATTTCATATTATGTGATGTTATTGGCAATAGTGATAATGGCTCCGAAATTTTTCGGATCGAGGCTTGCCTTGCCGGACAAAAGACCGGAGGCGCCTGCCTTCAAGAAACTCTCGGCATTATCTTTATTGGCCGATCCGCCATACAGGATTCGCACGGATGAAGCCATAGCGACACTATACATGTCGGTTAAGATCTTGCGTATATATATTCTCATCTCTTCAAAATCATGCGGCGTCGCATCGCGGCGGTTCTCCGTCGAGGACAGCGCCCATACCGGCTCATAGGCGATGACGATATCCTTGATCTTATTTTTCGGGATACCGGCAAGGCATGACGAGAGCTGCCGCTTGACGACTGATAAATACGAACCGTCATCCTCGCGAATTTCTTCCCCAACGCAAAGTATAGGTGTCAGTTTT
Organism: Patescibacteria group bacterium; assembly: GCA_040384805.1. Taxonomy (GTDB): domain Bacteria; phylum Patescibacteriota; class Minisyncoccia; order Phycocordibacterales; family UBA9973; genus UBA8515. The sequence continues at coordinate 134,457 of JAZKIP010000004.1, read as the reverse complement.
ACTTTTAATACAGCAAGAAGTTTTTTATTGATTATCTCGTCCGTCTCTCCAAGCATCCGGCGCTCCGAATGTCCGACGATGACATAGCTTGCTCCCGCATCACTCAACATAGCAGGCGACACTTCGCCGGTAAAAGCTCCTTTTGATTCATAAAATACGTCTTGGCCGCCGAGGGAAATTTTCTTGAGTTTAAGTTCCTTAAGATGAGATAAGTATACAAAAGGAGGGCACATGACGATATCGGCGTTCTTTGCCTTAAGTGCGATAGCACCAATGCTCTTAAACAAAATGTCCGCTTCTTTCAAAGACTGCGGATTCATCTTCCAGTTACCGATAATGAGCTTCTTGGGCATATAAGTTTAGTATACCACAGAAGTCACTTCAGACGGCCGGGGTGGAAATTCCCTTCCGCTTCGTATTCATCACGCTTTTTCTTCTCTTCCATGGAAATATACTCCGTTGTCATATCCGCAATGATATTCTGCGCCCACAGAGCATACGCCGGATTTTTTATTTTTACCGCAGCTTCGGCGATCATTGGAATATTATATTGATGCAGACTCATGATGAATTTGAATAATTTCTCGCTCAGACTTTTTTGCGTCGTTAAAATAACCATATACTGCTCGATGTCTTCAATGACGCCGTTCCACGGATATATCGATTCGACGGGCCAGTAATCGGTACATACGGCAAGCTTCTCGTTGAGGGCTGAAAATCCGAGCGCCCGGGCTTCGTCGCGCGTTGCGCATGTCGTATATATGAAAACAAGATCTTTATCTTCTTTTTTAATGGTATCGAAAAGCATATATTTATAAAAAAATAATTAATAATAATTTACATCACCTCTTGCTGGTAGCACTTCTCGCAGAAAACTTTCTCCGGCCGTTCCGGCGCATAACTTGTTTCAAACTCGTTCGGGCACTTCCCTTCGTGAGCATGGTTCGGCAGATCGCACATGCACGAGCGGTGCCAGAGTTTTAAAGGGTTACGAAGACTGAGTCGCTTATAGTGGCGGCAATTTGGGCAATATCGGGGTAAGGCGATATTATTATGACGTAAAAAATTAAGTTCCTCGCTTGTGATTTTGTATGCTTGCGTACATTGTGTCAGTTCATTCCCATTATTGGGACATGAGATAATCTCTTTCACAACTTCATCTTTAGCATCGCGTATATGGTCAGGCAATTCCGAAGACTGTATTGTCGGGAGATATCCTTTCTCAAGAGGTTCTCTGTACGAATATGCCTCTTGTAGAATAATTTCTTTTGTTTTAGGAAAATATTCTTGGGCGATCGTTTCATTGTATGAAAAGGGAGATAACTCGCTTGGAAAAAACTCTCCGTATTTGTATACGTTTCCTTTCTTATCTACATAGGGCATTGAATTTATATGGTCAATAATCCGAGGAATGAGATTTTCGTACTCCTCTTTCGAATATTTTTTATTAAGAATGCAGTATTCCCCTTTGCGTATGCCAATACAACCAAAAAGATTTTTAGAGTTATAGCACATATATGTATACATTGTATTAAGACAGCTATGAGTAAGTATTGAAAAAAGCTGTTCGGATGATTGCAGTCCAGCATCGACTCCTTCATAGACCAAAGAAGCCACGGCTCCTCCGCCATATACATCATAGCTGTCTTTCATATTCAAGCAGTGAGCAATATATTTCGAGTCTTCCATATCACCATAAATATCAAAACAGTTCTTTATATTTTTCGAAGTAGCGATATTGTCACCCGTTGAATGTACAGTCTTTAAAAGATTGGCGTATTTTCGAGGAAAAGAAAGCGCAAAAATAGTAAAATCTCTTTCAAAGGCGGATAATATATTATAACTTCCAAAATCTAACTCTTGCTTCTTTTTTAAATAATCTTCCTTCGAATACTCTTCGTTGAAAATACAATAATTCTTATTCCTCAAATTTATGCATCCAATACAGTCTTGCAAATTCATGCAATGATGTAAGAAAAAAGAATCAATCGACTCATCCGTATTATATGAATAATGTGTTTTATAAAGACCTGCGGAAATAACATTGTTATAGGAATTTTCTGATTTCTCAACAGTATAAAGGTCAAAAGAATCTTTCACACCAACTGCTCCTTGTGAGTAAGCGACTCTTTCATTATTAAAAGAAGCGTAGGTAAGATAGCAGTCCTTACAATCGGCATTATGATTACCATACGGTGAATTTATAATATTAGTATTACCAAGATTGGCAAGCGGCACTCTCGAAAGAAGTTCTTTATACTGCTCAAAAAACGGCCGAGAAAAGTCATACTCTGTTCCATATTCTGCTGAATTCCAGTCATCACTCCACCAGACGTCACGATCATATACGACAACAGGGGCATTTGGATGAAACATTGTAATTAAGGATTTCCCAGTTTTATCGCAATCGCGATGAAAAAGAGACCGTTCATTTCTCCATGTCATTCGGCGAATCATTCGGCACTCCGGACAAAATGTCGGCGGAGGAACTTTTATTTTTTCATAAAATGAAAAATCTTCCGGCTCAATGGCAAAGTCTCGTTTACAGTTCTGACAGTTTATAGTTTCCGCTTGTCGGTCCATATAGAAATTATGACACAATGAAATTCTTACGTATAGGGATAAAGAAAAAACCGCTTACGCGGCTTTTCTTTTCATGTATATGTAGTTAAGGAGAAGAATGATGATCGAAACCGAGGCCACGAGGGCCATTGTCGGAATCGTGATTCCCCATTGATCGACATAGATAGTGGCGCATGAGACAACGTCGGGTCCGCCCGTCGCGCAGGCAAGGCTTGATGATCCCCCGTTTTCGATATAGAGGTGATATGAGGAGGCAAGACTCCCGAATAAAGCCACAATAAGGCTCGTTTCGACAAGGGGACGCGTCTGGCGTGATCGCGGACGCCATAGTAGGTATCCGAATATAAGCGCCTGAGGATAAAGAAATACCCGCTGTATAAGACACATATGACATGCGGTAAAACCAATAACTTCCGAATAAAAGAGGCTCATTGCGATTGACCCAAGACCGATCAAAAAGGCAATAATAAACGTATGTCTCTTGAAGAACACAAGGATAGGATTTGCAGGCGTACGGAAGAAAAGAAGGGTCAGGAGAACGATTGTGCTCATAATTATGAGCACAATCGTTCCAAGAGCCATGATCTGGTTAAACGTATCGACGTATGGAGGCATATTTATTCTTGGGGAAGAGTATAGTTAATCTGCGCGGCAAGAAACTCCATTGGAACCTCTCCCTGAGTCGCGGCTCCGGCCGGGAATGTCCAGACATCTCCTTCGTGCACGGGATCCGTCGGGCTCTTGATAGAAAATCTATAACCGGGGAATACGAATGTTTTGTCATATTGCGAAGCCATACTCTGACAGACCGCAGGTTCTCCGCTTGCGCCCGGCTTAGGAGCACAGACAGCCGGTTCCTGAGCTGAAGAAAGAGTAATGCCGTCCTTGAATTTCCATGTCGGGTAGCTTTCGATCTTTTCATCCTTGCAGATCTGGGTTACTGACTGGTTAGGATTGGAACATTCGACATAGGGAAGGTATTGAGCCGCGTTTCCGAAGAGTTCCTTCTGCTCCTTGCAGTGAGGACACCAGAAAGCGCCATAAAACTGGGCGCCGCCCGAAGTAAGAGCCTTGGCGAAATCGTCGTATTTGCTCGGTGCTTGTGACTGCTTATTCATAAAAATCCCAAGTCCGATAACAAAAAGAATAATGACAACAACAGATACTATAAATGTGGTTTGTTTCTTCATGGGCTAATTATACCAGATACTCGTGCTAATTTTCAAATGTAAAAACCGGGGGGCAACTCCCGGGTTTTTATGATAGAGAGAAATCTTATTCTCCCGGCTGGGAAGGCAGATCCTCCTTTTTCTTTTCATTATTGTGGCCATGAGCATCAACCTCATAGGCGGTATTCTGGGCTTCGAAGAAATTCACGAGTTCATAGACATCGGTCGATGTCGCCATCCATTTTGCTGGATTCGTGACATTGTAGTGAGGAGACAATCCAAGCTCTTCGAGGCGGCGATCAGCGACATACTGAACATACTGATTCACGTAATCGGCATTGAGACCAAGGATTCCCTTCGGGAAAAGATCCTTGTTGTACTGAACCTCAAGATTGACTCCTTCGATCACGATGTCGCGGATCTCATCGGCGAATTCGGCGGTCAGAATGCTTGAATTCTCCTCGAGGATCGTGTGGATCAGGTTGATGCCGAACTTCAGATGCAGCGATTCATCACGAATAACCCAGTTGATCATCGATCCCAAGTTGCGCAATTGATTGCGCTGGCGGAAGGAAAGAGCCACCATGAATCCGGAGTAGAACCAGATGCCTTCCATGACGATATTGGTCGCGACAAGATTGCGGACGAAATCCTTCTTCCCTTCCGGAGTCTCGATATCGAGAGTGTCTTCAGTCATGCGGATGAGATACTTCTTGATGAATGCCTCCTTTTTCTCCATCGAATCAGTCTCGAGATGAACATTGTAGACCTTCTCGCGGTCAAGCGGGAACGTTTCAAGAACATATTCGAATGATACGCAGTGATTGGCTTCTTCGAACATCTGCTTGGCAAGGTAGAGATGGCACTCCGGACTTTTGATATATGGATAGACTCCCAATGCAAGAGAGCGGTTGACGATAAGCTCGGCCGGATTGAAGAACGCCATCAGGAATTCCACAGCATGACGCTCGTCGTCGGTCATCGCTCTCCAGTCTACCAAGTCCTCGCCGAGAGCGATCTCGTGCGGAAACCACGTGTTGCGGACAGCTTGATTATAAAGTTCATACGCCCATTTATAGCGCATGGGATGAAGATTCATGTCTTCCGGCGAGGCTTTTCCTAAGATCATAGATTTAAATAATTACTAATTGATAATTACTGATTACTAATGAAAATACTAAGGGACGAAAGACTATTTCGTAAGTAGTAATAAGTCATTAGTAATTACTTCACTGGCAGCTTTCGCACAGGAACTTGTCGTTGGGATCTTCGGGAAGGCAGATGTGAGACGCTTCTTCGGCTTCTGTCGAAGATATGCGGGCAACATCGTTGATCGTTTCTCCCTTCGGAACGGATATCGCATCAGCGACTATCGCAGAAGCAGCAACGGTAGCCACAAGGGTTTCAGGAGCATCCTGCTTCGGCTGCTTATCCCTGAGAGCTGCGAATCCGCGGCGGCCCATCGCTTCGGACTTATTGACCTTGGTCGTCGATTGCTCGGCGCTATGGCGGGGCTTCATGTGAAGATAGTATGTTGTTTTCAATCCCTTATCCCACGCGCTCGTATAGATGTTCATGATCTCGTCGATATCGCGAATGTCCAGATACATGTTGCGGGAGATTCCCATGTCCACCCACTTCTGAGCGCGGGCGGCGACTTCGACATATGCGTACGGAGATACGGAGAACGATGTCTTGTAAATGCGCTTGATAGCATCCGGAATTTCCGTGATCTCTTCGAGATCACCATGGTGCTCGAGAATCTGCTCGCGGACTTTCTCCCAGAGATTTTCCTTCTTCAAAGCCTCAACGAGGTTCGGGTTGATCTCAAGGTATTTGCCGGAGATCTTGTTGCGGGAGAACATCTGCGCGAAGCGCGGATCGATGCCGGGAGCAGTGCCTGCTACAAGGCCGATGTTGGCGTTCGGAGCGATCGCAAGAAGAGTCGCATTGCGGATTCCCTTCTTCACGTTCGCGCGCAATTTGTCCCAATCGAGCGCCGGAAGAATGCGGGCGGAATCTTTCTTTGTCAGGACATCGCGGCCGCGCTCCTTCTCGAGCTTCTCCATCGTATCGATCGGCACATGTCCTTTTGACCACTCTGAACCCTTGAAATTTTTGTATGCGCCGCGCTCTTCGGCAAGCTCTGCTGATTCTTCGATCGCCATGTATGAGATGAATTCGAATACCTGATCGGCGAAGTCATACGCTTCCTTGTCTTCATAGGAATACCCGAGTTGCTCAATGGCATCAGAGAACCCCATCAATCCGAGGCCTACTGCGCGGTTTTCCGAATCAGCCCGGCGGGCTTCTTCAATCGGCAATTCGTTGATGTCGACCAAGTTGTCGAGCTGGCGGATGGCAAGCTTGGTGCTTTCTTCAAGACGATGCCAGTCGATTTGGCCGTTCTTGATATGCCGCGCGATGTTGATCGAAACCAGGTTGCAGACGGCCACGTTGTCGCGGTCGGTCGGAAGAGTCACTTCGGTACAGAGATTCGAACAATGGATGGTGCCTGTATTGTTGTTGAGAGCCCGGACATTGATCGTATCCTTCCATGTCAGCCACGGATGCGATGTCGTTTCAAGAGAGACAAGAATATTCTTGTACTGCTGACGGGCCGGAATGACCTGATGAAGCTTGAGCTTGCCGTTCTTGGCCATCTCGACGTATTCGTTATAGCGCTTGGAGAATTCCTTGCCGTAAAGCTCATTAAGATCAGCCACTTCCTTCGGATCGAACAGGTACCAGTCGTCGCCTGCAAGAACGCGCTTCATGAATTCATCGGAAATAAAGACGGCAGTGTTGGCAGTACGGGTGCGGCGGTAGTCGTCGCCGTTGTTCTGCTTCAAATCAAGGAAGTCCTGGAAGTTAAGGTGCCAGTTTTCCATATAGAAACAAAGCGCACCCTTTTTCTTTCCTCCGCGCTGAACTGCGCGGACTGCAGAGTCGATGATGTGCATGAAAGGAACCGGTCCCGATGAGACAGTATTATTGGATCGAAGAAGCGATCCTTCGGCGCGAAGCTTGGTAACGGACATTCCGATGCCGCCTGTCGCCTTCGAGAGAAGCAGGACGTCTGAGACGGTCTTGCCGATATGTTCCATGTCATCATGCATCTCCATCAGGAAACAGTTGGAAAGCTTCGGATGCGGAGTTCCTGCGCCGATATTGGTAGATCCGGCAGACAAGTATTCAAGAGATGACATCTTCGCATAGAATTTCTTCGCCCATGCTGTCGGATCAGTCTCATTAAGAGACATACCCATGGCCACGCGCATCCAGAAATACTGCGGGGTCTCAAGCGGTCCCTGCTTCTCATCCTTCATCAGGTATCGGTTAAGCATCGTCGAAAGTCCCGAATACTTATAAAGATCATCATTTGCAACAATAAGAGCGTTGGAAAGCTCATCAAGATCAAAAAGCTCTGCCAAGCGCTTATCAAGAAGGCCTTTTTCAACCGCCACAGCGATATAGTCCTTGAAATGGGAGGCATGGAGCTTGGAAAAATCCTCGTCCGAGAGCTTTCCGGCCTCATTGTCAGGGTCATAGTCCCCCATCACCTTCTTGTATATCACCTTCAGGAGCAACCGGGTTGCGATTTTGTCGAATTCGAGGTCGTATTGAGTATTTTGGAGAGCTGCATTGATCGTCGCAAGATCGAGCTCCTCAGTCGTAATACCATCATAAAGAGTGAGGCGCGTTTCTGTTGCGATCTGGATCACTTTGCTGATCGGATCAGTCATGCCGTGGCATGCGCGCTCTATGGATTTGTTAATCCGGTCGGCATTGAATGATGCCTTTGTCCCGTCTCTTTTTGTGATGGTGATATTCATGAATAATATGGTTAGTTAATAAAGTATACGACTTTTTTGCGGCTTATAGGATACACATTATACCCCTGTTGATACAGGAGCGCAAAGCAAACCTCTCATAAATGAGTACTATGTAAAAGGCATGGTCATCCGTCAAATTTTTTTAAGAATTTTCTAAAAAATCGTTCTACTGGAAGCCCTTTTGGGTTGTGTTTTTTGAGGAACTCATGCGATGGAAAAATTCACTTTCACGCAAAGGAATTTCGTTCGCTTTTATCCACACTTTTAAAATTTTAGAGGACTTCAGCCTGATAGCACGACTCGCAATAGACCTTTTCCGGTCGGTCGGGAGCATATGACGTCTCAAACTCATTGGAACAAGGGCTTTCAGCGTGAACATGAGTCTTTTTATCGCACATGCAGGTACGGTGCCACGATTTACGCAGTGGTCGCTGTGCGATTCTGGATTTTTCTCTACAGTCAGGACAATTCCGCGGCAATGGAATGATTTCTCTCTTATAAAACGCAAATTCTTCTGCTGTAATATTGTAATTTTTCGTGCATATACCGCAGGTATATATATGCGATTTGAACTCATCGCCTATGTCATCGATCCGATCAGGTACGGCTTCCATATTGATCGTTCCTTTCCCGAATATACCTGGGATTTTATCCTCCCACTGCCAACCGCGGGAGAGTACTTCTTCTTTTGAAAGCGGCATATAGATCGATGCTCGTGTTTCATTGAAATAAACCGGAGCGATCGCAGGCGAAAAGAATTCTCCATGCTCGCCGGTTGTCTTCATATGTTCAATGATCTTATCTTTCAATTCATAATACTCCTCTTTCGAATATTTTTTATTGAAGATCATATATTCTCCTTTTTTCACAGAGACGCTGCCGAAAAGATTCTGACTATTCTGGCATGAATCGCAATACATCAGATGCGAATCGTCGTAGCACATGTGGCAAAATTGGCAATTATATAATCGTGTGCTGCCTTGGCACTCATAACAGAGTTCTGTTTTGAATCCGACATGGTAAAGATCCATGCAATCTTTAAGATCAAGAGTGCCGTAGACATATGTGCAGTCCTCGCCTTTATCTACTTCAAACGAATGAGTAACATTTTTGCATCCAAAAAGCATATTGCCGAAAGATGATACATTCCGCTCGCCTATCATGTATTTATGAATAGCGTGATATTCTACCATGCGTCTGAATTCTTCGAACAATGCGCGGCGTACCGCATGCGACGCAAGATCAAATTCTTTGATTTTTTCTAAATATTCTTCCCTAGAATATTTCTGATTCATAAAGACGTAATGTTGATTGCGGAGATTCGACGATAAAAAACAATTGCTTGAATTATTTACATCGTAACAGTAGTAGCAGTCTGTCGATCCACTCACTAAAATGCAATATTGGCAATGAAATGACGATCTGCAATCGATGCATTCATAGAGACGTTCCCCTTTCTCATAAATCAAGCTGCAATCCATACAGTCCCGGGATTGCATAGTCCACGTACTATAGGATACGTTTTCATCCCCGAAACACGAGAAACCGAAATAAACATTCTTATTATCGCCGCTATGGTTCGCATATTCTGAATTAACACTATTTTTACTTAAAAGCGCCATGCGAGGCACTCTATGCTGCAATTCGGAAAATTGTTCCGAGAAAGAACGGGAAAAATCAAATTCTGTTCCGTATGATTCAGTATCCCATTCATCGCCCCACCAGCATGATTGGCAATACACTTTGTACGGCTTCTCGGGAGAATAGATAGTTACCATGCTCTTAGAGCAAAGATCGCAATTTCTTCTATATAATGTACGCTCATTGCGCCACGCATATCTGCGCTGCTGTCGGCACTCAAAACACCACGTCGGCGGAGGGACCTTGATCTTGTCATAAAAGGCGAAATCGTCGGCTTCTATTGTGAAATCTTTCTGACAATTCCCGCATTGTTTGGTTTCCGGATTCATATACATAACTATAGCACTTCTTTCTGATAACAGGATTCGCAATACACTTTTTCGAGCCGATCGGGAGAATAAGGAGTTTCAAATTCATTTGGGCATATTTCTTCATGGGAATGATTCGAAAGATCACACATACACGAGCGGTGCCAAAGTTTAAGAGGAAGAGTTTTATTAAAGCGGGCGTAAAATCTGCAATTGGCGCATTCTGTAGGTAGCGGAATTTTATTTTTTTTATAAAATTGCAGTTCGAATGGCGTTATACGAAATGCAGTCGCGCACTGATGATTGCAATTGCCTTCATGACTGCAACCCAGAACTTCATTTAAAATATTCTGATCAACAGATAATATATCGTCAGGTATATTTTGATGCTCAACAGTTATATTAAAAAATTTTATCTCGAAATCTCTCCATGGAATAGCTTTACGTAAAGCTTGTTCTTTGGTTAAAGGTACGAAATCCTGCGCTGGTGTCTCATTATATGCAAATGGGGAAAGTTCAAAAGGAAAAAATTCTCCATATGAATATATCCTGCCACCTGCATCACTATACGGCATTTCCATCATCTGATCTATGATCTTTTGTCGAAGAGATATAAATTCTTCTTTGGAATAGGTTTTATTAAGAATTGCGTATTGCCCGTTTTTAAAACTGATGCACCCGAAAATATCCGATGACGATATGCAAGATTCCGTATATTCTGCGTTTCTAATATTATCCATTGCTGAATAAGAAAATTTTACATTATAATCATCCTTCGCTCCTGTTGTATATTCATACATCAATTCCGACTTGCCGGCATAATCAGCATCCATATTATCTTTAAATAAAAAAGCTCTATAACAATTCTTGCCATTCTCAGCATCGTGAATATCAAAGCAGTTGATGCAATTTTTCACATTTAAAAGATTATTGCCAGTTGAATCAACCGAGCGAATCACATGGGCAAATCTATGGATAGCCGCAACCTGAATATCATCGAATTCTGAAATAAGTATTTTCCTCTGGAGATTGCTTTCCAAATGCATCTCAGTCAATCTATTAAAATATTCTTCTTTGGTATATTGCTTGTTTCGTATACAAAATTCCTTATTGCGCAGATTGGAACACATGAAGCAATGGGAGCAATTAACACAGTCAAAAAGATAATATGAGTCGATACAGTTTCGAGAAAGCGTTAGATACTGACTGTTGTAATTTTTCTCTCCCTCCATATTCTCAAAACACTGATCACAATCTACAACATTGTAACTGCTAACAATGCCCCGCGAACTATCTACCCCCTTTGAGTAATATACATCTTCTGATTGAAGCACTACGGAAACGGACATGTATACGTTTTTACATTCTCCGATTAAATTAGAAAATTCCGAATCAACGACATTTCTCTGCCAGAGAGCAAGTCTCGGCACTTTACTCGAAAGCTCTTTGTATTGTTCAAAGAATGTTTTATCAAAATCATAGTCATGACCATATGCTCTCGGATCCCATTGATCTCCGTACCAGCATTCTTTGCAATAGACTGGGAACATAACACCTTCTCTATATGTAGAAATAATACTTTTTGCACATAAAGAGCATAATCTTTTATGCAAGCTTCTTTCGTTTCGCCAACACATTCTTCTCACAAATCTGCATTCCGGACAAAACGTCGGTGCAGGTACATTGATTTTGCCATAAAAAGCGAAATCGTCGGCTTCGATGATAAAATCCTGTTTGCAATTTTGGCATATTCTATTTTCCGTTTCAGTTATCATATAATTCTGCCTGCCCGTCCGAAGCGAGAGCGGAGGCGGGACAGGTGCGGGAGTCGGGATTCATACTATATATAGTATATCTAAGAGGCCGGTTTATACAACATGCGGAATGCAAGGGCTCCGAAAGCCATGATAATAGCGGCAATGATAATCGGAGACTGGGGCGAAAGAGTTGCCGCAACAAATCCGGACAATATTGCCGGTATCGCCTGGGCAAGAGCCTGAACGGAAGCATTGATGCCGAGGATTTCGCCCTGAATATTTGCGGGAGCTGATCGTGAAAGCAGGCTTGTCAGGTTGGTCATGGCAAGACCGCTCATGATGCCTCCGATCGGCGGGATAAGATACATCTGCCAGGACTTTTCCGGAAGGAAATACGCAAGGATCATGAGAGCCGCGCCGAAAAGGGTCATCCGGAGAACTTTCGCCTCGGGGAATCTCTTGGCAACGAATCGGGTGACGATCGCTTGAGTAAAAATGCTCCAGAGTCCTATATAGGCAAAGAAATCCCCGATATTGCCCTGGGAAAAATTAAACTTATTTATTAGAAATACCCCGAAGAAGGTTGTAAAAAATCCGAATCCTCCGTAAAAAAGAAAATTGGTAAGAAAAAGAATATTGATCCCCTTCATCCGGTAGGCGCTTGCGATATTGGAAAGTGATTTGGTCCAGGTGATCTTCGTCTTCTGGAGATTCTTGTTTGTCTCGGAAAGAAGAAATGTAACCGAAAGCATATTGAGAAATGCGAGTATCCCCGCGAAATAAAAAGGCGTTGCGGCTGTAAACCACGATACCGTATTCGGATCCGAAAGCCTGCCTCCGATATACGGGCCGAAGATAAACCCAAGACCAAAAGCCGCTCCCATCATGCCGAAATTCCGCGCCCGATTCTCAGGCTTGCTCACATCGGCAATCATGGCCTGGGCGACTGCGATGTTGCCGCCTGTGAGACCATCAAAGAACCGGGCAGCGAATAGAAGCGGGATATTGCCGATCATGATACCAATTGCAAAAATAATATATGAAATCGAAGTTCCAAAAAGAGATATCGCAAGGATTTTCTTGCGGCCGTATTTATCCGAGAGCTGTCCAAGGATCGGAGTCGAGATGAATTGCCCCAGAGGATACGAGGCAACAAGAAGCCCGAGAAGCAGATACCCCGTCTGGATTCCGACAGAACCCGGCAAGAGGAAAAATTCAGAGTGGGGGTCCGCAAAAAGTTCGGGAAGGATCGGAATAAGAATCCCGAACCCCAGAAGATCGATAAAGATCGTGAAAAAGATCGTAACGATCGTCTTATTTTTCAACATGCCTAAACTCTATCATAAAGAGACCAAAATATGTATACTATAGTCTATATGGAAATAGGAATGATGATAGTGACAATCTTAGGTTTGTGTCTCTTCGAGATCGTCTCAAGTATCGACAACGCAGTTATCAATGCTGAAGTCTTAAGTACGATGAAACAGAAGGCACGCCGCTGGTTCCTTGTGTGGGGCTTCTTTATCGCCGTCTTCCTTGTCCGCGGTCTCCTTCCGTGGATCATCATCTGGGCGACGATCCCGAGCCTCGGCCCCATCGGAGCATTCACCGCAACGTTCTCAAACGATCCAAGCGTTCATCAGGCGATTGAAACAGCATCTCCGATCCTATTGATGGGAGGTGGTATCTTCCTTGTTTTCCTCTTTTTTCACTGGCTTTTTCTTGAAACGAAGAATATCGGTCTTCGTGGTGAGGTTTTCTTCCAGCGACACAGTGTCTGGTTTTATGCGATCGTCTCGATTATTCTTTCGGTTGTTGTTTGGTATGCGCTGAAGATAAATGTGATGATGGCATTCGGAGCGGTAATCGGCTCGACCGCATTCTTCATTACCCATGGATTTAAGGAGAACGCAGAGAAGGGCGAGCAGAAGCTTTTGGAGAACAAGAGCGGCATGAGCGATGTTTCGAAAATCCTATACCTCGAAGTCATTGATGCGACATTCTCGATCGACGGAGTTCTCGGGGCATTCGCATTCACTCTTTCGATCCCGCTTATCTTGGTTGGTAACGGTATCGGTGCATTCGTTCTCCGAAAGCTGACAATAAGCAACATTGATCGGATCAAGAGATACAAGTACCTGAAGAACGGCGCCATGTATTCGATCTTCGCATTGGGGGCAATCATGGTTTCTCACGGGTTCGGTGTTCATATACCCGCTTATGTCTCCCCTCTGGTTACATCAGTCATCATCATCTACTTCTTCCTCAAATCAAAGAAAGCAATTCATGCAGGGCAGGTTATAGCGTAAGATCTTTTCTTTCATATTTCCATGCTTTATAGGACAGATAAATAAAGCCGAAGAACAGGGTCACATGAGCGAAAACGATCCCGTGCAAATGAGGATATGCTACGATCGTTATTATCCTATGACCGAGAGACAAGGGATCGGCGATCACATCCCATGTATTGAAACGAAGGAATCTCCCCAGATAAATGCCGAAACTTGAGAGAAGCAGGATGGCGATCATCATTGCTTCCGTCTTGCCCTGCGAATATTTCATGCGGATGATCTTTTCTATATGGGAAAGAGAATGCAGTCCGAGCAGGAGTCCCGCCCATGCCGAACTGAAAAGCAGAAACGAATCATAGAGAGCCCGGATGGCGTATCCCCGATTAACATGAATGATATCGGTAACAATATATGGTGCATTTGGGAAAAATAAAAGCCAGCATATTCCACCGATAATAAGAAGTATCTTCATCGGCTTCTTATTCTTAACGTACCACAAAAGAATCGAACTTATCGCAAAAGGAATGATCGCAAGAAATATATTCCACAATATATAGACGAATGAGTAGGTTTCAAATACGACAATGCGGACAATATTAAGAACAACCGCAAGACAAAGCAGTACGAGTATTCCTTTGGGGAGTATGAATCTCTTATCCATAATACTATTTATGCAACTTTAATCCCACAATGAGCGCAGCGCGTTGCGTCGATAGGGATCTCGCTTAGGCATTCCGGGCATTTCTTCGTCGTCGGATCAAGAGGCTTCTGATTGCGCATGCGAGCGACAAGAGCATTGAGCGGCGTCATGACAAAGAAATACACAGTGGCGGCCACAAGAAGGAATGATATGAGGGAATTGATGAACGCTCCATACATGAACGCAGTGCCGTTGATAGTAAAAGAAAGAGTGCCGAAGTCCGGCACCTGCGCAATAGCGCTTATAAAGGGCGTAATAATATCCTTTACTAAAGAATTCACAACTCCGTTGAATGCAGCACCGATAACAACGCCGACTGCCAGATCAATGACATTTCCCCTCAGAATGAATTGTTTGAACCCTTTGAGCATGAATAAAGTATATCAAAAATACGAAAATCGGCGAGATCTCGCCGATTTTCGTATTTTTGATATGAAAGGAGGTCTATTCAGCCGGGGCTGTGTCTCCGCGGGAACCTGTGTCGCCTGCCGGAAGATTCACATCGACATTTATACTCGGATTCTCATTCGCCGGAGCCTGCCTGCGAGATCCGTGGCTGTACCACCACCAGCCGAAGCCGACAAGGATAACGATAATGAGGACAAGTAATACTGTATTTGCTCCCGATGAACCTTGCGGCTGCGCGGGAACATTATTTGTTTGATTTTCCATATTTTAAGACCTTAAAAGATAATAATATCGGCCTATCTTTATAGTATCATTAACGAGTTCAAACAGGAATCTTGCTATCCCCTATTATCGCAATACTATTTATCATGGAAAACTTCGAACTGCCCTTCAACAAGAGTATATATGGGAAGATCTTCCTTGTATTCTTTTAATTCTTTGAGAGCCTTCTTCCAGTCAATATCTTGCTTTGTATCATCAAAATAATCAGATTTCCAGTGAGGGATAACCTTAATAGGCACGAGGCCGAATCCTTCGCCCGTCCTATTGGTGCTTAGTACATGATAATAGGAAGCAATAACTTCAGCTCCGGCAGAAGTTCCAGCCAAAATTTTTCCGTCAAGTTCTGAAATCCAATCAGTATCGAGACTCAATAGTCTAAATAATTGCTGAGTATGGCCCCCTCGCAGATAGACAACATCCGATTTCATCACCTGTTCTGTGAATTTTTCAGGCAGTGCGAGTTCAAGCTCGAAATCTTTTATAAATTTTGAAAAGAAGATTGAGTCCTTTTCAATGCATTCCTGCCATG
>JAZKIP010000004.1:106535-118943 GCA_040384805.1 Patescibacteria group bacterium | reverse complement strand
GATGAGATAACGTCATCAGGATCGTCAATGGATAACATACAGTCAAGGATTTTCACCGGTTTCTTTTTAATATCTTTAACTAACTCTTCGCAAAATCCTTTGCCTTCATCCTCTGCTTTTTGCACATATCCTCCCACTAAGATGTATTTGGTCATATTATATCAATTTGGGTTTATAAATTTATTCGGGAATTCCCCATATAGTTCACGGGCCCTGTCATATCGAGCCTGAAAAGCTTTCCGTACTTCCGGCAAGGCGATTTTCTTATGCCAATCCTTTTCAATTTTTTCTTTCAGGCGTTCTTGTGTTGTATTGAAATCATGGCCATTCCCGAAATAATTCGAATAGAATACACCGGTGAAATGCGATGCCCCATCGGCAGAAGATATTATCTGCACTTCTATGGGAGTAGTTTTTATATCTATTTCATTTTTCTTTTCCATTAACTGCCAGTATTGAATTATTTTATCTATGAATTCTTGCGGGTATCCACATTGGCGCATCGCTTTTGGGCCCTCTTCAAGTGTAATTGGTCTTTCATTCTCTTCATCAATTGGCTTTCCGAAATCATGGAACCACACAAGTGCCTGCACAATATCTCTGTTCGCCTCCGTATAAATATCACAGAGTTCGAGAGCGATTCGCTCAACAATTTCAAGATGATATTCAGCCATCCACTCGCGAAAGCGGAAATCTTTCCGTGAGCAATTTTCTATGACGATATTCTTGAATTTTAAATGGCTTTGTTCCATAAAATTACTTGATTGATCTTTTTATTATGAAATCTATTTCCGGATTACCTAACTTCAGATTTGCTATAACCTTTTCAACGACATATTCAACTTTCATATAATCATTAAGATCGTCCGGCTGTTTTTCCTTATAGATGTCAGTCTGCATGCCGCCCGGGAATATCCCGTATATTTTTATATCCGTATTTTCTGTTTCTTTGCGAATCGATTCAGTCAATCCTTTAATGGCAAATTTCGAGGATGCATATGCGGATATGCCCGGCTTTCCATCAAGGCCAGCTGTTGAGTTGATATTTATGATCGTTCCGTTATTGTGCGTCTTAAAATAAGATAGTGCTGCTTTGCATCCGTAAAAGTACCCAAAAAAATTGATATTAAAAAGGCGATGGAGTTCTTGTATATCCACTTCGTCTGCAGGACTCGGGGCAATCTGGATCCCGGCGTTGTTTATCCATACGTCTATCTTTCCGTATTTTTCGACCGCATAGTCGGCAAGCTTTTTCACTTCTTCATATGAAGCTACATCCGCACGGAAAAGATCAACTCCCAGTTCTTCGGCTGCGTTTTTCAGATTTTCCTGCTCGTCGCTTGAAATAATCACTACGGCGCCCTGCCGCTTAAATGCCTCAGCCAGGGCTTTGCCAAACCCCCGGCTTCCGCCCGTAATTACCGCAATTGTGCCTTTTATTTCCATAAGTGAAGTATAGCAAGCCAATTATGCATAATCTGATTCAGAATCTGATAAATGCATAGAGTAAGGCAGATTCTCCAGGATTTTCTTCTCTTCAGCGATCATCTTTTCCCAGCCTGCAATATCAGTCAGAGCAAGCATTTTCTTTTTCTTATAATTACCAAACGCTGCCCCGATCCATTCGGGTCTTTGTGTAAAAAGACTGAGTAACCGCCCTAAATGAATCTCATGGAAATGCGATAGGATTTCAAGAAAATCTCTCCGCTCGTGCGAAGTTAGATTTGATTTTGCATCAAACAATGCTTTTAATTGATTAATCATATTTAATATGCAGGGATAACACCTTCATAATAATGTGCTGTTTTTTTCTCTACAGCGGAATTTTCATAAAATGTTTTCAGAAGTGTCTGGCCATAATCCTGGTCTGGAGAACTGTAATATGCAAAATCTTTATTATTTTTAAATTTCTGTTTCATTTTTTCCCAGAACTCCGACCAAACTATATTTTCCCCTGACAAAATAAGAGTATTTAGTTCTTTATACATATAATCATTAATAGCTCTTGTCCCTGTACCCTTCGTCGAAAGAATGTTCACAGAAGAAGAGCGTTTTATGAGCATCTCTTGGTATTTGTTTCCGCCGCAGGCACCAAGTGATATAATGCGGGGATTCTTTGTCATAGCATCATAAGTCTCGTCAACATGATAACTATGTCCGCGATGTACTACGACATTTACATCAAGATTCCTTTGAGTAAGGATATCCTGAATTGCCTCCTGACCCTTATAAGCTCTAGTAGGATAATTGGCATAAATTTCCATACTTCTTCCGCCTTTTGAAGATTTAATCACTATATACGATTCCTTCTTCTCTATATTCCAGTCAGGATCGTTTTCATATTGATGAAGAAAATTTTGGAATGACGATTCTCCGTCAATATCCTTATAAAAGAAATAGTGTTGGATATTTATATTATTCTTATTGAACAAATCCTTCGATTCTATCATATTACTTTCTTTTAACTTATATTTTTCTGCTATTCCTTGAAACCACTCATGATGCGCATGCGGGTTCTTCGCATAGATGCTAGCTATTAGTCCATAGAGATTGACATTCTCTTGTATTGAGTCCGGCAATGAAGAAACTCTCTCATATTGGATTTTAATTTCTTCTTCAAGCAATTGCAGCAGCTTTTTGTCTTTTGTGTCGCCAAAGATGTCTGCCACCACTATAGCTTGATCGACTTTGTCGCTTGTTTTTTCAATATCTTTTAACATATTAACTAGTAGCTGACTGGCATCATTTTCTTCCATCGTAGCCAAGAAATCATTCAATCGCTTAAAACTGGTGCATTCTTTGACAAATATCTTAAAACGGTTATTTCTCACTTTCTGCAGAAGTGCGCTACCGCTTATATTTTCATTCTTCATTTTTTTAATCATACGGTCAAAAAGACCGTTAAAAGAACTCGTAAAGATATCCGCACTGGAGTACACCATCATTAGATACATTTCTTCGGGAGTCGCATTCTCTATTGATTTGAAACGAACAGGATCAGGAAGTTCGTGCAACTGATCTATCGTCGAAACTTTGCCTTGGCAAAAGCTCTTAAGAGCAAGATCAACCTGATCAGGCAATATATGATTCGTGTCTGATTTAATTTTTATTAATTCTTTAAAGAAAGTGTCATCATCGCTGATTATTTTACTAATCTCATCTTCCGATAAATTATTTTTCAATACGGAATTAAGCAGAGGAAGTGCGTTTGCGCTAGGAAGCCTCTTGAGTGCTTGAACAAGGGTACTTTTCGGTTCAGGAAGCTGGTTTAAAATATTTTTAAACTCTTCAAACAAGTCAGGTTTTGCCGCAAATCCATTTTCAGTCAATTCTTGCCATGTTGCAGACGGAAGAAGATTTTTTACATGGTCAGCATGACGCAAGAAATCTCTCGGCTCTTTTTGAGCAGCGTTAATAATAATTTCCTGTACATTAATCCCCGGAACATCTACAAACTGCTCCGCATTCTCCATGAAACCGAGGGGGCATTCTTTGGCTGCCTTCAAAACTTCTTCGGCAAAATTGAAATTCTCCAGTGTTTTGAAATAATGAGCATTGCGGAGAAATGTCAAAGGTTCTTCTTTTGAAGCAGTCAGTATTAAGGGCACTATGCTGTCACGATCGGTGTCCATATAACTTGAAACACTGTCTAGAAATTCTGCCTTATCGCGCTCGTAAATTTCCTTAATATTTTCAATCTTTTCTTTTGAAGAGGAATCAGGAACATTTTGTGCCTCTGTTGCTACAGCAACATGGAGAGCAGTGAAGAGGGCAAATGTCTTTAATATAGTTTTAGCTTTGCCTTTATATACACTAAAAAGTGCATGTTCTTTTTCAAGACAATCGGTAGCCGGCAAAGGACTAGCTTCTTTTCGAATAGTCTTCTCTAGGCCGAAACTTTCCTTCATATTATCGAATTCTACAATATCAAAAATATAAAGTCAAAATGAACTTAAGTGTATCAATTTTAAAATCAAGTTCAAATATCTGGTTGGAGTTCTCTACGGGTGAACTGTATGTGAGGCAATTTAACTAACTTCTTGTTGATAGCACTTCTCACAGTAAACTATCTCGGGCCTGTCGGACGCATATGACGTCTCAAATTCGTTAGAGCATACGCCGTCATGACTATGACCTGCCTTTTCACACATACACGAGCGATGCCAGAGTTTCATCGGGTTTCTTTGTTTCAGACGAAGTTCGTGACGGCAATTGGGGCAATGCGTAGGCAAAGGAAGACCCATCTGCTTGTAGAAGTTTAGCTCTTCCGGAATTATTTTAAATGCATTAGTGCAGGAATCAGAAACGTGCGAACATTCAATAATATCGTCGAGAATTGATTCTGTGACATCTCCGCTCTCTTTAGGAATATCTTTATTTAAAATAGTAATTTTATATTCTTTATTGTCTTTCTCCCGCCATCGGTAGCCTTTCGCTATTGCCTGTGCTTTATTCTCCGGGAATACTTCCTGCGCGATTGATTCATTATATGCAAAAGGAGAAAATTCTGACGGGAAAAATTCTCCATATTTATATTCAAAACCGCTTGGAGTCATATATGGCACATCGTTCATATGCTTTATGATTTCTTCGCGTAAAGCGAAATACTCATCTTTCCCGTACTGCTTATTAAAGATACAGTATTCCTTATTGCGGAGGCCGATGCAGCCAAAAAGATCATGCGAACCGACGCAATAATGACAATACTCAAGCGAGCGGCCTTCAGGGAAACAGCCGTTTGAGAAAAAGACATGATTGAGATTCGTACCGCTCTTTATCGTTTCGTAGACTTCAATTGCATTCTCACCATAGAATGAATAATCATAGCAATCTTTCACCGGGCCGAGATAGCAGAGAAAACAGTATTTAGAGTCCTCAACTCCGTTAGACTGGTAGATGGTTTTTGAATTTTTCGAATGAAGGACATAATCTCCCGTAACGTCGATATTTTGCTTCCCGTGCATATATTTTTGCGGATACTGATAGGAGTTTTCTTCGGTTTGTTCGAGTATTGCTCCTATATCATTATAGGCTGAAGCCATAAGATTACTGATCTTTGCCTCATAATCTTCTTTGGAGTATTGTTCGTTATAAATACAATATTGTTTCTTGCGTAAATTAGTACATCCGAAGCAGTTTGAACAGCCAACCAGATTTTTGGAGAAATAAATATCATATGAATCTTCGCAGTCTCTGGAGTAAAAAGCGCGGTAGCATTTTCGGATGTTGACGCATTCAAAGCACTGCTCGCTTTCATAGGCCATGTAACAGTCAAAGCAGTTTTTAAGATATGCGACAGTATCGCAATAATATGAATCTTCAACGATATCTGCATAAAAAACCAGATATGCATTTTTAAGACGCCCCGCCCCGTTGCAATAAGGACTGTTAACCATTGTCGGCTCTTCCACCCCGAGAGCCATCCATGGCACTTCGTGAAGCATTTCTTTCATTTGCCCGAAAATCGGCCGGGAGAAATCGATATCACGGGCATATCGCAAGGCATCCCACTCATCGCCCCACCAGCACGTGTTGCAATACACAGTGATTGGCTCATCAGGATGATACATTGTGAAAGTCTCCTTCGAGCACAATCCGCACTTTCGTTTATAGAGAGAACGCTTATTGTAGTGATAAAGGCGCCGCTTCAGCCGGCAATCCGGGCAGAATGTCGGCGGCGGAACTTGCATTTTTGCATAAAAATCAAAATCTTCTGGCTCAATAATGAATGAGTTTTTGCAGTTCTGGCAGTTTTTGGTTTCCGGATTCATAATGTAAGATCACGTTTTCACTTCCCAGATAGATGCTGCATTATTGATTCTTGGCAATACCTGATCCGTCCATATGATACGTGTTGGGAGTTTGAGAATAATCAGGCTGGGTATCGAAATATTTCACATCAGGCGTTTCTCTGATCGCAAAATCAGCAAGATTATCGACATCAATACTCTCAAAATTCTTTAATCGCTTTTTAAAAATTACAATATTGTCTTCAGCAGCCTTGATTCTACTTTTTAATTCTTTTATCTCTTTGGTGTTCTTTTCACCCTTTGAGATTTCTTTATTGCACCAGTTTATTTCTTTTTCGAAATTCCCGATCCCTATTTTTGTCAGTTCAATATCTTTTTCTCGTTCCATTTTTTCGTACTTCTGATTAAATGCCGCCCTGACGCCGTCGAGGTTCAATACCAGCTCCTTTTCATCGAGCATGACGAGAAACAAAAACTGTATGTTCTTTCGGTTACCTATGTTCTCAAGCTTGTCCAGCTTCTCTTTCGAGATATTCTGCAGTAATTCGTCAGTGCCAAAGAAGGCGAAAGCCGGCTTCTGGTCCTCTTTCTTTTCCAGCTCTTTGATTCCAACATCAAGAGCTAATTCTGTTACTTTTGTTATAATTGGCAGATTATTGATAATTTCCGCAGCTTCTCTGAGATCTTTCGCTTCATACACGTGATCCGCCGTATCCGTAAATTCAATTACTTTCATGGGGATATCGAGTTTTGTCGCTTTAAGCGTAAATTTTCTAAACTTTTTCAAGTGCTTCGCTGTCGAGGGACTTCCATCGATAAGCATATATCCTTCTGAAAATTTATCGGTATTAAAGCCCCCGCCCGTTTCGAGGCTTATTTTCGGGGTTTCCTTCTCGATGGGAAGAGAGGATACCACCAGATTTACGAAACGCATTTTCTGGTATATCTCGAGCTTTTTTGTCTCATTCGACTGTGCTTCTTGCCACTCCGCTTCGCTTGCGACCTCATGATAATCAATTACCCCTCCCTCGGGGATATCAGATTCGATATTTTTGAATTTCTCTATGATTTTATGTATATCTTCCACAGTCAGTCCGGATTTTGAAAAATCAATTTTACCGAGAATCCCTTTTATTACTTTGTGAGCTTCCTCGGCTCTCCTTTTGGTAAGCTCGGAATTCCCTCCCGGATATGAGTTCGTAGGTCTGGGATCAGAGCTTGCTCTTAATCTGAGATTGGAAGCCAAAAATTGGTCTATGTTGTCTTTGTTTATATTGCCTATATACTCGATAAGCAATGCAGCTATTTTATTCGAATTTTCCTGAGAGATTTCAGCTTTGTCAGTTGTGAAGTAATTGGCGAATTGCATTTCTATCTTTTCAGAACTTTTCCCAGTTTTGGCTTCCAGGGCCTTTGCGCCGTTAAAGGAAGCGGCTGCAGCCGGTTGTTTGTTTTTGGTCGAATCTTCAGGATTGGAAGAAGCCTGCATCTCGTGTGACAAACCCAAGGCAAGAGTGCCAAGCAGGACCGCTTTTGCCTTGCCAGCAAAACCATTCTTCTTTTGAGGAAGTTGTTCCTTGCTACTATTATCTTTCCGAGGGGGTTGTTCCATGTTCATGTTCATTTTCATATATTTATATAATAACACAAAAACTGAAGTGTCAAAGCTTTCTTAGTCTGCGCCTGTCGGAATTCCTTTCGCGGATTTGATCCTTACAAGATCAGTACACCTTTTTTAATACCGGGATTTTCGCCCTACGGTCGCGGGTACTTTTCTGATTTTGTAACCAAAATACAGAAAAGTCTTTCAAATCCCGGACGCGAATAAAGCAGTTTATTCGCTTAGGCACCCCATGTAAAAAACCGCCACAAGGACGGTTTTTTACATGGGGTGCCTACCGGGATTTGAACCCGAACTGAGAGTTCCACAAACTCTAGTGCTAACCATTACACTATAGGCACCATAGTATATCGCCCGAGGAAATCCCGGACGTTCTCTTGTTATACCAGAAAATAAGCTTTAAATCCAGAGTTTTAAAACAAGGAGAAATGGAGATATGAGGCCAAAAGAATAAGGAGAGAGATGAGAGCTGACGTCATGCACCATGCGCACCAGTGCTTAATGACGAATATTTGAAGACTGACCAGATAAAGAGAAAAAAGAGCGGAACATGAGGCGATGCCGAGAAGGACAAGGCCGATCGTATGCGACCAGAAGCCGAAGATAAAAAGAGCGCTGTAAACGATGCCTGTAAAAGCGTAGTAGGTCATGCCAAGAACCTCGATCGGAATGCCCGCGATCCTCGAATAATCCGAATGAATGACCGTATCGCAATCAGAGCGCAAGGGGCAGACAAGCTTCTTTTTTCCTTTTTTCTTCCGGTAGATATAGAGAGCCAACAGAAATCCGCATAAACCAAGCAGACTCATGATATTTATCAAAAAGATATGGATGTTATTTGCAGACTGTTCCATTGAGAGGATTCTGTGTCGTTAACAATGCGCCCGCGCTGTCGGCACAATAGAATAATGCCTCATTTGTCGCAAGTGGAAATGAGAATGCCCATGCAGCCGGAGTAGAATAGCATGATCCGCGGCCTTCAGTGCTTGCAAGAAGAGTGTTCATTGTCGCTGCGATGGTCGCAACATGGCTTGCCGCTTTTGGAGTATGGCCGAGCGGCGAGAAAAGCGATCCTGAAGCGGAAGCAGTGCAGCTGCCTGTGGGATTTGAGCTTTTGCCGAATGTTCCGATCACATTGCGCAGACCGAAGGCTGCTTGAGGGAACGATGAGACAGCGTCTTCTATCTTCATATCATGAATGCGCTTGATATATTCGGTCGGACCCATAGCATCGATAGGAGTTGAGATGATAACAGGGATATTAAAGTCAGAGTATGCCGTCTTCCAATCAAAACTGACGCGGCTTCCGGCGATACCGCTATCTTCAAGGCCGATGACCTGTGACAGAGGAAGAGAGAGGGCAATCCTGTATCCAACAAGAGCATTCGTATCTTTGCTCACCCACACTTCAAAATGGTCAAGGGCTGCGGACCCTATGCTCCTATCAAGAGCGGCTCTCTCCGCCTCTGTCATATCATACGTAAAAGAGTCAACGACATCCGAGAGGAATGCTTTGAAAGCTGCCCGATCAGCACTCAGTTCATAGCGGTATGAGAGAGCGCCATTGACGGTCTCAGTACCTCTCTCTCCGACTGTCATAGTGCTTACTAATCCTTTAAACGCTTCCGAGGATGAAATATCGGAGGAAAGAATATCAAAAGCCGAAAGCGCTTTGTAGAGATCTACATATTTTATTTTTTCTCCGATGGCGGCAGGCAATTCCGCAACGAGAGCGGGAACCTGCTCGGACGAGAGAGATACCGTACTTTGGCCGGGAGCGTTCTTTCCGAGCATTGGCGCAAGATCAGGGATTGTCACGAAGAACATCGATCCGTCAGATCGGGCGCTGATCGGGATATCGTCAGGATACAAGGAACTTGCGACCACGCCTGAATATTCAAACGAGGTACCTGCGCCTGTGCGAGCAACAGATCCGTTTGTTTCAATGGAGACTGAATCCATTTCGTTCGAGGTAACGGTTTCACCGCTTGTGAGGCCTGTTGTGATGCTTGAGAATACAGGAAACGAGACAACGGCGCTCGTATGAGTCTTGTAAGACGCATATGCCTCAAACGCTGCGGACTTTTGCAGTAAAAGCTCTGTAGGATCTTTTCGTATGAATGAGGAAATATTTATATATCCTTCCCTGTATGCGAAAACCCCTGCTCCGACGACACACGCACAAATAAGAAGTATGATCAGGAATTTCCACACGCGGCGCTTAGGATGCGTCGGATACTCTGCAATTACAGCCGCATTATTCATGTCTTGGGCGTATGAAGACAAGAGCGCGTTTTGCGCTAATCCGGGAGATGATGATATCCCCTGCGACATCACAGGCGCTGTCTGAGAAGAAAGAGGGAGAACCGGGGCAACGGAATTTTCCGGAGAAGGTTTTAGAGAAAAATCGGAAGTAAGGTCTTCGTGTATGATGACAGAATCAAGCTCTGATGAAGACGCGGCTGAGATAGGGCTTTTGGGCTCTTCTCCTATTACTGGATTTGCGTTTTGTATTGGCGCTAGAGGTGTAGCAGGCAGAGATGCGGCTACGGAAGGTTGAATCGGACTTGCTGATAAGACAGGTTGTTGCGTCGGAGGAAACACGTCTTTGTCTTTCTCGATATCAACCGGCTTAACGAGCGAAGGAGTCCATACTTTGGGACCTTCTGCAGAAGAGGGCTTTGCGGACACATCGGGCGTTGTTACTGGTTTTTCTCGGTATGGATCAGATTTTTCAACAGAAGCAAGAGGAGAAACGGAGGAACGAGAATCCGTCGAAGAAGGAGCAATAGGTGAAGTGGCAGGAAGAACGGGAGCAGGAGGAGTAACAGGCGAAAGGGGCGGGGGTGGCATAATCTTGCGAAAAGCTTCGTCGATATCCTCGGTTCTCCAGCCCGCGCCTTGTAATCGCCCGCGGATAATGTCGTTTGAAATATTTTTTCTGATTTGCGCCTGAATATAGGCGATCAATTCATCATTTATCATGCATCAAGTATATCATCTCTATTAAAATTCATAAACATAGAGCTTGCGCGCAAGCTTGTATTTGGAGCGATGAAGATCAATTTCTCGGGAGGGACGCTTTTGGGTAAACGCGAATGTCGCAGAAACAAGCCGGGTGCCCGGTTTTAATTCCCTGTCGAGCTTCGGGAGAAGATCGTCCATGACATTCGGATACAAATAGGTAAAAATATGCGTCGCATCGGACAAGTCGCGCGTAAAGAAGTCTTGATTGAGAATCGCGATATCGCCCGTATGGAATTTCCGATGCCACCACGCACGGACGCGGGCCAAGATAAGAGGAAACGGACTGTTCTCAATGCCGACATATCTTGCATTCGGCGCTGATAGCGCGATAAAAAAAAGAATTCGCCCGTCGCCGCAGCCAAGATCATAGAGCACGCTTCCCTCTTTCACTCCGAGAGCTTCTTCAATAGCGGGGAGAATGGAAGTCGGGACCGGCACAAAGGGAACCTTTGCCCGGAAAGATGTAATCATCCAGATAAAAAACAAAATAAGAACGGTCAAAAGAATGAGAACGAGGAGGCACTGCGCGATGAATGAAATGATGAGAATCATAGTATTATTTATTTTTCGATCCTGTATCGGACCACGCAATATGCTTCTCCTCTCGGATAGCGCATGTGCGATTGATAAAATCCTCGCGGCCGGAACCCTTTCTATACGAAGCATAATGATCGGGATTCTTTTCGGCATAATTCTGATGATACTCTTCGGCTTTGTAGAATTGTCCGGCTTTTAGAATTTCAACCGTCATAGGCTTTTCATAGATATGGCTTGCATCAAGCTCTGCCAGAAAATTCTCCGCAATTTCTTTTTCCTCTTCAGTCGCATAGAAAATAGCGGACCTGTAGCTTGCGCCCCTATCGGCGAACTGCCCGCCCTCATCCGTCGGATCAATATGCTCGAGGAAAAATTGGGCAAGTTTTGTAAACGACGTCTTGCTCGGATTATATTCCACTTCGACTGCTTCCCTGTAATCGCCGTGATTATCGTATGTCGGATTCGGCGTCGTTCCGCCGCTGTATCCGGATGTTACAGATAAAACGCCTTCCGCTTCATGAAGATCATGCTCGACGCACCAGAAGCATCCCCCGGCAAAGATAACTTTGTTCATAACAATAGTATACAGGAGAAAAAGAAAAACGTAGAGAGGGTCTGGATATATAAAAGACCCGACAAAACTATCGGGTCTCATTTTTAATGTTCTTACTATTTGTTTTTTGCAATTTTTCTCCAGCTTGTCGGCACAATAAAGCAGTGAAACTCCATTTTCACTCCATGATTTCTTTCGCTAAGCCCTCCTCCAAAGTTAATGGAGTATGTGCTGAAGCGAGGATCGAATTTTTTTCGATTTGAATTCTGTTCAACATGCACAACATATAAGTCATCACTTGCGCATCGGGATACTAAGAAGTAAACACCTTGATAATATTTCTTAAGCAATCCGACGTTTTGTTCGCAAAATATCTCAATCTGCAATTGGGATTTCCAAACAAGCGGGCAATCCCCCAATAGACTTTTTCTAAAAGATGCAAAAATTTCATGGAAAGATCCGCCTCCTTTTTTAACGAGCCATAATTCCGGTTTCGTAACCCGCGTCCTCGGCTGAGTGCTTACCAGCCCTTGATATTCAAAGTCTCGATAACCATCATGCGAATCATTACCCGCCAACGCCCACGGTTTGATAAACTTTGAAAATCGCAAGGATTTCATAATACCCCCTTCACATGCTGGGATATTAAGCAGTTTGCACTTAGACAATAAAAGATGGGTAGTTTCTTTGGTATTTTCTCTTTTCATTTTATTTGATTTTTAAAAATCTCTTTATTAAGATTTAAAAGCAAAATATCATTATTACTTGACAAAATAAATTTTTTACTGTCTTTTGTTATATTAGTGGCATTTTTTGACACTTTTTGTATACTAGAAGTATGCTGTTCTCACAAAGTAGACATAAAAAAATAGAAGAATATATTGTTGAACTACTTCATACAAAAGAAGAAATCGGCCCTG
>JAZKIP010000004.1:0-106525 GCA_040384805.1 Patescibacteria group bacterium | reverse complement strand
GTATTTCAAAAGAAACATTTTACAGGACCCTGCGTTCCCTGCTAAAAGACGAGGTTATCATCAAACATCATAAAATCTATCAACTAAACAGACATTGGCTTCAGAAGATCAACCGCTTCGGTAAAAAACACATTGAGAGCAATAGTGCCATAGATGCAGACAATATTCTTTCATTCGAAGAAGGCGATAAGATCAGCTATAAATTCAAGAATCCTAATTTAATGGGGATCTACTGGGCGCACATATATGATATGATTTTTGAATATCATAATCCATTGATCCCTATTCTAGTGTATCATCCTCATGAGTGGCTCATACATACTCGCACTGAATCAGAATCGTTTTTTCTAAACCGCTTCCGTGAAGACGGCAAGCTCGTATTATTTTCAATCGGTGGAAATACGGAGCTTGATAAAATATTCAAAAAGGAGTGGAGCAGCGAATACATTCAAATAAATACAGGAACTAATTACGGGATAAAGAATACTGAATACATAAACGTCCTTGGTGACTTTATCTTTAAGGTATCGGTTAGCAAGAGATTCAGCAATGATCTCGAGATATTTTTTCAAAAATATAAAAAGATTACGCCAGAAAACAAAGAAGAACTCTATAAACTCTGCAACAGAAAAGATCCTGCAAAAATGATATTTGTTCGATCAAAAAAAGAATCCAGAGCATGGAGAGCAAAATTCAAAAAAGATTTTTATATAACGAGAAAGTATTTGGAGTTTTAAAGACTCCAACCCAATTAAAGACATAGAAAAGAATCCATAATATGGAGTCTTTTTCGTTGTGCGCAGAAGAGGATTTGAACCTCCACGCCCTTGCGAGCACTACCACCTCAAGGTAGCGAGTCTACCGTTTCTCCACCTGCGCATTATTTGTATTTCTTCTGTTGCTTTATCTCTATTTTCAAAGCTTTTTGTATTTTAAGCTTCTTTCGAAATAAGCAAATAACACTTGGATTGTAATACATTTTCTTGATAATTACTAGAGCTTCTTTTTTCGCATATTTTAGCTGAAAAATAATTTTTTGACCATCTTGTACGATATGGCCACTTATTCCAATTTTCCTTTTTATTTCATCTTGCAACCACAAAATATGCTTTTCACTTGCCGAAACGAATTGAATATAAAACATATGACTGGATCTCCAGCGAGGATCCCAATATGAATAAAAACACCCATCTCCATCAAAACTTCCTCTTAAAAAATCAAAAAAATATTCATCCGGAATATCTAGTTTGCCCATCGTTAATGATTTTCTAGGAGTTAATCCAATGGATAAAAGAAAATCATAAAAAATTCTATTTTTAAATTGGATTCTCGAACATTCATCTCCCGTGCTATTCCATTTCCTACTTATAGGAAGATAAATCCCCAGACATTTTGAAAAATTCAGCAGCTGTTCTGTGTCTTTGGAAGTCAAATCGATCAGTAGACCATCTTTAGATAAGCATCCATCTGTAGCCAGTAATCCTATCGCATAAGCTAAATTCGATCTCCATGTTACATCAATAATTTTCTTTGGCTTTGGTCCCCTTTTCCCCATTATTCAATTATAAATATCAGATTTTAAAAGTTTCCTAAAACCTCAAAGATATAGCGTATACCAATTGATTTAATTTGACTCCAAACACAAAGCCCTCCGACGATTAGGTCGGAGGGCTTTGATCTATTCTTCTGATTTTACTTCAGGTTCGCTGTCTGCCTCGTCTTTCGAAAGTGTGACGCTCTTGAGTCGCTTCTTCACTTCTTTGACGGCTTTCGTTCGTATGTAGTAGAGCTTGCTGCGGCGGGTCTTTGATTTTCGGAGAACTTCGATCTTGTCGACGTTCGGAGAGAAAAGAGGGAAAATACGCTCGACGCCAACACCCGATGCGACTTTGCGGATCGTGAATGTCGCTCCTGACTCAGTGCCATGCTTGCGAGACAAGACAAGGCCTTCGAATGCCTGGAGGCGGGTCTTTCCTTTTTCCTGAATTTTATTCCAGACACGAACAGTGTCCCCTGCCTTAAAATCAAGGGCTTTGCGGGCTTTCATATCAACTGTCGTGAATTGAGATTTCGTCATTTCCATAGCGCATACTTTATCATATATGCCTATTTAAAGCAAGAATTATCATAGAACCTGCAGTACAAGGCAAGACCTTGTACGAGGACGTGGATTTCAGAATTCTTTTATTATTTTAACCTTACATGCCAAAGCGGTTTCATACAAGGTCTTGCCTTGTACCTTTTATAATTATTTCTTTGAATCTTGGATCTTATATATCTTTAATGCCTTTTTAAAATCAGCCGGAAGGGGCGATTCGACTGTCTTGAGCTCCCCGCTTGGCAGGCGAAACGTAAGGGAATATGCATGAAGCGCAAGGCGCTTCATGCCGAGGGCGTATTCCTTTGCTCCGCGATACAAAGGATCTGAAACAACCGGATGATTGATATAGCGCATATGGACCCGGATCTGATGAGTTCGCCCGGTCTTCGGATATGCCTCGATATATGAAAACTGATGATCGACAGTGGTCTTTTCCTCTCCATTATCCGTGAATCGATTAAGAACATTGTATTGGGTAACAGCATCACGCAGAGGCTCGCGGGCGCCGCGGCCCGCTGTCCACATGCGGATGTCCTTCGGACTGCGGCCGATCGGCACATCGACGATTCCCCTTTTCCCTGTCCCAAGGGATGCTTTCGGATCGGGCACGAATCCGTAGACGAATGCACGATACATTTTCTTGATCGTATGATTCTGAAACTGTTCCTTAAGAGATAAGTATGTCTTCTGATTCTTGGCAATTACAAGCGCTCCCGATGTCTCGCGATCCAGACGGTGGACGATTCCCGGACGCGGGATCTTCATTTTTTGGCCCGAAGCAATCAGAACTTCCATAGGCTCGCCGACGTTTTTAAGAGCCGGATAATTTTCAAGAATGAAGCTTGCGACTGTTTTCTCCTCTCTATTCTTCGAATCAGAGTGGACAGATATGCCTGAAGGCTTGTCGATCACAAGGACATTTTTGTCTTCAAAGAGGATTTTTATAGGCATAAGGCTATTTTATCACGCAATTGAAATATACTGAAAATATGATATTATTCGATTTGTATCAAAAACAATGCGCGATTAGCTCAGTTGGTAGAGCAATCCGTTTACACCGGAAAGGTCGCAAGTTCGAGTCTTGCATCGCGCACAAACGTGAATTCCAAAAGAGTACCCGGCGGTACTCTTTTGCGTTTGTGCGAGTCGGAACGATATGCCGCAAGCACGCGGGCATCGCGAGGCGGGTGAGCTCGGGAGAGGAAGCCGAGCGCAAGATCTTTTGAGATATCTTTGTGAGAAACGATGCAAAGTATCCAAAAGGTATACTGATCCTGTAAGGATCGCGCAAATCCCGATGCGACGGCGAGGGATTATGTGTGACCACTATAATAGTACCTCTGCGAGGAATCTGTCATGAGTCTTTTTCTGCTGAAAAAGCTCGCAGGCCCGTCACCTTTTACATGGGTAGGATCTGTTTTTTAATTTTTAAAAAACCCGTGATCGCGAACACTTACATATAATTCTGCGCTTTCTATGTAAGTATTCGCAACCCCGGCTCGATAATTTTTGTACTCAAAAATTATGCCTGCGCCCGCATAAATTGTCCACAGGCAAAGCAGTTTGCCTGTTTTTCACAATTTGTGTCCCTGTGAGGAATCTCACCTTACAGTCGCAGGTACTTTTCGGTCCCGATTAAAATCGAGATAACGAAAAGTCTTTCGATTCCTCGACACAACACAAGTAGTTGTGTTATTCAGGGGCACAATAAAAAGACGCCTTCAGGCGTTCTTTTATTGTGCCCCTGCGAGGAATCGAACCTCGATCGACGGCTTAGAAGTCCGCAGTTTTATCCATTAAACTACAGGGGCATATTTACGAACGATTCACATCCTATCATATTTTACACCTATTCAAAACAATGCCTATAAACTCGGATCCGCGAACTCCTTAGATTTTATTTTCAGTTCTGCTTCTTTTTGAGCTTTTTTATCAAAAGACTTCATCACTTCATTAAGGAGATCCTCGTTTAGGATGGCTTGCGGAGCTTGCTTTTGGGGAGTAACTTGGAATATCTCTTCTTTTTTTATTTTATCGAGAAAATAAAAACTCGCTGCAATAAGAAGGAGTATAAGAATGAACATTCTACATCGAATATATCTCCAATGAACATGGGGGTTGTTGATTGTACCCATGGAATTTTCAATAACTATTTTTTTATTGGCAGATAGAATATTCATATTATGATGACGATGCTAGGACGCTTAACGATATGTCAGCTCTCCATGACGGGGCCTTTGCAGATTTATTTTCTGAAAGCGATTCCTGCCGATTAAGGTCCGATGAATGGATATGAATCTGATACGGCATATTTTCAAGGCGGGAGATCGCATTCATCACATTCGCAAACGACCCTTCTAAAGATATATCCATAAGCATCAGGTTCGGATCTTCCGGCGATAGTCTAATCTGTTTGACAGACACCGTCGCATCTCCCTGCACACCGATATTTTCCAAAGAATCAGCGAACGAGTCGGCATACAGAGGATTTATAAAATAGGCATTTATCTTTCCGTGAATTTCCTCCAAGTGGCCAATCGCTTCGCTGTCGATGCCGCTTTTCTCTCTTTCTTCCATTTTCATTTCCAGCGTATAAAGAACATTGCTTGTATGCTCGTTCGTATGCCGAATGATCCGAAAGAAGAAAAGACCTGTGCCGACCGACACAAGGGCCGCCATGATCGAAAGGAGCAATATAAAAGTTGTATAATTTTTACGCATATTATTTCATTTTCATTCTGATAGTAAAATCTATTGCGGATTTTTTCAGAGGATCGAAGATAGCGGCACCTGACTCTGAAAAATGCGGATATACGGCGAGCTTTTCCTTAAATGAGCGGAGCGCCGCCTGAGTGCCTGCAGTACCGGAAATGTCGATCTCGTTCCCGCTTTCGTTCTTGAAAGAGGAGATACGGGAGATATCGACGCCCTCGGCACGACGCGAGAGAATAGGATCATAAATTGCAGCAGTTATGCTCGCTCGCTCTCCGTACCGGGAAAGCAATTCAAGCTTCGCGTTACTGTCGGCGATCTTCTCATCGTACTCGGCGCGCGCGATTTCGGAATATGTCCTGTTGAATGCCTCGAGTTTCGCTTCGGCGAGCCGGGCTTTCGATATAGAATAAAAATATGACGGTAGCATGGATACTATCGCAACCGCGCCGACGAGAGCCAAACAAGACAAAACCGTGCTTGCTATTCTTATGCGATATTCGAGTCGCACCCTTCTTTTTCTATTTTCGGGCACTATGTTGAATGCAGAAGAATGCGGAGAATAGCCACGAGCAAGACCGACGACTGTCGCATATCCCAAGGATTCTTCAAACGGGATATCAGGAACGGAAGAATCCTTGGCAGGCAGAGAGATCCAAATATCGGCAGAGCGCGTTTTTATCTTTACTTTTCGTTCAAGATATTCCGCAAGACCTGAGAGATTTCCATCGGTACCCGAAACAACTATCCGACTGATAGGCCGGCGCTTCATGCCGCTTGTCTGCCAGTCGATCGAACGCCTGATAATTTCATCCCCGAGGACCGCGAGGCCATCCGTTATGGCTTGAAAAACATCATCAGCCATGGCGGAACTGCCGACAGCATGAGATCGCCTGATGGTTTCTGCCTCCTCGAAAGTGATGGAGAATGCGCGAGCGATCATGGCGCTCAAGGTCGCTCCGCCGATATCAAGATAGGTCGCGGAAAAAACATGCCCCTTTTCTGCAATCGAGATCTGAGTTCCCCTTTCGCCGATGGAGACGATCATGACCGGACGCGAGTCATTATCCGGGACAACAGCGCGGGCACGAGCCTCAGCGCCGAATTCGAACGAGATGGGCATAAGTCCTGCCTTGTCGCACACGGATAAATAGCTTTTTATTATGCCGATTGGGACAGCGAGCACTTCAATGATCATGCCTGTATCTAAAGCGGAAACAATCCGATAATAAAAGGCGACAGCACCCGGCTCAAAAGAATTCCAACCGACAACCGTGCGGGAAAGGGCATCAGGGATGTCTTTTCTATCCATGTGAGGCAGAGTAAGGGTAAAGAGTTCCCCATTCCCTTCGAGAATCACGAGGCGGACAAAGCGGATCTTCTCCTTGCGGGCTAGATTGGAAATAATTTTTACAAGAATCTTTTCATTCTCGATCTTCCCTGCGACCACCGCTCCGTGAGGCAGTTTTATCCGGCCGAATCGAGAGAGCCGCGGGCCGTGAGGCGTCGATCGAATCTCCGCATATGCGATCGATGAATCGGAAATCTCAAGGGCGCATGAATTCATTGCAAGGTACGACGGTGCGGAGAAATAGCGATTGAAAAAATCTTTCATTACTGCTTTATTATACGCTACTTTGAATGCCGATAAAAGATATCAGCGGCGGCGCTTGATCACATGAAAAGCGATTTTAATGAAAAAGGGCAAAAAAGAAACGCATAAGACAAAGATAATGACGGGGAGGATGAATCTGTCAGGGTTTGGGATCAACGAGCCGAAATAATATCCGAGGAGAGGCACGCCGACGGCCCATATGATGCCGCCGATGACATTGTTGAGGATGAATGTCCTGTATTTCATGCGGGCGGCACCTGCCACGATCGGTGCGAATGTCCGAATAACGGGAATGAACCGCGCGAGGATTATAGTTGCCGCTCCATACTTGGCATAAAAACGTTCCGCATCCGCAATCCTTTTTTTGTTGAAAAAAAACGACGCCTCACGTTCGAATAGCCGCCGGCCCATTTTCTTTCCTATCCAGTATCCTACGCTATCGCCTGCAATTGCGGCGATAATGCATCCGACAATCAGGATCTCGATCGGGAAAAATCCCTGCGATGCGAAAAGACCGGCAGAAAAAAGAAGAGTATCTCCGGGAAGAAAAAATCCGAAGAATAATCCCGACTCGGCAAAGACAATCAAGAATATGCCTGTTAGCCCGACAGCTTCTATGATTGTAATGGGGTCAAGCATAGAGTGTTACCGCACTTTTGTTCCCGACTCAACTGGAGCCTCAGGAATGAGAAATACCGGTTTATCATCCTTCCCGTCGACAGCCATGAGCATTCCGTTGCTTTCGATGCCTTTTATAGTCCGTGGCTCGAGATTAACGATATAGAGCACCTGCTTGCCGATGAGCTTTTCATACTCGGGGTAGTATTCGCGGATCCCGGAGATGATTTGCCGCAATGCAACTTCCCCATTTTCGTTTTTCTCGCCAAAATCAATCTGGCACCGCAGGAGCTTGTCGGTTTCTGGGACAGGCTCAATGTCCCTGATCGTGCCGATCCGAATATCCATTTTCTTGAATTCTTCGTATGTGACGTAGTCTTCTGCCATATCTTACTTATAACATGAATATGCAATTTTTATAAGAAATCCTCCTGATTATTATTTATACCACTTCCTGCTGGTAGCACTTTTCGCAGTAAAGAATGAAGTCTTTTTTACGATCGGACATGGAATCCATTTCTTTCTGGCATTTTGCGCAAACTGCTTTGTATTTTTTGGCAGTTGGTTTAAGGTCTGCAAAAGCCCGCATGCGCGGAGAAGGATGGATGGTGGGTAATGGCAGCTTCATACTTCTATAGAACGCAAGTTCGGACACTGTAATTCTAAACGGGCGATTAGTATTTTCACACAGTATCGCTATCTTTAGAACATCATCAGTCGTTTCCTCTATCGTTTGGGGAACATTATCCGATTCAATAACGGGCATATCGCCGACATTTGTTTCTGGGTCATTGGCTATATAGCTGCCAAATTCCAGAATCTCTTTATCGGCAAGCGGATAAGTACTCTGCCCGCTTGAGAAATTATAGGGTTGAGCAGAAAACTTGAAATCGACTCCGTCGGCATACTCTCCTCGTTTAAGCATTTCAAATTTTATTTCATCGACGCGATCAAAATACTCTTCGGGCTCATATTGTTTATTTAAAATACAATATGATTTATTTTGTAAACCAAAACACATAAAACAATGAGAAAGATTTTTGGAATTAAAGATGAATTCAGAATCAGTACAGAACTTGTCGGAAACTGAAAATTTTACATGGGAGGCTTGCGAACCGACATTTATTGCTCCGTAGAGCATGCTGGAATTTCCTCCCGAAAATAATATATCCATGGAATCTTTATGCGAAAGAGCGCCATCGCAATGGCGCAAGTGCTCCGAATTACGTGCTTCAATAACATCAAACACATTGCGGGAATTTAAAATACAGACACCTGATACATTCTCCGATCC
Source organism: Patescibacteria group bacterium (assembly GCA_040384805.1). Taxonomy (GTDB): domain Bacteria; phylum Patescibacteriota; class Minisyncoccia; order Phycocordibacterales; family UBA9973; genus UBA8515. Next base: position 98,185 of record JAZKIP010000004.1, on the reverse strand, counting down.
GAGAATCCTTGGAGCATTCATGGGGCGTGATCGTACGAGTTCCCAAAATTTTTTCTCATATTCTCGGATAGCATTTCGAGAAAGCGGATAAAGATTTTTAATAAATAATTCATAATCCTCTTTCGTTACTTGCTCATTATAGAGATGATATTTCTTATTACGCAGATTAACGCATCCGAAACAATAATCGCAATTCCTGCAATCGAACAAAAACATACTCTCTGTAACATGACTCGAAAAATATATAAATGATGATTTGTAGAGGTAGTCGCTTGCAAGGCTTCCGTAGACAAATTCTGAATGGCTGATATCACGGGAGTCCATCACATCCTTACTTTTATTTATAAGATTAGAATACCACACATTTTCCGAGTTAAAGCAACCAAAAGCATAGTAGCCATTTTTTAAGTCTCTTCCTCCGTTTGAATAATCGCTATTGAGACTAAGGGAGTCACGATTAAGGAATGATGGCATTGGAAATACTCTGCGAAGGGACAAGAGAGTCTCTATAGGGCTTGTTCCCTTCTGCCATTCAATACCAAAGGAGAATGGATCAAATTCATCAGAAATAAAATAGAGGTAGTCATAGACTGGAAAAGGACATTCTTCAGGTAAAATAGAAATCATCATCTCAGTATGGCCGGGTGCATTACATGGTCTCTTAAAAAATCTATTACTTCCCATAAAACAAACTCGCCGAATCCTTCTGCACGTTGGACAATACCCCGGCGGCGGGACCCGTAGCAGACGGAGGAATTCAATATCTTCGTTCGTTATAGTAAAAGTTTTTTCGCAATGCTCATGCTTATCTTTCCACACACATTCCCGAGTATACGGGACAAGGTCTTGGAGAATCTCGTCGAGGAGTGCATCGAATTGCGGTGTTTTGCTTTCAGACATAAAAATTATACGACTTCCTGCTGATAACAGTGCTCGCAGAAAAGGTGATAGAGGGATTGCTTATCTTTGTCATATGGGGTTCTTATCACCGTTCCGCAATGTGCACAAACGCCATCATATAATGTGCGCGGAAACCGTGCGTGCATTCGTTTTGCATGACGGCAATTGAAACACTCACGCGGGATAACAATCCCCATCCTCCGATAAAAAGCGATCTCCCGGGGGATAAGGCGGTAATTTTTCTCGCAGGCTTCGCATGTAAAAATTTCTGTTGTGAGAGATTCATCATATTCTTCCGGATTTTCCGGTAATGCGTTCCATTCCATTGTTCCCTGTCCCATAGTAGAGGGGATATCGTGCTTCCATTGAGAACCGAACTCAAGAGCTTCTTCCTCACTCCGCTCTACATATTCATTGACGATAGATTCGTTATAGGCGAATGGGCTCATGAAAGTCGGGAAGAAAGATCCGAACTCCCCCTTTTGAGAAAGAAACTCGATAAGCTTATCCCGCAATTCATAATATTCATCTTTAGAGTATTGCTTGTTCAAGATGCAGTATGATTTGTTACGCAAGCCGAAACAGCCGAAAAGCTCGTGGCAATTAAAACAAGAATCGCTGTACATAATATCATGGCTATCTATGCATAGATGGGAGAAATAAATATTTTTGCCCACACAATTAAGCGCTTCATAGCATGAATCAAGAGTAACAGAAAAAGACCCGTCGTATGTATCGACGGCATTGCGGACGGTGTACACATATTTTGAATCCTCCCCTCCTTTTATATCGAAACTATGATGTATATTATGGGAATTATAGATGTGATTCCCTGAGACATCATTATTATGAGATCCGAAAAAAGACCGCTGGGGCAGGTTTCTCCGCAACTCTTCCCGTTTTGCGAGAATGATAGAGATCTTTTCCGGAGTAAGCGGCATCATTTCGTTTTTGATCTGTTTATATGTTTCCTTGTCCACTTGCTGGTTGAAGACATGATATGATTTGCCGATCAGACCTACACAGCCGATGCAGTCCGTGCAGCTTCTGCAATCGAAGAGACCAATGCTGTCAGCACATCCCTCGCATTCCTGCGAATAAAAAAGCTTATTTGAAGAAAGACAATCTATGCATTCATAACATGATTCCGATTTAAAAAGATACAGATTATCGATAGTATCTCGGGAATTCCAAATAATATGCCCGTAGTCGCAATCTTCGTTTTCGACACAGCCGAAGCATAAATAGCAATTCGTGCTTCCTATGGCCATATTTACATAATCCGAGTTTACACAGTTAATCCGGACAAGGGCGGTTCGGGGAACTTTTTTGAAAAGTTCGTTGAGCTCGTTGAAGAACAGCCGTGAAAAATCGACATCCATCCCGTATGAAATCGCGTCCCACGAATCGCTCCACCACTCCGCGCTCTCATAGACCGTATATGGCGCATCGGGGGCATACATTGAGATCATTGGTTCTCCTGACAGATCAGAATTTCTTTTATAGAGCGTCTTAAAATTGCGATAAAGCATCCGCCGCTCATTCCGGCAATCGGGGCACCATAAAGGCGGCGGAACTTTTATCTTTTCATAAAATGAAAAATCTTCCGGCTCGATAGTAAAGTTTTTTTTACAATTCTGACAATTTTTCGCTTCCGAGTTCATATATTTATTCCTGTTTATACTCATTTCTCACGATCACATAATGAGCATAAATTAGGTGTCTTCATATTAATTATTCTTCTTATCCAAATACCTCTGCAGTATGAGTGCCGCTGCCTTTGCATCGGCAGGGTTTTGCTCCCCTTTCGTTGTCTTTCGTGCGTTCATAACTTCCTTGCCTGCTCTCCCCCGTGCCTCGATCGTGGTCATAAATTCCTTTTGAAGATAGATAGGCAGTCCGAATTCCGCCTCGAGATTGCGCTTGAATTCCTCGATGCTTCCCATGATCTTGTTCGGAGTTCCCGAGAGATCTGTGGATTCGCCAAGAACGATGGCCGCAACAGACTCCCCTTCCACAATCGATTTGATCCCACCGATAAGAGCCATATCATTCTTAAGGATCGCCTTGGGGAAAGCGATCTCCCCGCCCTCATCCGAAAGAGCGATTCCCACTCTTTTCGTGCCATAATCGATGCCGAGATAACGCATATATATAAGCCTAGCATAATTGCGATAAAAAGGTATTTCTGCTATTATGAGCCCTATGCAACTCGAGGCTTTAAATAATCCATGGGTTATCGGCGTAGCGCTTTTGTGGGTCCTTCCATGGAAAGCGTATGCATTGTGGACGGCAGCGCGGATGAGTCACAAGCGGTGGTTCATCGCTCTTGTGCTTCTGAACACATTGGCAATTCTTGATATCATTTACATCTTTTATATCGCCAAAAAGACGCCGCAGGACATAAAAAAGTCGTTGAAAACAAAAATTTAATAAAATATGTGAGGTGTTCAGCCCAAGGCTGACCCGCCTTGGGCGGGGGCTAGCTAATACAATAATATGTATTATGTGTACATTTTAAAAAGTAAAAAGAATGCTAAATTATATAAAGGATTTACTAATGATCTAAAGAGAAGATTATTAGAACATAATTCTGGTAAATCAGATTTTACAAGTAGGAATGGTCCATGGGAATTAATTTATTATGAAGCATTCCAAAGAAAAATCGATGCTCAAAATGAGGAAAAATTCCTTAAGTCAGGGAAAGGAAGAGAAAGAATAAAGTTTTTGTTCAATAAAATATAATAAAATTACGGAGGTGTGGCTGAGTGGTTGAAGGCACTTGTCTTGAAAACAAGAGACCGTTTACGCGGTCCGTGAGTTCGAATCTCACCGCCTCCGCAAATGCAAAAATCGCAAACAGAATTCTGTTTGCGATTTTTGCATTTGCGGAGGCGAGCAAAACACTTTAGTGTTTTGCGTGTGAGATTCGAAGACCTTGAGTATATCGCACGGAGCGGAGCGAGTACGATACAAAAGGTGTACAGAATCTGTAAGATTCGAAACATGTACTCATAGTCTCACTATTAATACTTTGGAACTTTGATATAATCAAACCATGAAAAAATTTAAGGTTATCAATATTAACGACATTCCTTTAGAAGGAACGCATGATCTTCCTGATTCACGAAAAACACTCGCAACATCAGAAGATGTAGAAACAAACAATCTCGATGCTTTAACAAAAGGATTTCTTGAAAAAGGAAAAACTTGGGATTGGCATAATCATGCTGGTCACGACGAACTCTGTATTGTTCTTAAAGGAGAAGGTGAATTTCACTGGGAAGATGAAATATCAGAGTATAAGTCAGAAGATGTAATAATTATTCCTGCAAGTGGGAAACACAAAATAATGGCAATTGAGGATTCCGAGTTTTATTTTGTCCGAATTGCAATTTGATTGTTATTTACCCTTATTTCCCAACAATGCAGTTCCAACTGCGTACCATACTGGCCGCATATACAAAATATGAGCCTTAGAGGGCCATTTTTGTTATGCAGAGGCGAGCACGAGGTCTGCACCTCGTGCGTGAGAGATTCGAAAACCTTTTCCATATGAGTGTACTCACGAATGGAAAAGGTGTACTGATCCTGTAAGGTTATTGCTTGATAAAGCAATAAAGCCGGAGACCGACGGGCCGAGGCGGGGTCGTGAGCTTTTTCAGCAGAAAAAGACTTGTGATCGAAATTCTCTCCGTCTTCGTAAAAACTGGAACTAGATAAGTCTGACTTAACTAACAACCTAGGATATATCAAAAGAAATTTTTCCTAAAATACAAATCAATAAAGAGTTTATGATAAGAGAATAGTGAATATATCTAATACACTATTGCCCTGAGGAATAAGAAGCTGTTTTTGAATTTTTAAAAAAATCCCAAAGAGATTTTATTGTACTATCTTTAACCTGTTTTACCCACCGTAAATATCGAATAAAATCTCGATGGCATACATAAATTGCTTCTCCACCAAGGTCCCCGTTTTTCTTGAGTTCTTTCTTTATTCGCGCTCGTAAATCTTTCTCAGTTTTAATGTCAAATGAACCATCTTTAAATGTATTTTTCATAAGGAAGGAAGTAACCGCAGGCTGATCGAGCAATCCATCCTTTATAAAAAAATAGATATCGTATCGTCCTAAATATTTTTCCACATTAAATACGATTGATGAGTCTGTTTCTATACCATATGGAGATTTCCAAAATTTGTCATTGTTTATAGACTCAACTATATATGGATGCTTTTCTACCGCCTCTTTGAAATCATCAAAAGTTTCAATTTTTTGGGAAGCAATGTAGTCTTTAAATTTCTGAAAACTTGAAATCTCCATTTTCTTTTTGGTCTCTGGCGTCGACTCGGGATTTTGCCCTACAGCCTCTTTGCCCGCAAATAATCCACTAGCTGTAAATGCCGCTGTCAAGAGTGTTTTTTGCAGCAAATTTTTCTTAGGATTTTTCTTCTTGGCAGCATCCTTGGATTCAGGAAGAGACGGTCCAAGTTGTGGGAAATTTTCCATATATGACATATTATAAAAAATTTAATACGAACACACAAGTCATTTATATATTCCAAACTTACCCGCCCCGCAGTAAGCATCTAGTATCGGCATGACTTGAGTATCTAAATAGTGATATTTAAGTTAAAATGATATATATGGAAAAAGTAAATATAGAAAATTCTAATAAAAATATCTTCAATGAACTTGATTCTCATATCGAGCAAGCCGTCATACATGCTATCGATTTTGATAAATTGAAAGTGTTAACCACTCAAATCATCGAACTAAGGAAAAGCGGAAAGGACAGCGAACAACTGAAAAGTATCATAAACGAGCTTACTCCTTGTAAAATAGAGTGTAAAACATTAGCTGAATTCAGATATATTCTCGAAAAATTAAAATTCTTACCAGAACAGGCAGATTCATTCCTAAGTCATGAAAATGCCCATGGCAATATGGCTGATTACTTGGGAGCTAAACATGAAGGGTATATGTTTTTTGTCTACAAATCTGGAGACGATATAGGTATACACCCTGCTGCTCACTACTCGTTTCCAGAAGAATGGGCTTCAGATTACAAATTAGATGTCAGAAAAAAAATAATTCAAGCTCCTGAATTATACGGACATGAATTATCAAAGAGTGACAAAAAAGCTTTAGAAAATTAGCGACTCACGAAACGCCTCAAAGTTGCTAGAATACCCTTACAAGGGTTAAGAGCGTGGGTATTGAACGCACACGGTCCGCATGTAGAACATAAAACAGTAATATCGGCAAACCCGAGCAGCTTTAATACCCTTATTAGTTTATGATAAGTAACATGGAAGATAATCCAAAAAAACAAAGAGTTGAAACGACAGATTTTGGAAATATTTTTTCTAAAACACCTACTCGGATTTTTCGTCCTCAAACAATCGACGAACTTGCAAAAATTCTTAATTCACTGAATGAACAAGGCGTTCCTGTTACAGTGAAAAATACCGGGCATTCAGTGAATGGACAGACGCTTACTGACGGAACTCAAATCATACTTGCTGATATGATATGGAGTAATTTTGATAAGACTGCTATGGAAGTTACGGTTGGGGCAGGAGTGAGTTGGAACAATTTATTCAAGACAATCAAATTCCCTGAATATTGTACACCTGTATTCCCTGATAATCCAGGGCAATTGATACATGTGACGGGAACCATTGCCGTTGGTGGAATTGGAAATTATTCCGCACGAGCAGGTGGACTATGGAACTATGTGAAAAGAATTACGCTCGTCACCATGGAAGGAAAAATCATTTCCTGTAGCAAGGAGGAAAATCCCGACCTATTTCGTTACAGCCTCGGCGGATTTGGACGAATCGGTGTTATTGCTGAAGCGACATTGGTAGTTGAAAAAAGGATGTCGCAAGTAGCTACCACGACTATTGTGCGGCGAAATAGAAGTTCTATGGCACAGACCCTCGCCCATGCGGCACACGATAAAAGGTTTACAGGTATTATCTTTGGTTTTGGACGCGCAATAGTTCGTCCATTTCCTTTGATAATATTCCCTGCGCATGCAATTTTGGGTCTTGCTGAAACCCAAGAGATTTCAAATTTTCAAAAGGCAGTCAGGGCAAAATATCGGCACGGTGTACTTTTTCGGCATCCGTTTATCGCGCTAAGCGGTCCTGGCACTATTTCAAAACATGATGCGGTCTATCATACACCCGAAAGTTTTACACTCCAAGATGAAGGTGACGGATTGTGTCATCCATGGAGTGATTATGGCATTCCGCTAAAATACTTGCGTTTATTTCTGGATCGAACGCATGAATTACTTCGTTTCTATCATTTGAATGATTTCGGTATTGTTGAAAAAATTCAGGCCATGCCGCTTCGGGTCCGTTTTGAAGCAGTAGGATTTTTACTGAAGAGCAATCCAAGTGCGTCTGAATTTTCATTTCCTTTATCTCTCGATCTGCCGTCCGAAGATGTTATTGCCGGTATTGGTTGCTGGCTCGCTGTACCATACGAGCGAATGAAAAATGCCGAGGCATTCATTAACGAATTGACAGCATTCTGTTACTCTATGGGAGGTAAACGATATCTCTATGGATGGCATCAACTAACCAAAGCTCAAGTTGAGCAACAGTTTGGCAAGAAGGCTATTGGGCAGTGGAATGAGATCAAGAAAAGAGTTGATCCAAAAGGATTACTTAACCGAGGAGTTATAGAATATCTTGATACTATGTGAATAATATCCTGACTCACCTGCCTCGGTAAGACACCTCAAAAAGTGCTAGAATAGTCTTACGGGGGTTGGAAATAAGAACTCTGCTTTATTGTTTAAGATCAGAATTAATTATGACAAGAGACAAAAACCAATTTACTCGGATATTCCAAGAAGCGAAAGCTCGCTACAAGGAGCTTGAACATACTGATATTGAATTAACCTTCACCAAGAGCCTATTCTTCACCATGCAAGCATCGGTGAAGCTCGCTTCCCTATTTCACAGAAAAAGAAAATATACCGTGAACGTAAACCTCAAGAGAGTGGATCTGTTTTCCATGCTGTCGGATAATGATATTTTAGCGTGGTTCGGGCATGAACTTGCCCACATCGTAGATTACGAAACCATGTCCAGATCAAAATTCTTAATATTCAGCCTAAGATACTTAGTCGATCTCACATTCAGGTTTTCCGTAGAAAGAAGAATAACCGTATTTGCCTGCAACAACGAATTCGCGGAGGAACTGCTCGGTGCATGGAAAAAGTTCCGTACTATCGACACTATTGGCAAGGGATATAAAAACTATATTATCAAGAACTACTCTCCTCGCTGGGAGGATATTAAAAATGCCGCGGAGCGAGATGGAATTACTGAAGAAGCATATCGATCTTTTACCCGGGCTTGACCCGAATGCTCGAGTATGTGTTCATTAATTTCCCAGACCATTCTTATGGATAGTAAGAAATTCAGCAATAAAGTCACGCCATGACTGATAAGAAAATAAAACATATGAACAATTGCACTTTCTGCTTTCGTCCAAAAATGCTACTATATAGGCTATATTAGAATTTAGGAATGTCTATGTATCTCATCTCGATTTTCATCTTTCTTATCATTCCCTCCATATTCGCATCCTTTGCCATTCCTAAAAAAACGAAAAGTGCGGCGCTTTTTTCCTTGGCTTTCATTGGAATTCCGCTTGTGATCGACGCTTGGCTTATTGTCAATAACGTCTGGCTTGTTTCCACTATATTCCCCTTCAAGCTGATCGGATTGATTCCGCTTGAAGACATAGTATTCTCTTTCTTTTCGATATACCTAATTGCTCTCTTGTATGAGTACATCTTAAAGTCTCATAAAAAAGAGAGGGCGGGAAATCCGAGAAGCTGGATACTGGCCAGCGTTTCCTTCCTATTTATCGTCTTCTTCCTCTTTTTTTATTTCTTCCACCCGGAAGCTCTCCTTCTTCAATACGCATATTTCTGGGTACTGTGTCCTCTCTCGCTTATTCTTCTTTTAGTAGGAGCATGGAAACATCCGCGGTTACTGTCCACATTTCTCTTTTTGGGCCTTTGTTGTTTTCCATTCGCCTTGCTGTATGAGATCCTCGCCTTGAAATTCGGCATGTGGTCATTCCCGGGAAATCAATATCTAGGAATAATGTCGCTTTTTGGCGTACGATTTCCGCTTGAAGAGTTTATATGCTTCATAGTTCTTTTCCCGATGAGCATTGCTGCTCTCTATGAGATCCTGGGAGCAAGATCACGCACACATGAATAGCCCATTTGAAAAATTGATCGAGAAAGATACATATCAAGTCTTCCTCCTCTCATGTCCCGCATATATACCGATATCATTCGCGATTCATCCTTGGTTCGTAGTAAACAAAAAAGGAATTATTAAACGATGGGAAGTCGGACATTCAAAAAAAGAAGCACCTCATTATTTCGGCTATATTCGCTCTAACGGACTGCCTCTTTTTAAAGGGCTTTCTATTATCAGTTATAGTCTCCCGTGGTCATGGGGAGATAAGCACATAAAACTCCTTGGAATTATTGAAGGTGACGACGGGTCTTTGGCGAGCAAAATGGTTGATTTCATCGAAGGAGCAACTTCAATATATCCCTACCGTGATACATATCGCCTTACCGGACCCAACAGTAATACATACGTAAAGTGGGTTCTCGATGCTTTCCCTGAATCCGGATTGAGGCTACCGTGGAACGCTTTCGGTAAAAATTTTAAAAAATAGAACTGAAAGTTCTAGAATATCCTCACAAGACTTGTACCTCTGAGTGCTAAGCTGCCCGGCTTCCATATATAAAGTATAAAGAATGAGAAAGTGCGCATGTCCTGTAACTTTATTGTTTTAAAAATCAAGAAATATACGAAAGTACCAAAATTGCAGCGAGTGTCACGATAACCCCGACCCACTGATGCCTTAAAAGGCGTTCCTTGTTAATGATGACGCCGAGAAGAATCGCAAGAATAATGTAACTTTCTGTAATAGCAACGGTAAGAGAAATAGGAATAATGATTACTGCGGCCGCGTACGCAAGCCATGCGCCGTTATCAAGAACTGCCACAAAGAAACTTTCGATTGGATGAAGTGAAATATCTTTGACAAGATGCCTCCATGAACGCGTAACGAAAAGTCTGATGATGCACACGATGCCAACGAATGAATGGACGAACCATATGGTGGCAATAGGGCCAACCGCTCGACTTGCAAGCCCTGTGGTAAAGTTCACACATGCCATCATTATAGTTGCGAGTAACGCAATCAGTATTCCTTTTTCCAAGAAATGTTTTGATTGAAGTCGGCCCGTATATCCCAATAAGAGGATGCCTCCAAATACAAATATGATGAGTATCATTTGGAGCGGAAGCAGTTCCTCGCCGAGCACGACTACGCCTAGTAATACGGTCAGTGGCAATTCAAATGAGAGCACGGGTTCGACTGCTGCTATTTTTCCTTGTTTGAGGGACTCAAATACCAGCAACCCGCCGATACAGGTAACTACTGCAACTCCGAGGAGAAACAAGGCATTCTTTGTTTGAAACAAAACAGGAAAGTCCTGCTGTGCAAACGGAAATAAGACGATTGCTCCAAGTACCGTAATGCAAAACGTACTGGTCCATATACCGTAGTCGCGTGAGGTTCTTTGGATAAGGAAATCCCCGATTCCCCAGCAGATAAGCGCGGTCAATGCGAGAATAATTCCAAGAATATGCATGAAGGTAGTATACAATAAATGGAATTTTATTGTAAAATAATATAAGGCCTTTCTTTCTCTTGATAGGAATCGGAATGCTTGTTCTTCCCCCGCCCGTGCATAAGAGCTTCTTTAACGCTCCAGTACCATGGTACAAGGTGCTTCCCCCGAGCTGGTGGATAATCTTTATTGCAGGAATTGCCGCCGGTTTTGTACACATCTATCTTCTCTCCCACTGATTAAATTCCTTTATGCGAAGATAGCTCTTTTGTCCGGCAAAAATTTAACTCTTTATGTTCAGATTTGAGATAAGATACTGTACGCGATCGATAGTGTCCGGATCATTCTCCCGCAACCTCTGATTGAAATGCCATAAACAAAGCGTTTGGCTGGAATCGAGATAAAACTCTCCCGTGTCAACATTTTTTATTTTCCCGCTTGAGTCCTCGAACAAAGGCACTATGTAGTCTGTGCTTTTCTCAACAAAATAGAAAATGGCATTATCTTTTAAGTAATAGCTGATCTCGGATTTGCCCGTTTCTCCGTAGAAAACTTGCTTTATCGAGACGATACTGCCACCTTTGGTGAAAGTATATTGTTCCCCTCCTTCCGACGATCGATCGGCGATATCTTCGGATGCTACAGCGTATGTATTTATATTTCTCTCGATATCGCGAGCCCGCTTTACGGCGTCTTGCGTATCGAGCGTCTCACAATGGCTCTTATCCGCGATTGTACCTGAATTTTTCTCCTGTGTTGCGGAAAAATAATTATTATATTCATTTTCTACATCGATCGACGGTACGACCCTCGGATCCTTGCCGTCTCTGAAAAAGAAAAGCAAGAAGAAATTATCCGTGAACTTGTTCGTGTCGATAAAAAGCGCTGATCCCGAGGAATCGATAAATGAAAGATAGCGCTTCTGCGTATCCACGATCTTGATATTCTTCGCTTTCAGATAGGTACGCGCTTCCGCATCATAATACACAATGTCATCTAAAACCGTGCTGTAATCTTCTTCTCCCATTTCTTCTTGAAACCTGTTGATCTTTTCTATTGAAGGCGAAACGAATACCGCCGTATTGCCGCGGACGGCGACGGTTTCACCCGGCGGAACGCTTTGAACCAGATAGGGCGTTATGTCGCCCGGCTGTTGTTCTCTTGCAAATGAATCTACCTTTTCTTCACTTTCAATAGCGGCATTCTCCACAACAGCAGACTGGTCTTTTTCTTCCCTTGAAATCCGCCACCAAATCAGTCCTCCGATGAGGATAACAATGAGCGCGATATAAATAAACCTATAATAACGGCGCATAAAATATTATGGTTTTTTCAGTTATAATCGGGAAGCAGCGCTCTCGGGAGAATTAGGGCGTCTCCGCGCGTTTTCTATTTGGAGCGCCTTGTGCGAGGCGGAGAATATCAGATACCAATAAATCAATGGCGCGACAACGCCTCCGCCGCCAAGAATGAGTTTATATCCTTGCTCGAAAGTCCAGAGAATCATAAGTGCGATGATCGCCCACCGATGACCTTTGTAGACGAAAAAGAGCACTGGAATATAGAGAATAAGGCCGTATAAAAAGTCGCTCATAGTCACGAATCCCTCAAACATATCCCCCGCGAAGACAAGGACAAGCAGGGTCAGTAGTGCAAGAAATGCAACGATAAGAACGATCTGTTTCCGGTAGGACTTCCATATCGACAAAGTGGAGTAATTGTCGACCTGATTTTTTAACTCTTCAGGATCGAGATTCCAAGACAGAGCTCTGAATTTCTTCACTTTAGCGCTTGCGTGGGGTTTTTCTGAAGATGGATTCATAAGGATAGTAAATTAAGAGTTCTATGATGAAAGAAGGGCGGCAGAACCTGCCCCCGGCTGTTCTTCATCGTCTATCATATATTTCCACTCAAGATTAAGTCCCTTCAAAGGATAATCCCCTTCAGGGATAGAATTCAAATTGTCCCGCAACGCCTTCTTGAAATTCTCGATAATTTCCTCTGTAGATTCTCCGGAAAAAGCAACATGTATACCATCGCGACGATTACTGACATAGGCGTTAAGTTCAAGATCAATCCTTCTCCCTTCGATGATCCGCAACGTCTTGGCGAATTCTTCAAAACGAGATTCAATATCTGAAGCAAGCGCTTCGTTCTTATTTTTGGGCGAAAATTGTATTTGGTCGGGTGATTTCATAATCTATAGTATACACAATATTAGCTCGCCTAGGAAACATTATCCGCAGAGTGAAAAACCCCCTAAGATAAGTCTGCATTGTCCGCCTGCGTCGGGAAAAGCGATTCTAGATCGGAATTTGTCGCTGTCGCTTCCATCCAGAGAAATATGCCGACGACAAGAATAATAAATATCAAAATACCGAAGAGGAGCCTGATGAGGATTTTCTCAAGCTGTGTCTTCCGCTTATGCATTAACGACACGCGAATCAGCCATGCAAAGATCGCAAGCGGGAGTACTATAAAAAATAGGATCATAAGAATAAGTTTGCTTATTGGAAAATTCTGCACGACTCTGCATATACGATTATATCTAATAATTGCCGTATTACACAGAGAGTTTACCAGCTTCCGCCACCTCCCCCTCCTCCCCCGCCGCCAGACGAACCGCCGGAACTGCTGCTCCAGGAGGAGCGCGAAGAAGCCTGAACGGCTGACGAGATAAGCGACGATTGAATCGACGAATTCATCGAAGATACAGCGCCAAGAAAAGCGATGCTGGAGAATGAATCAGTTCCGCCCCGATACCACGACGACGTTCCTCCATAGAGTCCCTCGAATTCTTTCATCCATTTTTTCTCAAGACCGAAGACCATGGCATAAGGGAGCAGCTTCTCGAACAATTCGGGCGTCTTCGCGGGCGCATTGGCGAATATAATGCGGTCTTTCTCTGCAACTTTCATATATAATTTCAAGCCAAGAAGCCTGCGTTCAGCCTCAAGACCTTTATCTGTAAGATAAACATGATTCGGCTTTAGAAAAAGATTTACAAGCGCGATCAGTATGCATGTGCCGGAGAATATGACTCCCGGCCACACGCCTCCTAAAAACCCGGCACCAAGGATCCAGAAGAAAGCGCCCGGATTCACGGCAAGAAACAAAGGGATGCCGACTGTCTCCAGAAAGCTCTTGCCTTTGTCTATCCGATAGCGAGAATCATTGTTGACAATATAATCTTTGGCGATCAAGGGGGAATTCGATTGATTCAAAGCCTCTCGGAATTTTTCCGCCTGCGTCTCGGCAAAAGAGGATTCGCAGACATCGCCGACCGCTTCAAACACCAGTTTCTCGCTTCCATTAAGTCCGGCAGTATCTTCAGTCCGGCGGGTGAAACAGAATTCCCCGTTTTTGTTTTCTATGGCGATGTAGCCACGGATTGCAAGCGATACAACAAGGGAAGAGAGGTCTTTCAAAGTAACCACCTTGTTGACAAGGATAGCCGCTTCAAGAGGCGTACTATCAGGAGCGTCATACTCGGCGACGATAGTGTTCCTCTGATAAAACGCGCGACGCTTCCAGAGATAAGCAAGACGCTTCCGGAACCACAAAAAAGCGAAGATGAAAGGAAACGGTATCATCCATATGCGAAGGAACCACGCTATGATAAAGTCCCGTTGCGATGGCGCCGCAACAAGCCCTTTCGAAAAACCGACAGCGGATCGTAACTCCTTCGAATACATCAAGGGAGAAATCCTCATGAGTCGCATAAAAGACTGTTTGGCCGTCTTCTTTCCGGGTGAATATACCGCAGGGCGCCGTAGCCCCTATCATTCCGCAGTAATCCTTAAGCATAAGGTCTGTCGCCTTTACCGACCGGGGCAGGACAACCGTTGCAGTCACTTTTTGGATCGGCACTTCCCAGCGGTCGCCGGTAAGATTCCAATACCATTCATCATAGTCGTCAAAGTAACCGATCGACCGGTTAAGAGTATAAAAGATCCTGTACGTATGCAGTCCGGTGATCTCAGATTCGGCATTGCCTATTTTAATATTCACCGGATCATCCGAAGTAACTTCATATTCATATCCATTCCCTGCCTCGTCTGTGACAGCATCTATGCGAATAGTGGTATGCCCCGGTTCCCCGGCTGCGGTAAAACCAAGCGGGATCGTACGATAGATGCCGTGCTTGTACTCGCTGCCGAAGTCGTATTCGATTGTCTCAATGACGGATACGCTTGCGTCCGGATGTATCTCGGCAAAAATATCCATCTGATTGACCTTTTCCGTCTGGAAAGCTGAATCAAGTACCTTTTCGGAGACATTCTCCTGTGCACATGCATGAAAAGCATGCAAGGAAAACAGAAGGAGCGATAAGCATATGAATGATTTAAAATTATTTTTCATTTTTGGAAGATTCATGCGGCTCGATAACTTCTATTTGTCGTATGTTTTCATTATAACACCAAAAACACCGCAGCACTCCCAAAGATGCTAGAGTAAAATTATTGGCAAGATTTAATAGCCTAAAGGATTAAATGAAAATTCTCACTCTCAACACTCAGAAAGCATATCAATCCGGATTCCGGGATTTTTTTATCCGCATCCTCGGGGAAGAGAAATACGATTTTATTCTGCTCCAGGAAGCGACCGCGCCGATCATTACACTTGCGAAAAATGCCGGATTGTCATATGACATCTTAAATCCTTATGATCCTGAACTCGGAGAAAACACTCATGAATGCATCTTGTATAAAAAAGAGTTCCAGTTAATTGAGACTCTTTTTATTTCCTTTTCCTTTTTTGACAAAACGCATCCGCATCGAGGATGGGGATTCGTGGCCGGTGTCTTCGAGAAAAATGGCGAAAAAAAATTAATAGGAAGCATGCACCTCCATCCCGGCTTTAAAAAATCAAGGCGAATGGAACAGATCCGGATCATAAAGGAGAGAATTTTGGAAAAGAATTACAATTTTCCGGTAATTTTCGGCGGCGATTGCAATTTCGGATGGCCGGGAGAGATTTCCCAAGCTGGTAAAATCCTCTCCCCTCAATTCATGCGCGTAACGAAAGGATTAGGGCCTACGCTCGACAGCAGATACACCGAACAGGTACCGTTCGGTGTCGCCCGGATCGCGAACTTCCTCGCCCGATTCGGGATTTCTGTAAAATTAGGAGCGGATCAAGCCTATGTCGACAGACAAACAACTAAAAGATCAAAAATCAAATCCCATCTTCTTCCAGATCGCGTGTCGGACCATTTGGCAATTCAAATTGAAATAATAGCTTTGAAATTTTGATAGATTGATCTATCCTCCAATAAACGTGTTATAATTCAATTATCCAGAATAAATCTATGAACGAGAAGAATTTTTTACCTAAAATAGAGACATCTTTTAAAAAAGGTATGTCATACATAGAACATAGCGATGATGCACATAAAGAATCGCTGGAGAAAAAGAGTTTTAATTTTGAATATCAAAAAAAGTTTTCTGATTTCTTTCTCTCCGTTTTCAAAGAAGTGAATATTGATCCGTCATACCTTTTAATCAGCGACTTTAAGCAGCCACAAAGTCAGGAAGATATGGAGAGAAAAGGAGCCGTTTATAGTTCCTATATAAGCCCGACATCAAGATTGCATTGGGCTATTTTACCCACAGAGCCGTATGGTCGCTTGTTTCTAGATGAGAAACTCGAGGAAGAATTCAAAAAAAGAAAAACGGATGGATTGTCCGCAAAGGAAGTTGACGCTCTTATCACGGAAGCATATATGAAAAAAGTCGATTATGAGAAATTAATCACGTTATTTTCCAACGAAAAAGATCTGGCAAAAAAGAATTTATTACAGCTTATTCTGCAAGTAATTAATCCTTCGGCAATTCGAGAAAATGAAAATGAAATTTCTGTTCCCCATAGGGAGCCTGAGCGACTTGCCGGACAATGCACAATGTCTGAAAGGCATATGCTGGCATATATTTCAGGCCAACACATAAAGCCAGGGAAGGGATATGTTAATTTGATTTTGGACAAAGATGGATCGCCGCTAATGATAGAAAAAATCGGTTTGGGAGACCCGCATAGTTGTATCTCATTGAAGCCAGTTCGGATTGACGGGAGGCTGATCCCCGCAGGAGCTATTTTTTCTGCCGTACCAGATATATTTGAGCCTGTAAGATCAAGATTTATGCGATGGTTTCAAAAAAAGGAAGGTGCACTAAATTACATAACAAACGTTAAGCACTACAAGGGTTTTGCCTTTATCCGGATGTCTATTCTTTCTGTTCCCGAAGAAATCAGATCAGACGCGTGCGGTAGTTTCTATTTATATCAGCAAGACAGAGCAAAAGGATATATTAATTATGATTGGATAACTCCTGAAATACTATCTCAATATGCCGAGCGAAGGCTAAAAGACGATAAATAAAGCAACTTTATCTCAATTTCGTCGGATTCGGATTGACACCTTATCCCCAGAGTTCTAAAATTAAATAGAATTTGCATGAATCTTGCAAAGAATTTGCGAAAAAATTTACAAATAACTTTTAATACTATGAAAAAACTATCGGGGCAATGTGCGCGGCTTTATTTTTATCTTTGATGGCGTTTACTGGGATGTCTGCTTTAACGGTAGATCTTAATCAGGCAACAGGAGGAGCGAATCCGAACGGAGTGATCAATCCCCAAGGATCAGGGACGATACGGCTTCCCAATCCGAATCTTAATCTTGACCCTAATGCCAATGCAAACAGCAATATCAATCTTTATATAGACCGCAATGGGAATTTAGTCGGCGAGAATGGCCTTCTGCCTCTTAACGCCGGTACTGATCTTTTAAAAAATCTTCCCGTTGGCGATTCTTCCTCATCGTCGAATGCTCAGGCAAGCCCGTCTTCGACAGAGACTTCATCAAATAATACATACACAACAAGCCAGCCTATCATGGTCTATCGCAGTAATGTCGCCCAAGCGAACAATCCCTATCTAACCAGTCAAATGTCGACAGCCAACGGCAACGGGACAATCGTTTATTACTATATCGTTACGAACCCGAACGGCGTCCAGTCACAGGAGAATCTCCAGAATTATACTGTCTATACAGTCCAAAACGACGAGAATATGGAAAAGGCCGGCATTAATCAAAATGGCATGGATCTTAGCTATATCCAGCCTGCGCGTTTTCTCGGATTCATTCCTTCTCGCATTCCCGTCGATATTCATATCGGAGCCGATGGAACAGTAGACACGGATTATCCATGGTACAGTTTCTTAATGGATACGAATAAAGATGAACTCGAGGCCGCCATTAAAACCCAGGTTGATACTGTTTTGAATCAGGATACTGATATCTCAGGGATCGTTGAACCAACTGTCTCCAACAATGTTCTGGAAAAAGACACTCTTCCGGCGACCGGATCCATTTCCGGGAATGACATTGTTCCTCAAATCGATGTAAATAATGTAATCAACGGAAGCGGTACACTCGGAATTGATATCTGGAATAAAATGTCTCCGGGAACAAAGGCCCATCTCCTCAACAATGTTCACAACGTTCTTCAGACGAATATATTACATTAAAGTTTCCTAAGGAGCGATTTGCTATACTTGTTGTATGGACTTACAATCAGGCGGAAGCCTGTGGTCGCGCCATAAAGATAAATATGCCGCATACGAGCCGCTTCGGGAAAATATTTCCTGTGACATTCTTATTGTCGGAGGCGGGATTATCGGCGCCCTTCTTGCTTATAAGCTCTCCACAGAAAAACTTTCAGTCGTCGTCATAGACAAGAGCGATATCGGCTACGGAAGCACGATGGCAAGCACAGCTCTTTTGATGT
Source organism: Patescibacteria group bacterium (assembly GCA_040384805.1). GTDB lineage: Bacteria > Patescibacteriota > Minisyncoccia > Phycocordibacterales > UBA9973 > UBA8515. The sequence continues at coordinate 79,800 of JAZKIP010000004.1, read as the reverse complement.
ACGGACTTGATATTGATCTCACTGATCTTATTGAGATGGTAGGCGAGGAAAAAGCAGTCAGGATATATAAACTCTCGCTTAGTTCCGTTGTAGAAATAAAGAAAATTATTGAAGAACTCGGCTTAGGATGCGACTATAAGGAAAAGAAGACACTCTACCTTGCTTCGAATCATAAGGATGCAAAATCTTTACGGAAAGAATATGAAGCCTTAAAAGAAAATGGCTTTGCTGTCGACTATCTGGAACATAAAGAACTCGCAGAAAAATTTTCCCTTGATAAGGAAGCGGCAATTATCCGCCATGAGTCGGCTGAAGTCGATCCGTATAAATTGACACGTGAACTCCTGCGTCACGCCAAAGAGAGAGGTGTGCGAATATATGAGAATACGGAGATTCCTGTCGGAGAGAAAGATAACAGAAAAAACTGCAAAGAAAACTTTATAACAAAGGACGGGTATGCCATTACAGCCTGCAATGTGGTTTTCGCAACCGGCTACGAGAGCCAGAAATACATACAGAAAGATTTGGTAGACTTGAAAAGCTCATATGTGATAGCAAGCGCGCCTGTACCAACTCTCCCCTCGCACTTCCTTACAGACTATATCGTCTGGGAAACTGCGCGGCCATATCTGTATATGCGTTCGACCTGCGACAACAGGATCATTATCGGTGGTGAAGACGAGGAAATTGTCGATGGAGACGAAAGAGATGCTCTTATTTCTCGAAAATCAGAGAGTCTTAAGGAAAAGTTTGAAAAACTAATACCTAACATGCCTCTCTCAATCGATTACGCATGGGCAGGTACATTCGGGGAAACGAAGGACGGGATGGGATATGTCGGCATTCCAAAAGATTTCGAAAACATATATTTTATACTCGGATTCGGGGGAAACGGCATAACATTTGGCGTCATTGCCACAGCAATACTCACCGATATTCTTCTTAATCGAGAGCCGAAAAATTATGATCTATTTTCTTTTGACAGGCTTGAAAAAAGGTAATTTCGATAGAAAACCACATTCTCAGAACAATCTTAGTCTCAAGCTGTCAGTTATACCCATGTTACTCTTTACTTTAAGAAAGTTTATAGTATAATTTATTCAGTCGCATTTACATCTTAATAAATAAAAACTAATTTCTATGAAAAAGGAAATGTTAATAAAAACAGAGGGAACTGACGAAAAACCCCTCGAAGAGGGCAAGGTCGAAGCCAAAGAAGTGAATGATCCCTTTAAAGTCGGCCGAGAACGCATGGCTTTGATGGGCAACTTTTTCACTAAAATGAAAGAAAAAGCTGTACAAGCCACAAACTACGCAGGCGCTAAATTGTCACGATTCTTTTCACGAGCAAAAACATTCGGCGGCGAAGCAGTCGCAGCAACCTTGTCAGTCGATGTTCTTACAAAAAAAGGAGCCGCTTTCGTAGGAGAGAAAGTAGTCCAAGCAGACGAATGGACAACTAAAAAAGCCGGCCAAGCAGGAGAATATCTGGGGAAAAAAGGAGCGGAAGTATATTCGAAAGTCGAAGGTAAGGCTGATCAAGCTGAAGATTGGGTAGTAAAAAAGGGAGAGCAGTTTGAACAATACGTCGAAGGTAAGGCTGATCAAGCTGAAGATTGGGTAGCTGAAAAAGGAAAACAATTTGCCGGATTTGTCGGTTCTAATTATGAAAAAGCTATTAATTTTACAAGCGAAAAAGCCAATCAGCTGCAAAAATTCACTGAAACCAAGATTGAGCTTGCAAAAGATATCGCTTTCCTTGTCGAAGAAAAGACGATGGAAGGATTTGTGAAAGCACAACTAGGATTGGAAAACAGATTTAATCAGCTTCGAGCATATAGCGAGAATGCATGGGCATCTGCGCAGCTCCGTTTTGCCGAGGCAAAGAAGAGATACCGTGAAAATATGAATGCAATTCGCATGAGACGCATTCAGGCATCGATAGAGAAAATGACGCAAAGAGGAGGAGAGGTTAAGCCGGAACAGGTCTACACGCTTCAAGGCCAGCTCAATTCTCTTATGGAAAAAATGAATCTTTTACAAACCGTTGAAACCGTAGCGGCATAAATACCATATGAATAAACAAGAATTTATTGAAAAGATAAAGGCGAGCAGCTTAAGTGAAGAGAGTAAGGGAAAAATTATTTCTTTACTGAGCGAGAAAGAACTTAACTTCGAAACAAAAGAAGAAATTAAAGATATTATTCAGACTGATATTGAAGCCAGTACTCAGGGAATAACGACCGCTGAAGATGACCAAGAGATCGCCACAGTGACAACGCAGCTCTCTGACGAACTTTCAACACTAGAGAAAGACCTTACCCAAGATATGGAAGTCGTTGAAAACGAAATGAAAGACCTTGCAACCATGGCAAGCGATCTTGATAAGATAGCCGATCACGCGGAAATCGACCAGATAAAAAATAGTATTTAAGGATCCAGTGTGAATGTAAAAAGCCCCGTTGGGGCTTTTTACATTATGCATAAGCCTTCATCTTAACTCGTCCTTTTCCCGCTCATCAGCATTTCAAGAGCATGATCGAAGGAACCGGCGTGCGTGATCGCGCCCGCATTGACGAAGAAGATATCGTCGGCATTCTCGATAGTATTTAAGCGGTGCGCAATGATGACTTTCGTTGTTCCTTTCGGAAGCTTTTTAAGGATGCCTTCGAGCATCTGTTCCGTAACCGTATCGATATTTGCCGTCGCCTCGTCGAGAATCAGAATTTCCGGCTCGCGGAGAACTGCCCGCATGAAAGCGACAAGCTGCTTCTGCCCGAGGCTTATGGAATCGCTTGCGCCGATTTTCGTATCGATGCCATTCTCAAATCGCGCAAGAAGAGCGTCGAGACCATGCTCTTTCAATGAAGATTCGAGCTTCTCGTGCGAATAATTTTCGTATTTCTCGTTGCCGTAGACGATATTCTCCCCGACCGTACCTGTGAAAAGGAATGGTTCTTGAAGAATAAATCCCATCTTTTTCGCCCGTTCGGAAGATGGATATGAGCGAATATCGCGACCACCAAGATAGACCGTTCCGTCCGTTGGATCGTAGAGACGAGCCATCAAAGATGCAGTTGTCGTTTTTCCGCCGCCGGTCGGCCCCACGAGGGCATATGTCTTCCCTTTCTCAAGAGCAAAATTCGCATCGCGCAGAACAACTTTTTCATCCGAATAACTGAACGAGACATGATCGAACGAAAGAACGCTTTCCGAGGATATTGATTTGCCGTCCGGCAGTACCGTGATCGAATTTTCAAGAGTCAGCACTTCTGAAATGCGGTCAAGAGACGCAAGGGCAAGCTGAAGAGATGACCAAATAGAGGCAAGCTGGCGAAGCGGCATATAGAAATTATTCACATACAGGAGAAACCCGATGAGAAGTCCGATCGTCAGATGTCCTGAAGAAATGAGCATAATGCCGTAGGCGAGAACAACGATCTGGGCAGCATTGGACGCAATACCGTATATAGGGTTTAAAATATTCGATGCGATGCCTGCTTTGACCGATGCCTTGTAATTTTCCTTGTTTGCCTCATCGAATTTGATCCGAAAATAATCGAGGCGGTTGAAGGCAACGACGATCTTGAAATTCGCAAGAGACTCCTGTATCTCGGCAGACATGCCACCGGTTTTTTCCAGATTGACGCGGCTTGCGCGATTGATCCATGACGAGAGAAGTTTGGTAACCAAAAGAACAACGACCGCAGGCGCAAGAGACGCGGCTCCGAGGCGAATATCAAGGGACAGGAGAAAGATCACAGCTCCGAGCATGAGAAAAATATTGCCAAAGAACTGGAGAAGTGCCTGGGAGAAGAACTGGTTGAGCTTGTCAGTATCGTTATTGATGCGCGAGATGAGATCGCCAGCTTTGTTGGCATTGAAGAAAGCAACGGGAAGCTCCTGGAGCTTGGTAAATATCGTATTGCGGAGCTTAAAAAGCACCCGTCGCCCGACTCCTCCCATGGTCTTTGTCTGAATGTATGCGGCAGAGAGACCCAAAAGATAAACGGCAAGGAGAACTCCCGAATAGACAAGGACGCCATGAAAATTTTTCTCTGCAATATATGTATCGACAATATGAGCGATCAAGAACGGCGAAAGAAGGTTCGCAGCAGAGTTTATAACAACAGCGACAAGAGAAATGCCGATCGCCCTTCCTTCATCGGAAAGAAGCGGCCGAAGGCTTTGGACAGCTCCTCCGACAGTCGTTGAGCGGTCTCCTTTCTGAAATGTTTTTAGCGTGTAATTCATAAATGTTCGGTGCTTTCTTGTGAATTGAAGATCTGCACATATTCCGGGCTCGATATCATAAGTTCGGTGTGGGTGCCCCGCGCAATGATCTCCCCTTCTTCAAGAAGTATAATCTGATCATAATCTTCGACCGAAGAGATCTTCTGGGTAACTGACACGAGGGTTAAATGAGGATAATGAGCGCGGATATTTCCGAGTATTTTCTTCTCCGTTCGCGCATCGACACGGGCTGTGAAATCATCAAGGAGAAGAACCGTAGGATCAAGAGCAAGAGCGCGGGCAAGCATCACTCTTTGCTTCTGGCCGCCTGAAAGGCTCGTTCCCCTCTCGGAAACGATCGTATCGAGACCGTGGGGCAAGGTACCGATAAAGTCGCCAAGCTCTGCGGTCTCGATCGCCCTTGCGAGACTTGCATCATTTACAGTATTTGAAAAAGCGATATTTTCTCTCAAAGAAAGATTAAAGAGAATACTATCCTGAAAAACGATGCCAATTTTCTCATGCAATTTCTCCTTATTATAATTCTCGATATCTTCCCTATCGTAGAGTACTCTCCCCTCTGTCGAACGCACAAGGCCGGTTAAGACATTTAAGGCTTGGGTCTTTCCGGCAGCTGTCGGGCCGATAATCGCCGTACGAGTGCCGGCTTTGGCGCTCCATGAGATATCTTTCAAAACGGTTTTTTCTCCTAATACAAGACTTACATGATCGAATGCTATGTCGCCGCGGATCTCTTTGGATATGGTTCCCTCGTCTTTCGCATCGGGGCTATCAATAACATTTTGAATACGCCCATATGACGCTCCCGCCTGAGCGATGACATTGCTCATAAATCCGATAATGAGGATCGGGAAAATAAGGATCGCCAGATAACTGTTAAAGGCGGTGAAGTCTCCGAGAGACATCGCTCCCGTGATCACGAAGTGGCCACCAAGAGTCAAAATAACAAGGGTCGCTATATTGGTCAGAAAAGTAATGACAGGAATAAGGCTTGCAAAGAGGGCGAGGATCGAGAGACTAATATCGCGCGCTTCAATATTGGCCTTCGTGAATTTTTGATACTCGACCGTTTGCGAATTAACAAGCCGGATAAGAGCCGAACCCAAGATGCTTTCGTTGATAACCTTGTTGAGCCAGTCGATCGCGCCCTGCGCTCGCCCGAAAAGCGTTCGCACTTTTTTAAGAACGATGAAGAATGCCGCTCCAATAATAGGCACAACAGCAAGAACCGGAAGAGCAAGCTTCCAATCCGTCATAAGGAGAAGTATCGAGGCTCCTATAATCAGAAAGATCGAGGAGATAATGGAAGAGATCGCCTGCGAAACGAAGTTTTTGACCGCATCAGCATCGCTTGTCAGATTCGTCAGAAGCGTCGCCGATCCCCTATCCTCGACGAATGCATAGTCCTGAAGAGAAATTTTCGCGGCAAGCTTCGTGCGCAGATCGCGCGCTACGCGCTCAGCCGCATAAACCTGAACGATATTTTGAAGATACGTGAAGATGAATATAAGGATTGCCACGATCGAGAACTCGATAATGACCGTCCGCAGAGAAAAATTCCCGGCCGTGAAGGTATCAATAGCGCGGGCGATGATCTGGGGCACCGCAAGATTAAGAGCCGACGGCAGGACGGTCAGGATCACCAGAAGAATAACGAGCCCCCGGTAGGGCTTCAAGAGGCTAAAGAGATTTGACTGGGGTTGTGCCCTTTTTTTAGGTGGCATATGATCATAATACCATATTCCCCTATTTGCCGATTTTCCTATATACTGTCATGTATGGATAATAAAGGATTTTTATATTTCAAAGGAGGAAATAAAAAGGAACGAGATCAAGCACACACAACAGCCAACGCCGTTTTTGATCAGGAACGATTTCGCGAGGAAGAACGCCAGGCCCTCATCCAGAAAGAAACCGCTATTCTGGAAGAGCAAATCGTAAGAGCAGAGAGCAGCATCCTCGAACATCCCGAGGATTTCGATACGGAGTTTTTCAAGAAAATCCTTCTTGGAAACCAGAAGAATGATCTTACCGAAGAAGCCGTTCTGTCCCGCTCAATCGAAGAATATGCGGAAAAAAAGTCCGGGCTGCGAATTCTACATAATCCGAATTTTTACGCGACTTTTCCCGAAAACAATCTAAGCGATACGGAAGAGATGCTCGAAAAAATCAGGGACTATCGCGAGATCCTGCGCATCAGAATAGCCGATCTGCCCGCCATGCATAAATCCAAGAGAGATAACAGGGAAAATTAAAATGGAAAAAATAGGAAACCATCTCCCCAAACCCGGGCCACGCAAGGACAACACTCCTGAGCCTGAAAACCGATCGGAAGCAAAGAACAAGGTTTTCGCAGACCTTTACGATATCTGCCGCGAGCTTGGAGTGGACATTGGTGTCGGGATACACTCACCGGAAGATGCGAAGAATTATTTAAAAGAAAATCCCGAGAAGATAACCGACGTGCTGGTATCTTTAAAACGAAAGGAGGCACGTTCTCCTTCCGCAATTTTTAAAAATCAGAAGGCAGATATTGTAAGAATCCTTAATTTCTTCAAAAAGGAAGGTTATGTGCAAGAAGAAACGCGGCTCTATCAAAAGAACAGTATTCCCGATTCGCTTAAAGGCACTCACCTTGAAAATGCCGAGCGGGACCGCATAAAGCTCCGCATGTACGATTCCTCCGATCCAAAGCAATATATACGCTTTGCGCTCGGAGAAGGAGCAGGCAGGCAATTTATCGAAGGAACTCTCGTTAATTATTATGATGATAAGGAAAATACAGAGAAACAAGGCATGCGAGGAGGCTTTCCGGGATATGTCATCTCCGGCGTAGATGAAAGCCCAAAGCGATCTCATTCATATAAAAATTGCTCGAGCATTCTGGCGGTCGCGGAAGATAAAGAAACCGGAAAACAAATATCATTCTTATCGCACCAAAATCCGAGCTTTTTTCTTTCCACAGAGAAAGAGAATTTCAAGAACGATCTTGCTATCAGTCTTGCAGAGCTTGTTTTGCGCGCCAAACCCGGTACGATCGACATCGGCATAATGGGAGGCAATTACTATGATTCGGTAAACAACGAGAATAAAAAATTAACAGGCAGCATAACGAACGCCGAACAATACAGACAGGCAATCCCTCATCTGCAAGAGATGATTCGGGCTTCCTTGCAAGAAGCAGGTCGCGAGGTTCCTGTCGTGGTGATGGCAGGTGCCGACTATTCCCATTCACCTTCAATGCATAACGATACGGATCTGGTGCTCGATACACAGGCCCGCCTTCTACTTGCCGCTCGGCCGAAGCAATTCTACAGTCTTTCGGACGAGATATATGATTCCGCCGACAACTCCACATTCATCAATAGTTTCGATAAAAATAAAATTCTCTTTAAAAAACCTTTCTCCGCTCATCATTCCGGCACGCTAAAGGCTTCTGCTCGCATTATAGCTGATGCCTATAAAAGAGCCGGATATGCCGAGGGGGATGTAACTCCTTTTGAAGAACGCCAGATTCACCGCCGGCTGAAAGATATTCTTGGAGTCAGGACATTCTCTCTTTTTGAAAGGCCTGATGTGAACGAGACAGACACTACGACGGTTGATCTTAGTCTATCTCCCCATGAAGTTCTTTTATTCGGCAAAGAGGCGGAACGATTTCAGAAGCAAAAGATCGATACAATCCCTAATATTTCTTTCCTGCTTAAGTATGCCCTCGATGATATGATTAAAATCTCTGAGGACCGAAAGCAGATAATGAGCCCGCAGGAATCTTTCTCGTATACCTGCAATAAAGATAGCGGCTCCGTTAGGCACTTCATCGGGGGCAGGGGAGGTTTCAGGCATATCGAAAAGGCTGAAACCCAAGAACAAGCTTTGGTCCAAAATATCGCTTCTTTTATAAAGAGTTTCCACACCTTTCTTGACAACTTCGTCACTCCTGAAACGAGAAATCACTATATGGAACTCCTGCACACAAAAGCAAAAGAACGGCTCAAAGAGCATCTGGGCAAAGACCTTTACAGATCACTGACTGAAGCCTTTTAGCCGGATTCGCGCCTCGTCGCCGTCTTTACATATTCTCTTTATTTGCTATATACTTCATCTATGGACAAACAGTTTTCATTTTTTAATGAAAAAATAAACAGCGAAGAGAGGTCGAAGATGGATAAGGGAATCGATTCCGTATTCGAAAAAGAAAGGCAGGCTACAGAGCTTTTCCTAGAAGAAGCTAGAAAATATAAAGAAAAACTCGGGAGAGTGGAGAAAGAAATTCTGGCGATTCCCGGGGACTTTGACGCGGGATTTTTCACTTGGATCTTGGAACGTCAGAAAAATTCCAATGATGAAATGGTTTTAACAGGTCAAGCTGTTGACGAATATTTATCTACAAAAAAGAACTCCCGGTCTCTTTATAATACTCACCATCATATAGTTCCCTCCGCAAACAATCCTGAGAACAAGAGAAAGGCTCTCGAAAAAATCGGCACATATCGCGATTACTTGAGCAAGGCGGTGAATAACCCGCCTCAGATTATTCAGCCTCCTTTCAAAACTTTCAGCAAGAACTAATGAAAACTATCTGGAGCGTCACGCCCAAAGAGGCGATCGAAATACAGAAAACGCTGAAGGACAAAGTAAGGCTTATTCCCCTTGAACGAAAAGTCTCATATATCGGCGGAGCCGATGTCAGCATGAATCTCTTTGCCGCGGACGGCTTTGCCGGATTCGTTACTCTTTCATATCCTGATCTTTCGGTCGTCGATCACAGCGTCATCAAAGACACGATCGGATTCCCGTACATTCCCGGACTTCTCTCATTCCGCGAGATCCCAATGCTTTTGAAAGCCTGGGAAAAATTAAAAAAGAAACCGGATGTCATCGTCGTTGACGGCGTGGGCATCGCTCATCCGCGCAGGTTGGGCATCGCAACCCATCTCGGGCTTGTTTTGAATGTACCGACGATCGGCTGCGCCAAAAGCGTCCTGACCGGAATCTATACAGAACCGGCAAACGTTCCCGGATCGATCTCGTATCTCTACGATAAATTCAATAAGACCGAAATCATCGGCGCAGCAATCAGGACGAAGAAAAACGTCAAGCCTATCTTCGTCTCCCCCGGACACTTGATCACCCTTGAGGAATCCATAGAGATCGTAAAAAGGTGCGTCTTAAAGCACAGGCTTCCGGAGCCGACGCGCATGGCTCACAATACAGTTAATGAATACAGGATAAAAGGCTGATCTAGACTCCTGCTAATTGGATCGCTCCATAGAGTACCGCCACTCCGATGAGAGTCGCGATCGTCGTCCATGCCCGCGGATGCCCGTGATGGCTTTCAGGCAGCAAGTCGCTCGCGCCGATATAAAGAAAGAATCCTGCAAACATCGCAAGGATGATCCCGAGGGCAGATGCGGGTAAAGAAAAAAACATCGTGGCACTGACGCCTAAAACAGGCGCAAGCGCGTCGATCACAAGCCACTTGCGGGCCGTCTTCACGCTTCCTTTGTTTTTAAGAATCAGATTGACCGTATTGATGCCGTCGGAAAAATCATGGACAAGGACGGCGGTCGTAACGATCACGCCGACGGCGCTTGAAACCTGGAAAGCCAAGCCAATCGCAAGACCGTCGAGAAAGCTGTGGATGGCAAGGCTTCCCGCTCCGAGCTGTCCCCGTTTCGGGCGGTCATGGCCGTGTTCGTGCCCGTCGTCGGAATGATGGCTGTGAAAGATAACGAAGCGATCGAGGATCATAAAGAAAAAGAAGCCGACCGCGATAAGGGAAATAATTTCATGCGTCGTATACGCGCTTGCGCCAAGTTCCAGAGCTTCTGGTATGAGATCGAAGAACGCAACGGCGATAATGGCGCCCGCGCTGAACCCGAGTATAAGGTGAAGCTTATCCTTGAATCGAAGGGCGAAAAGGCCTCCCAAAAGAGTCATGATAAAAGCCAGGATGCTGATAAGTATGATCATTGTATATAGTGATAAGATAATAATTGCAAATTAGTTGCATCTATATTATAATCCGTAGTATGTCCCGAAGTCAAGAAGAAAAATTACAGAGAGCAAAAACGATGCTCGATAAAGCCGGCCTTAAAAAGACCAACGCCCGGATCGCCTTTTGTATTTTATTATTAAATAATCCAACAAAACCGCTGTCAATAGAGTTTATGACGAACACATTATCCCTGCGGGGGATCGATCGCGTGACGGTATATCGGATCGCCGATGCATTGAGCAAAAAGGGTATTCTGAAACGCGTCGATGTCGGGAGCCGTGAGGCACAGTATGAAATCGTTGATCAGAAGGAAGATCATCACCACATTATATGCCTTGAGTGCAAAACCGTTTCGGATTTTACGGGATGCGAGTCGGAGGCTATAATCGATAAAGCTCTCCGGCAGGTCAAGAATTTTAAATCCATATCGCATCACTCTTTCGATCTGTGGGGACTTTGCAATACATGCGCGCACAAATAACATTTCATTTCTCGGCATTCTTTTTGACACTGGCGACCTCGGCTGTAATTTTTTCTTTTTCCCCGAGCGTTCATGCCGCGGAAATAATGCAGGATAAAACGGAGGTCGTCGAGGCAATCGTCATATCGATCGACAAGGTTGAAAAGGGGGAGATCGAATTTGCCGGTCTTCCGGAAACGACGCAGACAATCACGGCCACGGTACTCTCAGGCAGCGCCAAAGGCAAGCTCATAACCATGGAGAATGATTATATTCTTCTTGATGTCGGTCAGAAATTCTTCGCCAACCGGATCACGCACTCCGATGATGGCAACGACACATACACGATTCTTGAGCCGAATCGCCTTGGTTCGATACTTTTCTTCGCGATTCTTTTTCTGATCATTCTTCTTATATTCGGGGGCATTCAGGGCATCCGGGGACTTGCGAGCCTCATCGGAAGCCTTGGACTTATCATGTATGTCCTGATCCCCGGAATACTTCACGGATATTCGCCGATTCTTGTTTCATTGGGAGCATCGTCGATCATTATAATCGTGGGCTCTTTCATCACTCATGGATTCAACAAGACCACCCTTTCGGCTGTGATCGGCATGATCGTGACGGTGACTCTGACGGGGATTCTGGCAAGCATCGCGGTAAAGACAAGTTTCCTTTCAGGATACTCTGACGATGCGACGATATATCTTAATTATAATACAGAGGGCATCATCAATATGTCAGGACTCCTTTTGGGAGGAATACTGATCGGACTTCTCGGAGTATTGTACGACAGCGCCATCGGGCAGGCTGTCGCCATCGAGGAGCTTCTTCGCGCCAATCCTGCCATGTCCAAGAAGACGCTCTACAAGCGCGCAACCCGCATCGGTCGCGAGCATATCGGCGCTCTCGTCAATACTCTTGCGATCGCCTATGTCGGCGTCGCCTTGCCCCTGCTTCTCCTGTTCTCGACAGGCACTCCGGAACCGATTCATTTTACGATCAATCGGGAAATATTCGCGACCGAGATCGTCCGCACCCTTGTCGGCAGCATCGGATTGATTCTCGCCGTTCCTATCACCACTTTCGTGACCATCCTTATTCTGACCCGTTCCAAGACCATCCCCCAAACAGATAGCGGTCATTCTCATTAAAGAAATAATAAAAGGCTGGCAATTGCCAGCCTTTTATTATCAAGAACACTATTAGCGAGAATCGAACAGTCCGGAGAAGAAGGATCGGATCTTGAAGAAAAATCCGCGATTTTTACCGTCATCTGCCTTCAGTGCGATCATGCCATGGTCGCTGATCGCAGACGCTGTGACTGCCGTGCCGTTGATGCTGCCCTGCACAAGGAGAGTATCGCCCACCGCTATATCGGAGAGAGATCCTGTTTTGCTTTCTTTCAGGAATTTTGCGTTTGACGCATCAATCGCATAAGCCACGCCGCTTTTATTGGTAATCGTGATAGTCGATCCGGAAACCGCGGTAACCGTACCACCGATGATAGGCTCGCCATTCCCTTCAAAGAATGAGTCGCTCTTGTCCTTGTCCGTTACCCGTATCTGGGTCGCGGCGATTGCCGTTCCATTAAGCACGCCTTCAACCTTGATCATATCGCCGACAGTGATACCCGAAACGGAACTCGCTGCGCCATTCTTTTCAATTTTCGCCTGTGCGGCATCAACGGTATACGTGGTCGTCGTTCCCTTCATGCTTTTCGTGGTAAACGTAATCGTCGATCCTGCAACGGCGCTGACTGTGCCGTACATGAACGGGCCATCTTCCCTCCTGTCGCGCATGTCTTTCATGTCGCCGCGCATATTCCTGCCATCATTCTTTCCCATATTCCTGAAAAGGCCTCCGCGGTCGTTCCTATCCCCTTTGCCTTCATCATTCTCCGCATGAACGAGAGATGCGGACGAAAAGGCGCATATCAGGATAAAGACAAGAGTACCTGCATATAATTTTTTCATAATTGTGATTTTGTTAGTAGTAACCATCGCCATATCGACAGTGATACGACAATGCATATAGTATAACGTATTTTCAGATCTTATGCGGCCACATGAACCGAAAAGACCTTTGCTCATTGGTTTTTACAAGGCGGGCTGATATACTATACGCATATGGAAGATATTACCTTCGATACGATCGAATGGCAGGCGCCTGAATATTCTCACAAGACGCGTTCCGCCGACTGGTATTGGACAATTGGCCTTGCTGCAATCGCAGGATGTATCGTCGCGCTCGTGTTCGGCAGTTATGTTTTCGCAATATTTATCTTCATATCCGGCGGCTGCTTGATTCTTTTTACCCTTCGCGAGCCAGAGCAGTTTCAGTTCGCTATCGAAACCGAAGGATTGCGGATCGGAAAGGATCTCTATTCGTGGAAGAACATCAAAGGATTTACCATTAAAAATAAAAAGGGTGATGCGTACGCGAAACTCATCGTTCAGACTCATAAATATTTCCTTCCCGTCTACACGATCCTTTTGCCCAAAGAACTTGTGCCCGAAACCCGGGAAACGCTCCTTCGCGTTGTTCCGCCAGTTGACCTTGAGGAATCGCGCTCTATGGTTTTTATGGAAAAACTTGGATTTTAATATATGAAAAAGCCGACGATTTTCGCTTTTACCGACTGCAAAGATCCCAATGCCTTAACAAGGCTAACGGCTCGATTGAGCACGCTTTTTGCCGATTCATCGATCTATAGCGTCGGTATCGATTCGGATATCGGAGCCTCGGGATGTATCCTCGACACGCTCGACGCGCTGCGGATCGGAAAATCTCCCCATATCATCATCGGCAATCTGGCCCCGCGGCAGGACAAGAGCCACAAGAACGGAGCTCCTTTTTATATCGGCCGCATAGATCAGACGATTATCGTAGCGACAAAGACATGCTTCACCCTTTTATCGAAATTCAATCTCATCAAAAACATTGAGGAAACCGACGTGGCGACCGTCTGCAGGAAGTTCCTTCCTCGCGAAGAAGCGAACAGGATCGCCAATTCGCAGTTCCGTTCGTTCGAGTATGTTCCCCGCCTCGCCCGCTGGGCTTATGAAGGGAAAAAATTCCCAACCATCGCCTCGGCTGTCGTGCCGCTTGGAGATAATCAAATATGGTGGATCGACAATTTCGGCAATGCCAAGACGACGATCACCGAAAAGGAAATAAAAGCTGCGGTTAAAAACGGGTCCGTTTCCCTGCGAATTGCCGGCAAAACTCACTCATTCCCCTTTTATCAAAAGCTCTCCGATGTTCCCAAGGGGAAGAAGGCAGTCATCATCGGAAGCTCGGGCTATAAGGATACGCGTTTCGCCGAAATCGTCATTCAAGGCAAGAGCGCAAGCTCTGCCCTTGCTCTTGTCCACGGAACTCTCATTTCTTTCTAAAGAGCTTCTCTTGATCACCCGTACCGAAAAGTACGGGAGTTTATAAATATTTCATATATCATTTAACTTATCTTCATAGTTTCTCTCCTATACTTACTAAAGAGTACACGCTCAAGGATGCGCAGCAGGCGAGGCGGCGTTTGCGGTCGACATATTATTTTTAGAAAAAAATGAATTATGAAAAATCAATGGTGGATAGTATTAATAGTAATTATCGTCATCGTTCTTATCGTCTGGATGTCTCACATGAACAAAGACGGCGATAACATGATGATGCGCAAAAACAAGCCTATGATGAACCAAGATGAAGGAATGATGGTCGGAGGAGCGATGATGCTTCCGTCGCGCGATATCGTCGACAACGCAATGCTTGCCAACAACGTAACGACGCTTGTCGCGGCGGTCAAGGCGGCAGGACTCGTCGAGACGCTCAAGAGCGCGGGACCATTCACGGTTTTCGCCCCGGACAACGCCGCTTTCGCGAAATTGCCGGCAGGAACGGTGGACATGCTTCTGAAGTCCGAGAACAAGGCGAAGCTCGTCTCCATTCTCACCTATCACGTTGTCGCGGGAAGCTATATGGCAGGCGATCTGTCAGACGGCATGATGCTCAAAACGGTCAACGGACAGGAACTTGAGGTAACAGTGAAGGACGGGAAAGTATGGATCAACGACGCAATGGTTGAAATGGCGAACGTCATTTCAAAAAACGGAGTCACCCATATAATCGACACCGTTCTCATGCCTAAATAAAAGGCTTTGTAATATAAAAAGGCTTCGTCAAGCGAAGCCTTTTTATATAAGAATTTTTACATATTTTTCCTGAAAAATCTTTTTATCATAAAGCTTTCGCTCTGTTTTCCCCATGCTAACTTGCATAACAAGGTACTATGCTATATAATTAATGTATGAAGACACAAGAAACAGAGAATCAAAAATCCCAAATGAGAAAGGGCATCCTCGAATTCTGCATACTCCTCATCATCTCCCGCAAGAAAAAATACGCGACCGAGATCATTACAGAATTGAAGTCAGCGGATCTCATCGTTGTCGAAGGAACGCTCTATCCCCTCCTGTCGCGCCTCCGCGCCGCGGAACTTTTGACCCATACATGGGAAGAATCGCAATCAGGACCGCCGCGCAAATACTATTCCCTGACTCCGAAAGGAGAAGAGACGCTCGCAAGCTTAAAAGAAACATGGTCGACATTAACCAAATCACTTAATCATCTATTAAAATAATATGAAAAAAACAATCCCCACAAGTATCGCCCGCACGCTCTTTTATGTCGAAGAAGGCGCATATCAGAAACTCGACGAGTATCTCACCGAGGTACGGAAGTATTTCGCGCACTATGACGATAACAAGGAAATTATCGAGGATATCGAGAGCCGGATCGAGGAGCAGCTGCGGGATCTCTCGACAAAGGACAAGACTGACCGGATCATTACCGAGGCGCATATTGATATCCTGATCAAAACAATGGGCCGTCCTGATGAGTTTGGAACAGAAGAGACAGCGAATACGGAAAATACGCGTGAAAATGCAGACAGCACATCACGCAAGAAGCTCTATCGCGATAAGGAAAATGCCGTCATCGGGGGCGTGGCATCCGGCTTGGCCTTATACTTCGGTGTTGATCCGATCATTGTCCGCGCGATATTCTTCATTAGCGTCTTCTTCGGAGGATTCGGCGTTATCGCGTACATATTTCTGTGGTTCGCGGTTCCGGAGGCTAAAACAGCCACTGAGAAACTTGAAATGGGAGGCACTCCCGTGACTCTTAATGAGGTTAAGAAAATGGTTGAGGAAAAATTGGGCGACGTGGGCGGAAAAGACGGAATAAAAAAAAGCGCCGAGAAGTTCCGCCATTCGATTCTTGGTTTTTTCAGGATATTTTTCAAGACATTCGGGAAAGTCATCGGCGTCTGCTTTAAGATCATCGCCTTTCTCGGCACTGTCACTTTAGTTACTCTTCTTATCATCGGCGTGACAAGCTCCCCAGTATCATTTCTCGGCGCGGCTGCCATCCCGCCTCTCTTAGTCTACGGAAGCATCGGAATTCTCTTTATTCTCGTGCTTATTCCTTTTCTTTTCATCGGACTTGCGGGCGGCCTTCTGTCTCATCCGAAGAAATCATCACATAAGACTCTGACAGGGATTCTTGCCCTGATCTGGATACTTGCCTGCATCGCAGGTACTGTCGTTGGATTTCATATAGCCAATAATCGCGAAACGTACGCGCGTTCGATTCCTGGAAGTGAGACAGTTACAATCAACCCTCTTATAAAAGACTTTTCAAGGCTCCACGTGCGTAATGGTCAGAATGTGAGCATTACTGAAGGCCGGGAAACATCTATTCAGATAACGGGCATCGAGCGCTCCGTGAACCACATTGAATTGCGGGAAATGGACGGAACTCTTACGATCAGCCACAAGAATATGCCGAAGTCATGTTTCCTCTGCTCCATGAAGCGTGCTGACATAGTCATAACGATCCCGACGCTATCGCTTGCTTCCATTGAGCTTGAGAACGGTTCGAATCTTTCATTCGAAGGAACAGCAAAAGATCTGGTTGTTTCTGCAGAAAACGGATCACAGATCACGCTTATCGGAAAAGCCGCGACAACATCGCTTGATCTTAAGAACGCTTCCCGCTACGAGGGACAGGATTTCATTGTTCGTGATTTCAAACTCGACCTCCGCAACGGATCATTTGCACAAATACATGCGACCGATAGCCTGACAGGAGAACTTTCAAACGGAAGCCGCGCAGAACAATACGGTTTGGCAGCTATCGATGATCTTACGCTTGAGAACGGATCGCGCGCGGACATGCGATAAAGTAGCGGCGTGTGCCTAGTTGAATCCCTTTGTTTCGAGATTCGTATTAATAAAATGGCGCGTCACCGCATCAAGAACTCCCGGACGCGGATAGATGTGGGACTGGGCGTATACATAAGGTCGGTATTTTTCCTGAAATCGCGCAAGGGCGCTCCTTGTTTTTGAGGTAAAGAGGCTTATCTCCATGCCGGAAGATCCGATCCCCGCCGGAGAGACAGGGAAACCGTTCCTATTGAGAAATTCCTGAAGAAGCCTGACCTCGTCATGCCGCGCGCCGACCGACAGATCCTTCGTGAAAACGACGGCATCTTTCCTGCACAGAAGCTCGTTTATTTTCCGCGTCGTCGTTATGTACACATAGCCCGTTCCCTTCGACAAGCCCCACGGAACAAGAATATCGCGGGCGTATTTTTCCTGGAAGCGGACGACTGCGTCATGCTCTTTCCATGTGTATACACCGGTTGTCCGTATTCCTGTTTCTCCCTGATTCGTCCGCAGGAAATCCTGCAATTTTCTGACTTCGGCCGGAACATTGGTGCGTCCAAGCCGGATGTAGGCGGCAAGGGGAAGCGCGCAGGATCGCGCCGGGGCGATTGGCGGCCGAGCCGGAACCTCTGCAAGAGGCAGAGCAGGTGAAAGAGATACGGGAACAAGAGGATAGGCAGGCAGAGGAGGGATCGGCCGCCGTGGCCCGCTTCCTCCTCCCGATGATCCTCCCGAGCCTCCCGTCGTGTTTCCCGTTCCCGAAGATGATTGAGTTTCGCTTGTATCGTCGGCCGAGGCGCAGCCTGAATCTCCCGTATCGACTGATCCGTCATTGTCGTCATCGATCCCGTTCTGGCATGCTTCGCGATATGCAACCGGACGCCAATCGGTCTTTACGCACATAGTGGAATTTGCGCAGTCGAATCTCATCCACCCTCCCTGCATCCCGGAAACCCAGGCCCATCCGGAAAATGATCCGTCAGGCATGATCGAGACGCCGACCTCCATTCCGCCCGATACGTCCGTCGGAGAGAAATTGATCCATGAACCGACGCTTGACCAAGCAAGCCCGCTCAACTCCCCCGTCGAAGAATCGACAGTTACTCCCCCGCCCGCGGGCGAGAAATTGATCCATCCGATCTCGTTTCCCCACGCGTTTCCCGTGATGCCGCTCTCGGTGATTATGATTGCTGAAAGCCCCGTCGTTTCTCCCGTCAGAGACGGCTTGAAATTCACCATGCCGTAATCGGTACATGATACATCGTGGCAGATGAGGCTCATCGCAAAAGAGGAGTCGATCGTTCCGGTGACGGTCGAAGCCCTCGCCCCGAACGGGGAAAGGAATAGGCAACAGAAAAGAATGATGGTAAATCGGATCGTCATAGTTCTAGCTTTCAGATACGGGAATAGCATCGGCCGCTTCAGGAAGGGCGTTATTGGTAAGATCTTCGCTCTCCCCGGGAAGAATATCCTCTTCCGGAGGCGCATTTTGTGATGGCTCTTCGGGCATGGTACCTTCGTCCGATTCGGGTGATGGATTTGAAAAGGGTGTCATCTGCGGAGCTGCCTGATTGGCAAGGAGGCGATCAAGATCGTCTTTCGTGATGCATGTCTTGTTCTCCTCGGTGCCGACGCAGATGCGCTCGACGACCGCTTCGCGAGCGCGAAACGTATCGGCCGCAATTGTCCGTATGCCGTTCCCCGCATCGGACAGCCATTCGCTTAGGCGCGTTGTAAATTTCCCCGCGAAGCTTCCGCTTTCCTGAGCCGTCCACGGCTCGGAAAGCGTTTTGACCTCGAGATTAAGTTCCTGGAGTGCCGCCGCAAGAAGGGCCGTTGTCTCCTCATAGCGGACGCCGCGCGGATCGGTCGTGCTTCCCGGCTCAAACGCGATGAGGCGCGGATCAATAGAAAGAACCTCCTCGGCGACGAATCCGATGCGTTTGCTCTCGTCGAAGATACTCGTGTAGGAAACCGGATGAAGAGCCATGACGGTGTCGAGATTCGAGCGATCAGGGTATGACAAGGTCTCGATGTCCTTCTTGTACTTGCGCGACGAAACGATGCATGACCCGAGGCCCGTGAGCTTCTTGAGCTGGTTTGAAGCGTCAAGGCATAAGGCTCCCGCAAGACCGATCGAATTATCAGTCGCAAGACCGGCGAAATAAACCGCCCCGCTCGTATGAAGAACTCCCGAGGGATTGTTCACTCCGATCCCCAAGCGATTGGTGGAATTATCCCAAAAGAGCTTCGTATTATTCTCGGATATAGATTTGTCCGATCCGACGAAGAGGACCGATCCTGCGGTGAGCGATGAGAGCTTCGGCGCCGATGAGAACGTCTTGACTCCCGCGACCGTCTGGACTCCTGTGGTGACAAGTCCCCTGTTCGTTGCCGAGGCATCCGGGATATTAAGCGTCGCCGTTCCGCCGAGAGATACCGACCCTGCCGACCATGCGGCATCGGTTCCCGAGGTGCCGATCGCAAGAGAAAGCGATGAATTGGCAAGATTGGCATTCGGTATTGCTGTCGGGAGATCCGCGATCACAAGAGAGCGGAATCCGGGCGCTGCTGCGCCTCCTGTCGCAGGACCCAAGAATGCAGTATTCGCGCTTTGAGTTGCAAGCGTCGCCGATAATACTCCGCTTGATGTTACCGGAGAACCCGAGACGGAGAACACGGAGGGAAGAGAAAGCCCGACAGAGGTAACTCCGCCCGGAACTATATCGGCCCATGATGCATTGGTACCGTTGGTTGTCAGATATTTTCCGGAATTTATTCCCTGCGAAGGTAGAAATGCATTAAGAGCGTCATTTGCAGTTGTTACCCCTGTTCCCCCGTTTGCAATCGAGAGCCCTGTCCCCGACCAGTTCGAATTATTGACCGATGAAAGAGTGGCGAGAGATCCGAGGCCTAGATTCGTGCGCGCGGTTGTTGCTGATCCGAGGTCAGAAAGATTGTTTGATGCTAGAAGAAGAGAAGTCAAATTTGCCGTTGCGGCAGTGCCAAGGCCGAGGTTGGTACGAGCAGTTGAAGGTACCGCAATTTCAGATAAATTATTAGAAACTTGGAAAAGTGAATTTGTATTAACTGTAGCTGCACTACCGAGACCGAGATTTGTGCGGGCAGTAGATGGCGAAGAGAGTTCAGAGAGATTATTGACGGGTTGCAAAAAAGCATTTGTATTTAAAGTTGCCGCCGTACCCAATCCTAAATTCGTACGCGCCGTCGGTGCTGAAACAATTTCAGACAAATTATTCGCAGGATTAAGCGGCGTGAATCCGAGAGAAGCTTGTTTGGCATTCCATGCGGCAGCGCTTCCAATATACGCATCATCGATCGCGCTTCCGTGCCATGTGCCTCCGGTAACCGTACCGAGCGTCGTTATATTCGTACTTCCCGTCCATGTTGAGAGAGCTGTATTTTCCACATTCCCCAAACCAACGGCAGCCTTGTTGAGAGTCTGCCATGTCTTGTCCCCGCGGAAATACTGGCTTGCCGATCCTGCGTCAATCACATCCTCTTTTTCATCAAGAGAGGCCTGAAGATCCGCTTGATCGGACAAAGTCCCGGCAATCGATCCCCACGCGGGCGCGGGCGGCTCATCCCATGATGCGTGGGTTCCATCCGTCGTCAGATACTCCCCCGCATGGGAACTTTGCAGCGGGAGGATGGCGTTACGTGCATCCTCTGCGGTTCCCGCTCCTGTTCCGCCGTTTGCGATCGCAAGAGGAGTTCCCGACCAGTTGCTATCATTCACCGTACTTAAAATCGCAAGCAATCCCAAACCGAGATTGTTCCTTGCGTCCGATAGGGATGAAAGATCCGAGAGGTTGCCTGCCGCAAGAAGAAAAGAATCCGCGCTTTCAAGAGCAGCCGTCCCTAATCCCAAGTTAGACCGAGCGGTTGGGACGTGGACAAGATCGGAAAGATCGTTTGATGCCTGAAGAAATGCGTCTGAATCCTCGGTCACGATAGTACCAAGGCCAAGATTTGCACGGGCATCACTTGCATCGGAAAGATCAGAGAGATTGCTCGCCGCATCAAGAGGGGTGAATCCGAGCGCATTTTGCTTGGCATTCCATGACGAAGCGCTCGAAACATAGAGATCAGCGATCGGGCTCGCGTTCCACGTACCTGATGCGATAGTCCCGAGCGCCGTTATGTTCGCGCTTCCCGCCCATGTCGAGAGAGCTGTATTTTCAGTATTACCAAGGCCTACAGACGCTTTGTTAAGAGTCTGCCATGTTTTATCGCCTCGGAAATAGTGGCTCGTTAAGCCGGGAATGATTACATCCTCCTTCGCGTCAAAGACCGCCTGCATGTCGCTCTGATCCGATAAGGTTCCGGCGATCGATCCCCACGCGGGCGACGGAAGATCGCCCCATGACGCAGTCGCGCCATCTGTTGTCAGGTAGTCTCCCGCGTGCGGACCTTGAGCCGGAAGAAATGCATTAAGAGCGTCATTTGCAGTTCCGGCTCCCGTTCCTCCGTTTGAAACCGACAGAGGGGTTCCCGACCAGTGCGAATTGTTGATAGTCGAAAGGGTGGCAAGAGTTCCGAGACCGAGATTCGTGCGCGCGGTAGATGATGAACCGAGATCGGAAAGATTATTGGATCCTTGAAGAAATGCCGATGAGTTCGCCGTCGCGGCAGTTCCCAATCCAAGATTTGCGCGGGTGATTATGATATTGGAAAGGTCTGATAAGTTATTCGACGCTTGAAGGAGAGATGAGAGATTCGCCAGAGCTGCCGTGCCTAATCCTAAATTCGTACGCGCAGTTGTTGCTGATCCGAGGTCGGAGAGATTATTAGCCGAGCGAAGAAACGCGCTTGAATTCTCCGTCGCCATAGTGCCAAGACCCAGATTGGCGCGGGCCGTGCCGGTCGATGCGATATCAGAGAGATTATTTGATGATTGAAGGAGCGTTGTCAGGCTTACTGTCGCAGCACTTCCGAGGCCGAGGTTCGTTCTTGCGAGAGCTGTTGATGCAAGATCGGCAAGATTGTTCGCCGGATCAAGAGGAGTGAATCCGAGAGAATCCTGTTTGCCATTGAAAATAGCCCAGTCAGCCGGGGTTAAAAGACCGCGGCCGAGTGACGAGGCACTCGGGATATTGAATATATGGCCCGATCCGGATGATGAGATGTTGAAATCCGTTCCCGACGACCCTGCGCTTATCGTCTGGCTGCCGACCGAGATCCCGTTGAGAGATGTCAGCCCTCCGGGAACTGTCACGATGATCCACCCGTTGCTATCTTGCGTAGCAGTTACTCCCGGACCTACGAAATTAAGACCTGTCGGATTATTGATCAGATGATTATTCTCGTCTTGAGTTCCAAGATGGCCCGGAAAGCAGTTCTCATCCATCGGCCCGCAAGGCTCCGATTCCATTCCGGGATCAAGAGTTTCTCCAAAAAGAAAGGGAGCGCTGCGGTCTGCCGCATGGAGATTGGCCCAAGGAAACAATAATAAAAAGAGGAGGATAAAACCAAAGCGATATGAAAAAGAGCGTATCTTTGCAAAGATCCTGCTCCGCAAGTATTCAATTTGCTCCATGGAGCAAATTGTACATCTGGAATCCTAAAAGGTTTCTAAAGGTTATATTAAGATTAGTTAAATTAAATTTCCACTGGTTATACTATGTTAATCCCGCTTGCTTTTGGATCTTGTATGTATTTCCGTGACGAAGCATCCCCCGATAGGAATTGACCGCCTGAGGCTCGGGAGACTGCGCCAGCCTGCGCAGCATTCTTTTCTTTGTCGCAGTTCTCAGTTTCCGATGATGAGGAAAGTGCACCCAGCCGAGGAAATCCATACCCGAGGCAAGAGTCCGAAGGAAAAGCTTTTTCTCATGGATGGAGAGCTTCAGTTCTTCTTCCAAGAATGCCCGTATTTCCGGTATGAGCGATTCGAGATACGTCTTATCGTCGCTTAAAAAGACAAAGTCATCCGCATAGCGGATACAATATATTTCACTTTCAGTTTTCTTTTGACGAACTGGTCGAATTCATTCATATAGACATTGACGAGAAGCTGACTCGTCAGATTGCCGAGAGGAAGCCCGACACCGAGCACTCCTTTCGTTTCGAAGCTGTCGATCACAACCCCGAAAAGAGAGAGGAAATCGGGGTCGGCGATATGCTCGGCAAGAATGCGCTTCAAGATAGCATGATCGATGCTTGCGAAGAATTTTCTGATATCGCACTTCAAGATCCAGCATGTTTTCGTATTATTCTTCGATACCTTCCCGGCATATTCTCGGAAACGGTCTATTGCCCGATGGGTTCCCTTGCTCATGCGGCACGAATACGAATCAAAGATAAATTTCCGGTCGAAATAGGCATAGAGTTCCCGATAGAGGAGATGATGAAGGAGACGATCGCGAACAAGAGCTTTGTGAATAATCCGCGGCTTCGGATCGGAGACATTGAACGCCTCGTATCCGCTGTGAATATATGTCCTGTCGGCAAGCTCGCGCCACAAATCAAAGATATTGTCCGACAAACGGGCCTGAAAAGCCGCGACATCGCTGCGATTTCCCTTTCCGCGAAGAAACTCGTTCCATGCCTCAATAAGATTTTCGACGGTAACAATCTTGAGGTATTGCTTTTTAAATATTTCCATGTTATAATATATTACAGATAAATAAACTATTATACAAGTAAACAACACAACGAATGACGACACTCACTTCTTATAGTGCAAAGCCTGTCACACAGGCATCGGTGCTCATCAAAGCCAAAAAGGCCTATACGCTGTGGTTTACCATTACGGCAGATATTCCGAAAACATACCGCTATACTTTAGGCGGCAAAGTTGAAGGATATTTTCTTGAACTCCTTGAGAATATATTCGTGTCTCTCTATTTGTCTCCCGAGCAGAAGGCTCCCCGCCTGACGATTGCTATATCGAAGCTCGACGGAGTCAAATTTTTCCTTCAGATTGCTTGGGAAAACAAGTGCGTTTCGAATCAAAAATACGCCGATCTCTCGACATCGCTCGACGAGATCGGCCGGATGTTGGGTGGCTGGAAGAAGGGATTGGAAAAGAAAACTCCCGCGAGATAATATGCGGGAGAAAGATCGTGTTTCCGAAGCACACACCATTGCCGACATTCCACTCGTTGTCCAGATCCACCTTATTCACGTTGACATTGAGCTGGCCGTCGTCGTTACGGAAGGCGTTGAAGCGGTCGTTTGTGAAAACAATCATCTTGATCACTGCCGTTCTAAATGCGCTCTCTGAGAACGTGCTGAATTGCATGCCGGGCGTCGAAGCCCGAGAATTGATTCCACCTACAAAAATCTTTTTATATGAAGAAAATAAACGATCTCTCCGGGAAGACGTATCCACCCGGATTCTGCCGAGAGTATTATCTTATGAGCAGTCGCCCGAGCCGTAGCCAAAGCGAAATGCTGCATCACATGGATATTTTACAATATTAAAAATAAAAAACAAAAGGACCCAAGATACAAAGTATTCAAGAGTCCTTTTTTTGTTAAGGGAAAAATAATCAGCCGAAGCACACACCAAGGCCGACATACCACACGCCGTCCAGACCCACCCCATCCACGAATACACGGAGCTGGCCGCCGCCGCGACGGAAGGCGCTGAAGCGGTACAAAGGTCCACCTGCATCTACCTTAAAATAAGCGAATACGCCTGTGTTCTTCTGGTCAACGTCGCCGGCCCATATTGCCGTGCGGATTATTTCCTTGGCCTGGGCATAGGAATATATTTTCTTAATTTCCTGCTTTTCTCCTTCCTCCAGAATCTGTCTGTGAGTAAGGTTCTTTAAAAAGCGATAGATCGAAAATATAATGTCCACGAGGAAGCCAGGAACTTTCTTTCCTTTCCAGAATTTCCAGATATCTTCATCAAGCCACGGAACGATATTTCCGGCGCTTGCTTCCCGTTCACGGATCGGCTGGAAGAAATCCTCTTCAACCGATTCCTTGCTGATGATAAATTCTTCGGGCCGGCTTTTCGCCGTACGAGTTTTGTCAAAGCCGAAGAGTTCTGATATGAAGCCTTTTGCTTTGCGGGCCACTTCGGCAATGAATTTCTGCAAAAGGTTCTTTTCGGGATCTGTCAGACCGTCTGCAGTCCACAGATTGTCAAGTCCTCTGGTTAATGTTTCCATTGTGATTTTGTTTTAAATTTTTAGAGATAAGATAAATGAGTTTCTCCCTGTCGCCCGTCCGAGCAATACGGAGAAACTCACTTTACATACCACCTAAAAACATAAATATTTCAAGGTATTTTTCCTTTATATATTAGCATATTTATCTTCTTTTGTCAAACTCTCTTTCCACGCAAGTCCCGAAAAGGAAATGCTTTTGCATTTCCCCTGTAGCGATATAGCTCAGGAGTATGGACTTTTATATGGCGTTTCTTTTGTCACTAAGATGGTACGATTTCCATAATTCGGCAAAAGCCTTATTCTTGAGAAGCGTGTCAAATGAATCGGTAAAGAAAATTCCGTCTGCAGTGAAAAAATAAAATTCATCGAATAAAGGGGCAAGATGCAGGCGGTGAATAGTGGAAATAACGGTTTTCGATGGCATCATGACAAACAAATTATCATATATTTTCTTTTCCGTCAGGACATCCATGCTGCTTGTCGGCTCGTCAAGAAGGATGATATCGCTTTCGTCTGACGCAATGAATCCTCTGGCAAGAGCGACGCGCTGTTTCTGCCCGCCGCTCAAGCGTACCCCTTTCTCCATGAGCTTCGTCGCAAGTCCTTTGGGAAGTGTGTCTATCACAGGCTCAAGATGAGCCATACGGAGCACTCTTTGAATCTTTTCCTTCGGATACGAAAGTCCCATGGTTATATTATTCTCAAGAGTCGTATCGAATATCTCAGGTTCCTGAGGTATGAAAGTGATATGAGGCCGCAGATGAGATAAGCCGTTCGGCAGATTCTTTCCATCTTCTTTCACGACCGCCTCGGCCGGATACAGGCCTCGGAGGATAAGGAGGAGAGTACTTTTGCCGATTCCACTTTCGCCGATGATCGCTATTTTCTTCCCCCGGCGGATCGACAGAGAAATATCCGAAAGAGAAAAAGCGTGTGCCGTCTGGTCGCTACCGCGCGGAGAATAGGAGAATGACAGTCGGCTGATCTGCACTTCTTTCCAGCCGGAAGAAAGGCGCGCGTTTATTACCGGACCGAGGCTCTGGTAAGCATTTTCTATTTCTTCGACTCCCCTGACGCCCACGTCTTCCCGAACGAGCTTGCTGTATCTGCTTGCCGAATCGTTGAATATCGTCGCCATATCGCTCATATATCTGTAGAGGATAAAGAGGGTTCCGGCAAGAACAATGCCGTTTGCTTTGTAGGATGTTATGGCATACACAATAACGGTCGCGGTGGTCAGAGTCTTTATCATGAGCTTCGCCAGAGACCATTTGTTCGCATCAAGATAGACTTGCCTGACATGGGAGGGATACATATCAATAGACTGAGTCTTTATCTTTGATCCGACCAAACGCTCCAGATTCAAGGAGATGACGGTAACGATATTGGAGATCGAATCCTGAATCGTCGAGGCAAGGCTGTTTTCCTGATCATGTCCGATCCTGTACTCTTTTCTGAGGCGTCCGTCGAAGAATTTTATGATTAGTGCGGCACAGATGCAGATGATGAAAGCCGCCGCGCTTGCAACCCAGTCGAAGTAGGCAAGAACAATGATGGCGCCCGCGACACGCATGACATTTTCTATCAAAATATAGATATTGCCGGAGAATGATTCGAGGCTTTCGCTTGCGCGATTGATCTTGTGAATCGTATCGGCCGAATGGTGGTCGCGATGCCATGATGCCGGAAGAGCGAGAGTCTTATCGATCAGATCCTGTCGGAAATTCATCTGAACGAAGAAAGAATTCTTGCGCTCAATGATTCCCGAAATATGGAAAAAGATCCGAAAAGCGAATCCGAGGGCAAGATAGAGAAGAAGATACATGATGATATGTTTAAGAACATCCGGATCCCCCGATGAAAGCTGAGTCACATTAAAAGCCTTGGCCAGAGCCAGCGGCTCAAGAATAGTAAAGACATTGGCGATGACAGTAAAGGCGATATGGGCGATGAAGAGCCGCCTGCGGTCATGGGAGTATTTCCAGACACGTCGCAGCAGATATGGAACGGGAGTATCGGCGAGTTTTCTATAAAGGCTCATATATAATTTATAAAGACAGTATAGCGGGTATTAATGAAAATTAAAATCAGATGAATCCCTAAGGGATTCATCTGATTGCAGGGTACAAACCCATGATTTTACTTCAGGAATACAAAGCTCATATCTCCGCTGATTACAGCCTTTTTATTGGAAAAAGTAAAAAGAATGTAATCCTTGAGATTTTTAATCTCGCGGAAGTTCTTTAAAGAGAGTTCCATCTCAAATTCTTCTCCTCTCCGCGAGCGCTGATGAAACGTCATAGATACATTTCTGTAATAAAGTTCATAATCGATCATGGCTTTTAAGAATGATTCTTCATCCACATCAATGGGAATGAGTTTATTTTTTAAAATGTGATGAGCCAAAATATAACTTGCCTGAGAAAGGCATCTGAGATAATTCTCCGCTGTCACATATGGAATAAGATTCTTTACATATGATTTAGCAGGAACCAGACAGCTAACCCTGACAGAGAGCTCTTTTTCGGCAAAGGAGAAGCTTTTAATAAAAATCTCCCCGTCGGGATAAATAAGCGAGAGTATTGAGTCTTTCATTGTAGAACAATTTGGTTGTTTTCATACTACATGAAAAGAGGAAAAAGTAAATGAACCTTATCTTATCACAACGGGGATAAAATCTTTTCATAATTATCTAAAAACTTCCGGGCTTTTTCGATGCTTTTCGATTTGCCAGCCCTGTGCCAATATGAGAACTTGAGACATGCCTGCAGCAAGAGAGCCGATTTTAAATATGTCAAAGAACAGGATGATTGTTCCTTATATCCCTCAAGAAACATTCTTGTCCCATCGGATAGATCAATGCTTAGATTGGCAATAGTAAGAATGCTGCGAGCTACATCAAACAGCGGATGATGGATGATCGGATTCGGATCTATCACGGTCAAAGGTTCAGTCGCAAAGACATGGGAAACCGAGAAATCATTATGGCAAAAAACCGTCCTGTCAGTATCAATATACCCGATAAAATCCTCTATATCGCTCGACAGGCTATCAATCAAAGTTTCCGGTATAAGCTTGTTTTCCATGGCATAGGCGATCTCTTCTTTAATCTTCGAACCCTGCCACCACGTACGGGCATCATTGAACTGCACTGTGCCTCCCTTTATCTCCCCGCAGCCGCGGGCTGTGGGAGTATGCATTATTGCAAGCGTTCGGCCAAGCGTGAAAAAGATTTTCTTTTCGAGCAATTCCTGCGGCGTGAACTTTTGCGACAACGTTTTGGCCTCGATGTGTTCCATCAAAAGATACGCATGTCCGAGGGAAATTCCCTCGTCAACGATCCTCGGGGTGCGAATGCCGATACGTGACCATTCTCTCAGAAACAGGGCTTCGCCTTCGGTCACATCATGCGATGTCAGAATTTTCAGGACATATTTCTCTGAATCGGTTTCAATCCTGCAGACGATCGAAGAAACTCCTCCTGAAAGGAAGAAAATTTTAATATTCCCCTCATTCACTAAATCCCTCTGCAATATATAATCAGGTATCCATTTCAGAATCTTATCGCAAAGCTCCCTTCTGTCTGCGCCGTACCATTCAGGTGGCTCAAACGTATTTAAAAAAACCATCTGATTTCCGGTCTTCATAGGGTTTTATTCTGCACAATAATCAAGCGGCAGCTTTATTCCCCTCTTGAATAACACCGAGGAGTTCTTTCCCTTTTGCGCGGAATTTTTTGATGTGGATCGACATTTCAATAAAGAACTTAATTTTCGGCCCAAGATTCGGGTTATTCCGCACATACTCTTCGAGCGGCTTCGTTTCCTGCCAGCCGAATTGCCGAGCTAGTTTCAACGCCGAAGCATGCAGACGCTCTTGTGTCGGCCCTCCGTTTTCAGGAAAGAGCATTTTATTCGCATCTTTATTTTGGTCTATCTCAGCTTTATGATTTCGCACAATGGAAAGTGGCCGGGCATATTTGAGTCTGCCTGATGCTTTCATCATTCAATCGGTAAGATATTTTGAAAAGCCGGCCGCGACCTTAAACCACAGTGATTTTTCTTTTCTCTCCGTTTTTCCTTTAGTATCGGTTCTCCCCTTTTCTTCTTTGGCTGATTTTGGGGGGTTATTGAAAATTGAGTTTATATTAAACACGTAATTATTATACCACGAAGTATAAAGTATTCAATATATGGCAAGTTTGAAATCTTTTTTCACTCTTAGGGGTTTCAATTCCCAAGATCCAGGCGGACTATATTTTAAAAATCACCGTGATATAATTACATATATGATAGAAAGAAGAAAATTCAATTTAAATAATAAGGACGGTGGTTCTGTTTATAATAAGGCCGAGCAGTCAGAGGTTAGTATGGAGCCTCTTAATGTGTCTGAAAGGAGGGCGTCGCTTCAGAACCTAAAAGCAGGAGTCGAATCCCTGCAAAAGACACTCGACACTGAAGCCAGCCAGAAAGGAACGGAAAAGACGATTACATATAAGAAGAGAAAAGATAGTCTTGAGGAAGTGGAAGCGATAGCGGAAGGAATAGCGGACATGCATCCCTTGCTTGCAAAACTCCCGTCTCGCGAAGTAATGGTCTCATATTCGCGCCGTAACGAAGAGATGGCTCGAAAATTGCATCTTGCTCTTCGCTCCATAGGCATGCTCGTATGGTTTGATAATCAGGAAACGAATATAACTATCGACGAGGAAGAATTCTCGTCTTCAGGAGGTGCTGAACTTGCCAAAGGCCTGCCATTGGGAAACCGATGGAAAGAGTCGATCAACGCCGGCATTCCTGAAAAAGGGCAGACGGTTGTTCTTTTGACACATGACGTACTTGATAAATTCGACGTGGTCGGCGGGCAGGAGATAGCAAAGGCCATAGAGAAGAAAAGCAATGTTATTGTTGTTCTTCTTGATGATGAAAATCGGGGATCAATCCTTGAAAGACTGGAATCGTTCGCGAAAGAAAAAGAAGGCAATGACAAATATGAAAGCGCGGTTGAAACTCTCAAGAAGGCAAAGCACATTACCCTGAATAACGGAGACTTTGCGAAATCACACAGGGAGCTTGGAGAACAAATCATAGAATCAATGACAGGGGAGGAAACTCCAGAGTCGACAACCATGGAAGATCCTATTCAGAAAAAACCTGCGCGTTCCAACCAAGAAAAAAATTCGCAGACGGACGCGGAGATACTGGAAAGCGAACTGGGGAATTTGCAAAGAGCTATCGCCAATACGACTCCGCAAGAAGCAGATCTTTACAAGAGGGCATTGGAAGAATCCAAAATTATCGTAGCCGGAATGGCAGCTCCTGAAACACTGGTAGATAACAATCTCTTGCGGCAAAAAAGCTTCTATTATCAACCTTTCAAAGATGGAGACACTCTATACGGCGCGCTTGCAGAAGCATTCGTCGAATTGGGCCTGTATAAGAATGAGGATATCAACAGTGACAGCTACGCGCTGCTGCCGATAACCGAAGAAATGATAAATGCAGACAATGAAACATTTGAAGACTATTTCATAAACTACATGGAAAGCCATAGGAAATTCTGGATGCTGTCAAATCCGGATTTTTTCTCACAGCTGTCGGAAACCTTAAAAGAACTGGAGAAAAAAATGAAAGAAGAAAATTCCCCCGATTCTAACAAAAGTCTGATCTACTCTGCAAAAAAGAGATTTCTAGAGGAATTGAAGAAAACCCAGGGAATCCAGATACAGAACGAGGACCTGAAGGATCCGCATGCCCTTGCATCATATATGCTTACAAAACAGGCTCTTGTTGAATATGCAATACGTTATAAAGTGCAAAAAAATGAGGAATCACAATTTTTACCCACAAAAGAAGAGGATGTGTTTCTCTCATAGCAGCTTGGGCCCAACAAGCAAGCTTGAGGCCTTTCTTATCACTTAAACCATGCTGCCTGCCATTCACGCATGGTTTCAATCTCTCTGGTTTGAGTAGAAATTATATTAGTGGCTAATTTTATAAGCTCCGGCTGTTTTGAATTTTCAAGGACGGCTTTTGCCATCTCGACTGCGCCTTCATGGTGGACGATCATTTCTTCAAGGAATGCTTTATCAAAAGCATCTCCTGTTTTACCTTCAAGCTCCGCCATCATATCTCCCATCATGGTCTCCATATGGCTTCCGCTATTGCTCATGAGCGTTCCATCCGGCATGCGATGCGTTCCGCTTTCAGATGCATACTCCCGACTATCCCCTCTCCGATGATGAAAAGAAACTGCGCTTCCTCCAATAATGACGCCAATCAGCAAACCGATAATTCCATAAAGTATTTTAGTGTTGTTTTTCATAAAGAGCTATGACCCTGAGGTCTCTTTTAATTTATTCTGGAAAAAGTAGCTTCTAAGACTGGACAAAGAAGAGTGTTTACTTTCTTCACTATCTCATTAAGAGGCTTTTCCTTATTTTCATGCAGGTTTTTGAAATTTTTATCCATGGATTAAATATAGCAAATACAAGGATATAATTCATCATTCCTACATCTCGTGCTTTTCTCCCGATACGAGGGCCTTAGAACCCGATCTGGCTTTCATTCCGGAAAGCGGCAAGACAAATGAGAAGATTGTTCCCTTGTTTTCCTCGGAGGCAAACCAGATCTTGCCGCCGGCCGACTCTATAATTGATTTGACGATATAGAGGCCCAAGCCATTGCCGTCGGTGATCTTCATCTTGGCGTTATCCGCCCGGAAAAGCTTCTGGAAAATCCGTGATTGGTCTTTCTTCGGAACGCCGAGGCCCGTATCGGCAATCTCGCAATAGACCATGTCTTTATACTCCGGTTTTTGAATGATTCGAATATCAAGCTTTCCTCCGTCGATATTGTACTTGATGGCATTTGTCAGAAGGTTCTGGAATACGATCCGAATAAGGCTCGGATCGGCCGGAATCGGAGGGATTCCCGGATCAAAATCCTTCGTTACAAAGAGCTTTTTCTCCTTGATCTGATGATCAAGCTCTGAAAGCAAGCTCTCGGCAACCTCGTCGAGTCGGACCGGAACGGGAGCAACGGCGAAGGTTCCCATCTCGATCCGCGATACGTTCAAAAGAGCATCCACAAGATCGACCATACGAGTACTCGCCTCCCCTATGCCGGTGACGTATTTTTTCTGTTCGGGAGACAATGCCTCTTTTTCATCCGTTGTCAGGAGATCGACGAACCAGTTGATGGTCGAGAGCGGCGTATTGAGCTGATGCGACGCAAGGGATACGAATTCGGATTTCATCTTGTCGACTTCGGCCCGTTCGAGCGTCGCGGACACCCACGCGCCCATCAAGCGGACGAAGTCCTTATCGCTTTCGGAAAATTCGGGACGGTGCGGATCGGGCGCAGAGAATGTGAGCGTACCGAAGAGTTCCCCGTTGACCTTGATCGGCACTCCGATATATGATTCAAGTCCGAATTTCGAATAGCAAGCGTGAGCCTTGTATTCGGAAATGCTCATGGCGCTGATCGCAACGACATCGTCCTTGCGGACAGTAATGTCGCAGTATGTCTCCTTAAGCGAGAAGCGGTCTCCCTCATCAATGCTATCTGACGGCGCAACCACATAGAGAACCGTAAACTCATCGCCGATAATGCGATTGATCAGCGCCATGCGTGTTTCAAGGGTCGTGTTGCCGACTTTCAATGCGGAACGAAACTGCTCGGCGATGCTTTCATGCTGGTTATTCCCTATCTCATACAAGCTGCGCAGCCGATTGCGCTCAATATCGGCGATCG
Source organism: Patescibacteria group bacterium (assembly GCA_040384805.1). Lineage (GTDB taxonomy): Bacteria > Patescibacteriota > Minisyncoccia > Phycocordibacterales > UBA9973 > UBA8515. Next base: position 46,957 of record JAZKIP010000004.1, on the reverse strand, counting down.
CTTCGCTTTTTTTAATCCTCTGGATATATATATCGGTACGTTGAGCAAAGTAAAGATACGACAAAAGAAGAATGATCAAGAATGCGGTTATAAGCAAGGGAGGAATTTCTTTTTCAAAAACGACATAATTCCACAAGGATGCGTTAACATCCATGCCCAAAAGAGCGATCGTCGTGCCATTCTCGTCTTTAACAGGAGCGAAGGCGCTCACCCATGTTCCCCACTCGTCCTGAAGAGGACCTTCCACGAAAGCCTGTCCGTTTTTAAAACCGTCGAGCTCTTGAGGCGTAGTGTCTTCATATATATCTCCGGGCGTCGAATAGTCTGGAGAGCGGGGGTCCTCCGAATCAATATAAAAGAAAAGCTTTTCCCCACCAGAGTATCCCATCAGATAAACGAACCGGATATCGGGACGGACACCCTTGAGAGCCTGCATGATATTTTTGAGATTCACATAGACAGGAGAATCGATATCGGCAGTCGTTCCCGATAAGTTCAAGATATCCTCGCTTCTGATCGCTTTGGCTGCGATCTCCGCCCGCAACTGGAGCGCTTCGCGCTGCTCCGTGTCGGTCTTTTCCCCGATCGAAAGCGTCATAAAGATACCAACAACTAAAACGATAGCTGTCAGAATGAGTATGGAAGATGTTTTAAATGATCTCATATATTAAAAATCGGATATTTCCTGCCATGAGGATATTTTAAGAACCGGCATGATATTCGACACGGTAATTGCGACTTTGACTTTTCTTACAACCGTCGCAACCGTTCCGGTTGCCTGAATGACGCTTGAGAGAGAGCTTAGCTGAGTGACGGTATATGTGCATGTCCCGGCTCCAAGCGGCACGTTGGCCGTACCGACGAATGCGGCCGAGCCGATCATTTTCTGCAAGGCAAGTTCTGCGCAGGCATTGGCCAATCCTTTTGCCTGTTCCGATCGCTCACGAGCGAGAGCCGTCGCATGAGAGCTGAACGCCAGTGCGCTCATGGCATTCACAATGGCAAGTCCCACGATCGCAGTGATAACAACCGCGATGATCGCGACATATCCCCCTCTCTTCATCTGTATAGAGTTCTGATTCATCTTGATTCATTTTAACACAAGCTGCCGCAGGCTTGCAGCGCCGATAAAATTCTTCGAGTACGCATACGCGCCTGTCGAATAGGAGACGGTAAATTGAATACGGATGACTCCGGGAGTGCTTGGACGAGAGAGATTTAGAAATGAGAGATTCGAAACCGTCACTTGGGACGATGAGAGCGGCACGGCGGCCGTACTCCCTTCTGTCATCGATATGATGCCGCCTGAAAGAGAAAAAGAGGTCGGGGATTTCGCGCTGTCGGACATGACGAGCGATACGGCCGAAGCGGAGGCTCCTGTTGCAGGCGCTGCAATCGAAGAGGCATTGCGGATGGTTTGAGCAAGAGTCTGCATGATGTTTGTTCCCTGCCCGTCAACTTCGCCGACGATCTGGCTTCGAGATCTGCTTTGAACGAGCATCATAATCAAGGAGATAGTGGCGCCAAGAATAAGCGTCAAAACGCCGATCGCGACAAGAATTTCGATGAGAGTAAATCCCTTATTTTTTTGCAGTAAAGATGGCATCATCATAGCGAAAGATTAAGAGCTTTTGTTGTCTGATCCGTAAAGGTAATAACCGTCGGCAGCAATCCGCTCAAAAGGGGCAGAGACAGCGTTCCGAGATTGGCCGTGCTTCCCGGTGCGATCGTAACCGTTCCGACATTTATGAGTCCGCCGATCGAGATCGAGGAGATAACGACCGGGCTTGATCCGTTATTGGTCACCATGATTCCCGTGACGGCTAGATTCAATATGCCCGTCCGCACCGCAGCTGACACATCGACCGTTACTAAGCCTGCCATGCCCAAAAGAGTCGGGTTAACAAGGTCGGTCGTTACTGTAACGCTTCGCGCGCCATACTTGTTCCATGCGACAGTCGAGATGATCTGCTTGGTGACGGGATCGACCGTCTTCACTTGAACGGTTCTCGTGAATATATCGCTCGTATCCTGGCTTCCGGAAAGACCGTACTGATTCCCTGTCGTTTGAATACCATAGGTACCGTCAACCAGATTCGAGTAGTTCGCATCGCGGATATTACGTGCCGCTTCAAGCCCTTCTTCCGCTAAAAAGAGCGCCCGGTTCTTATCTCCGGCGACAAAGGCCGCCCTCTGGCTTGATATGATGCCCGAGACGAACGCCCCGACGATCACAAGAAGGATGCCTGCAGAGACCAGAGCATCGATGAGAACGAATCCTCGCGATCTTTTATTAATATGTAATTGCTCCTTTTGCATTGAGTGAGAGGGTTGCGCTTGTATTTCCCCGGCCGGTTATTGTCATCGTTCCCGTTTGCGACGGATACCCGGTCAATTTTGCAAACGTTATCTCGCTTAATCCCGTAATGCTTGCTCCCGAGACATCGAACGATCGATCGGCGCTTGCTGCTCGATCTGCATATGTCGGGCCCTTAAAAAGGGTAACGGTATTCGCTCCGACATAAACACCCCACGATGAATCGCCATCCATGGCCTCCGATGCGATCATCGCCCGCCGCATGACGTGAGCGATTGTCTGGGAAGCCACGGAGACGCTCGATTGATTGCGGAAGGAATAATACGAGGCGAGAGATATGCTTCCAACGAGAGCAAGAATGCCCACGCATATCATCATCTCAACCATGGTAAATCCGCGGTTCGTCATATCAGGCAATGGCGGTCGTTAATGAATAAATCGGCGTAATGATCGCAAAGACGACGCCCGCAACTACAAGGCCGACCACGATGACGATCAGGGGCTCTATGATCGTTCCGATATTTTTGGTAAACGTATCGGATTTGTCTTCATACAATCCGCCGATACGCGTAAAAGTCTCGGAAAGTTTTCCCGATTTCTCAGCTACGCCGATGAGATTCGTGACCTGAAACGGAATAAGCGATCGGGAGTGCGGGTATGAGTTGATCGCTTTTTGGATCGTATCCCCCTGCCGGATGCGGTCGCGGATATACATATAAAGCTTCTGATACATCGTAAGGCTCGCGCCTTCGGCAAGCGACTCGAAAACGGTCGTCACCGATACGCCAGCTTTCAAAAGCGTCCCGCATGAGTATCCCATGCGCGCGATCTCCGTGGTCTGAAGGATCGTCTTGAAGCCGGGAGTATGGAAAAGCAGAAAGTCGCCGGTGAATTTCGTTTTCTTGAAGAGAAAGAGAAAATAATAGAGAGCGCCGAGAACAAGAATGACTCCGGGCACGATATAGATGCCGCGCGCAACCATGAGATCCCCGAAACCGACCAGAATGCGCGTCGCAAGAGGCAAAGCGACGTTGCTCTCCTTGAAGATAGCGGTAAGCTTCGGCAGAACCGTCCATGACGCGACAAGAACGACGACGATCGCCACAAGGAATACCATGCCGGGGTAAATAAGCGCAGAGCGCAATTTGCCATGGAATTTTTTCTCCTTCTCGGCCTCACGAGAGCCGCTTTTAAGGCTTTCGGCAAGCGTTCCGCCTTCTTCTCCGATTTTCACGAGCGAGATAAGGCGCGCCGGGAAGATTTTCGGCGCATCAAGTGCTTTCCAGAAAGAAGAACCGGACAGCAGGGAGTCTCTCATATTTCCGATTGCTTGCCGCATGGCGGGAGTTTTCGCTTCCGATCCGAGCGTCTCCAGTGCATACGAAACCCCCATGTCCGAATCAAGAAGAAGGCTTACATTTTCAATGAAAAAGTTTTTCTCTTCGGTTGAAATGCCGAAGAGAAAAAAGCGATTCTTATTTTTTTGTTTTTTGCGAGTTTCTGGCTGCATAATTTTTCGTATTTTCTTCGCCGACCGGAGCATCAGGAGTAGCAGTAACGCGAGCAAGCTCTTCGAGAGTCGTCTGTCCCTGCTTCACAAGCAGGAGCCCGTTCTCAAAAAGAGAGAGGAACCCCTGCGAACGCGAGAGCTCCCGCAGTTGCTTGGCCGAGGGACTCGTTAAGATCATATCCTGAAGCTCGGGCGTCACTTTGATCACTTCGAAGATCGCATGGCGGCTGAAATAGCCGGTCCAGCTGCAGACCTCGCACTTCTTCCCGACATAGAGGATGACAGGATCAGCATCGAAGTAACGGCTCGCGCCAGGAGCGATCTCGTCGATTTGAGCTTTCGTAAGCGTAACGCTCTGGCGACATCCCGGACAGATAAGACGCACGAGGCGCTGGGTCGCGATAAGCTCGAGCGTCGAGGCGATCATAAAGGGAGGAATGCCGAGATCGATCAAGCGCGGGATCGTCGAGGCGGCATCATTGGCATGAAATGTCGAAAGAAGGAGATGCCCCGTCAATGCCGCATTGACGGCGACATTGGCCGTTTCAAGATCGCGAATTTCGCCGACGAGAATAATATTCGGATCCTGACGAACGATGCTGCGCAATCCCTTGTCGAATGTCAGATTTCCATGAGGATTCACTTGTACCTGATTGATACCGTTGACTTCATATTCAACAGGATCTTCGATCGTCGTAATGTTGACATTCGGCGTATTGAGAACCTTGATGATCGAGTAGAGCGTCGTCGTCTTTCCCGATCCCGTCGGGCCGGTCACCAAGACCATGCCGTACGGCCTCTTGATGCTTGCGCGGATCAGCATCTCGTCGCCGGACGAAAGACCAAGCTCGCGCAGGGCCAACGTTTGGGAATAGGTTGAAAGGATGCGCATGACCACTTTCTCTCCGGGAAGCGTCGGAAGAATCGAAACGCGAAAATCGGTCGCCGTGCCGTTGTTCTCATAGCGGATCGCGCCATCCTGGCTTGAGGCATGCTCATCGATGCGCAGATCAGCATCGACCTTGATAAGGTTGATCACTGCCGTATGAAGATCTCTGGCAATACGGGTCACTTCCTGAAGAACGCCGTCGATGCGGAACCGGATACGGACATCCGCTTTTTGCGGCTCGATATGGATGTCGGACGCATTATAGACGAGTGCTTCCTCATATATTTCCTTTAAGAGCCGCGATGCGACATCCTCTCCAGAAGCAGCAATGCTATCGAGGCGCGTCTTTATCGGGAACCGATAATGAGCGAAGATCATGGTAACATCTTTCGGAAGCCCGTAATAAACGGCAATCTCTTGATCGGGAAATGCTTTTGCGAGATCTTCTCTTAGGCCTTTCTGGTCCGGATTATCCGTCGCGAAGGAATATGTCTTTTCATCGCCTTTATTCCAGAGAACAACATGGTATTTCTTTGCGATATCTTCAGGCAACGATAAGACGATCGACTTTACCGGAGCGTTCGGTATAAGATCGACAAACGGAACATTATACGATTCGGCGATCGCTTCGCCGAAGACTGTCTTATTCAAAAGATCAAGATCAATGAGCGCATCATAGAGAGATGTCTGATTGGCTTTCGTATATCGCTCGGCGATTGCCGCGTTCTCTTCGGTAATGTATCCCCCCTCTAAAAGAATTTTTTTAAGATCCGTATCGTTCATGAAAGCGTTTATTTTTTATTAAAAAATTCGGTGATCAAGAGAACGATCTGAGAAAGGGATGAGCGGGATTTGACGATGAAATCGACCGCGCCGAGAGACTTCGCCCGGCTGAAATCCTCCTCCTGCCGCAAATTGGAAGCAACGATAACGGGAGTCTTGTTGCCTTTTTCTTTGAGTTTTTCAAGAACGGTGAAGCCGTCGGTCTGCGGCATGATCAGATCGAGGATGATCAGATCGAATATGTCTATTTCAAGAGTCGATAACGCTTCAGAACCGTTGAACACCGCGCGCGCGTTAAATCCCGCGCGGTTGAGTTTTGTTTCGAGAGCCTGAGCCATCGGCTTTTCATCTTCGACAATGAGAATTTTTTTAGCATCAGTCATGATTTGATCATAACATGATGAAAAAATAAAAAGTTAAACTTTTGATAAAAAAATGATTAAGATATTCTAATTTATTTATCTTGAGTACGACAAAAATTATCTTGCTTGTAGTAAGACAAAACAATATTAAAATTATGCAGGACTGGAATATGATGCATTGACACAATTCATGGTAAAGCCATTTTTTAATTACTTCGCCATGAAGAAACTGCTATAATCCATATTATGAAGTCTATTTCTTACTGGCTCGACAGTCCCTATAAAGCACGCATGGCGCTATCGGAAAACATTAAAACTGATATTGTAATAATCGGAGCAGGTATTACGGGAGTTTCAGCCGCGTATCATTGCGCCAAACAAGGCTTTAAAACAATTCTGATCGAAAAAAATACTATTGCCTCAGGTGCGGCGGGCAAAAACGGCGGAATGGTCGTTGAGGGTTTCTCGATTCCTTTCGTCGTAGCCATAGAACAGATGGGCCTTAATACTACCAGAGATTCTTGGCGAAAAACAGTTGAGGCTCGAAAAATGGTCCAGTCTTTGATCCAAGAGCATGCCATAGAGTGTGACTTTGAACAACCAGGAAGCCTGTTGATTGCTTCCACGGAATCCGAGGAAGAATTTCTTCGCAAAGAAATGACAGCCCGCAATAACGCTGGTATTTTGACAGAAATCATAGAGAAAGGTCATCAATTGAAAGTCAGTCCTTTTGGTCTTGAGCTTTATAATCCTTCAGATTGCATGATGCATCCTGTAAAATTTGTCCGAGGCTTGGCTCAAGCCGCGGAGGAAAATGGAGCGATCATCTACGAACAGAGTCCTGCCATAACATTCGATGCTCATACTGTTACTACGCCTGGCGGCATCATTACCGCGCAAAGAGTAGTGATAGCCTTGGAAAGCGAGCATCCTTCCCTTAATTCCGATGATGCAATCATTACGCACGAACAAGCGATCGTCACCGAACCATTATCGAGCCTCCAAGATGCCGATCTTGATTGGAAAACAGGCGGCATGTTCTGGACTCTCGGAGAAGACTACTACAATATACGGAAGATAGGCTCTCGCCTCTTTACATCGGGCAGAATCGATCCTCATTCGACAGAAAAAGAACTCGAGCTGCATAGAAAAAAACTGCTTGAAATAATCAAGCAAAGACTTCCTTCATTGCAAGAAGAACATATCTCTATCTCCCATCACTGGACTGCCGCAACGCTGAAAACTTCCAATGAATGGCCTTCTGTACGAAAGCGCAATGGACTTTATGAGATTTTCGGCAACGGCGATTTCGGCTTCACGAACGGGATCATGGCAGGCAAATCTCTTGCCGATTCTTTTTCAGCAGGAAAAGAGGTGAACAATCTTAACTAAATATCTTTCGGTTATTAGAATCTCGTATTAAAATGTGATTTTAGGACCGCGAATACTCATATTGATCCTTACAGATCAACGTGTGGCTACAAATAACTCCTCGCCGTCGATACGGAATTTTCGGCGGCCCGCCCCTCGCGGTTTTGCGTATTCGCAAAACCGCGCTGTTATCATCACAAAGCGCAAAAGAACTCCCTGCAGAACTCTTTTGCGCTTTGTGATCAAGACCGTACATTACTCAAATACTATCTCAATGGTGATTTCTATACAGAGAACTAATTTTGAAAATTGTTATACAAGTTTGGAGGAAAGTAATTTAATCAGGTAGTTAGATATTATTTGTCTAACTCTTTTTCTATCTCGGAAGGTTTCGAATCATCGTAAATTTTTGAATCTTTATGGAAAGGGATATTCACATATAGGCGTCGATTTTCTGTATCCAAATAAACACTAGTTTCTCCGTCATATTTTGGCGCGGCAGAAATAGTAGGCTCAAATCCTAAAATTGGTTTCGATATTTTATTGATAGTATTTATTGCTTCTAGGTATTCCTTTAAACTATTGCCATCACTTTTATCTCCTCCAAAAATCACTGCATCAAGTGTCCCTAGCTTACAACGAGACACAAGATCTTTGAGTTGCGTTATAAAATTTTTCTCAAGACTATCCGACTGCAAGAAAACAGCAGGAAATTTATGAGTTAAAATAGATATATTTTTATTAGTTTTTTTATCAATTCCAATTATTGCCATTCCAATACAATTATAATACTCTTCAGAATACTTATTTTTTTCATTACCTTCCGATATTGCATAACCAGATAAATCAATTATTATATTTTCCTTCTTGTAATAATCGCTTGATGCTGCGTATTTTATATTCTGAGTTTTTTTATTTTCCTTGAATTTAGTAAACAAATAATCAATATCATGATTAGAATTATCGCCAATACAAACCGTGATAGGATTAATGCCTTTTTCTAAGTGATTTGATGCCTTATTATTTAGGCTGAATTGCCTTTCAAGATTCATATATATATGAATATCAGATAGTATCTATAATACATAGACTTACCTAACAGAATGAGTTTAACCCTCAACTAAGATGATACTGGTTGCTTTCTCCATTAAATGAGTTCGAATAAACCTCTCTTTGTCCAAAAATGTGATCCCGGCAGGACCGCGAGTACGCGTATCGGTCACTACATGACCAGTAAACCTTTTCCATTCATAAATTCATATGGAAAAGGTCTTCGATTCCTGCACAGAAGATACACAGGTATCTTCTTCGGAATCACCAAAAGAAAAAGGCCACTCTTATCGAGCAGCTCTTTTTCTAACGGGTGATGCTGATCGTGATAGAACTTCTTGGTTCATTACCACGTAAGGTTATTTCTACTGGTTTCAGTATATCACTTTGAACCCCTTCATGCAGCTACATAAAACTGGACTGGTGGGTATAAATTCCAAGAAATAATATTTTATTTGACAAATTACTTATAAATTATATAATGTTATGTACATTACTATATAAAACAAATATAATAAACTATATGGCATTAAAAGATAAACTAACTAACTTAAAAACCGAGGCTATCGAAAATAAGATTACAGAGCAGAAAGCAAAGGAAGATGCTGTGCTTGAGCCAACTAGAGCTAAAATTAAAGAAATAAATGTACTAAAAAATAGATTGCTTTTAATAAGGAATACACTCGCAGATAATACTTCTGATAAGTTAACAATGAAATCTTATAAAGCTGGTAAGAAAGATTCTGTCGAGAAAGGAAAAAAACCTGTGACGGAAAGTTTTGCTGAATTTAAAGATGTACTTGAAGAAACAAAAGGTATTAAAAGTGTTGATTCTTTTATAGATCATCCTGAATTCAAAGAGGATCAAGATGTTATTCTATATAAAAAAGCCTTAGAAGATGAATCAGAATTTGAAGAAATGGAGACAAAGCTGCATAAAATGCTGATTGATCTTGAAGTCATGCCAAATGATAATGATTTTACATATGAATTAGCAGAAGAAGCGTTAAATAAAAAACTGCAAGAGATAGAAATTGAGCTTAATACAGAAAAGTTAAAAACACCAGAGGGCAACATTGAAGTAGTTGATGGTATTGCCGAAACATTCGAGAATGAAATACCAAAACAATCACTTGAAGGTAACGCACAGAATAAAGAATGCAAACTAACAATCAAGAACGACAACTATCATGAGTATGCGATTGTGTTAAATAATGATACTGTGACTTTTAATCGGACCTCTGAAATTCAACTATTTCCCCAAAGTTTCAATGAAGTCGAAGCAATGTATGGCAAAGAAGTTGCACAGTTAGCTTTGAAAAAAGCATACGAGAATCAGACAAATAAACAATTCCGAAGATTTGATGATGGTCGTGAGTATAGCCAAGATTTAAAAGAACAGTTGCAGTCTGGGAGTCCTAAAGAAGGTTCAGAAGCTCGAGACGCAATGAAGGAATTCGAGAATTTACAGCAACATTTCAGAGATCTTATGAAAGAGAAATCTGAAATGTTTAAAGCAAAAGGTATAGACTTCAATCCTGAATATGCTACAGGTTATGGTGGTAATTATGAGGATTATATAAGTCTTATGTCACCTGAATACGTGAAAACGCTACAAGAAAGCCTGAAAGATGTAACTTCTTTTCCTCCGACGTTTAACTTTGTTTCTGTAAAAGAAGCAATTAAAAAACAGAAAGTGAAACTAGAGAAATTTATTGAAGTAATACGTGCTTTGAATACAGAAGATGGTATAAAAAGTCTTCTTAGAGGAACTAATGGCAAGGATCAAATATCAGAACTTCGTCTTGATATAGGCAGACCTGATTATTCTAATACTGCATTTAAACTCTCTGTCAGTAAAGCTATAAATGGAAATTATAGTGATTCAGCAAAAAAACCGATCAATGAACTCATAGAGGCTAATAAATCAAGATCGTATTCAGATGCGATCGCGTATCTTGATGAGAAAATTAAAAAAATTAATTACATGAAACAGAAAGTTTCTGAAAAACTACAACTAGCAGTAGATGTAGCCTTAAAACAAAAAGAGTTGCAGGAAGAAAAAACAAAAGAAAATTTTGCTGCGGATAATGTCTACAGAATAGGATCTGCTATTGCTAAAATTGAACAAGATAGAAAGAATGCAGAAGATTTACTTGTTGAACTTACGAGCTTGGAAGCAACGCTACCTCAAGAAAAGATCATTTTAAATGGGAATATGATTGAAGTACCTTCGGTAGATGCAGAAATAAAAACACAAAACATCGAAAGACAAACAAAAAAAGATAAACTAAAACTCCTTGAATCAAATTTTTCCAACCTAAATATTTCTCCTGCTTATATTGATTATTCAATTTCAAGACATAATGCACTAAAACCAAAGGCCGGTTTTTTGGGAAAGGGTAGTGCTTTGACTAAATGGGAATCTGACTTAGAAAAATTAGAAGGCATAAAAAAACTGCAAGCAAAAATTGATGAAATAGATAAGACAATTTCTGAGTTGCAAAAGAAAAATCGATTTTATATCTCTTCTAACAATACAAATTCTGAAGTGGGTAAATTAGTTGGCAATCAACGATATACTGAAGGTACATCAAAGGAAATTTTTGCCAATCTTAGGAATGAATTGCAAACAATTATCGATAAAAAAGTTCCAAAACACTTAGAAACACTCCATAAAGAGTGGATGGATCTAAAAAATAAATTAGAGAAGTCTTCTTAAGACTTATTAAGTTTTACATGAGATTAAATTAAAAACCACTTGAACAGGTGGTTTTTAAGCTCCTCGTACTGCGCACGACTGTGTGAGCCTAGCACTTGGATTTCAGAAATGAGTAAATGGTATCCGTTAGTTAAAATAAGTATCGGAGAAATGAAATTATTTAGCAGATAAACCTTCAGTCCATATCGGACTTTCAATTTTTAATCTAGTTATCACTACCAATACTGACGTTCAAGCCAAAGAACTGAAAGATATTCAAAAAGAATTGACTGACCTAAATAGAACTTTACTAGAAACGGAGATTCAAAATCTGATAGCATCAATGTCAGAAATTACTGTACAGGGTGGTAAAATGAGAACGGCACAAACAACTCTAACAAACGAAAAATGGCAAACAATTATCACCTTGAATAAACAGATTGCGATTCTTGAGAGTAAGGCCCAGACCGGAATTAAAGAGATAGCAGAAACTAATGAGATTAAATTTTATAATACCGAAGAATTTAGTTCTTTTATTAAATCAGCGGAAGAATATATAAAAATAATTAACAAACCAGATTATCCCGAAACGGATGATAACTGTATTTACTGCCAACAAAAATTAAGTAAAAGTGCTGATACTCTACTTAAAAACTATAGGATTTTACTAAACGATAAGACTCAAGAAAATATAATTTTGTTAAAAAAAGAAAAAGATACTCTTATTAAAGCAGTCTCTCTTCTTAACGCTAATCTTGTATTTCATCAACCTACATTTGGTTTGAGCGAAACGCAAGAACCTATCCAACCAATAGAGATATTGGAATACAATAAGAAATTCGTTGCATCGCAGATAATATTCACAACAGATAAAGTTCCTGATGGTTCAGCATTCGATATGGAATATACAACTTATCTCAATTTTCTGCTTGAAAAGCATGCTTCATTGAAGGTTATACTTGAACAAAAACAGAGTTTGTTGAAAAATCTAGCGATAGAGCCATATATACTTTATGGCGAAATTTTAGAATTAAAGGATGTTTTTTATATGCCTACAGCAATAGATGCTTTTCAAGGCTTCACGCATTCATACACAACAGAAGAAAAAGATGCTGCGAAGCGATTTTTCCGTCTAACCAATTCTTTACCATTAAAAGGGAAAATTCCGAGGTATCTCCTCTCTGCATATAATCAACTAGTTAAAAATCTTAATGAAAAGAAAAACAAGAGACGTCGCAAGAAGACTCTCATTGCGACTGATTTAAGTATTAAACAGAGAGCGGACAAGGGGGAAAGTTTTAAAGACATCGCTGACAAAATACTTGACCCTAATGAAGAAATTTTTCCTGATAATACATATAAAGATAAGTTAAAAAGAAAAGCTCAAACTCTAAAGACAAGAAACCATAGAATTAAAAGGCGATTTTCTGATAAATAGTTTAATAGGAAATTAGTGTAACCCTCGTTCGGGTGGTCTTTTGATATTCTCATATCATACCTTTTGAGATTAACCGTCTGGTTGTACCCACAAGAACCGCCGGCGGTTAAAACTCGAGGTTTGATTATGGATACTGATTCAGACAATCAAACACCGAATATATTTTCAGATGAGGAGATAGAAAATATCTCCGGTTTTACTGATATCTTGCAGAAAATACGGCTCCGATTGGTCGCTGAAGGAGTATCAATTGATGATGAGAGGAAAAGATTTTTGCAAAAAGTTAAAAATTAAGACATAATAATTTATATGCGTCAAGAGTTACCATACAAAGATAAGTACCTCGTTTACATTCGTCGTAGTACGGATGATTCCGATAGTCAGCAGAATTCCATTGAGTACCAAAAGAAGGAGATTCTCAAGTACGTTAAATCGGCAAACCTCCCTATCGCCTCAATGAATATCGAAGGATTTTGCGAATCGGGATTTATCATAGAAAAGCATACAGGTTTCAAGGAAGATAAGGACTTAACGATTCGCGATGACGGTTCGGTTCAATACTATACAGAGCGGCCCAAGTTCCATAAGCTTACACAGCTAATGAATGATAGCGCTATTAGAGGCGTTATAGCCCTCTGCTGGGACAGAATAAGCCGTAATAAAAGCGATAACAGTATTCTTAATAAACTTATGAAGCAAGGGAGCGATGTGCATTTTGTCTTAGTTCGTTACGAGAATAATTCTGGAGGCGAGCTTTATCGGGATATTGACGGAGTATTCGCCGAACACCATTCACGGGTTACAAGCGAAAAGATACGCTTCGCACTGACAAAATTAAGAGATGAGGGTATTTGTACCTATCGTGCACCTATCGGCTACCTTAATCAGGGAAATCCTTATTATAAACCCTTCGACCCGGAACGAGCTCCAATTATAAAGCAAATCTTTGAAAAGTATGTTGAGGGAACGTGGAGCCTGATAGACCTTGCAAAGTGGGCGAACGAACAGGGTCTCACGATGCCTGCCGTAAGACGAAAGAGGAGCTTGAAAGAAATGCTTTCAAACAAAGAACTAGTTATCGATAAAGTATGCAGGCCTATCACCTTCAACCATATCCACTGGATTCTGAGGAATCGCTTTTATATTGGTGAGATAAGAGGTAATGGCAGGAAATGGGTTCCGAGCAAAAGCCATGCACCGATTATTGACCCAGTACTCTTTTATAGAGCTGAAAGCATACTTGCGAAGAAGAACGTCAGCGTACACTACACTGATAAGATTTACTTCCCCTATCGAGGTATCGTAAGGTGTTTCCATTGCAACAGAGTTTATACGCCCTATGAAAAGAAAGGAATTCATTATTACGGGAGCCGTTGTTGTTTTGGTTGTTCTAACACGCTTAGAAGTATTAACTCTGCTTTTATCGAGGATACTATCGGTGAAAAAATATCCCAGCTTTTTTACAGCGAAGACGAACTCCGGGAGATTGATTCTCGGATTAAAACAGTATTATCTATCTTAGAAGAACGCCGAAAGAAAGAAGCTGTCGAAATAGAGAGGGAGAAAAGGAAAACTCAGGAAGAAATCCAGTACCTGCAGATGAATAAACTTACCCTACTGAAGAGCGGTGTTTTTACTCCTCAGGATTACATAAATGAAGAGATGCGCTTAGAAAAAAAGTTAGAGGAAATAGCGAATAAAGAAGACAGCGCGGATATCCCATTGAACCAAGTCGTAAAAGACCTTGTAAAACTTTCCGAAATCCTCAGGGATGCGTATCTATACTATAAATTGGCAAACCCTAGCGAAAAGCAGCAAATCATCACGAAGGTATTTTCCGAAATCAGGTTTTCCCACGACACCCTAGCTTATCAATGCAGAAATGGCTTCAGGGTTCTTGAAGACCGAAGTTTTGTTTTTGGTGATCCCGGCAGGAATCGAACCTGCATCATAACTTCCGCAAAGTTACGTCCTATCCATTGAACGACGGGACCATGTTTTACCAATCTATACTATAAGGGTCATATTAGCAAGGGAACGAAAAGGAGGAAATTATTACTCTATCTAATCTAAACAATTATAGCGATCGCTATAATTGTTTAGATTTAACTATGGTATAAGCTAAAAAGAAGGTTGTTACTTCCCCTCTGCCCAGGCTTTGAGGTCTCTGAATGGCACTTCCCCGCAAACAGTCTTGTGAGTTTTCTGATTGAGGAAGAATGGCACACCGCCGCAGGGCTCGTCTTCGCAGTCGAGCTTGACCATCATTTCTTCGTTGTCTTTATTATGCCAAATCTCGATTTTCTCGATATGGATTCCCTCGGCGGCAAGCTTGTCGACATGCTTCTCCATACGCTTGCAATGAGGACATTCACGTCCGTAAAAGAAAAGTAGGTCCTTTGTTGAATTCATTACCCTATTATACCCGCAGGGTGTTATATGGCAAAATGCGATACGATATATACATGAAAGAAACAATTACTTTCCCTATTAAAAGCAATGAGGAGAGTGCATCTCAATTAGAAGAAGCCTTTGCTGAGATCCAAAATGAAATGCGCTCGGCTCTATCCCTTGATGATCCGAAACTGAGAGGATATTACGAGTTCAGCGCTAAAATTACAGCCTTGATGCAAAATATGAATCATGACATTCCGGAATACGGAAAAGTGCAAGAGATAGATTCTATATTAAAAAAAGAATTTAACGATTTAGCAGAGCGTCTTTCAAAGAAAGATCAAAATTAAGTAAATAAAAATCCTCTCTGACTTGGGCCAGAGAGGATTTTTATTTACTTTGTGATCTTGGAAAGCCGGGCCTTCTTGCGGGATGCGTTATTTTTCTTATATACTCCCTTTTTTGCGGCCTTATCGATCGCACTGTAGGCTTGCGAGAGAAGCTTCTTTGCTTCGTCCTTGTTCTTGTCCTTGACGAGCTTTTCGATCTTCTTGATTGATTCCTTCACGAGCTTCTTGTTGCGATCATTCATAGTCTTCTTGCGGGCTGATCCTCGGAGAGCCTTTTTTGCTGATTTTGTGATTGGCATGATACTTCGTAATTACGGATTACTAATTAATGATTACTAAAATGAGATGTGGAAATTCATATATACCGAGACACTGATATGGATGAATGGATCCATAATAGCACCGAAAAAGCGCTTTGTAAATACGCTGTCGCATTCAAGGGTTATCAAGTATAATAGAACAATGATTGCCCGCATAGAAGGAACTATCGTGTTAACCACCGAGAAATTTATCATTGTCGATGTCAAAGGCGTCGGCTACAAAGTATACGTGAGTATCGATACGATTTCTTCATATGGACTCGGAGATGTAGGGTCTTTCTGGACATATACTGCCGTACGGGAAGATACCCTCGATCTTTATGGATTCAGAACAATAGATGAAGAAATGTTCTTCGAGCTCCTCTTGGATGTCTCAGGCATCGGCCCCCGATCGGCCCTTTCAATTCTGACTGTCGCGCCTATTGATACTCTGAAGAAAGCGATCGCGACGGGAGACACGAGCTATCTGACGAAAGTCTCCGGTATCGGCCGCAAAACCGCAGAGAAAATCGTCATCGAACTGCGCGATAAATTACAGGCGCACAAGGGCGAAGAGGGCTCTTCAAGCCTTCGCGGGGAAAGCGATGTCGTCGAAGCTCTCAAATCGCTCGGCTACTCGCAGAACGAGGCTCGCGATGTTCTCAAGCAGATTTCGTCCGAAATCGAAGGGACCAATGCACGCATCAAGGAGGCGCTTAAAATATTGGGCAGGAAATAAAATAGCTTTGTATCTCAGTATAGAACTCCTTGACTATAACCTATTTCTTGTTATAATTTTAATTAAGTAAACAAACCTGTTAAATTTTAAAATGCGTAAAGATGGGAAAAATTCAATCATGTCTTGTGGAGGATCAGCACACTTTCGAGTTTTATATTGAAGGTATAACTGTTTCTAAATTAAAAACTTATTGTGAATATGCTGATCTAAGTTTAAAGAGTCTCAAGATTAACGACACGTATCAGATTCCTGGGCATTATTTTTTAGGATTACTTCGATCGATAATTCCCAAAATAGCGGCTAAAGACCCTGAAATGCCTATCGTTGAACTCGAAAGTTGGTGGAATATGAGCATAAATGAGGATTTCGAGAACAAGATATTCACCCACCAGGCAATTGACCTAAAAATGCAAATTAAAACAAAAGCAAAGAAAAGAGTATGTTTTTGGGTTGAATTTATTAGGGAAAAAGATAAGGAAGTCGTTCTTTCAGGTTTATTCAGTTTTATAGGTAAGCACAGATGAGTGCATAGTTTTTGTTTTCCCAGTGTTTTGGTTTCTACCAAGACGCCGGGTTTTTTTATTTACGGTATAATTACTCATATGCCCGAACTTCCCGAAGTAACAACCACAGTCAAAGGTTTACAGAAAGTCCTGCTAGGGCTCGTTATTACCGATGTCTGGAGCGATCTGCCTGTGAAAGACCGGGTGCACGAATCACTAAAAAGTTCTTCCTCGTATGCTTCATTTAAGAAACAAGTTGGTGGGCAGAAAGTGATCAATGTCGAGCGCCGCGCCAAGAATATTCTCATCAATCTCTCGGGCAACAAGACGATCCTCATTCATATGAAGATGACCGGACATATTATCTACGGGAAATATATTTATAAGAAAAAAGAAAACATCTGGATCCCCTCTCCGGGCGAACGCAAAGAATTATTCGATCCGTTCAATAAGTTCCTCCATGTCGTCTTTACACTTTCAGACGGCAAACAGGTAGTACTCTCGGATATGCGCAAATTCGCCAAGGTCGTTATTCTGCCGACTGATACGGCTCACCAAACTATTCATCTGTCAGGTATTGGGCCGGAACCACTTGAGAAAAATTTTACCTTTGAAAAATTCAAACAACGATTGCTCAAAAGGCCGAGCGGCAATATCAAGACTGTCCTGATGGATCAATCGGTCATCGCGGGTATCGGCAATATCTATTCCGATGAGATGCTGTGGCTTTCAGGCATTCATCCGAAGTCACGATCAGCGAAAGTGCCAGCTATGATACTCAAAAAACTCTATGCGGCAATGAAAGACGTTCTTAAAAAAGGCATTGATTTCGGAGGCGATTCGACATCCGATTACAGGGATATCGACGGCAAAAGAGGCGCATTTCAGTCCCACCATAATGTCTACCGGAGAACGGGAGAGCCGTGTGGCAAAGCGAACTGCCGAGGTGTTATACTAAGAAAAGTCATTAACGGACGAAGCGCGCATTTCTGCAGCATGCATCAGAAACTGTTTTCATAATTATTACTAATTTCTATTTCACTTATATGCACGGAGGAGATAATTTTGGGATGATGATCGTTTTCTTTTTGATCGTACTATTCCTTGTATGGGCTTTTACCGGCGGCCCGTCGCGAACCGACAGCCAAGACAAGCCGTTTATAAAGGAATACACGACCGGAACGATAAAAGTCCAGAATCCATAATTAAAACCCCTACGATCATGATCGTAGGGGTTTTAATTATCAAGGATACGGAACAGGGCAACGCCTGCGGCAACCGATACATTAAGGGATTCCTTTTTTCCTTTCATGGGAATCTCGGCAATACTATCGCACTCTTTGAGAATCGTGGCACTTAAGCCTTCAACTTCGGGGCCAATAATAAAAGCCATTTTTGCTGTTTTCCTAATTTTTTTATAGTCGATCGATTTCGCATCCTGCTCAATTGCGACAATAGTGAAACCATCTTTTTTGAGACTTCGTATGACAGGAATGAGAGTTTTCTTGTATTCCCATGGTATCCACGTTTCCGCTCCGAGAGCCGCTTTAGCGATATCTTTCTGAACTCTGCCGAATTGATCAGTCGGCCGAGGCGTATAGCCCACGAGGTATATTTTTGAGATCCCGACCGCGTCAGCCGTCCGGAATATCGCGCCGACATTAAGAGCGCTTCGGATATCGGGCAGAATTAAAACGGGGAGGGTTGTTTTTCTCATTGCTTTATCGAATCATCATCACATTCCCTAAAACAGGCATGGAAGTATTTGCATACGCTCCAGGGAATATAAAATTAGTCCCCAAAATTCCCAATCGAGCAATTCCTGTCGACACTGAAAGAGGAACATCGGCGACTATCTTGATTGTTTTTGTCATGCCAATGGAAAGTTGTATGGGAGATGCTGGATTTATCCATTCATAATAATATGATCCATTATTATTGACCATTGCTGCAGTTTGCCCGATTTGAGATCCGGTAGAAGCGTCGACCATTCGAATATTCGTCAGATTATTATTACTATGTGAGCCGATTTGGATACTATTTAATCCGCAAATATCGATTTGGCCAGTATTAACTATATCGAATCGGCCAAATTCGACATTAGTAGCGCCGCGACGAATCATAGCCGACGCGGGAGAGTTTGAATTGAGTGCAACAATGTGAAAGCCCGGTGTGGATTGTAGACACATCTGCGGTGAGACATTTTGCTTCACATCGATCGTCTTGGCGGAAAGAACCATCCTGCTTCCGGAAGAGTTTTGAGAGCCGGCTTGGGCTGAAATGTAGAATGTCGTCGAGTCTTCCACAAGCGGCACGTTCACAGAGTCAGCGGCATTGAAATAATACGTTACGGGTTTGAAAATGGACTTGCTTTCTAATCCGTTGGGAGTCGCTCTCCATGCTTCGACATAAACCATGCATCCTGCAGGAGCTTGCCATTGTAAATGCGCCTCCATTCCCTGAGAAAAAGGAACCGACTCCCCGGAAAGAGAGAGGAAATCACATTGGTTTGAAGCGGGATTGGCAATATTAATGATCGGTACGGATTTTGTCACAGACACAGTTCCTGCACCAACAGTATTATTTCCTCCGATGATTGTCATATCAAGGGTGTTATCTGCGCTTGAAAACGTGGTTCCGCGCGGCGCGGAGAACGTATATCTTCCCGTCCCGTTCCCGGCATGGCGGAGCGTATATGAACCGGAGTTTGCTTCAAGAATTACATTACTGCAATCGGAAGACCACGAGACTGTTGCGCTTAACTGTGATGCAATCGTCTGTGTTGGTACGATAAAAGAGTTAATAGTACAAGCTGTCGATGATGGCTTACTGATTGAGAAAAGGTCATCGGAAAAATCGTAGAGAGGAGAATTTACATCATCGCTTCCGACAAGAATCTTGAAGTGTCTTCCGGGGACAACAATGTTGAATTCCGGGACTATGCGTTGAATATAATCTATCGTGGGCAATGTTACCATCTGCTGTCCGTCATTGGGCGTCGATACTAGTAATGTCATATCTCCAAGCAAAGTGTCATTCTGGTCAGAAACGACAAGTGAGATTATTATAGACGCGGTTGAGGATATAGAAGACGCGATCCATGTGACATTGATCTGTTGTCCTTCGGTATATATTTCATTGCCATTCGGAGACGTAACCATCAGAGACGGACTCATTGGTTTGTTTGGCGCAACTTCTTTCGTGGGAATAAGGTCCGTTGTAAGCGGGTGTGCAGGTGGTGTTATAGCATCAGCCTTTATCGCTTGGGGCGCATCTGTGTTAAAAATAAGGGCATCTGCTGTAATCGGCTTAGGAGAAGGCGCATCTTGGGTAATTTCGATCTTGTTTTCCCTGAAATCCGCGCTTAATGATCCTTTGGACGAGAATGCCTGCGTTGTAGCGATGTTAAAAGAAGAGAAAATAACCACTGCGATTATGAATGCTGAAAGTTGTTTTTTATTAAAAGCCTTACCTAATCCTCTTTTAAGGTTATATATCATTCGCACAATATAACAGATTGTAGATCATATGTCAATAGAGAGTGGCATAAGGGTATTTAATTATCTGGTTGTTTTTTGCCATAAAATATGATACTTTTGAGTGTACTTGCGAAATAACTTTTACAAGATCGCGCGCCCGTGGCTCATCAATTTCAACTGCACAGACCTATCTATAGAGGATCTGTGCGAAGTCAAATGGATTTGAATAACCTTTAAAGTGATTAGAGAAAGAGCTAAAGTTTAGTATTGCTCCGAGCTTCATCATCAAACTTTTGATTGATTTCTTTGTGGGTATCTTGTAAGAATTCTTCTAAAGATTGCTTTATTAGTCCAGCTTTTTTAGCTTTTCCAAAGTAGGTTAAAGTTTTAAAAACTAAAGTCCCCCAAATACTATCTTCATCGTAAGGAAGAGTTTTGCCTTTGTGCAATTCTTCAAGCTCTTTGCGTTCATTGATAAAATAATTATCAGACAATCCTCTCATAAATGTGGTTCTGTCTGCTGTGTCAGAAGATTCTTCTACCACATATTTTTCCAGATCGTCCCACTGGTTTGGATACATTGGCACTGGCCCAAAACCTACCAGCAGTGGTCTAAAATAAAAAGGGATTTTTTCCAAGGGAACCTTGTGAAGTTCTTCCCATCTTCTTTTTTCAAGATCATTATTTTTTATATGCTCGGGCATTTTAAATCTATCTTCCGGAAGAAGAATTACGACTTGCTCAGCTTTAACTTTTTTAAGTTCGCCCTGAGAATCTTGCAGAGTAACTTCAGAACCATCTTTACTTTTACTTTTTAAATTCCATGTCTTGCCATCGTATAGAGGTTTTTCTTCAAACATTTTTTCAAATCCTATCTCAAGACTCTCTCCTTGTATTTGTATTTGGAGCGGTTTTTCTTTGAATTTGTTCTCAATAAATTTCTTAAGTTCTGAAATAAGATTCTTTATTAAAGGTTTTATTTTTTCTTTCAAAGCATCGTTCCCTTCATAGGATTCGCTTTTGACCTCTATGGAGTTGCTTTGATTGCCGATTATTATTTCGGCTTCAAGCATCGAAGTTTTAAATATGTTTTTCTTGGATAATCCTATTTTAATATTAAAAATACCTTTCGTTACCCCTATCTTTACCCCTTTCTCTGAAAGCTTTATTCCATCTTGAACTAAAGATGATTCTAATATATTTTTTATTTCATTTACTACGGTAGGTGTATACAGGGAAACAAAATCCATACCGAGCTTTTTCTGCATTTCCATTTTAGGATTAAATTGCATATTCTCCATATTTCAATATATTAGCATATATTCTTCTTAGATCAGTCTATGCCACACTTAAAGTCAATTACAGCATTGGCGATTGAACAAAAAGTCTGCTATATTGGGAAAGTCGGTTTTATTAATCAATAATATTGATTGCAGAGTATTTATCTGATTTAGGGAGTTGGTCTACTTAGATAGGTCATTCCTAGCCCACAAAATAAGATTTTAGCCTTATAATATAACTTATTTATCACGCGCCCGTAGCTCAGTCGGTAGAGCAGCTCCCTTTTAAGGAGATGGTCGTAGGTTCGATTCCTACCGGGCGCACACGAATTTCATCTCTATTTTACAAAGGTCATTTTTGATGACCTAGATTGGAATAGAAACTGATATAATACATGTATGAATCCTGAGACTCGAAATTGCCAAAACTGTAAAAACTCCTTTAATATTGAACCTGACGATTTTTCATTTTATGAGAAGATAAAAGTTCCTCCTCCAACTTTTTGCTATATATGCCGAGCGCAAAGACGATTCACTTTTCGCAATGAGAGAGTGCTTTATAAAAGAAAGACTGATTTCACTGGGAAAGATATTCTTGCTATGTTCTCACCAGAATCAGGAATTAAAGTGTATGAGAATGAAATATGGCAAGGAGACGAATGGGATCCTATGGAGTATGGAGTGGACTATGATTTTTCCAAGCCATTCTTTGTCCAATTTTTCGAGCTTTTAAAGAGAGTGCCGATTCGAGACCGAGGAGTTACATTCGAGGTTAACAGCCCATACGCAAATCATGCGAGTAACCCAAAGAATAGCTATCTAGTTTTTAATACAAAAGAGCCAGAGGATTGTATGTACGGTCACGGAATCAATCAATCACGCTTCTGCATAGACATTTCTCACATTTCTAAATGTGAATTTTGCTATGAAGGATTTTGGCTTACTCAATGTAATAACTCACTCTTCTCCTCACAATGCGTAAACTCTTTCAATATGATGTTTTCCAAGAATTGTGTGGGCTGTAATGATTGCTTTGGTTGTGTGAATCTCCGCAAGAAGTCATACTGTATCTTCAATGAAGAATACTCTAAAGAAGAATGCGAAGAGAAAATAAAATCTTTCGATATCGGCTCTTATAAAAATCTTACAGAAATTAAAAAACAGGTTGCAGAATTTTGGCTAAAATTTCCAAATAAATTCATTGAAGGACTCCAAAATGATAAAGTTTCTGGTAATTATATAGATCACTCCAAAGACATACACAAATCTATGCTTGTACGCGATAGTCGGAATATGCGCTATTGTCAGTATGTTCAAGAATCTCCAGGAAGTGAAGATTGTATGGACTATTCTATATGGGGTGATAATAATCAGCTTGTATACGAATGCCACTCTTGCGGTGTGGGAACTCAAAATATCAAGTTCTGCGTCCTCTGCCAAGAAAATGTGCATGACTTGGAGTACTCGATGTTCTGCACTAGAGGATCCGAGAATCTTTTTGCGTGTATCGGGCTTCGCAACAAGAAATATTGTATTTTGAACAAAGAATATACGAAGGAAGAGTACCTCACGCTTGTTGAGAAAATTAAAAAACACATAGATGATATGCCGTATGTAGATAAAAATGGAAATATCTATAAGTACGGAGAATTTTTTCCCGCAGAACTCTCCCCAGTTTCGTATCATACTACTCTCGCACAAGAATATTTCCCTCTGACTAAAGAAGAAGCTAGAAAGGCAGGGTATGTGTGGGAAGATGATATAGAAAGAAATTATAGTATAGACATAGAGTCTGAAGATTTACCCAATCATATAAAAGATGTAAATGAGGATATCCTGAACAAAGTGATCCGATGCGCTCATAGGGGTGAATGTAATCAACTCTGTACGACAGCATTTAAGATAATCCCTGATGAGTTACAGATGTATCGAAAGCTTGGAGTTCCATTACCACGCTTGTGTTCAAACTGTAGAACTTTCGAAAGACTTAAGCAAAGAACAGGTATTAATCTTTATCAGAGAAAATGTATGAAGGAAAACTGCTCGAACGAGTTTGAAACAGCCTATTCTCCTGACCAACCAGATATAGTCTACTGTGAATCCTGTTATCAACAAGAAGTAGTTTAAGTACCTATTATCTCTTCTTTCTGCATAGCCTTGATAAAGAGGAGCTTACTGTATAGACTTTCCATATATGATCGGTCGGAAAGTATGTTTATAATTAAGTCCTGTCCTCGGCACAGTTGAGAAGATTTTATAAATCGAGAAGAACCCGTTGATTTAGCAGGATTTTCTCGATTAACACTTTTGTAAAATACCTTCTCTAAACTCAAAATCTCCCATGAGGGAAATTGCTTAAATGAATTTGAAACCTCTTATTCACCTGAAAGATCTGAAATTATATATTGCGAGAAGTGTTATCAGCAGGAAGTGATATAAAGTTTGTTTACATCTATTGACTCAATGTATACAAACTGATATACTTTGTATACATTCAAATAAACATGTAAACAAGCTATGAAATCCTTTGAAATTGGAACAATTAAAGCTCAGCCTGAGGGGTTTAAAGCCTTCATTCCAGGACCTTTCCCACCAAAAGGTTATTTTGAGTTTGACCCTATAATTCTCAAGAAAAGTGATCAAGCAACACGACTTCTCGGCAAACTTGATGGTATTACTAAACTTCTTCCCGATGCTGATTTTTTCTTACTGATGTACTTAAGAAAAGATGCCGCATCATCAAGTCAGATAGAAGGAACGATGGCGACAATGGTAGACGCCATTGAAGCAGAAGTGCAAATCAATACAAATATTCCTGAAGATGTTGACGACATCTTACATTACATC
This sequence comes from Patescibacteria group bacterium, assembly GCA_040384805.1. GTDB lineage: Bacteria > Patescibacteriota > Minisyncoccia > Phycocordibacterales > UBA9973 > UBA8515. The sequence continues at coordinate 22,645 of JAZKIP010000004.1, read as the reverse complement.
AACGCTCTAAACTATGGAATGAAGCGTGTGACTGATGATGACTTTCCTTTGACTCTCCGCTTCATACGAGAATTGCACAAGAAACTTATGCATGAAGCCCGTGCTACCCACTTTTCTGATCCAGGAGAATTTCGTAAAAGTCAAAACTGGATCGGTGGTACGCGCCCCGATAATGCTCGCTTTGTTCCTCCTCCAGTAGCTGAAATGAATGAAGCACTTACTGACCTTGAAAAGTTCATGCATTCTAATGATGCTATACTCACAGTCATAAAATCAGCACTCATTCATGCACAGTTTGAGATAATTCACCCATTCCTTGATGGTAATGGAAGAACAGGGCGAATGCTCATTACATTCTATCTTTGGAAAGAGGGTTATCTTGAAAAGCCCGTCCTATTCCTGTCTTCATTCTTCAAGAAGCACAAAGAGCTTTATTATGAGAGACTTTTTGGCTATCACAAGGGCGAAGTCTCTGAATGGGTAGATTTCTTTCTTGATGGTGTAATTGAGATTGCAAATGAAGCAATTGATATTGTGAGTAAAGTTACTACTCTTCGTGAGAAAGATATGGAAAAAGTACAGATGCTCGGCAAGCGTGCTTCTGAGAGCTCTATGGTTGTTTTACCAAAACTTTATGGACAGCCAATTGTAAATATTGCTCTTATTCAGAAATGGACCGGATTCACCCGTGTTGGTGCACAAATAGTTATTGATCGCTTTATTGAAATGGGTATCCTTTCTCAAAAAGATAAAGATAAGAAATATGGTCAATCTTATATTTATAAGAAATATGTAGATATCTTTGCTGATTCTCGATAATCTTGATGTTTAGGTTATTGTCTCCTCTTTCTGCATAGCCTTGATAAAGAGGAGCTTACTGTATAGACTTTCCATATATGATCGGTCGGAAAGTATGTTTATAATTAAGTCCTCTCCTCGGCACACATGCATTAATAAACTGTTTTGACTATCCAAAGAATCAAAAAAGCATCCCCTTTCGGAGATACTCTAGAAAAAAACTGCTTTAAAAACTCTGATTCAATCTTTTCACTACGATATAAAGAATTTCCTTGTATTCATCATCAAAAACTGAAAATTCCTCTTTATGGCGCTTCTGGTAATATAATGCTTTCGTATGCTCATGCCCGCCGACAATAGAACTGCGGACTTTTAATGGCGCCTGCGGATAAAATCCGCCAAATGCCGCAAGAACGAGACAACGTATTCTTACCAATTTGCCTTCTCCTGATTTTTCCCTGATCTGCTCTTTTGTAAATCCGGTTTCCTTCTCAAGGATAGAAAATATTCTCATTACCATAAGCAAATGCTTAAGGCCAAAATAAAGGGAGATCCATTATCCATCTTGGGAGTAATTAAAAGAATAGGATTTTCAATTCGATTCATCAGCGATTCAATATTCATCTTAATTTCAGTCAGAGATGCATCATTTCGCAGATAATTTCGGAATACTCTGTAACCCGGAAGAGATGTTATCCGCCATTCGTGCTCGTTGAATATTTTCTTTAAAACATCATCGGAGATTTTGCCGAATACTTTTTCCATCTCCTTTCTGAGGGTATGACCTGTGAATCTATCCCAAAAAGTATACAGGATAGCATAACGGAGAGCTTCTTCTTTTTCCGAGAATCTTCTTTTCTTGAAAAAAGAGGCAAAAGAGAGCCGGAAGATAGGATCTTTGGTTTGAATAATTTCATACAGTTTATGGGCATATTGCTTCAATAATTGCTGTTTTTCGGTAATACGTGTCTTGATTTGCATATGAAAGTTTTAAGGTGATTACGATTTTCCTCCTTTTTAACATAAAAACTTAGATCTGTCAAAATAGATTCTTCTAATATAATGACTTATCCCCACCTTTCTTTGATTTTAACGGGTTCCTGTTGTATAATGTATGCAAGTTGCTTTCACTGCATTGTTTCCAATATCCGGTCTATATGAGACTCACACATTAGGGAAATAATTACAGACGAATAATTCGTTCATTCATAGAGCACTACACAGTGCGCGTTCCTAAAAAGCCAAAAGGCCCAGGAGCCAGTCCTCGCTTCCACCCGGAAAACTGAGAATTGACTCCTAGGCCTTTTCTTTTTGTACAAAAAGAAAAGGCAATTAAAAAATCCCCCCGACGCACGGTCGGGGGGATTTTTTAGAATTATTTCTTCACGCTCTTCTTTTTTGAACTTGCTTTTGATGCAGCTTTTTTTACTTTCGGCGCAGACTTTTTTGTTGTCGTTTTTGAAACCGCTTTCCAGTGCTTGCGGATCTCTCCGACAAGAGCCTGAAGCTCTTTTGGGTCGACATTCTTCATCTTTGAGTATTTAGCTTGTACTTCATCAACGATCTTCTGGTAGACCGGCTCGGTCAGGTCCTTGACCTGTTCGAATTTCTCGATGATCTCGCCCTTCATTTTCACCGCCCATCCTTTGATAGCCTTGCGGTTCTTCTTGCCGTCAGGACCGAATAAAAGATATCCTGCCGCAGCTGCAGCGGCGATTCCCGCTCCAACTCCGATCATTGCGCCCGTGCTCATCCCCTTTTTATTGTTTGCCATAGGTGTGTAAAAATGACGCATGTATTTGTCACTTTTATATTATGTATAATAATTATCGAACTTCCTTCTTCTTTTTCTTCTTTCGTCCAAAGAACATTCGAAACACTGTACTGTCAGAAACGCGCTCTGCCAATTCCTCAATTTCCGATTCCGCCGCATGAACTGATTTTTTGACCGTCTCGGATATATCGGCGATGTTTTTCATTATCTTAATCAAATAATAAAAGCCGACGATGAGACCAACAGTTATGATGCAGACAGAAATGGAAGTAATGAAAAAGAATATGTCAGATTTTAAGATAGATTCCATAGAAGTGGGTCCGACTGGAGAGATTACATCGCCGATGAGGTCTCTCCAGCTTCCTCTATTTTAGCATTTATTTCGAAAGAGAGGAAAGGATAAACTCTTCAAGTCCGATGACAAAGTCGCATTCTCCCCGATGAGCCCGGTGATATAAATCGACAAGATCGCGCGATTGCCGTTTCAACTCCATAGCCTCGAAATGGCGAGTTCCCGTAAGGGTCATCGTTTTTATCTTCCAGAAGAGCATTCCCGAGATCGGTTCAGGATCAGCTCCTTTCTCAACTGCTTCGCGGTAGAGCATCCACGCTCCGATCTTGTCTCGCTGTCCGAAAGCCTCGGCAAGGGCAAAAGGGTCGGTTTTTTTCTGCTCTCTTGCCGTTGATTTCTTTTCTTCAAATCGCTCGACAGAAGCGTATTTTACATATTTCTTTTCGTCAGTGGCACGAAGATTGTCTTCCAGAAAGACAAAAACGGTTAGTGAGTTTTTAAGTTGTTCCCAAAATTTCGCTGAGAAAGCTATGCCTGATTGAGAAAACGCCCCATCAAGAATAATGACAGGCGATTCTCCGAAAAGGCTCGTTTCCTCGGCATATTGCGCAACGACACTCTCCGAAAGAGAGGCGCCTTCAAGGCGAAGAGACTCGCGCGAACCAATCAGTGTTTTCAAGAAAGCGCTTCTTTTCTTCGTATCGGCGCCGACAAGAATATGAATCATACCCACGTTCTTACTTTTCTCTTATACTCACAATAGGTCTGTCCATATTTTTTCTCAAGCAAACGTTCTTCCTTTTTTAGGAAGATAAACTTGCTGATAACAGAGGCGACAATAATGCACACAACGGAAAAAAACGAGTGCAGTATCAATCCCAATCCGAGCGTCATGAGCGTGAGACCGAGATGCGTCGGATTACGGCTGTATTTGTAGGGCCCGCGCTCAAAATCACGCCCAGTGAGTCCTTTCTTCATCTCTTCTTTCGTACAGCGGGATGTCGATTGGGCCCAATAGACAAGGTATGATCCCGCTACGATCATGATGAATCCGGCATATGAATAAAACGGTCCGGAAAAGATAGTGATATGATATACAAGATCAAGAACAAGTCCCGCGACGACAGCCATAAGAAACATGACATACGAATAAGAAAGGACGATATGAACCATGCCGGATCTTATTTTTTCATACTCTTTTTTCAGAGAGACTTCGGTTTTCATACTTATAATCCTATCACACTGGCGACTTTCCGCTACTATTTAAGATCGCCCCATGTCTTGCCGAAACACGACGATACGTCGAGAGGAACAGGCTCTATGCCCTTTAGAAATTGGGACGGAATCGCGTCCCTCATGGCGTTTTCAATGATGTTCATAGCCTGCGTGACCGCACTTTCCCGTATTTCATAGATAAGCTCGTCATGAACCTGTAATACGAGGCGCGTATCGTCAAGAATTCCGGCTTTCTTAAGCTCGTCATGCGCTTTCTTCATGCCGATCTTGACGATGTCAGCCGTCGCCGTCCCTTGGATAGGAGCGTTTGTCGCCATGCGCTCAGCCATAGCGCGCACGAAGGGCAATGGCGATCGGATACCGGGGAAATAGCGCTTGCGGCCGAAGAGAGTTTCTGTGTAGCCATTCTCTCGGGCGAAATTCGCAATGCTTTTAAGATAGGCGGCGATCGTCGGGAACTCAGAGAAATAGTTGTCGTAAAAAATCTGAGCATCTTTCCGGTCAGTGCCGAGATTGGTCCGAAGAGCATTGACTCCCATGCCGTAGAGAATGCCGAAGTTTATAACCTTACTCCTTCGACGCATGTCCGCTGTTACGTGATTCTCATCAACATTGAAAACTTTCATGGCAACAGCCGCGTGAATATCCTTTTTGTCCCGGAACGCCTGAATGAAATATGAATCCTGCGACAGAAGCGCCGCTACCCGAAGCTCAATCTGCGAATAGTCGAATGACGCCAAGACAAATCCGGGTGACGCGATAAATGCATTCCTGATATTCTTCCCTCGTTCGCTCTTGATCGGTATATTCTGCAAGTTCGGATTGTACGATGAGAAGCGCCCGGTCGTCGTGCCCGCCTGAATGAATCGCGCGTGAAGTCGTCCGTCCGGAGCAATAGCATGGGGGATGGTATCGATATATGTAGAGAGCAATTTCTGAAGTTCCCGGTACTCTAGAATCATCGAGATGACAGGATGGAGGTCACGCAGTTTTTCAAGCTCGCTTTCGCGGGTCGAGCGCGCGCCTCCCGCGGACTTCTTCATTCCCTTAACAGTAAGGCCGAGATCGTCGAAAAGGACCTCTCCCAACTGTTTGGGCGAATTGACATTGAATTCCCTTCCGACAAGCTTCCAGATGCTATTTTCTATCTTTTGCAGCTCGCGATGATATTCCTTTGAAATCTTTTCAAGGTACTTCTTATCGATCAGAATTCCGACTTTCTCCATCGACGCAATAAGAGGAATCAGGGGTATCTCTATGTTGTAATAGACATATGAGAGATTATTCTTTTCAATATCCGACTCAAGTTTTATGAGCGCTTCATCGAGAGTGACCGCTCCCTTGTAGCGGATAACGTCATCGAGATCCGGATCGGTTGCCTCTGAATTAAGGAGCCAAAAGGCAATCTTAGCCTTGGCTATTTTTTCCTTATCCTCTTCGCTGTATGATATTTCTTCTGTGACTGTTTCTGTGCCGCTTGCAGCCGATCCTTTTTCCGCAACTTCAGGACTGTCCCCTCCGACAACGCTCAAGAATCTTCCCTGAAGGCTCTTGAATTCCATCTCGCGGAAAAACGACGCAACCGCGCTGCTGTCGACGTCTTCCTTCCATGCCTTCGACGGCAGCTTAAAATCAATCGGCGCATCGCGACGGATAGTCGCAAGGGTTTTTGAGAAAAGCGCTTCCTCTTCGCCCTCCTTAAGCAACGCGAATATTCTGTCGGATATGCCGAGAGCTTTGAACTTCTCGGGACTCTTCTTAAGGGTTTCGTACAACTTTTCGATCGTGCCGAACTCGCCGATAAGAATCGTTGCAGTTTTTTCTCCGATGCCCTTAATGCCGATAATGTTGTCCGACGGATCTCCGCGGAGGCCCTTATAGTCTGGCAAGTATTGGGGAATAAAGCCGAACCGGTCTACGACTTTTTTCTCATTGTATAAAATAGTGTCATTGATCCCCTTCTTGAGAGTATACACTTGGACCCGGTCATTCGTGACAAGCTGCAGAGTATCCATGTCGCCGGACGCGATGATGACATCGCAGTCTTTATCCTCTGCTACGATATATTCCGAAATCGTTCCAAGAATATCATCGGCTTCGAATCCTTCATGCTCGTAAATCGGGATTGAGCAGGCATTGAAAAATTCGCGCGAACGGATGAGCTGAGCGACAAGAGCATCATCGGTCTTCGCCCGTCCTTTCTTATAGTCATCATACGCTTCATGACGGAAGGTCTTCTTCGGCAGATCGTAGCAGGCGATGATATAGTCGGGCTTAAGCTCGGTGATGATCTTAAAGAGCATGGTTGCAAGGCCATAGATAGCCCCGGTCGGCTCGCCCTTGGAATTCATGAACTCGGGACGCGCATGATATGCCCGATGAATAATCGCGTGGCTATCGAGCAAAACGAGTCTTTTTTTATCTGCCGTCTTTTTAGCCATATTCTTAAGTATAGCATTTCGGAGAAGATGAAAGAGTAACGTCAAAATTCCATTTAAGGTGACGATCGTCACCTTAAATGGAATACGGAAGATTAGCGAACCGATATTACAAGGTTATTATCCTTGTTTCTTCCGCATCATGAGAAAGAGATATTTTAAGCGCTGATGCCGCGAGAGAACTTTGGACATGTTCCGGCCATTCGATGATCACGAGGTTATCCTTATCTTCTTGGATCTCCTTCCATCCGAGCTTTATTAATTCCTCTCCGCTCGCAAGCCGGTAGGCATCAATGTGAACAAGCTTTTTCCATGGATATGAATCCGCACGTATGGCATAGATCTTCATAATGACGAATGTCGGCGATATGATGTGTTCCCTGATGCCAAGGCTTCTGGCGATTTCTTGGACAAGGGTTGTCTTGCCCGAGCCGAGATCGCCCGAAAGAGCGATGATGGAAGCGCTTTGTGCAAGCGCATCTGTGGCGGTTCCTAAGATTTCGCGGGCAATAAGAGGCAGTTCGTCACGGGTGAAGATTCTCATGCCATTATCCTAACATAAAACACCCCGATCATGATCGGGGTGTTTTAGTAATCAGTATGATTAGTGCGTCATTGGTCCGTGCGGAGGCTGTACGACAACCGGTCTGCGGTTATAGTAGCGGCGTGTCGCCAAGATCAAGAGCAGGATCAAGAGAAGGAGAAGCAACCATCCCAAAAGAGTCGAGGGGAAGATTCCTCCAAAGAAAGCGGAAGCTCCGAGAGTGTTGATGGTATTATTATCCTTTGGTCTGTTAAGCGCATAGGCAATTGCGTTTTCTTGCGCACCGTTTGGATTCGTATATACGAGGATCGCAGTCGTCACGATCTGAGCATCGCCCGGAGCGACGAGATCAACACGTCCCTGTAGATATACAGTGCCGCCTGCGCCCGGAAGGAGATCCTCAAGGGGAACAGTAAGCGTATTGGTATCGACGGAGTAGGTACCTCGCGACGCGTTCGTGATCACAACGCCCTTCGGAACAACGACCTGCAGAACCGGACGGGTCAAAAGAGACCGTCCGATGTTGCGATACGTGACAGTGTAGTCAACGGTATCGCCGACACCGAGAAATTCGTATCGATTCTCGATCGTAAGCATGATTGGAGACTGAGTGCCGATAACCGTCGTGCCTTGGACAACGACCGGGTTTGTCGTAGTCGTGACAACTCGTACAGCACCGAGAGTGCTCAAAGTCTGAATAGCTCCGCTTGAGAACCCGTTGCCGCAGTTAGCTGAGAATCGGAAATAATAGATCGTATTGGGAGCAAGGCCGCTTACAATTTCCGTAATCGGGCCAACATTCATCGTTCGCGTCGGCGTTCGCAAGCCCATGGCGACTGTTGGTCCGTATTCGAAGTATCCTGTAACGCTTCCGTATGGCGTTCCTGAGACAAGGCCGTTGAGGATGGCAGTTGTCTGAGTGACATTCGTCGCGATCGTCGTGACGGCGCACGCGGCAACAACAACAGGAGGCTGAGGAATAATAGTGTTGTTTACATTTACTTGAACAGAGCGAGTCTGATTTCCGCAATTAGAACCCGATGCTGTCAGAGTATACGTTCCTGAATATGTCGGGTAAATCACTTGGCTGCCGCTTAAGCTATTACTATTGAGTCCCGGTCCCGAGACAGTAACATAGCTAAAGTTGCCTGCATTCCATGAGATGGTTACCGGCGAGCCCGAGGTAATGTAGGCTGAGGATGAACCGTTAGCTGTGAAGTTTGAAATTGTACAGTTTGATGTTTGATTAACGTAGACAGAAAGCGATTGAGTCTGCGCGGCGCCGTTCTGTCCGTTCGCAGTAATCGTATATGTGTTGGTTCCCGAGTTCGGATATACCGTCTGGTTGCCGCTCGTGCTGTTGCTGTTGAGGCCCCCCGGTCCGTACACGTTTACCGATGTGCAGTTCTGCGTATTCCAGTTGATCGTGACAGAAGAGCCTTGCGAAACCTGAGTCTGGCTTGCAGTGAAATTAGAAATGTAGCAGTTATTGACCTGGGTCGATACGCACGATGATCCGTTCCATGATGATCCGGATCCGCATGACGCGTTAACCGTCGCCTGATGCAGAAGCTGTCCGTTATTGTAGAGATAAAATACCTGATTGCCATATGGAACATTGACTTGCTGGGAGCCCGAGTTGCCCGTTGCTACCGTGCCAAGACCTGGAGTGGTCACTGCCGACGTGCTTACCGGATTAAGAGTGTTCCATGCAAGGATAGTGCTGCATGTCGAGCTTCCGGCAGGAATAGTACAGTATGACGGATTTGCAGTAAGCGTACCTGACATCTGAGACTGGTTACCATATGTACACGGAAGCGGTCCGCCGAAGTTCGTAGCGCTTGAATCCTGACATGTTTGAACGGTTGAGTTCGAAGAACTTACGCGGAATGCGATAACGACCGATCCCTGAGTGCTCCATCCCGGAGCGATAGAACCTATGTCCAAACCGTTTTCAGTAAGAACTTCGGAACCGCTCTGACCTCCAAGAAGAGGTGTCAATGTTTCGTTCGTGTTCTCCGTATACCATTTGCTTGAAATGAAAGTTAAAGACTGTGACGAAGAAAGATTCGCCGTTACCGGTCCGAAGGACAAGCTGCCCTGATCAGACACGATTCGTCCCGTGAAGGACTTTGACGATGAAGAACTTGCCATCGAAGGAGCGCTCAAAACGATGCGCGTGTTCGCCGCCTGGGTTCCTGTATTGTGATAATAAATTCTTACGTTTATGACATCGCCCGGTCGTGCTGATACAGACGAAAGCGGCCAACAAGGATTCTGATACCCCTGATTTGTTGTTGCATTGATGATGCTGATGCTTTTACAGTCATTCGGCTCCGTGTTCCACGAAGCAAAAGCGCTGTGCGAAGCAAGAAGCAAAGCAAGGCTGAAGATTCCGACTATTATTTTTTTCATATGATTTTTCATAAACTTATAATTAATTAAACTTACAATTTTAAACCTTCAACGCCGCGAAGACGTTCAAGACTTAAAGAAGTGCAGGATAGCTATTATCGATAGATAATAGGTTTTTATCCTGCAGTAATTTTTTACAATAAAGATCAAAAAGCTCTTTTCGCAGTAAATAGCTGGAGGCGTAATTTCTTTAATCCTTTCTGAATTAAACCTCCGATACCGCCACCCGAATAACTAGTTCACCGTCCGGTTGTCGGCGGGGCTCCAGCAGGACCACCAGCAGGGGGTAAGACTGTCGCAGGGGCTCCAGCAGGACCACCCCGATCAGGACTTCCCTTTGCAAGGAAGTAAATACCGGTTGTCGTTACTACAGAACCTACAATGACCAAGACCCATGGGAATTTTTTCTTTTCAACTTGCGGCACTTGCGTATTGGCCGTCGGTGTAAAAGGCACTAATTGTTTCTTCTCAGTAGATTCATATCGCAGCAACCTATTGTCAGAAGGAATCTTGGAAGGAATTATCACAGGGGATGTCAATGTTATTCTTAATCTTGACCCAAGACCAGTCAGAACATTTGCACAATCTCCTTTTAAAAGGGGGATTACAAATGTCCCTACACGGTATACCCATGCAAAGCCACTCCATGCATTCCCTATACTGGGAACCATTCGTCCTTTTTGGGGATCATATCCTGAATTGATATATGTTCCGCCGATAAGCGTTACATCTTCCCAATACAGATTCTGAAATATCTCCTCTACCGAAGAGACCCGATACGAAGTATCCTTTAATCCTACATTCGTTTGAGATATAAGATATCTGGCGAAAGCCTTTCCTTTCGGAGTTTGGCTTGTCGCCAAATCCAGAATCTCACTCTTGCTCGGAGTCGTGTACTGAAATACAGGCCCTACTTGGGCATTTGACTGTAATCCTCCTAGAACGACAGTCAAAAAAACTATTATTTTTTTCATTTGCTACGGGTTTAGGTTTTTTAAGTTTTAAATATTGTATTTGCTGCCCATTTTCGAGCAATAAATACAATATTTAAAACTAAAACCTTTGCGCGTATCATATCATCTTATGCATAAGTTGTCAACCCCTCATCCTTGCTCCATTTGGAGAGTATATATTGCTCTTTAGAGGATATAAATCAGCTTCTATGCAATCAGATATAAACAAAAACATGCCTCCACTTTTAACAAGCGAGGGCATGTGACTGAAATTAGTTCTGCGTAAATAAAATAAAAAGATCAACGTTTCCCTGGTCTTACCCCTTCAGCCTGGCTTCGGTGGATAATTGTTGTATCCTTCTCGAATCCCCTGTAGTAGAGGATCGACTCACCGTCAGTTTTGGCAGTAACAGGATAATCAACGCCTTCAAACTTTAACACGGCGTTTGAGTTCATTTTAAAGAGACCGTCTCTGGCCCAATACGAAAACGTATATGACGCATCATTCAAGGAATACTTGACGATCATAACGTTCTCATACTGATCTCCCGTTTCTAAATCGGTAAACTTGCCGGGAGTTCCCTTAGGAACTGTTCTCAAGATCAAATCGTTTACACGAAGTTTGTTAATCGACCCATCTCTTCCAAAAAATACTTTCGGGAGTTGGGTTAGGCCGAGATCTATGGTGATAGTAACATTGGGAACGAAGGTTCCCGAATCCTTCAGCCTTTGTAACAAATCAGGGAGAGAGTTAAAGAGATCCATGTCTGCTTGGGTCCACGGCTTCGTGCCGTCGTCTGCCTCTTTCAGGTACTGCGGGATTGGAGCAATTTGCGGAGCTGTCTTTCTATTACACGCCATCAGGAGTAGGTAAGCACTTATTACCATGAGAGCCAAGATCAAGGGTTTTTTAGTTTTCATATATTTCTTAATTTAATTGTTGTATTCATAGCCCGGCATGCGAGCAGCAAATACAACACTTAAATTAAGACATTTGAAAAAATGATAGCATCTAAAACTACCTTTGTCAAGTCACGGTATGTGTGTTTTTTGCGATATACTAACTCTACAATGACCATCACATTCGACGACGACAAGGAAAAAAAGGAACTGACGGATCTGCGAAAAGAAGAGGAAGAGGAACTTGTGGAGGCGCTCGCCGAATCAAAATACGGAGTGCCGGCGATCAATCTCTCGGGAATGCCGATCGACAACAACGCCTTGCGTTCAATTGACCAGAAAGATGCCGAGGAGCAGGAAATCGCTCCCTTCAAGCTCGTCGGCAAGGACATCCATGTGGCAGTGCGATCTCCGCAGCCCGGGAAACTGGAAGATTTGAAAAAATATTTCCAGGAGCACAACTATATCCCCCACTTCTATATGTCATCGCAGGCAAGCCTCAAGAAGGCATGGGAGAGATACAAGGAAATGTCGTACGCGTCCGAGTCGCGGGCAGGCTCAATCGCCATTTCCGGTGAATCGCTCAAGAAGATAATGGAGGGCATCAACAATATCGACGACATTCGAAACAAGATTGTCGAAGTAGAGCGCGACAAGTCTCATACCACGTCCCATATTCTTGAGGTCGCCCTTGCGGGCGCGATCGCCATCAACGCATCGGATCTCCATTTCGAACCCGAAGAGCACACGGTGCGCCTGCGCTTCCGTCTCGATGGCATTCTCCAAGAAGTCATGGAGATCAATCCCGGAATCCATAAATTTCTCAATTCCCGCATCAAGCTCCTTTCGGGACTTAAGATCACATCGCAGTCGATCGCTCAGGACGGCCGATTCAGCATATTCCTCGATGAGGACGAAATCAGCCTTCGCGTCTCTCTTATTCCGGGAGCCTACGGCGAATCGATCGTGATGCGCATACTTAATCCGAAATCAATCCGAGTGAAGCTCGAAGACATGGGGATCGAACCGGCACTCTTCGAGGTTTTCATGAGAGAAATCAAGAAGCCGAACGGTCTCATCCTCTTAACCGGTCCGACGGGATCCGGAAAGACGACAACGCTTTATTCCTTTCTCCAGAAGATCTATTCGACCGAGATCAAGATCATCACCATCGAGGACCCGATTGAATATCATCTCCCCGGCATCACTCAGACTCAGACCGAAAGCGACAAGGGCTATACCTTTCTTGAAGGCTTGCGGAGCGCCCTTCGTCAGGACCCTGATGTGATCATGGTCGGAGAAATCCGCGACAATGAGACGGCAAAGATCGCCGTCGAGTCCGCTTTGACAGGACACTTGGTTTTCTCAACCCTCCACACGAACAACGCTGCAGGCGTTATTCCCCGCTTGATCGATCTTGATGTGAATCCGAAGATTCTTGTCTCCGCGCTCTCTCTTTCGATCGCCCAGCGCTTGGTGCGCAAATTATGCACTCATTGCAAAAAGGAGACAGACCCGACGGAAGAGGAGCTTCGTGTCATCGCAAAGATACGGGACAATGCGAAGGCTCACAACAAAGATTTCGTGAATTATGGCGTTACGAATGCGGAATCGATAAAAATATTCACGCCGGTCGGCTGCAGCGAATGCAACAACACGGGGTATAAGGGCCGCATGGGAATCTTCGAGGCGATCCAGAATGATGCCAAAATCCAGGAGATCATCCCCCGCAACCCGAGCGAACGCGAGATCAAGGGAGTTGCCGCCGATCAGGGATCTCTCGATATGAAGGAAGACGGCATCGTCAAAGTCCTCAAGGGTGTTACCTCATACGAAGAAGTCGGGAGCGTGGTTGATTTTTACGAAGAGTAAGCAAAAAGCGCCCAATGGGCGCTTTTTGTTTTGAAAAGAAAAAAACATAAATCTCTAAACACTCCTTCGAAAGCGTGCGCTTCTGAAGTAACATATGATTACAGGATGGTCCCAGTCGGAACCAGAACGTCCTACGCACATATATAGAGCCTGTGGCCGATTGCTTAGAGATTTATGTCCTCTTCACGAAAATGCTATAATTAGCCTGTTACGAATTTCTAAAAAGAGTATAGCATAGTGAGAAAACAATGTCAAGTACCCCTGATATAACTAAAGATGAAGGCTTTTTGGACCAGACTTTGCGTCCGGGTACATGGAGCGACTACATCGGACAGGAAAATATCAAGGCAAACCTTAAAATCCTCCTTCAAGCAGCCGAAGAGCGATCACATCCAGCCGAGCATATCCTTTTCTATGGACCGCCGGGCCTCGGCAAGACAACCCTTGCCCACTTGATCGCCCGCGAAACAAGCCGCCAGATCAAAATCACTTCGGGTCCTGCGATCGAGAAGGTCGGAGACCTTGCCTCCATTCTGACGAATCTTTCTCCGGGCGATATCGTCTTCATCGACGAGATCCACCGCCTCAACAAGATGGTGGAGGAAGTTTTGTATCCTGCCATGGAGTCGGGAGTGCTCGATATCATCATCGGCAAGGGACCATCGGCTCGGACCATTCAGCTTGAGCTTCCTCCGTTTACTTTGATTGCTGCCACAACCCGCATCGCCCTTCTTTCCTCTCCCCTTCGCTCCCGTTTTTCAGGCGGAGTCTTCCGTCTCGAGTTTTATACGGAAGATGAGATCAAGAAGATCATTGCCCGGTCAGCCGAAATCCTCGGTGTCGCTCTCGATGATGAAGCACTCGGCGAAATCGCATCCCGTGCGCGCTTCACTCCCCGTACGGCGAACTATTTCCTGAAGCGATGCCGCGATTATGCCCAGGTTCACAAGACTCCGCTCTCTCGGGACGCGGTCAAAAAAGCCTTGGCTCTCCTTGAAATCGATGAGATTGGACTCTCCGCATCGGATCGCAGAATTCTTGAGATCATCATCTCGAAATTCAACGGCGGGCCCGTTGGACTTAAGACTATTTCTGCCGCAACAAGCGAAGAAGAAGCGACAATCGAAGAAGTGATCGAACCATATTTGATCCAGCGAGGACTTCTTGAAAGAACTACCCGGGGGCGTACAGTAACGAAAAAGGGGTATGAGCATTTAGGGTTTGATTACAAAGAACATGAAATGTGATTGTTTTTCATTAAAATAGCTCTTCTCGAAATGCACACATAAAATTCTGCTGAATTTTTGCTCTGCTCGGCCCGTCGGCCTCCGCAAGACATTTCTCAAAGACTATTTTAACTTCAAACTTAATACTAAAATACTAAAAAGAAATATATGAAAATTTTATCTATCGATCCTGGATTCGAAAGAGTCGGCATCGCCATAATCGAACGCACACCGAAAGCAAAAGACACTCTTTCTTATTCGGCATGTTTCAAGACCTCGGCGAAAATTCCTTTCCCCGAACGGCTTGCGCTCATTGGGGCGGAGATTGAGCGTATTATTGAAAAATACGAACCGCGCGCCCTTGGCATCGAGAAGCTTTATTTCACGACAAATCAAAAGACTGCCATGGGAGTATCAGAAGCCCGCGGTGTCATCGTTTATACGGCAGCGCGCAATGGCCTCTCGATTTTCGAGTATACCCCCGGACAGATAAAAACAGCGGTAACAGGATACGGTAAAGCCGACAAGGCTATGGTCATGAGCATGGTTCCGAAGCTCATAAAGATGAATGCGAAGACGGATTCTGATGATGAACTCGATGCGATCGCTATTGGGCTTACATGTCTTGCCTGCGAGAAATTTCCCCAATAAAATAAAGGGTTTTCCACAGGCAGAGCGGTATTGCAAAGAAAATAATATTTTGTTACAAATAATTCATTATAATAATCGTTTATTTAAAGAAAAATGAGTTTCAACGACGACGAAGAATTAAAAATAGGAGAGTTCGCAGATGATACGGAAGACGAACTCGATCTCGGCACGGATCTCGATGGTCCACTTGAGGATGATCTCCTCGCCCATGACGATGAGAACGACGAGGATTTCTCCGACGGCTTTGCCGGACTTGATGGATCAAGCAGTGAATAATAAAACAATCCCCTCCGATAATTATCGGAGGGGATTGTTTTATTATGTGATGGAAATCTTGCAGAAGCGCTTCTTGCCGATCCGATACACCGCGTTTGCGGCTGTCTCCTGATAGGAAGATATTTTTTCATCCGTATCGAGATTCGTAACTGCGTGTTCGTCGACAAGCCGTCGGAATTCGCTTTTCGATGAAATGATTTTACCTAACAAAAGAGCGTCAACAAGAAGAGTGTTTTCTTTCACTGAAATAACTTCACTATCATCAGGGGTCTCATTTTTCTGAAACGTGCCTACGAAATGTTTTTCCGCAAGAGAAGCTTTCTTTTCTCCGTGATAGAGAGTCACGATTTCACGGGCGAGCCTCATCTTCAAATCACGGGGATTAACTGATACCATATCGCGCGCTATATCTTCAACATCTTCCATGGGTACTGTTGTGCACATCTCAAACGCTGGAATAATAAGAGAATCATTCCAGCTCATGACCTTGCCGTACATGTCTTCCGGAGTATCTGAAAGGGCCACCATATTACCCTCAGTTTTGCCCATTTTTTTGCCATTGTTGTCTTCGAGGATCTTCATCGTTATGACAAATTTTTCCTTGTTCTTGAGCGTTTTCATCAAATCGCGGCCACAGAGCATATTGAATGTCTGGTCATTGCCACCGACTTCCCCGTCGACGTCCATAGCAACGCTGTCATAGCCCTGCATCAGAGGATACATGAATTCATGGATGAATATCGGCTTGCCCTCTTTCATACGCTTATCGAACATATCGCGCTCAAGCATCTGCTGAACCGTCATATTCGATGCAAGCTTTAACACATCTGTAAAGTTCATTGCACCGAGCCATTTTGAATTAAACTTAAAAGACGCAGCGTTCTTGCCGGTAAATGAGAGCAGAGCACTTGCCTGTTTTTTATAGTTCTTAAGATTCTGGAGAACATCTTTATGGGTGAGCGGCACGCGCGCAGCATTCTTGTCGGTCGGGTCTCCGATCATAGCAGTGAAATCTCCCAAAAGAAGAATCACTTTATGCCCGGCTTTCTGGAAATCAGCCAGTTTCTTAAGCGGTATGGCATTCCCTATATGGAGAGTCGGACCTGTCGGATCGATACCCAGATAGATCGTCAGTTTTTCTCCTTTGGAAATCCGCGAGGCGACGTACTCTTTTGACGGATAGATGGCCGCTATTCCGCGCGTGAGCAGTTCATTGCTGTCGTTTTTAATCATATGTATTACTTTATCATATAAATAAATCTTTGTCCGCAGAGGGAAATGGTGTGGTATGATAGGAATTATATGGTTAAAAAAACAACGACATTTAAAAGCAAAGTAAAGAAATTCTTCAAGAAATATCCTTTGAAAAACTGGATCTTTGGCATTCTTGCCGCGGGTATCTTTTTATTCGGCGCGGCCGTTATCTGGGTGAGTACCCTTAAGATCCCGGATTTCAAGACATTTACCGAGCAGAAAATCCAGAGCTCGACGAAGATATACGACCGGACAGGCGAGATACTTCTCTATAATGCCAATCAGGATCTGAAGCGTACCGTTATCCCCTACGAGGCAATGGGAACTAATATCAAGAACGCGACTGTCGCGATCGAGGATTCGGAATTTTACAACCACAAAGGCATCCGTATCACATCCATATTCCGCGCCACAGTATGGGCAAAGCTCACCGGCAGGAGAATTCAAGGCGGTTCCACTATTACCCAGCAGCTCATCAAGAATACCCTCCTTACTCCGAAGCGTACTCTTTCGCGCAAGATAAAGGAATGGATGCTCGCGCTTAAACTTGAGCGTGTCATGGAGAAAGACGAGATTCTGGCTCTGTATCTTAATGCCGCTCCATATGGCGGAAGCCTCTATGGCATCGAAGAAGCCTCGAAGGCATTCTTCGGCAAAGACCCCTCTCTGCTTTCTCTTCCCGAGGCCGCGTATCTTGCCGCTATCCCTAACAGTCCGACATATTATTCGCCCTATGGCAAGAATAAAGCGAGACTTGATGAGCGCAAGAATCTGGTCCTCCGGCGCATGCGCGATTTGTCGTTCATAACAGAAGAACAGTACAATCAGGCTGTCACTGAGGTCGTAGTGTTCGAGGCGCAGCAACCGACCCATATCGCGGCGCCTCATTTCGTCTTCTATGTCATGGATTACCTCAGGGAAAAGTACGGCGAAGAAGCTGTTTCTTCGGGCGGATTAAAAGTCATCACGACACTCGATTTCGATCTGCAGAAAAAGGCGGAGGAGATCACCCTTGCTCGAGCTAAGGAAAATGAACGGGATTGGAACGGCGAAAACGCGGCCGTCGTCGCCATTGATTCGAAAACCGGGCAAGTCCTTTCCATGATCGGATCACGCGACTACTTCGACAAAACGATCGATGGAAATTTCAATGTCGCGACCGCCGCCCGCCAGCCGGGCTCATCATTCAAGCCGATCGTCTATGCTCAGGCGTTCAAGGAAGGATATAACGAGAGTACCGTGTTGTTTGATGTAAAGACGGAATTCAACAGTTCCTGCAGCCCGTCAGGGACCGAAGCTAAGAGCACATGCTATCATCCTGACAATTACGACAACAGCTTCCGGGGCCCAATGAACCTCAAGGACGGACTTGCTCAGTCGATCAACGTCATTGCGGTCAAGGTTCTGTATCTTGCGGGCGTCCCCGATTCGATCAAGATGGCTCATGATCTTGGCATTACAACTCTTAATGATCCCACGCGCTACGGACTATCGCTTGTCATCGGAGGCGGCGAGACGACACTTCTTGATATGACATCCGCATACAGTGTTTTTGCAAACAACGGCATCCGACATCCGAATGTAAGCGTCTTATCGGTGACAGACCAAGAAGGGACTCTTCTTGAAGAATACAAAGAAACATTCTATCAGGTTCTTGATTCCAAGATCACACGCCAGCTTTCTGACATACTCTCGGACAATGCGGCGCGCACCCCGACATTCGGGGCCAACTCTCCTCTTGTCATACCCGGACGCGACGTAGCAGTCAAGACTGGTACCACCAACAACAACAAAGATGCTTGGACTATCGGATACACACCGTCGATTGCCGTCGGCGTGTGGGTCGGCAATAATGACAATACGCCGATGAAAAAAGGGGGTTCGGCGCTTGCGGGACCTATCTGGAACGGTGTCATGACGGAAGCGCTTAAAACGCGCCCCGTCGAAACATTCGACGAGCCGGACCCGATAGATCCGAGTCTTCCTCCGATTATACGGGGCTTTTGGCAGGGAGGAGAGACATTCAAGATCGATACGGTTTCCGGAGCGCTCGCCACGGATTATACTCCCACAGACAACACGCGCGAGCAGTCGATCACCAACGTTCATACGATTCTGTACTGGATAGACAAGAATGATCCGCTTGGCCCCCGACCATTAAATCCCGAAAAAGATTCTCAATTCAAGAGCTGGGAATACGGGGTGCAAAACTGGTGGACAAGCCACATGAGCCAGTATCCGATAATTACGAACGCCACCATGCCGGCCACATACGACACGCTCCATACGAATGATTCAAAGCCCGTATTCCAAGTGGACGGAATTTCCAGTGAGCCGTATGGAAACGATCGCATGGTCGAATTCTCGATATATACTCAAAGTATTTTCCCTATTAAAAAAATAGATGTTTTCGTGAACAATACCTATATGATGTCACTGCGTACAGTACCGTATCTTGTACGCTTTACGCCTGATGAAATCGAAGATATAAAAGCAAACAATACTGTACGCATTATCGGATACGATACTATGGGCAATATAGGAGAAATAACAGCGCCCTTTTCCGTCAAATAAGACAGCCTCTGGCGCGTCCTTATCGTATATCAAGGAAACGAGAGTCCGGTATTTTCTCTTTTATTTTTTTTAAGATAAGAGCTTTCTTTATCAGGATCTCATTGTGAACAAGAGGACTTGCGTGAATATAAATAACAGCACCCTTTATTCTAATCAAATTCTCATCGATCACGACCGGTATGTGCTCATTGATAGCATCTTTAATTGCAGACAAGGATCCTTCACCGCGAGAAAGAAGGATTTTGAATCTATCAAGAAATTGCGCGATGTGGTTATAATCCATATTACCCAGCTACCTGTTCATCGGCATAACAAGATACATAAACGACGGATCGCCGATGGGCTTTATAATCATGGCCCTGTTCGTGCCGCTTAACTCGAGCGCCACACTGTCTGATGTTAGGGATAAAAAGCAATCGACAATATACTTATAATTGAAATTGGCGGAAACACTTTCTCCGGAAAGAGCTCCTAAAACAAATGTTGTGTTTTCGCCGATATCGGAATTTTTCGCCTCGATCTCAAATACTTTCTCGGCCGGCTTGATAGTGATCGTTATCTGGTTGAACTTATCGGAGAAAATATTAGATACTTTGAGAGATGAGATGAAATCTTGTTTCAGTACGGTCGCTTGCGTCAAGGAATTCTTCGGAATGATTTGCTTATAATCAGGAAAGGCTCCGTCAACGATTCGGGATGTAATATACACAGAAGGAACAGAAAGAGATATTTGATTCTTTTGAAGGGTTATCTTCAACTCGTCATCCTTTCCGTCGAATACTTTCATGATTTCTACGGCATTCTTGAGAGGAAGAAGTATCCCGTCGAATGACAATTTTTGTTTTATTTTTACTTTCTTTTCCGCAAGACGGAAGGAGTCTGTCGAGACAAATACGAGCATGTCGTCTTCCGGATAGATATAGACGCTTCCAATTTCCGGCTTTATCTCAGATACTGAGGCGCTGTAATAAACACCTCGTATCCCCTCTATGAATTTCTTGGCAGGAAGAGTTATCACTTCGCCCTCAACGAGAGGAAGTGTCGGGAAGTCCTCATAAGGAATGCTTTTCAGTAAAATAACATTTGATTTTGTTTTCACCGACAGATTCCCGTTAATAAGCTCGAAGACAACCACAGAGTCCCCCTGAAGAACAGAGAATAGCGAAGAAAGTATGTCGCCCCGGATAGCAACCATTCCTTCTTTTTCTATTTTCGCGGGAACGTCGATCTCGATCCCGATATTGAGATTCGTGGAACGTAATTTCAGACTCTTGTTTTCAGCGACCCATAACACAGACCCAAGGACCGGAAGGGTTAGGTTCTTTCCCGTCATTCTTTCGGCAAGGAGCAAGGCGCTTTTTATTTTTTCTATATGACACTCGAGTTTCATAGTATGTTTATAATTATCTATTAATACTTTATTATTACTATTATAGATGGGGATATGTGGATTACTTTTTAACCTTTTTAAATACTGCTTCCTGATTGATTTCTTATTTATTATCCTCTTCGCATTATGTGGGTAAGTACGGTATTTCTTTTTTTATGCTGTTTTTCCCCACATGCCACTTCTTTATTCACAGAGATATCAACCTACTTAAACATGATCCGTATTTTCTCGATCTCCTGCAAGAGAGACGGATCTGTTTTTATATCCTCTTTGATCTTCAGATGCGAATGAATGACGGTCGTATGGTCGCGCCCCCCCATTTTCTGTCCGATTAGCGGATAGGAAACATTGAAATCCTCGCGAAGAAGATACATAGCAACCTGACGCGCTCGCACGATCTCCTTGCGGCGGGTTTTTTCGTAAATAACCTCCTCTGAAAGGCTGTATTGATCGGCGATAATGCGCACGATATCCTTTATTGCCACTATTTTCTTGGGTTTAATGTTGTTTTTAATGAGGATCTTCACTTCCGAGAGGGAAAGAGACTTGTTCTTGAGCTGCGATTGACAGATGATCGTATTGAGGCTTCCTTCGAGTTCTCGGATATTGCCTTCGAGGGATTCGGCGAGATACGATACCGTTTCGGGATCGACAATGCAGTTCGTCGACTCGAATTTCGCTTTTATGATCGCGATGCGTGATTCATAGTCGGGTTCCACGATTTGGACGATCATGCCGGATGCGAAGCGCGACGACAATCGCTCCTCAAGGCCTTGGATGAAATTAGGATGCTTATCAGAAGAGAAAATTATCTGCTTGTTGCTCTCGTAGAGCGTGTTGAAAAGATGAAAGAGCTCTTCCTGCGTCTTGTCTTTTCCAGAAATGAACTGGATATCATCCATGATGATGACATCGTATTTCCTGTATTTTTCCTTGAAAGAATTGGGGTTCTTGTTCTGGATGGAATTGATATAGTCGATTGCGAACCGTTCGAGACTCACGTAGTAGATCTTCTTATGGGGATGCTTGACCTTGATCATGTTGCCGATCGCCTGGATGATATGGGTCTTTCCAAGGCCCGTTCCGCCGTAAATAAAAAATGGATTATAATTCTGGCCAGGATTTGCGATGATGGCTTGGGCGACAGCATATGCGAGTTCATTGAAAGGACCGACAACGAAAGAATTGAAGTTGTATTTAGGATTGAGGTTGTCGTCCCGGTTCGGGTACAGATCACTAAGGGGAAGCTCTTTGTTGATCTGTACGACATGGCTTGTCGATACTCCTTCCTCTTTTTGCATGTTCTCGTGTTTCGAGATCGCGTATTCTACGCCTCGGACATTCTCATTGTGATTAATGAGGGTTTTTAGGATGAGTTTGTGGAATTTGTTATAGAGCCAGTCTTTGACGAATTCGTTCGGAACGCCGATATAGAAAGTTCCACCATCTTCCTTTATGATTGATGTGTTCTTGAACCATGTCGTAAAATTAGCCTTCGACATACTAAGCTCCATCTCCGAAAGGCAATTATTCCATAGTTGTTTTGTATCCATCCCGTTAGAGATAGGAAACCCTTGTTTCCGTATCGTGCTTAATAATAATTAGAAATATAACGACAATATTTATTCTTAATGCCCCCGCAAGCTCTTAACACCACATCTCTTTCGGGATCCATAGTGCGTATTATACTCTCTTTTTAAAACCGCCAATAATCGCATACCTTGATTAACCTGTTAACAACCTGTGGATAGCGGTTCGAAGACGGCAAAATTGCCAAATCAGAATTTTTAAGCTATAGTAGCCGTATGTCTCAAACATATAATCCCAATAGACGAAAACGAGCCAAAACTCACGGTTTCCTCGTTCGCTCAAAAACGCCGGGCGGCAAGAAGGTCACCCAAGCGCGCAGACGCAAAGGCCGTACGAGCGTTTCAATCAAGAAATAATAATATGGTTCCACACACAAAGCGGGTTACAAAAGAGATCTTCCGAACAATCATGAAAGATGGAAGAACGCTCTCTTCCCCGCTTTTTGTATTCCGCTATATCGCA
>JAZKIP010000003.1:9858-17267 GCA_040384805.1 Patescibacteria group bacterium | reverse complement strand
GATCCGGCATCGGTGAAAGTAAGACAGAGGATTCCATGAGGAGGTATGTCGGTTTCAAGCATCGAACAGCCGCCACCGAAGCATTGTCATCTGTCACATTCGAAGTCAATAAGGGAGAAACGATCGCTTTTGTCGGTCCTTCGGGATCAGGCAAGACGACGCTCGTTAAGCTCCTTGTTGGACTGTATCAGCCGCTAGAGGGTACGATCGCCTACAATGACATTCCTCACAACCGTGTCGATATCGACACTCTGCGCACCCAGATCGGATTCGTCACTCAGGATACCCAGCTTTTCGCAGGTACGATCAGGGAAAATCTTTTATTCGTCAATCCAAACGCAACCGACGAGATGTGCATCGAAGCGCTTGAAAAATCAGCGTGCCAGAGCCTTTTGGAACGGGCCGACAAAGGACTTGATACCGTTATCGGCGAGGGCGGAGTCAAAGTCTCGGGCGGCGAGAAGCAGCGCCTCTCGATCGCACGAGCGATCCTGCGCAAGCCGAATCTTCTGGTTTTCGACGAAGCGACGAGCTCTCTTGACTCCCTGACCGAACAGGAAATATCCAAAACGATCCGCTCGATCGGCGAGGCGAAGGAACATATGACAGTCCTGATCGCCCACCGACTATCAACAATCATGCATGCCGACCGCATCTATGTTCTTGAGAAAGGGAAAATCATAGAGGAAGGTACCCATACGGATCTCATAGCTGAGAAAGGCCTCTACGCAGCCATGTGGCGCGAGCAGGTCGGGGAAAAATAATCACAGGTCCGACTCTGATGATTTTATATTCTTAAAAAAAGCTTTTATGTCTTCCGGATACTCACCGGAAGTGAAGAATTCAGGCTCTCGATGATCATCTGTCGGCAGAAGATTATATTCTTCAAGCAATTGTTTTGCCCTTTTAACGACAGCTGGAGCGGGATCGACAATATGAACTTTATCTCCGACAATTTTCCTGATACGTTTTATCAAAAATGCATAATGGGTGCATCCAAGGACAAGCTGATCGATATTTTTTTCCAGAAGCGGTTCGATATAGGTTCGGAGAAGCGCTTCAGCTTCATCCGTATCCGCTTTCCCCTCTTCGACAAGTTCCACAAGACCATATCCGATCACCGTATGCACCTCGACATCGCTTGCGAAACGGTCGATATTTTCCTGCAATTTCTTGCCTTCGGCAGTCACTTTCGTCGCAAGAACTCCTATATGCTTTGTCTTCGATGCTTCCGAAGCGGGCTTGATCGCAGGCTCTATGCCGACGAAAGAAACATCGTATTTTTCTCTCAATTTCGCGATCGAGGAAGACGTTGCCGTATTGCAGGCAATGACAATAAGAGCACAATCTTTGGCAAGGAGAAAATCAACGATCTCTGACGAGAATTCTGTGATTTCATCCGGCGTGCGGCTGCCGTAGGGCAAATGAGCCTGATCGCCATAGTATATATATGAATAGTCCGGCAAAGACTCCTCTAGGTATTTAAGTATCCATAAGCCACCAAGTCCCGAGTCGAATATGCCGATAGGCCCTTTTTTCATATTTCCTAGTTTACCACATTCCCGAATCTCCGATGAAGGATTGGAAAAAGAATATCATATTCAGCTTGATGTTGTATATAATAGGGATCTTTTTCTTTTATCTTTTGCTCAAATTCCTTAAAATCAATCCATGCGATTCCTTCGACTTCATCCTTGTTAAAATAAATCGGGGTATCCCTGTTCTCGATGACAACAAGAAAAATATCGTCGAATTCATTGCTTGCTCCCCCGCCAGAAATCTCATATTGATCAATGATTGTGCCGATATATTCGAACTTTTCTTCCGGAAACAGTAGACCCATTTCTTCATAAAGCTCTCTTCGCGCCGCAAAAACGCTAGTCTCGCCCGCATCAATATGCCCGCCTGCACTGCTGTCCCACATTCCCGGAAATGTATGGACCCTTGGACTGCGCCGCTGTAGAAGAACAAATCCTTTCGGATCGATGACCCAGACATGCGCGCTTTTATGCCAATACCCGTTCTTATGAACTTCCGTGTATGACTTCTGTTCTCCTGTCGGATTGCCCGATTCGTCGAAAATATCCAGATATGTTTCCTTATGATGCATCATATTATTTGATAAAAATTAATTCTTTGGGCGATTTCGTAAGCGGTACGCAGCCTTTTTTCGTGACAAGGCACGTATCCTCGATACGGATACCGAGTTTGTTTTTAATATATATGCCGGGCTCAATAGTGATTACCATATTTTCTTTCAATACCGGTTTTGTGAGCTTATAGAAAAGACGCGGATTCTCATGGATTCTGGTCCCGACGCCATGCCCCAGCATATGGATGAAATATTTTTTATATTTACCAAGGGATGTGCGGACAATGTCGTCGACTGACGCGGACGAAATGCCTGCTTTCGCATTGACGATCCCAAGCAATTCTCCGCGAAGAATGATATCGTAGAGCATCTCGTCTTCAGGCGTCGGAACACCGACGAAGATCGTTCGCGTCATGTCGGACATGTATTTCTCATAGACAACGCCAAAGTCGATAATGACGAATCCTGAGAGTTTTTTATTCTTCGGATCAAAAGGGTGTATTTCATTGCCCGCATGGGGGCCTGAGGTAACGATCGGCTTGAAACTCGGCCTTAATCCCCTTTTTTTAATTTCGGCAAGAATAAAATCACGAAGCATGACTTCTGTCATATTTTTCAAATCCTGTTTCAGAATGAGCGTAAAAATAGCGTCGGTTATCTGACAGGCTTTTTTAATATTCGCGATTTCTTTTTTTGTTTTTACCTGGGCCATATTTATTTTTCTTTTCTTTCCTTCCTTTGCTGATAGACACGGATAGCAAGCATGACAGCCACAAATCCGTTGACGAAAATAAACGGCACGTCATTAATCATAATCGCATGGATCGTGAGAAGAATGCTTGCCACGCAATTAACCGGAGCGAAAAGCTTCTCGTGTTTCGTATCAAGAAGTATGTAGCCTACGATCAACAACAAAAGTCCGCTGTAGCCGATCATATTACCAGACTGCTAGAATAAATCCGAAAATGATAAATACGACAAGCTGATATCCCGACTGGAGCAGGAATCGCGCCCACGCCGCTTTCCGGGGCTCGTTCGTCCACATGCATGCTCCAGCTAAGGTCGGCATGACAAAGGCTGCCCAGATCCAGAGACTATTCTCTGTGCCTGTTGCATCAGTCCATCCTTGTATATAGTGAGCAAGAACATAGGCTTGAAACAATGTCAGAAGAAATTGGACAAGATACAAAGCCCCGGCTCGTTTCTGCATCTTCTTCCGGGTTTCAAGATCAGCTCTAGTCGCTCCCACGATGCGAAGCCACATCTTTCCGAATAAAGGTCCGTACCAGATAAACCCGACAATCATCGCTGCGACTGCGCACACAAGCACCGCCCACATATTTATTTCCATAGTATTTAAAAATAAACTAGTAATTATTCACCCTTCTCTAAATCAAGAGAGCATGAATTGATGCAATAATGCTTTCCTGTCTTGGCCTCTGCTTCATCAAATATGTGACCCAAATGGGATTTGCATTTTGCGCAGACAACTTCCATGCGATGCATTCCCATACTGTTATCATCGATATATTCCACGCTTCCCGGAATCGACTGGTCAAAGCTCGGCCATCCAGCAAGACCCGGCGTATCGGAATCATATTTCGTATCGGAAGAAAATAAGGGATTGCCGCAGACTTTGCAATTATATGTTCCTTTGGCAGTTTCCTTATAATAAATTCCCGAAAATGGGGCCTCGGTTCCCTTTTCCTGGGTAACATGATATTCCTCTTCCGTTAGTTTATTCTTAAGTTCGTCTTTATCCATTGTTCCAATTATATCACGACATCGCTTAAGATCTATCTTTAGATAATTTAAAAACTACCCCATAGGCCTTGCCTATGGGGTAGAGAAACATCAATCTTTGAACTTTGAAAAAAGTTTCCATTAAAAGCCTTTTAAAATAAAGGTCTCTCCGTACAAGGTCTTGCCTTGTATTGCGATGATAGATTATCGCTTTTGGAGATAGGCCAGCCAATAGTCCCTCTTGTATATCCGGTCGTTAAAAGTCGTATAGCTTGTTTTCTTTTCAAGATGAAGGATTGTAAAAAATTTTCCATATAAAGCGATAAAATCGGCACGACTGAAGACTCTTTCCGTGAGGCCGATTTCCTTGATGATATACGTGTCATATTCGGTGCCGGGGCTTTGCTTGAGAAGATTCTTCACATTCTGATTGCCATCCTTGGCAAGAGCCCTGACGAAAAAGTACCCGCCTTTCTTAAGCACGCGATAAGCTTCGGAAAGATATGCCGCACGCCCTCTTTCATCCAGAGAATTAGACGATGTGACATCAAGAGCTATATCGATCAATTCATCAGCAATATCATACGGCGCGCCGATGTCACCAAGACGGTAATCGACTATTATCTCCATTTCTTGTGCCCGCTTCTTGGCAAGTTCAAGAGCGGTTTTAGATATCTCGATTCCGATGACAGAGTTGCCCTTTTCGGCAAGATAATTAGAATTGCGCCCTGTGCCTGACCCAAGATCTAAAATGTGTTTCCCTTCAACTTTATATTTTTCATCTTTTTTCAGGAATTTCAGGAAACGCAGGGTATCTGCCTGCGGTCCGTCGTTCTTTGTGACAAGAAGAGGCGTGCGATATTCTTTTTCCCAAGCATTCCCCTGATGCGCCCCGCTTATTTTGTTCTGTCGGGCAGGCATCTTAGGCTTTAGTTATATCGCGCGGATAAAAAAGATTTACCGTCCAGTCAACGGCGATCTTGATCTTCTTCGATCCGGATAAGAATTTAAAGAGATATATCGTCCGCCAGAGAAACCATGCGAATGCTCCGGAGAATCGGATGCCGCCGATATTGGCAACGGCATGCCATTGGCCGAGCGACGCAAGCTCGCCTTGCGATCGATACACGAACGGCATAAGTTCTTGTCCTTCAAGAAGACGTTTGATATTTTTTCCCGTATGAGTACCTTGGCGAACAGCCACTTGGGCAAGCATCGGAAGCGCCTTGCCGTTTTTGCCTGCAAGACTTGCCATATCGCCGATAACAAATACGTTCGGGCACTCCAGAATCTGAAGAGATGAGTTAACAACGATGCGGCCGCTCGGGTCCTGTGCGACAGGATGAGCAAAAGCGGGAACGTTCGGCTTGACGCCCGCTGTCCATACGACGAGATTCGCTTCTAGGAGAGAATCATCAGCAAGTACGATACCGTTCTTTTTTACTTCCTTAACTCCCGTATTAAGAATCACATTGACTCCGTTGTGGCGCAGGACGCGGAGCGCATTCTTTCGCAATCGGGGATGGAAAACATTCAAAAGCTCAGGGTCGCGATTAATAATAGACAACGTGATATCTGAGGTCTTGATAAGTCCGCGGTAATATTTCGAAAACGTATTGAGAAAAAGATCGGCTGTTTCCGAAACAAGTTCGACTCCGGTCGCACCGCCGCCGACAATAGCAAATGAGAGCACTTTTTTGCGAGCTTGCGGATCTTTTATTTCAGAGGCTTTTTCAAATGCTTCGATAAATGCCGTCCGCAAAGCGATCGCATCGTGCAAGTCCTTCAGGACAAAACAGTTTTCCTGTGCTCCCGGCGCATTGAAGAAATTTGTGGTCGCACCCAAAGCGACTACAAGTATGTCATACGGAATTTCGGCGATGCTTGTCGTGACGATCTTACGCTCGCAGTCGACGGACATGAGTTCCGCCACATGAAGCGTCGCATTGCCTTTGTATATAATCTGCCGAATGGACTCGACAACCTGATGGTGCGCAATGCTTCCTGTCGCAACTTCGTGCAGAAGAGGCGTAAAAAGAAAATAATTCGTCCGGTTGACGATGGTGATATCTATCTCATCTTTCTTGAATTGTTTTTTAAGAGAAAGATATGTATACAGTCCGCCGAATCCCCCGCCCAAAATAACTATCTTCTTCTTTTGTCCTTTATCCATGAAAGTAGTATAGCATAGCCTCCACACTTGCCGAATTTTAAAAAAATCATAGCCTGCAAGTTAAGCTTGCAGGCTATGTATGATATTGGGTAATAGCTCTGTAGAGCTACCTATTCTTAAATTTTAAGGAGTTTCTTACACCTCATAATACCATATGTATGACGATCGGTGCAATTTTATCCCACTATATCTTTCAAGAGCTTATTATTTACCAGCTACGCCCTGACGCATGCGCAGAAGTTTATGATAGCTTCTGTACGACAAAACAAGAATTACGAAGAATGCCGCCGGAAGGAGTGCCATAGTGATAGATCCAGTTACGATAATAATGCTTACAAAAGCGCAGATAAAGTCGATTCCAAATCCCGCATATGCCCATTCTTTGATGCGAGGAGAAACTTTGGGGATGATAAGCGCAAGAGAGCCGAGAATCTTAAAGACCGTAAGGATAGCCACAAAATAGAGTGGGTAGCCCAAGCTTGTAATCCCCGATCGTGCAAGCTCGGTATTAGATGTTAATGCCGGCATAACTCCTTCAAACAAGAATATTGCCAATGTTGTGACCCAGAAAACTATTTTTGTTTTTTTCATGGGGGTATTATAACACGGAAAATGAGGCAAGCAATGGGGAGATTCGACTATTATGTGCGTTCCAAAACTTGCGGAGAGTGCCGTTCCCAATATACACCTAAAGGCTATTAGCACTAGCTCATATTTTAAATCGACTCATTAATCTTCTATAACCATTACATCTTCAGCAACTTTGTATAGTTCAAGCTCTATTGCATACAAGCGGTTTTGCATAGTCTTGAATTTCAAAAGCTCTTCTTGTGTTTTAATATGAGGGTTCTCTAAAAACGCTTGAAACAAATTATCGTATTCAGTATCAAGTACAGTCCATTCTTCGCTCATTGCCTCCAAAGAAAGTGTGAAGTCCTGTATCAAAATTAATTATCTCATGCGAGGTTTCCTGATTAGGACACAAAAATCCTAAACGCGACCAGACACTAACTGATGAGGCTAAAGAAGGAGCAATTTTTAAATCCCGTAAGCAATTGCGGGATTTTTCATTTAAATTTTTTGCGGACTGTGAAAAACTGGAGTGGAACTCTATAGAAAATATGATTTTAAAATGGAATGCTGTTTTTCAGGGTTTTAATATAATAAGTTAATGCAATAAACTAACTATATTTTATAAAGATTTATATATCTCTATAAGTTGTACTTATTACCTATTAATTTATAGAACAATACTCTAAACCATATGTAATGGTAATTTTATAAAAATAAAAAGGCTAACATTGAAGTTAACCTTTTTTACATTTGTATATGTATTTAATTAAATATATAAAACAGCAATTTTGGCACTACATAGCACCAGAATAGAAAAAATATAATAAT
>JAZKIP010000003.1:0-9848 GCA_040384805.1 Patescibacteria group bacterium | reverse complement strand
ATTTAACCCAACGTGGCCAATTAGTAGTTATATTTTGTGGATCCCAGCCATACAAGCAGTAGCCTAAAAAAATAATAAGTGACAGCAAACTAAAAGCTTGCCAATCCCATTCTCTATATTCAGGCCAAAGCCAAATTATAAGAGCAGATCCTATTATACTTAGGTATAAGTTGTAATATAATTTCTGAGTAATTGATATATTTTCCATTTTTATATTTTGATTTAGATTGTTTTGCGTTATTGCTCTATAGAAACCAAAATTGGCATCCAGAGAGCAATACACAAGACAAATAATCAAATATATCAAAGAACTACTTTCACCAAAAATGATAGCATACTTATGTTGATTTGTCAATACTGCGGAGGGTAGGAGATTCGAACTCCTGGTGGTGTGACCCACACACGCTTTCCAAGCGTGCGCACTAGACCGCTATGCGAACCCTCCAATAATCACTCGCATATTACCATATTTTGTAAAAATTACGATTATTATTCTGAAACTACAAAACCTGCCCGAAAGCAGGTTTTGTAGTTGGCAAATTCTATAAAAATAAATCTGCCGATTGAAAGAACATCTGTACCCATACTAACGTAAACCCTTACTTTCCACAATAGCCTTGTAAAATAAGAGTTTAATTTTTGTTTAACTTTTTTAACTACATGCCACGGAGGATTTTTACTCTCTCAGAAACAGGCGGGTGGGTCGAGAAAAGTGTGCCGATTTTCTTCCCTACTCCTCCGGAACCGAAAGGATTTGCGATATACAAGTGAGCAATCGCTGTCGATTGATGGATCATTGGCTGCTTATATGCGCTGATCTTTTCAAGAGCAGATGCCAGTCCTTCCGGATAGCGGGTTAGAAGCGCCCCTGAAGCGTCTGCGAGATACTCGCGCTTGCGCGAGATCGCAAGCTGTATAAGAGTAGCTAAGATTGGAGCAAGGATTGATAGAACGATGCCGATAATCATGAAGAGGCCGTTGCCTTCCCTTTCGTCACGCCTGCCGCCGAAGAAAGTCATCCGGATGAGCATGTCAGACACGATCGAAACGAATCCGACAAGAACGACCGCGACGGTCGAGACAAGCATGTCGCGATTGCCGATATGAGAAAGCTCGTGAGCGATGACGCCCTCGAGTTCGGCCTTCGACATGATAGCAAGCAGTCCTGTCGTGACTGCCACGACTGCATGATCCTTGTTGCGGCCGGTAGCGAATGCATTGGGAGCTGGATCGGCGATCACATAGAGCTTCGGCATAGGTAATCCTGCCGTGATCGCAAGATTCTCGACGATCGTATAGAGGTCGTAGAATTCCTGTTTTGAAGCCGGGCGGGCTCCCGCGATCGAAAGAGCGATTTTGTCGGAGAACCAATATCCGACGATGTTCATGAGGATGCTGAACAAAACGAAGAAATACAGAATAGATGGATCATTGTACACCTGTGAGAAAAAGAACCCGAGAGCGATAACAATGACGAAGAACATGCTCATGAGCATCCATGTCTTTCGCACATTTCTTGATTGTTGAGTATAAAGAGTCGCCATTTTATTTGATTACTTTGATGTAGTAATTCTTACTGCCGAAAATAGTATAGCCGCCAAGGACGGTATCTTTACCTGCGTAGACTTCTACTTTTGTGCCTATTGTAAGTTCTCCTTCAATGGTCCCTTTCGGCTCCGGATTGATCATCTTCCCTTTTTCATAGACAACCCATGTTTTATAATCAATCTCGACCTTGCAGATACCGTCAAAATAACAGCTATGGTCAACTTCAGTTATAATGCCAGTTAATCTTATTTCAGAAGAAGGCGCAGGGAGAGAGTTAGGAATCTCTGTCTGTTGCGGAAAGGGGTCGGAGATCGAATTATCAATAACAGCATTTTCTTTGTTTCCATAGTCTACTACCTCCAATCGAACCGGTTTCGGCATGGCAAAAGCGCCATAAAGGGCGACGGCAACGAGAATAAGAATAATGATCCCAACAATGGTTTTAGTTTTCATAAGAATGATGATCTAAAAATTAGAACTTCACTTCAACAGGCTGTTGAGCGGCATCCGTATCGGAAAGATCGAAGAATGCCATTTTTACGAAGTTGAACATCTTGGCGATAATATTACCCGGAAACTGGTCGATGCCGACATTTAAGTCGCGGACATTGCCGTTGTAGAATCGGCGGGCGGCCTGGATCTTGTTTTCCGTATCTGACAATTCTCTCTGAAGCTCGATAAAATTCGCATTAGCCTTGAGATCCGGATACGCTTCGGAAATGGCAAAGAGTGACTTGAGCGCTCCGGTAAGCATGTTTTCAGCCTGAGCGTGCTCAGCCGTCGGCCCCTGGCCGCTCATGGCTTGCGCCCGAGCCTGCGTCACTTTCTCAAACGCAGTCTGCTCGTGCGTCGCGTATCCTTTAACCGTATTGACGAGATTAGGAATAAGGTCATAACGACGCTTCAGCTGCACCTCGATGTCGGCCCATGCTTCCTGTGCGCGGGTACGCAATGCGACGAAGCCGTTATACTTGAAAATAAAATAAAGAATAGCTGCAGCAATAATTCCTAAGATAATATACATGTGTGTTTTAGATTAATTTAATAAGTGTTTTGCTTTATTGAGCAAAGCGGTTTTCATTCCAATTCTTCATTCCCTGATCACGATAATGCCGGCTTTCAGACATATCCCATCTGTCTCTGGATATTCCATACTCACGTTCTGTTGAATATTTTCCGATAAAATATCCTGCCACAAAACAGCCGACAATAAGGATCAGGATCGCGAAAGCCGTATGCCTGTTTAAGAAATTATGGATATGCGACGGATGGTTATGATGATTGCTCATATGAATTCATTATAACATAAAATCCCCTCTGTACAGAGGGGATTTTATGCATTGTGAGTTTATCTAGCTTATTCTTTATCGGTCCATTTTTTAACGTAAACAAGAAGAGGCGATGCCAAGAATATGGATGAATATGCCCCGAGAAGCATTCCAGCTGTGAGCATCATGGCAAATACCTTTGTACTTGATGGACCGAAGAAGACAAGAGCAAGAAGAACGACGATGACCGTAAACGACGTCGCGATCGAGCGTGTGTACACTTGCTCGAGGCTTTTGCCGACAGTTTCCTCGAATGTCTTGAAGTGTCCGATGCGGATATTCTCGCGGATGCGATCGAATACAACAATCGTATCGGAAACTGAAAGTCCTAAGATCGTCAGAACCGCGACGACAAACAATGTGTCGACTTCGGTGCCGTATGTGGCTGAGAGCATGGCGAACGCGCCGACGGGAATGATTATGTCGTGGATTAACGTTACGATCGCGATGAGGCCATACTTCCATGAAGACACGGGTTTTGAAACTTTACGAAACGAGACTGCGATGAAAATGATGATTCCAAGGGCAACGAGGATGAATGAGATGAGAGACTTGCGTGCAAGCTCTTTTCCGACAGAAGGTCCGATCGACGTGAAGCTTTTCTCGGTCGCGCCTTCTCCAAGCGCGGCGATGACGCTTTTGCGTTCAAGATCAGTCAGAGCTCGTGACTTGATGCTGTATTGCGTTTCTCCCGCGGGCTGAACGATGACCTCTCCGATATCGAGAGCTTTGAGTTCACTTTCAACGACTGACTGTTCCGGGCGAGATTGTGCATATTCAACTTCCGTGAGCGATCCCCCCTTAAAATCAATACCGAGATTCAGACCGTAATAGCTAATGGATACAATGGAAAGAATAACGAGAAGAGCCGAGATAACGACGAATATTTTTTTGTGTTTGATGACGAACATAAATGTGAAGTTAAATATTATTTTTGCGTGATTTCGCGCTACTAAATCCCGACCCGAATAAGAAGTTGGTTACTTTCGTTGTTTTTGTAATATTGAGACTCATGAGAAATAGCCGTGTAATGGATATTGCCGAGATCATCGATACAAGGACGCCGATCAAGAATGTCAGCGCGAATCCCTTGATAAGCGATGTGCCGAACCAGAAGAGTATCAAAGCTGTGATCATGCTTGAAATATTTGAATCTCGGATCGAAAACCATGCGCGGGAAAATCCGTTTTTGATCGCTTCGGAAACCGTGTGACCAGATCGGAGTTCTTCCTTGATGCGCTCGAAGATAAGCACATTGGCATCAACAGCAATGCCGATTGAGATAATGAATCCTGCGATTCCCGCTGCTGTGAGCGTCACCGGAATAAGCTTGAAAATCGCAAGCATCGCGACTGCATAGATTGAAAGCGCGATGACCGCAATGACGCCGGGAAGACGGTACCAGAGAATAAGGAAAAGTGCGATTGCAAGGAATCCGATAATGCCAGCACGAAGTCCCGCATGAGTAGCTTCTGTACCAAGCGAGGGGCCGATCGTTTCGGTCGAGACAAGAGTGATCGGCACAGGAAGGGCTCCGGAGTTAAGCCGTCCGACGAGAAGCTTCGCCTCATCAGGCTTGAAATTGCCTGAAATCTGAGCCTGCCCTCCGGTAATGGCATCGTTGACGGTAGGAGCGGAAATGAGCTGATTATCGAGGAATATAGCGACAGTCTTGCCGATATTCTCCCGTGTGATCTTCTCAAAGAGCGCAGAACCTTCAGGATTAAACTGAAGAGACACCACTGGCTCCCCTGTTGTGGGATCAAAGACAAGAGTCGAGTTATCAAGATAACGTCCCGTCAATTCGGTCGGAATATACTGCGATTCAAGAGAAATATTGAGTTGAGACAAATCAATGAGCCCATCTTCTCCCACAGTCACTTCAGGCTGGGTAATCTGAGTTTTGTCGGGATTCTCCACACGGAATTCAAGCAATGGCGTCTGTCCTATCATTTCAATCGCATCTGAAACATCGGTAATACCCGGAAGATCGACGATCAAACGCTGTTCGCCCGCATTTGAGAATCCGCCACCCTGAACGGCAATAACAGGCTCTCCGATGCCGAAAGCATTGACGCGCCTCTCGATAACATCGCGAAGAGCATTCATGGAATCGTCAATTTGAGACGAATCAACTTGTGATACATCCGCCTGATAGACAAGGTGCGTACCACCTGAAAGATCAAGACCGAGCTTAAAGGGATATTGAGCAACCCCTGTTGCGACAGCATCCTGCGCAAGAGTCCTGTGGGCGACTTCCGACCTATAGACGAAATAACCGATACCTGCGCCCAGAAGAATAATAAGTACTGCAATGATTCGTTTTTTTACCATCCCGTTAGAGGCAGGTCACGGTCGTTGATACCTTGCACCTGCCGAAATTAAGCTATTAATTGATCGATATTATATTGATTTAAATATGCCGTTTCGCGACCGCGGCCTCTAACGGGACATACATAATGGGCTTATTTTATAGACTTTTAACAAAAAAAGCAATAAGGAAACCGAGGATATAGCCGCCTATTATATCAACCGGGAAATGGACTCCGGCGGCGATCCGCGCGATGCCTATCAAAAGAGCAACGGCAAAAAACACATAGCCGAGCCTCTTATTGACGAAGAAGATGGAAAAAGCGAGAGCGGAAATCGTTGCAGAATGCCCGGACGGAAATGCGTATCCGCTTTCCACGAAAAGAGAGTGCACATCCTGAAATACAATATACGGCCGATCGCTATGGATCAGGAATTTCAGAAATGTCGCCGCGCACCATCCAAGGATTGTCGTAAGAGGAATAGAGATGATCTTTCTTCCTTTCTCGCGTATGAGAGTTATGATATTGCCTGAAGTGAAAATCTTATAGTGAATACATATAAAAACCACAGCCGCTAATATGCATATATAGATAAGCGGCTCGGCCAAAAACCATATTATGCCGTCAAGCCATGAGTAACGAAAGGCAAAATTATGCAAGAAATGAAAGAGAGCTATGTTCATATATTATTTTTCCGCTCTGCCACGGCAAGAACATTGCGCAAAAGTATGCCGACAGTCACAGGTCCGACTCCGCCCGGCGCGGGTGTCACATATGACGCAACGTTTTGTACGCTTTCTAAATCCACATCACCGACGACTCCCCCATTGTCTTCCGATGTTCCGGCATCGATGATAATCGCACCTTCCTTTATCTTGTCACCTGTGATAAATTTTCCTTTGCCGATCGCCGAAATGATGACATCGGCGTTTTTGATGAGATCTTCGGCATTCTCCGTCTTGCTGTGAACAACAGTCACTTTTAAACCACGACTCTCCAGAAGATGAGCGACGGGTCGGCCGACAAGCATGCCGCGACCAAGGACAACGATATTCTTTCCTGTAAAATCAACGCCCGTTGAATCAAGAACTCTCATACAGGCAAGAGCGGTTGGGAATCCGATCGGGTTTTCATCGGCATAGAATTTCTCGCTTGCACTTTCCCCCAGACAATCGACATCAAGCGAGGGCGCGATCGCGTTTAAGACTTTCTCCTTGTCTATATGAGGAGGCAACGGAAGCTGAACGATGATTCCACACATAGCGGGCACATGATTGAGATCCTCGATATGGCCGATCAATTCCTCCGTTGTGATCGAGGCAGGAAAATCAGCCGAGCGGAATTTAATACCGACAGATTCTGCGGTCTTGGCCTTCATCCGCACGTACTGAGCCGAAACCGGATCATCTCCGACAAGCACATCGCAGAAAACAGGCACATACGGCAAAAGAGCGACGCTTTTTTTCACGTCATTTAATATCTCATCGCGTATTTTTTTTCCGTCGATTATCATATGTATATAGTACCCGGAATCTAATAAAATGATAGTGGATGCGAGACGGGAGTCAAAATTATGAGGAAGATGTATAAATATACATTGACCGAATAATTTTGACTCTCAATGACAGAGATGCTGGCATTTTATTAGATTCCCAAGAATTCATTCCGCATATCATCCCTATGCGCAACCCGCGCATACCGCCTCATTCCCATCAATATCCCAAGACCCATAAACTCCGTTACCAGATGCGATCCTCCGTAACTCATAAACGGCAAGGTGATTCCGGTAACCGGCATAACTCCGATATTCATCCCGATATTGATGATGAAATGGCTCATAAAATAAACCGCAAGGCCGATGCCGAAAAGTATCTCGAAATTCGTCGTTCCAAGAAGCGCGATATGAAGAATCCGCCAGATAATGAGACCGAGTAGGATAAAAAGCAGGATTACTCCGACGAATCCCCATTCCTCCGCAAAAGCGGCAAAGATGAAGTCTGTCTGGTATTCCGGCAGGAATCTGAGACGCGATTGCGTGCCAAAGCCGACACCCTTGCCGGTCAATTGGCCTGAGCCGACGGCAATCGTCGACTGATAGACATTATATCCCGAACCTTGAATATTGGAGAGGGGCTGTATGAAGTTGACGATACGCGCTTTTTGATAGGGCTGAAAGACAAAGGACCAAAGCAATACGAATACGACCGCGGCTCCGCTCAAGACGACAAACAGATGCCTCTTGGAAATACCCGAGACAAGCGTCATTCCGAACCAGATAAAAAGTATGATCATCGCTCCGCCGAAATCGGGTTGCAGAAACACGAGGAGGAAAGGGATCAGGGCATAGAGGCCCGTGATAAAAATATGCTTGAAATTATCTATCTCGACATGCCGTCGGGAAAAATATTTCGCAAGCATAAGGATGACGACAAGCTTCATCATGTCCGATGGCTGAAGCGACACGCCGCCGAGCGAAAACCAGCTTTGCGCGCCTTTGGCGGTAGATCCCGCAACAAAGAGCAGGACAAGCAGGAAGGAAAAGAAGCAAAAAAGCGCGACAAGAACATCGGTGCGTTTCAAGAAGCGAAAATCGATATATGAAAAAAGGAAGAGAAGGAAAAATGAGATTGATATCCATACGATCTGATGCGAGAAAAAAGGCGTCTCTTCCGTGAAGGACTTCATGGTTATGAGCCCTGCGCCCAAAACCGGCAAAAGAAAAAGGATCAAAAGCCAGTCAACCTTTGGAAAGGAAATACGCATGGGATTAAAAAGAAACGATAAACGGATTAATCTCGACGATCATATCGCGCGTTACGGGGTTTCCGACAAAAGCCTCCGGCCATGTAAAAAGAAGTGACGCCTCGGTTCCGCTTGGAAGGCTTTCTTTGCGGGTTTTTGAAGCATTAATAGCACTGCCATCCTCATCGTATAGGATGACAACGACATCAAAAGGAGGGAGATCGTAGACCGAGTCATTGGTGATGAGAGCCGTAAGCGACGGATGCGCGGCATCATCGCCCGCAATGACATTATCGATGCGTATCGGGAGAGCTTGGACCGTCGGCTCTTTCTTTACCCACACAAGAGGCGCCGTAAATTCAAATGTCACGCTTCTGATTTCTGTTTCCCCTGAATCAAAACGCGGTTCAAATACGGCAAACTGGCCGTTGGGAGGAAGATATGTCGATCCCTGCCTGCGTCCGATAAGGCGATTGTTGATATCATAGATGCGGAATTCATACGGCGCGTTGACGAGACCCGCGCTTTTATTCTGATTTTCAATTACAGCGACAAGATTGTAATTATTCCCGGTCACAGCGAAGGCCCGGCTCCACATAACCAGAGGTTCCGATGCCGCAGCAGTGCAGACGCGCACACAGGTTCCTCCGCAGTCAATGCCGGTTTCAGTTCCGTTTTGCTTAGTATCGAAACACGAAGGCGCCTGTGTCAGCCTCGGATAGAGAAAGGCGAAAAGAATAAGCGCGCAAAAAAGAAACACTCCTCCGAGATACGTAGCCTGCCGTTTAGATGCCCATGACATATATGGCTATCATACCAAAAATCCGCTCTAATGTGGAGGAGCTATGATGGGATAAAAAAATCCCCGAATATCGGGAATTTTTAAAAGAGCGTGATGTTCTATAATTTTGCAATCTGGGCTGGCGTGGATAAGTGCCCACGTATCAATTTTCTTTTTCGGGATTCAAGAAATAGCATGTATTCTGCTCCTATCCTATATTTTGCCGTATTGTTCCGGTCAAAATAATACATAGTATCATTTGTTCCCCGGGCTAAAAAGCTAAATTGGCTCATCTTTTTGCTTATTGATTTTATCTCAATAAGTTTCAGAGTATCTGCGGGTTGGGCTTTTAAAACACAACTTACGGTAAGAAAAATGAACAGAAAGAGCAGGATCCTTTTTAATTTTTTCATAACATTAAATTTTGGTGATTGCGTTCATCTTAACATCTTGGTCTTAAATGTCCATAGCAAAATTGCTGAAATAGATAAAAATATCAAGGAAATGAAGGAAGGTTTATTGCAGCAATTTGGAAGATCAGAAAAATAAGAAAAACCACTCATAATGAGTGGTTTTTCTTATTTAAACGCTTTGTTCTGGCGACAACCTACTTTTGCCTAAAAGACTATCATCGGCGTAGATGGGCTTAACTTCCGAGTTCGGAATGTAATCGGGTGTGACACCATTACCAAATCACCAGAACAAAAAGTTTAAATTAATTTTTCAAAGTTCGGAATGGAATCAGGTGAGCTTGGGAAGGGACCCAAGCGCAAGACCGGAGGCTGACAAGCCGAGGTGGGGTCGCAGAAATTTTTAGTAAAAAATTATCTGTGACTGACACCATATCGAATCACCAACACAAAACTTTCAACTTATTATATTCCGCCCTAGCGGAATAATCTTCAGATATATAATATCTGAAAACTGAATGCTGTTACGAACGTAATGATTATAATGATTTCCACATTTCCTAATAGGAATCGAACGATTAGTACACCTCGGCTGAAGGGATTACTCCCTGTACACCTAGTGCCTATCAACCAGATCATCTCTCTGGTTTCTCAAACGATTCCTCATCTTGAAGCTGGCTTCCCTCTTAGATGCTTTCAGAGGTTATCCATTCCCGACATAGCTACC
>JAZKIP010000002.1:0-8500 GCA_040384805.1 Patescibacteria group bacterium | reverse complement strand
GCCGCCACAGATTAAAAACCAACACTAATGTTTACTTAAGCCAAACTTTAAAATAATTTCATCGTATTGATGATAGCGGGCCGGACGATATTGTTGCGCGATTTCTTCTTGCCGAATGTGCGCGCTCGTCTGACGCGGGCGGCATACTTGAGTTGCTCAGTTATGGATTTCTCTTTCGTCTTATTTCGAATGAGATCGGAGAGGATGATCGTGGCAAGAGTTTTTTTCTCATGTATTCGCAGGCCGCGATGGAGGCGCAGGGCTTCGGCCATCGCGCCGTTGATCCACCCCTCGACGAGATTCGTCGTATTCGGCGATCCCGGGTGATCAAGAAATGTAAACAGAAAGGGAAGAGCGCGCCTTATAATAAGCCGCGCTCCGCGCAGGCGCGGACGGATGTACTTTCTGTTGGCATCCTTTGCGGAGATGAACATCTCATATTTTTCCTCCCACTGCCGATACGATCGTATCCATGCATCTCGAAGGTCATGCGTCTTGGCGTCTTTGAGAGTATAGAGAATATCCATGAGATCTTGACCGATCTTTTCTTTCGGCCGCCTGCCGATGTATTGAATGGCGAATGCAACAAGATGAAACTGGCATCGTTGGACGGAAGCTTTCGGCCACAGAGTGCGCGCCGCCGCGAAGAGGCCTTTCTGTCCGTCCATGATAATGATATCCGGTTCGGTGAATGAAGACAGGAAATTGCACCATGCAGCATACGACTCATATGGCGCGAATTTCCAGTATATCTTGTCGTTCTCGTCGACCGCGATCAAGGCGCACAGCGTATGCCCGTGGATATACGTTCCATCGACGATGAGGATACGAGTTTTAATAAGGTCTGGCAAGTCGGGCTCTTTGGCGGCAAGATCCATCACATGATGGAATCTTTTCCAGAGGGCTTGGCGAGTCACGTGTGATTCTGCGGCCATGTGGCTTAAGCTTTCTTTCCCCCTGAGCCATTTCCTCAAGTCGTTCACTGTTTGCTTCACTTCGACATCGTCTCTCTGAGGGGTGGCGGTTTTCTTGCACGAGGGACAAAAAAAACGGGGCTTGCCTTGCCGCGTTTGTCCCCATTTTTGCATCGCTGTTCCGCACGAACGGCAGTGGAGTCTCATGATGGATTATTTATAACATAAATTATAAATAATGTCAATGTAGTGGTGCCTCGGTGATTCCTCTCGTATCAGATGTCAGCATGAAAGAATATGATAAACGATTTCTCTGTTTAAAACCCTCTTTTGAAGGGTATTTTTACAGGCAGAAGAAGGTATTGACATTTATAACAAAAAGGTATATAATATGTTCATTATGAAAAAAGTATTAATCACATTTTCAATGTTTGCTGTTTTTGCAGCTTTTCTGGCATTAACTCCACAAAAATCAGAGGCAGCATTCAATATATCAGTTGGATTCGGATATAGTAGTGGTGGATATAACTATCCTTATTCATATGCTCCATCGAGTGGATACAATATTTACACCGGTTATTATGGTAATAATTATCCATACCCTCGTTATAATTCAGGGTCAGCGGTACAGGCGTATGTTTCGTATAGTTCTCCATCGTATAACGGATACGGAGTTCCTATTCGTTCACCATATGGCGGCTACGGCTCCAGAAGCTACGACTCTTACTAAAGCATGATTATATGCATTGCATATGTCGGAATAAACAAAAAACTCTCCGAACGGAGAGTTTTTTGTTTATTCCTCGTGATGAGGTTTTTCAAGAGTTAATCCTTCGATACTGATCGCGTCACCCGTGATGCGCATGATATCCTTGTCGATTTTCTTGAATTCGCTGTTTGATTTGTTGAAATGGTTGACTGTCGTTGATAAGGCATTGCCGAGCTTCTGGTGGGCTTCTTCATATGTGCGCAAGTGCGTGCCGAGTTCTCCGACCCGCTTGATGATATCCTTTGCGCTCTCCTCGATCTGCAGAGCCTTGAGGCCCTGAAGGACTGTTTGTAAGTATGCAAGGAACGATGTCGGAGAGACTATGATGACCTTATATTTGCTCGCGGCCCTTTGGATGAGATTATCAGTCTCGTCGGCCGATCCGCCGATCTTGTTTACAAGAAGATCGTAGTAAATGGCTTCGTGGGGGATGAACATAAAAGCGAAATCCATCGTGCCTTCCTCTGGCTGGATGTATTTTGATGTTTCCTGGATGCGGAGCTTCAGATCGTTGACGAATACTTTCTCCAAACGGTCTTTTTCTGTTTTGTCATTTGTTTCAGAAATTCGGTTGTAATTTTCAAGAGAAAACTTTGAGTCGATCGGGATAACTTTGTCTTTGATGAAAACAGCTGCATCGACGATTGTCCCTTCAGGGAAAGAATACTGCATCTGGAAACTTCCCGGCGGCATCACATTTTTGAGCAATGTTTCAAGATAGTATTCGCCGAGGATACCGCGCTGTTTCGGATTCTTGAGGATATCTTGCAGATTCTTGAGTTGGTCAGCGAACGACACGACCTGTTTGTTTGTTTCATCAAGGCGGGTGATCTTCTCGGTGATGTCGGCGACGATACGCGATGTTTCGCTTGATTGGTATCGCATGGTCTGATTTATCTCTTTCTGGGATTCGCCAAGCTTCTGGTCGATCGTGCGAGAGAGTTCGTTGATATGAGACAAAAGCAGCTGATATCCCGTATCGGTCTTTTCTTCAGGTTTTGTCTTGCGTAGCAAAAGGATCGCTACGGAAGCAATCACGACAACAAGCAAAACGAGAATGACGATATTCATATGCCTATTTTAGCATGGAAGGAAATTTATTGTAATTTCCCCAGATGATACCGCAGTGTATAGACCCAATCTTCTTCATTGGTGGGATTCTGTTCCTTCTGGGCGAGCATCCATTCAAGATACCCACGGTCAATAGCGAGAACTTCCGCGCAGGTCTTGCCGTTGTATTTGCCGAACGAGAACATGTTCATAAGAGAGGGGCGGGATGAAATCTCGATCATTTTCTCAATTGCTCCATCCTTGTCGATATTATTTTCTTTCATCATCTTGCTGAGAAGCCGCTCAAAAAGCTTCTCAAGAACGAGGACGTCGCCGAGGGCGTCATGCGCATCAGCTTCAATTTCGATACCAAGATAGTATCGGAGAAATTGGAGTTTGTATTGAGGGATGACATTCTTCGTATCAAGAGCCCGGGCAACGCGGAGCGTGCAGATGAAATTGGCAGGGATGATATTCTCATTAGCTATTATCGCCACATCGAACTTCGCGTTATGAGCGACCATGACCGCCGTCGGATCTTCAAGCATAAGCTTGATTGCCCCGTAATTATTGCTCTCCTTGAATGCCGGCTTATCCGCCACATGCTTGTCGGTTATATGAGTGATCGCGCTTGCTTCAGGAGGGATGGATATAGGTGGCTTGAAAAGCTCGCAGAATGTTTCGGTATCGGTTTTAAATGCCAGCTGGCAGAGATAATCTTTCTCCGGCTGGTTGCCTGTTGTTTCAGTGTCGAGGAAAATAATTTTTCTCATTCTTTTATTTTAGCATATATTTGATATACTCTAAGTATGCCACTTCACGAAGAGATAAAGAACAATATAAAAGAAGCGATGAAAGCCAAGGATACCGTCCGTCTTGAGGTTATGCGCGGCCTTGTGACCGCGTTTACCAACGAACTAGTATCTAAAGGCCGCACGCCGCAGGAAATGCTTTCCGACGAGGAAGTTCTTGCTGTCATTACTCGTTCCGCCAAGCAGAGAAAGGATTCAATCGAGCAGTTCACCGCCGGAGGCCGCATGGATCTCGTCGAAGAAGAAAAGCCCCAGCTCGCGATTCTCGAAACATACCTGCCGGAGCTCATGGATAGGAGCGAAGTGGAAGGAGTTGCCCGCGCAAAGAAAGAAGAACTCGGCATTGCTGATCCCGGCAAAAAGGGAATGCTCATGTCGGCCCTGATGAAAGATCTGAAAGGGAAAGCCGACGGGACGGTTGTAAAAGAGGTTGTCGACACATTATTCGCATAATTTATTTTTTATTATATGAAACTCGTATTGCGATGGATAATTCTTTCGGTTGCAGTCTGGCTTGTGACGCAGGTCGTTTCGGGCATTACTATTGATCCTTTATGGATCGCTCTTGTTGTCGGCGCCTGCTTGACGCTCTTTAATATGTTCATCAGGCCGATCGTGAGCCTGCTTACGCTTCCGCTTAACATCGTGACTCTTGGCCTCTTCTCTTTGGTTATCAATGGCCTCCTTTTCTGGTTTTTGGGCTCGGTCATCTCGGGATTCAGCGTGACGACATTCGGGGCAGCTTTTATCGGGGCTTTGCTCGTGTCGATCATCAACTGGCTGATCGGCAAAGTTTTGCGCATTGATTAAGTATGGTCACCCTTACCGCCATTCGTCACTTCGTTGAAATGCATGCGGATATCGCTTATATTCTCATTGTGGCGGGGGTAATCATCGAAGGGGAAATTGTGGTTATACTTGCGGGCATATTCGCG
Source organism: Patescibacteria group bacterium (assembly GCA_040384805.1). GTDB lineage: Bacteria > Patescibacteriota > Minisyncoccia > Phycocordibacterales > UBA9973 > UBA8515. Next base: position 4,020 of record JAZKIP010000002.1, on the reverse strand, counting down.
GCTCTTGGGTCACTCAACATTTTTGCCGCTTTCGCTTCGACTCTCGTCGGAGGCGGATTGAAATCGCTGATTGGCTATGGCATCGGTCTCTATCTTTACAAGAGGCATTCGCATCGCGCATTTATCCGGAAAGCGGAGAATCGCATGGATTATTTCCTGCCGAATTTCAACATTCGCCAGTTCTGGTCCATGTTTTCATCCCGGTTTCTCCTTCTTGGGCTCCACTGGTTTTCTCTCGTCTTTGCGGGCTATAGGAAAATAAAGATCAAACGCTTCGCAAAGGCCGAATTTGCCTCGCTTCTGGCATGGTCGGCGATCATGCTCTCCCTTGGATATTTTTTCAGCTATACGGCGCTTTCGATAAGCCGCGATGTCCGCAAGTTCCTCGGAATCATCCTTATCTTCTTCCTGGGATTCTTCATACTTGAAAAAATAATCGCCTTGATAATCGAATTGACGGGCAGTCGCGAGGATACTCGGAATAAAAATTAATTATGTCATTTTTTACTAAAAAGAAAATACTCGCGACTCACAACGGCACATTTCATGCCGATGATATTTTCGCAACGGCGACGCTCTCCATTCTTCTTGATGACAATGTGAAGATTATCCGCACGCGCGATGAAAAGATAATCGCGCAGGCAGATTATGTATACGATGTCGGGAGCGAATACGATCCGTCGCGCAATCGATTCGACCATCACCAGGAAGGCGGAGCAGGGAAGCGAGAGAACGGGATTCCCTATGCGGCATTCGGCCTCGTGTGGAAAGCCTACGGGGAAAAAGTAAGCGGTTCGGCCGAGATCGCAACGAAGATCGATGAAAGCCTCGTTCAGGCGATCGACGCCCACGATAACGGGGTTGATCTCTATACGCTGAAGGGCGAGATGGTTGCTCCGTATCTTATTGAAAATATGTTCGATGCCTTTCATCCCACATGGACCGAAGAGGAAGAGTACGACAAGCCTTTTATGGAAGTTGTCGAGATAGCGAAAAGATTCCTGCGTCGCGCCATTATTCGCGCACGCGATTCTGTGCGTGCGAAGGCATTTATTCAAAAAGCGTATGACGAGGCTTCGGATAAAAGAATAATCGTCCTTGAAGGCAATTATCCGTGGCAAGGGACTTTGATGGATTATCCGGAGCCCCTGTATGTCGTCTGCACGAAAGCATCGATGTGGCGCGTTATCTGCGTCCGCAAGGAAAAAAAATCATTCGAGAATCGAAAATCCCTCCCGCAAGAATGGGCAGGAAAGCGCGATGAAGAGATGGCCCGGATTTCCGGCGTTCCTGATGCGACATTCTGTCACAACGGGCGGTTTCTTGCAGTTGCGCGATCGAAAGAAGGCGCCTTAGCGCTTGCTCAAAAGGCTTTATTAGCGTAGTCTACGCATACACATGTTTATAGACGAAATCACAATTCATGCTCAAGCAGGCCGCGGCGGAGACGGCGTCGTCCGCTGGCGTCGCGAGAAATTCATCGACAAGGGCGGTCCCAACGGAGGCGACGGAGGCCGCGGCGGGAGCATTTTCGCGGTAGCTGTTCACGATATTAATCTTCTCTCGAAGTACAAGCATAAAAAGGAATTCAAGGCTGATCGCGGCGATGACGGCGCAGGCGGCAGCCGTCATGGCAAAGACGGCAAGGATCTTGTTATCGAGCTCCCTGTCGGCTCGATCATCACTAATGTTGAAAGCGGCGCATCCGTGTCTCTCGAGCAGGCAGGACAGAAAGAATTGCTTCTGAAGGGTGGCATGGGCGGATGGGGGAATGAGCAATTCAAGACATCGATCAATACCACGCCGACAAAAGCAACAAAAGGCAAAGTAGGAGAGCAAGGGCATTTCAAGATAGAACTTGAACTCTTTGCCGATATCGGTCTCATTGGTTTGCCGAACGCAGGCAAGTCGTCTCTTCTTAATAATGTAACGAATGCTCACGCGAAGATCGGAAGCTATCAGTTCACCACTCTTGATCCGAATCTCGGAGATTTCTACGGGCATATCATCGCCGACATTCCGGGACTTATCGAAGGCGCGTCAGAAGGAAAGGGTCTTGGATTTAAATTCCTCCGCCATATCAAGCGAACAAAAATGCTTATGCATTTGGTTTCTTTTGAAAATGCCGATACAGCCAAGGGCGGGTCTGGCATGATGAAAACATACAAAGGTATCCGCAAGGAATTGGAAGTGTATGATGCATCGCTTCTTGAGAAAGATGAGGTGATCGTTTTAACGAAAACCGATGTCGTAACTGATCCAAAAATTATTGAAAAGACGAAGAAGGAATTCGAGAAGCTTGGCAAACCGGTGCTCTTGCTTTCGCTTTATGATGATCAGTCAGTTAAAGCGTTTATGAAAGATGTGGCAAAGATGCTGAAGGGGAAATAGAAAAGGTCCCGTTTAGCGCGGGACCTCGGATTGTTTAGCCAGTACTTATTACTTATTTTTCGACGATGATTTTTTCGCCTTTTGAATCAGTAATAATCTGATGAAGATTTCTGAATTCTTTTTTGTTGCGGTGCATCACCCACTTCTTTTCAAAAATGAGCGTGAGCAATACAATGGCCGTAAAGATGGCCAGCATCCAGCCTATGATGATACATAGCCATTCATATTCGGGTATTACTACCGGTATGATAAAGAATGCCACAGAACTCCCTAAGGCGCACGAGACGATAAGCAAGATCTCGATACGCTTACTGTCGGGTTTCAGGGCTTCCTTATCCCAAAATGTGGGGTTTGCAGTGTACTTAGCGTGTGAAGGAACATACTTCATGGTATATCTGATTTGATTACCGTAATTTTTAAATTCTTAAAAACTAAGGTAAGCAAACCATTTCTATTTATTATAACACGGCAAAATATACTGTCAATAAAAAAGAGAACAGAGAAATGGGGTAAAGACGCAACTCAGTTTGTAGAGAAATAATTTTTATATGGTCACACATAATCCCTCGCCGTCGCTACGAGATTTGCGCGACCCCGCCATGGGAATCTTTCTCTACGAGAACTGTATAGGCTTCATATTTAATAGGGAATCGGTCACAAGTCTTTTTCTGTTGAAAAAGCTCGCGACCCCGACTAGGCTCATTGATTTTTGATCGGGAATCTCGGCTACCGCCGCGGGTGCTTTCCAATCCGCTACACGGATAATGGAAAGCCTTTCGATTCCCTCACGCGACTAAAGCAGTTTAAAAGGGGAATCGGTCACACATAATTTTCTGCTGAAAATTTGCGCGACCCCGCCTCGCGCCGTCGTGCTCCGGCCTTCGATTCCCTCACGGGGCAAACGAAAAAGAACGATAATAAAATCGTTCTTTTTCTATATGTGCCCCGTGAGGGAATCGAACCCCCGACCATCTCCTTAAGAGGGAGCTGCTCTACCAGCTGAGCTAACAGGGCATATAAAACCAATTATTTAAACTCTCTGATTATTGCAAATTAAAGGTATTTTGTAAATGGTAAAAGCCTTTATTTTAGGCCATATAGGAATGCTTGACTTCTTTATTCATATGTATATAATAGGAGTCACAGTTAGGCCAGATAGCCGGCTGTTTTAATTTCGTTGAAAATTCAATAGGTTAATGCATACAAAAAGCAAGTAGAGGTCCGCATAGGAAATCCACCTATGGCGAGACGGTAAAAACCAGTTAAATGGAATCAAAGTATTTTTTCTTTTGTTCCGTTCTATTTTTAAGTAGAGTTTGATCCTAGCTCAGGATGAACGCTGGCGGCGTGGATAAGGCATGCAAGTCGAACGGACTTCATTTTTCCAGAGATGCGATTACATCAAGTCAAAGGTCGTTTGAAGTTAGTGGCGAACGAGGTAGTAATACATAGGAACTTCCCCCTAAGTCGCGAACAACACATCGAAAGGTGTGCTAATACGCGATAGTCTCTCCGGAGTAAAGTTTTTCGCTTAGGGAAAGGCCTGTGAAGTATCAGCTAGTTGGCAGTGTAATGGACTACCAAGGCTATGACGCTTAGGGGACCTGAGAGGGTGACCCCCACCGATGG
>JAZKIP010000001.1:132550-200143 GCA_040384805.1 Patescibacteria group bacterium | reverse complement strand
GGGAGCCGGGAGTACTCGAAATCTCTCCATACGGAGGGCCTACAGTAAGCTCGGTAACAGGGAATAAGTCGTAACAAGGCACGGGTAGCGGAAGCTGTTCGTGGAATAATTCAATTTGAAACCGATCACTTCTCTTCATTTATGAAGGAAGTTCGATCTTATTGAGTCGATATTATGTGCCTCAATTGAGCACATAATGGACATTGATTTTACGTCCTAAAAGAAATCTGACAACAAGGGAAAGACCTGTAGAACGGAACAAAATAAAGAATACTTTTATTATGCACAGCCTATTGATTTGAGATAACAAAAAACACCCTTATCGGGGTGTTTTTTGTTTGACATTTTCCATATATAAATCTAGATGAATTAAAATCATATTACATTATGAGTTTATTTAAAACGCCCGAAGAGCGAGAGTTATGGATTAGACTCAATGCTGAAAGGCAGATCGAGTGGGAAAAAGGATTGACTTATTTTAATGAAGAAATGCAAACGAATAAGCCGACACGCCAGGCTCTGCATCCTCGAACAATGAAAGATGCTATGGATGTATCAAGAAACCAATGTGCATATGATGAAGCATGCGGGTCATTGCGCTTTACGTCGGAAGAATTGATAATTCTTGGTATCAATGAATTGAATGCCATAAAGCATGAAAATCATTTAGAGTGGTGTAAAAGATTTCATTAAGATAGTGAGCAAACAAGGAATTTTGGTGTAACAACCAAAATTCCTTGTTTAGTACATAATACAAAATACCACGCTTCCGCGGGGTATTTTGTATTATGTACTTGAGTCAGCGGGTGCTAAACTCCAACACAATTGCCTATGTGAGTGCAGCCGCTGACTGAAATACACAACGGACTGCATAGTGATTATATAGCATTAAAAAGCAAAATGCCAGCTACTCTATACTATAAAATACAAAACCCTCCCGATTACTCGGGAGGGTTTTGCTAGGCAATTGATTTTAATATTATCGGAATCCGTTACTCACAATAAGAGTATATCAGAACGCGTGTATATTGTCAAGCACTCTCTCTTCTGCTATACTCACTCTGGTTTGTATTGGGTAGATGCGTCCGCCCATGGCGGATGAGGAAAGTCCGAACACATCCTCTGGCCTTGTGTCGGAGAAGCGTAGCGGGTAATTCCCGTCTGGAGCAATCCAAGAGGTGCGAGCAGAGACGGTCCAAGCGAAAGCGCCGGACCGTCCCGACTTTGGTCGGGACGAATCTGGTCATAGCAGCTCCGACCTTGTGTCGGAGTGGCAAAGCCAGGGTGAAACGGCTAAATCCTTACGTGTGTGCAAGACCGTGCTCCGACCTCGTGTCGGAGAGAGTCGCTAGATCCCGCTAGCAATAGCGGGACCAGATAAATATCTATCGTCCGCCCATGGCGGATACAGAATTCGGCTTATAGGTACAAATCACTATATGGAAAACACCCTGTCCAAAGCAGGGTGTTTTCCTTTGGAGTACGAACAAGAAATGACAAAGTTGCGCAAATTCTTAAAATAACATTTTCGTGACGATCGTCACGAAAATGTATGCAGAGGATATAAATATCCCGTACGAAAATGTAAAACACATATTTTCCAAAATTATTTTCTTTCTCGCGATTATTTTTTATTTTGTTGTCGATGAATCAAAATTTTCGTACAGGATTCTCAATTTTCCAATTTGCGGAGCAAAAAGAAAATTGGAAGTTATCCACACTTTTTTATGAAAAAGCATTGCGGTAAGACAATGCATATACGATAATAGAGATGTGAGTGTGATGAATTTTTTTGCAAAAGTTTTTTATAAAATTTTTTGTAAGGTCGTGAATCACACATCTTTTAAAAATAATTAATTTTTTAAATATATGGCAGCAAAAAAGAAAGCAGCTAAAAAGGCAGTCAAGAAAACTGTAAAGAAGCCAGCAAAGAAAGCTTCTGCAAAGAAAAAGGCTAAGAAGAAGTAATACTCTCTCCTTTAAAAGAAAATCCCCTCTCTATCGGGGATTTTCTTTTTGTGTTAAAATAGGCAGATTATGGGAATATTGAAAAGTATAATAGGAACGGAAAACGACAGGAAAATAAAGAAATGGCGGCCTTTAGTGGATAAAATCAACGGACTGGAAGAAGCGACCATAAAGCTTTCCGACGAAGCTTTTAAATTTAAAACTGAAGAACTCAAGAAAAGACTCGCTGACGGCGAGACCCTTGCGGATCTCTTGCCAGAGGCATTCGCCTTGGTGCGAGAAGCGGCATCCCGCACACGCAATGAACGGCATTACGATGTACAGCTTATCGGAGGCATGGCGCTCCATGAAAAGAGTATCGCCGAAATGCGGACAGGAGAAGGGAAAACCTTGGTTGCGACATCGCCCGCCTATCTCAACGCGCTTACCGGAAAAGGTGTCCATATCGTGACCGTCAACGACTACCTGTCGCGTCGTGATGCAGTGTGGATGGGTCCGGTATTCGCGCTCTTGGGCATGACTGTCGGCGTGGTAAATTCCCAAAATACATCCTACGTTTTCGATCCATCGCACAAGACCCCGGAAGAGGAGGGAACGGAAGACTTGAGTTCTTTCAAAGTTCTCTATGAATTCCTGCGTCCGTGTTCGCGTCGCGAGGCATACGAGTGCGATATCACATATGGCACGAACAATGAATTCGGTTTCGATTACCTTCGGGACAATCTTGTTCAAAGTGCAGGCGATATGGTCCAGAGAGGGCATAGTTATGCGATCGTTGACGAGGTGGACTCGATCTTGATCGATGAATCTCGCACTCCTCTTATCATTTCAGCCCCTGCGCAGGATTCGGAAGATCTTTATTATACATTTGCCGATATCTCCAAGAAACTTATCAAGGATACGGATTATACGGTTGATGAGAAGCTCAAGGCAGTATCACTTTCCGATGTCGGCATTACGAAAGCCGAGGATCTCTTAGGTATTTCGAATATCTATACTGAGAAAGGTATTAAATATGTTCATCATCTTGAAACGGCGGTTAAAGCGCGAGCTCTTTATGAAAACAACAAAGATTATGTCGTCAAAGACGGCGAAGTCATCATTGTCGACTCATTTACCGGCCGCATGCAGCCGGGGCGCCGCTGGAGCGAGGGGCTTCATCAGGCTATTGAAGCAAAGGAAGGCGTTAAGATTGAAAAGGAAACCCGCGCCGTTGCGTCTATTACCTTCCAGAATTACTTCCGATTTTACGACAAGCTTGCCGGTATGACAGGAACTGCGGAAACCTCCAAAGAGGAATTCTTCAAAGTCTACGGTCTTGATGTTGTTGTCGTGCCGACGCACAGGCCGATTAACCGCAATGATCACAATGATCTTATTTATCAGACAGAAAAAGGAAAATTGCAAGCCGTAGCCGAGAAAGTCAAGAAATTGCATGATCAAGGCCAGCCAGTCCTCATCGGTACCGTTTCGATCGAGAAGAACGAGCTTTTGTCGGCATACCTGACCCAAGCGGGCGTTCCTCATACAGTCCTTAATGCCAAGAATCACGAACGGGAAGGAGAAATCATCGCCAATGCGGGACGAAAGAGCGCGGTAACAGTCGCCACAAATATGGCAGGACGCGGAGTCGACATCAAGCTCGGAGGCGTTCCGTATGATGACGCTCACTACGAGGAAGTTAAAGCTCTCGGAGGATTGTTTGTTTTGGGAACTGAGCGCCACGAGGCCCGTCGCATCGACAATCAGCTCCGCGGCCGCGCGGGACGCCAAGGGGATCCGGGCGAAACACAGTTCTTCGTATCACTCGAAGACGATCTTATGCGCATCTTCGGATCTGACCGCATTAAAAAGATGATGGGCCGATTTGGCATACCTGAAGAGCAGCCGATCGACAATCGATTCATTTCAAGTACCTTGGAGGGTGCACAGGCCAAGATCGAGGGATTCCACTTTGATGCCCGCAAACACACTCTCGAATATGACAATGTGATGAATCACCAGCGCAAGATCATCTACGAACGCCGCCGCACCATGCTTGCGGGCACGTATGATGCTTTACAGGCGTTTCTTGATATATTAGTTGCTGCCTACCCAGAATTGGCAGATGTTATCGTTCAAAAACGCGCTGCAGTCGGAGACACGGCCTTTTTTGAGACTGTTCGTCGTATTGCCTTATATACGACTGATACGCTATGGGTTGAACATCTGGAAACGATGGATTATATGCGTTCATCTGTTAACTTGCGCGCTTATGGCCAGCGAGAACCGCTCATAGAATACAAGAAGGAAGGACTACATCTTTTCAAGGAGATGGAAGTCCAATTCAAGGATCAGGTAGCCTCTCTTATAAAGACAATGAATGCCGAAGCGGCGGAACAGGCTCCCATGGTTACTCTTGCTCCCGTTGAACCTGAATTTATCCTTAATTCATCTCAAAGTTCAACTGAAAGTACGGGAGCAAGCAAGGCAGGGAAGCCGAAAATCGGCCGTAATGATCCTTGTTATTGCGGATCTGGCAAGAAGTTTAAAAATTGTCATGGACTAAACCAGTAGTCTACTAGGAAGCTACTGGTCGCCCGGCAAGCTTTACTAAGCTTGCTTAGGGAAGGAATAAAAACCTATATCTCCTTACATATTAAGAGTTTTTATAAAGTATTTCTAAACTTCTGTCAAAATCCCGTAAAAGCTTGTTTCTAAAGGCAAATTAGATAATATTTGTTAAAATTAGTCAAGGATAAATAGAGAAAATACCCTTACAATATAAGGGTATTTTATATTTGACGATACCTAAAAGAGTGGTATAACTATTGACTTTTATAATGCTTTGTGCTACTATATGCGCAGTCCACATATGTTGTCATTACAGTGATGATATATAAGGGCTTTTTATTTTGGTGTCAGCTTTCCTTACGGAGGCAGATATCAGAGTCCAGTCGAGGGGTTTGGCGGAGCATAACCGCCACACTATGAATAAAAATATAACAAAGTTCCTGCAGTCGTTCGTTGCCATACCGATGTTGGCCGTCGCAAGTCCTCTTACAGGAGTTGTGCCGATCCCGGTACAGGCGCCGATTGCAAGCGTAAGCCAAAATGCCGAATCTCCGGCTCCTGCGATAACAACGCCGGAAGACCAGATACGCATAGAGCGCGCTCGTGCCATTGATGAGTTCCTTGAGTCCTATGACTCTCCGCTTGCGGGTTACGGAATGAAATTCGTGACCGAAGCCGAGAAAAATGACCTCGATTGGCGTCTTCTTGTCGCAATTGCAGGCCGTGAATCTACCTTTGCCCGGCATGCCTGCAAGAAAGTGACTAATAGTTTCTTGGGCTATGGTTCATGCAAGATCAACTTCAAATCAGTTGACGAAGCGATCGAAAGGGTATCGGCAAGCCTCGGAGGAAACCATGTCGGCACCGCTCACTACTATGACGGGAAAGATACTCTTCAAATATTACGAAAATATAACTCAGTCATACCAAATTACCCGAAAGAAGTCGTCCGTATCATGAAAATGATCGACGGCCAGGATGTAATTTAAATACAAATATAAAACCCGCCCTTATTAAGGGCGGGTTTTATATTTTCTTTAGGCTTTCGATCATTAAGCTTTTGTCGCCGTTGCGCTCAGTGACTTTCGCTTGAAGGGCGATGATGGTGTCGTTTATGAGAATATCCTTGTGGCCTTCGAAAAGCTTGCTGAAAAGAACGCCGTCGATCGATCCGCTATGGTCTGAAACCTTTATAAATGCCATGCGATCACCTTTTTTCGTTGTAATGACGCGGACATCGTCGATGATGCAGGCGACCGTTACCGGCATGCCTACCTGCGTTTCTACCTTTATCTTCTTGATGAGTGTTCCGAATTTCTCAATTTTCTCCCGGTATGCATCAAGCGGATGTCCTGAGATATAAAGTCCTAGGAGATCCTTTTCCCATACAAGTTTTTCATTCATCGTTGTTTCCGCTTGAGGAGAGAGCGAAAGAGTCGTCTGGATGCCTCCGATAGAGCCGAACAGAGAGTCCTGCGTCGCTACGGTACGGAATTCTTTGTTGAATGCTAAAAGAGTTTCAAGATTGCCAATGATCATGTTGCGATCGCCGAAATCATCCATGGCGCCCGATTTGGCAAGCGCTTCAACGGATTTTTTGTTTAAATTCTTATGATTGATTCGCTCGAAGAAATCAGCCAATGATTTAAATGGGCCGCCTCTTTTGCGTTCTTCGATAATCGAATCAGCAATGTCTATGCCCAGATTCTTGATTGTATGCAAACCGAATCTGATCGTCCGTCCATCGGGCTTATCGGACCCCACTATCACTGTAAATCCGCCGAAGCTTTCATTAATGTTCGGAGGAAGGACGTTGATGCTCATTTTCTGGCATTCGTGCACAATTTCGGCGACCTTCTCGATGTCTCCTGATTCGGCAGTCATAATCGCCGTCATGTATTCGACAGGGAAGTTTGCCTTCAGATATGCCGTCTGATATGCAACCCGCCCGTAGCTTGCCGAATGAGCCTTGTTGAAACCGTACGCGGCAAACGGCTCGATCTGATTCCAGAGTTCCGTTGCCTTTTTAAGCGGCCAACCGCTATGCTCGACACAGCCATTGATGAAGCGATCCTTCTGTTCGGCCATTTCTTTCGGGATCTTCTTTCCGACCGCCTTTCGAAACTTATCAGCTTCGCCCCAGCTGTATCCGGCGATCTCTATCGCGATGAGAAGCAGATCATCCTGATAGACAAGGACTCCATATGTCTGCTTGAGGATTGGCTCAAGCGCGGGATCCAAGTATTTTATCAATCGAGGATTATGCTTGCGCTCGATGTACATTGGAATGAACTGGATCGGTCCGGGGCGGTAGAGGGCTACCATGGCGTTGATATCGTGGATAGTCGTTGCCCGGAGCTCCTTAAGATAATGAGTCATGCCAGAGCCGTTGAGCTGGAAAAGGCCCATAGTTTCTCCTCGGGCAAGCATTTCGAATGTTTTCCTATCTTCAAGGGGAATGCGATCAAGATCGATGTCGACATTATGAAGCTCTTTCACGAGCTTTACCGCATCGGCGAGAATTGCCAGGTTGCGGATCCCGAGAAAGTCGAATTTCGGAAGTCCTGCATCTTCGATATTGTACATGTCATATTGGGTGATCATATTTCCTCCTTTCGGATCAAACTGGATCGGCGAGAATTCATAGAGCGGTCGTGGAGCGATGACGACGCCTGCGGCATGGACCGAGATATGGCGGACGCAGCCTTCCATCTTCTTTGCAAGGTCAATGATTTTCTTGGTATCGGGTTCGCTCTTATACGCTGCAGCAAGTTCGGGTACAAGCTCAAAAGCGTGTTCGATCGTCATCGGCATTCCTTGGGAGCCAAGCGGAATCATGGTTGAGATTCGGTCTCCAACTGCATAAGGGTATCCGAGCGCCCGTGCGACATCACGAACAGAACCTTTAGCAAGCATGGTACCAAACGTTCCGATCTGGGCGACCTTGTCTTCGCCATACTTCTGCTTTGCATAGGCGATAATCTCATCGCGGCGGTTGTCGGCAAAGTCCATATCAATATCGGGGAGAGATGGACGCTCAGGGTTAAGGAATCGTTCGAACGGGAGTTTATAGTCGAGGGGATCGACATTGGTGATGCCTAAAAGATAGGTCGCAAGCGATCCTGCGACAGATCCTCGGATATTGGTGAGTATCCCGTGCTCACGGGCATACCGAAGAAGATCTCCCACTACGAGAAAGTATGTTGGGTATCCTTTTTGCTTGATAATGCCGAGTTCGTATTCAAGACGCTCTGTATATTCCTGAGACTGAGGCAATTCTCTGAACTCGAATCCCTTGTATGCCAAATCGCGAAGAATATCATCGGCATTTGTCCCTTCCGGAATCGGAAAATCAGGGAAGTATGCTTTGCCGAGCTCAAGATCATAGTTTTCACAAAGATCCGCCACAAGGCGCGTATTGGGGACTGCTTCAGGAATATCTGCAAAATATTCAAGAGCGGTTTTTTCATCGATAAGAGAAAAGTCGTCTTCAGAAAATTCGAATTTGCCGGTGTCCTTGCCTTCGGATCCGGTATTGACCTGAAGAAGTGTATGATGGGCCTCGTGATCGTCTTTGCACGGGTAGTGGGAGTCCTGTGCTGCAACGAGCGGTATGTTGAATTTCCGTCCGAGAGCAATAATTCCGTCGCGGAGCTTTTTATCTCCTTCGATATGGGGATGCGAGTGTAGCTCGAGGAAGTAATTCTCAGCGCCAAATATACTCTGATGCTCCTTGATGAGCATTTCCTGGCGTTCAGTGTTGCCGGAAAGAACTGCTTGAGACAATTGACTGCCCATGCAGCCCGAGAGGCATATAATACCCTCATGATATTGCCTGAGGATCTCTTTGTCCATGCGAGGCTTGTAGTAATATCCTTCAAGATTGGCAAGCGTGACAAGGCGCATGAGATTCTTGTACCCTTGAAGATTCTTGGCAAGAAGTGTCAGGTGATAGCGTTTGTTATCGACACCCGGCTCCTTATCCTTACGCCCGCGTTCAGCGATATACGCTTCAACACCGATGATCGGTTTTATGCCTTGTTTCTTGCATTCTTTGTAGAGTTCGATCGCGCCGTACATATTGCCGTGATCGGTGACGGCAAGTGCACCCATGCCGTGCTCTTTGACGATCCTGACCATGTCTTCGATTTTGGACAATCCGTCGAGGAGGGAATAGTGGGAATGAGTGTGGAGGTGAATAAACTTTGAATCCATGATTGGGTCATTATAACAGTGAATAGATATTATTGACAAATTGGACGTTCTGTAATATAATGTGTTTATTATTTATCCCTAAAATATATGGATATAATCGTCAATGAATATGGTACAAGTATTCGTGCAAGTGGAGAACGTTTTGTTCTCACGTTCCCAAAGATGAAGGAGAAGAAGGAATATCCGGCGATACGAGTTGAAAAGATACGTATTCTCCGGCCCGCTTCTCTTACTACTGCTGCTGTTGAGCTCGCCCTTAAACACGAAGTTGATATTGTATATATGGATTTTCGCGCTATACCTATCGGCAGAATCTTTTCAAGTGCCCCAAAAGGAATTGCAAGTTTGCGTCGCGCTCAGCTTGAAGTTTCCACATCTCCTGAATCTTTTAGCATTGCCAAGATTTTTATAAAAGGTAAATGCACTAATCAAATATTGCATTTGCGATATTTGGGTTATAAATATAAAAAGGATTTTTCTACAGAGATCTTACAATGCGAAGCGATACTTAAAACAGTAGATACAATTCCGAATCATCCTAAGAATCGAGATCAGCTCATGGGGATTGAAGGACAAATTGCTAACACGTATTTCTTTGCTCTTCGGAAACTGATTCGTTTCGCTGGTCGTGACAGAAAACGAGGGGATAAATTTAACAATATTATTAATTATGGTTACGGTTTTTTGTATACTGAAATGGAACGATTATGCCTCTATGTAGGTCTTGATCCTTATTTCGGTCTTTGTCATACAGAACGGTACGGCAAACCGGCGCTTGTCTGCGATTTGGTGGAAGAATTTCGGGTGCCGGTGGTTGACTCTGTGCTCTTTCAGCTCATAATTGAAAAGAAAATGAGTAAACGGTCATTGTTTGAATCAATCGGCAAGGGTAAATATAAACTTTCGCCCGAAGGAATAGCTATCATCACGGAAGCCATTTTAAATCGTTGGGAGGAAAAAGTGATATGGAAAGGCAAACAGTATACGCTCAAGCAGATCATGGAAGATCAAGTGCGATCGCTTGCGCGATTCTTTCAAGGAAAAGAAAAGACACTAAAAGCATTCAATGCTACAGAGCTTTTTAATTTAAAAAATGAATAACATCACTTCGACTATAATTATCAGTTGGGAAAGCAATAATTGGCGACATAGGAATAAAGCTGTTATCGTATGTAAGAATTATGGACTTAAACCAATTATGAGAAATCTATACATAGGTCCGCTATATCAAAAGGAGAAGCGCACAGTCCAGACCCTTTTGAGCGGATTGTTCATCAAGAAAACTGAAAAGGTATTTATTAGCAGTTTATGCCAATCTTGCTTTATTAATCTTGATATTCTTTCCAAAGAAAAAGCGGCAGCTATGCCACCCTTTGAAATCATTCAACTTTCGGGGAAAATTGGAAAAAAACCTAAAAAAGATATATAATACAAGCACTTGCATACTAGTGTCGTTAAAAGGAGGTTGTGCAACAAATTTAATCATATACACATAGTATAAAAAAATAGGGCCGGCGGTGATCAGACCGTCGTAACCCTATTAGCGGTAGTCTGGCTGACAATTATACCGCCTAGATAACAGTCTAACATGTTTTTCTAGTATAAATAACGTTAGGCAACATTATAGGTTTTTTGTCAACCTGATTAGACCGCACGAATAGCGATCTGGTCAGGTTTTTTATTTAAACTAAACAAATACTTGCATACTAGTGTCGTTAAAAGGAGGTTGTGCAACGAATAAATGTTTACCCTTATCTTTACTATCCGTCCCTATTTCAATATCCTTAGACAAAAATAAAAACCGCTCAGGTTCGTGGCCTGAGCGGTGAATTGTGCGGTATCAATTTTAAGCTAAACCGCTGCTAATATATTATCATTCAATGCCTTAAAAAGTCAAGTTCGTCTAGCAGCAGCACTACACGGTTTAGCCAGCTCTCCGCAATAGATAAATTGTCGAGTCTGGCTTTTTTTATTTGAGACTGTTTATTTTTCGTTCAAATATAATATTATGGCGCATATATACACAAAAAGGGCAGACACCTCGTAGTGAAGCGCTGCCCCTTAATGAATACTTGCATACTAGTGTCGTTAAAAGGAGGTTGTGCAACGATTTAAGGCTGACTAATTCGTCTGTACTCGATGCTGATGTAACGGAGGTGTGCCCATGGAAAGGACACTTGTTAATGTTGCTTATCATTGTAAAGCGTATTACAGGTTAAAAAAGATTTTTTAACCTGCTTCCGCTTTATATACATTTGCAATGACTAGTTGAATTGTACGTCTGCGAAAGCAGGTATATTTCATGTGGGCAGATTCTTCCTTTATGGGGGATGTCTGCCCAATTTTTTATGTAGCCATGCCACCATATTGTATATTTCTAATTTTGTGTATATAAATAAAAAAACCTGATCGGATCGCTTCTTAGCGGTCTAATCAAGTTGACAAAAACCTATACTATATGTCTAACGTTATTTATACTAGAAAAACATGTTAGACTGTTATCTAGGCGGTATAATTGTCAACGAGACTACCGCTATTACAGGGCTTAACGGTGGTTAGACCGTTAGGCTCTTTTTTTAAGAGCCAGAAAACCTGTATCCCTATTCCAAATTTAGGTAAATAAGTTAAAAAAATAAAATATTTTAACCATTGTATTTCACCTACATAGAGTAAACTATAGTTTTTTACCTAATTGTGTGCATTTAATGGTATTTTTGGGCTTAATTCTGATTTACTTTACTTAACTGGGTAAAAAATGACAGCAGAAATTGGGAATATTACACTTGAGCACCACGAGTTAAGCGAACTTAGAAAGGCAGTAATTGAAAAATATAAAAGCACGACAGGAAATGCAATCGAAAATCCTGATAAGATATTAAACTCCAATTTGCGAAATTACGATCCATTATACGAAGCCATCAATAAAGGAAAAGCGCTAAAAAATATTAACATTCGTTCCAACAAACCTTTGGCAGTTCTTTTTCATCATTCTAAGCACGGTGTACGGACCTTCCGAAAGAAATTCATAAATACGATGTATCGTTATGCGTATGGATGTGACAGGGGTGAATTCTTTTCGTCTGGGGGCCAAGTACCCACTCCGACATCCTCTATCCTACAATTACAAAAACTCGACGGTTATTGGGAATGCTTCTATGACAAGGACGGCCGGTTTAGAGAAAACTTAGAGAACGAGGGAGAAGCAATTTTGGGGAGGATTGCCTTTCTCATTAAATGGCAAAACGAGATAGGTGATACAGTTCAATACTACCATGGCAAAAATTGGGGGAAAGGCACTGTTGTTATAAAAGGTACTAACTTCGTACTACAGCTGCAGAGTGAGGTAAACAATGAGCCCACCTACCACGTTATGAATTGTGGACGTGATATTGATTCATATGTTGGCCATGTTGGGTTTGCGGCTGGCCTTTTTCTTCATATCAGCGATATAGGTAATGCTAAAACAGGCAAATGCGTAATGATATACTATCCAGCCAAAGAAATAGAAGACTTAAATTCGAAATCATTTAAAGATGCATTTTATAATGAGTTTAAAGTCACCAAAAATGATATTTCGGGGGCTGGTCAAAGCAGGTCATTAATAGACAAAAGATATTACCAACTTAAAAATTTTTTTTTGCGAAGGGAAAAATACTATGGACGTCAATGTTTCTGATTTTGGCGCCATCGATTAACAACTCAACCCATAATAAAATGAACGACAATATTCAAACAGAACAAACATTGCTCGAAATTGAAAAGGTAGAAATTGATTTTGCACCTATTCTGTTTATCACAAAAACAATGGAGACACATCAGTCGCAGAACTAATTACACCGGGGAATGTTAGAATCAAGATATTACACAGCTTTACCGGCTGGAGGAAATAGTGTTTTACTCGTAGAAGCCTATAGGAAGCTACTGATACAAAACCTTCTTGGCTATTTGAATGCAATTCAAAAATCCTTGCATACTAGTGTCGTTAAAAGGAGGTTGTGCAACAGAAATTTATTAAAAACCAGGATTTTAATAAGAAGCTGTGGTATAAAACCCTTTTAAGCGGATATCAAATTCATCCCGAAGATATATTCTGTCATAGTAGTTATTGGAAATTTCCGGCGGAGGTATATTCTAATTATTTTGAGTTGGATGATACGAGCCAATTTTTTTCTAATACCATCGTAGAAGGGCTTGTAGATGAGGACCAAGATATAGATTTTTTGGATATCAGTAAACAGTGGAAAATTAAAGTGAATTTCTTCGCATCCATTTATCACAGATTTCTTACAGGTAATCATCCATTAAACTATGATAAATTTTATCAAGCTTGTCGACTTTATGTGCTTCACGAAGCACTGCATAAGTTCCACAATTTAGATCGGCGAACGGTACAAGGGATTGGAAATTTTCCGAAAGTGGTAGAAGAAGCAGACTACCAAGCGGATGCGTTTGCTATTATCACTGACATCGTTTTTTATGCTAGTGAATCTTTAAATAAGGATTCGCGTAAATTAATTGACTATTCCATTAGTTCAATTCATACTGCACTTGAAACTACGTTTTCATTTAACCCACTTCAGGGAAATCTCAAATTAATCCAGATTAGGCGAGTTAATCGCTATTTAATTTGGTTTTATCAGTTAGAGTTATTGAACAAGCTATACAACAGAACTTTTGATTTTGCCCAGTGTCTTACGGAAGTTCTTAAAATACTTTCTGAAAAACCAAACATCGAAATTTCAGGACCAGCTATAGCGCTAAATAAAGATAGAGACCGGATATTTTATGATTTAACCAAGGAGGATTACCACTTACAAGAAATTGCTTACATAAAAAACAACGTAATCCATAGAATAAACCTTACAGGAAAGAATATATATAAGCTGTTAATTGACGGATTAAAGAATTCAGATTTTAAGTTAATAAGTGAATTTATGAATCATATTTTTTACTCCGATAAGCTGATAAAATAAAAGGTCCCCTAAGGGACCTAAATATGGTATTCGTCTAGGCTGCTACCGTGTCCAATTTTCTGACGGTTACTTCAATAATGTCAGGTTCAGCGGACATCTTTTGGGACACCAATTTGAGAGACAATATTTCTACAATCTCATTTAGTTGGTTCTCTGTGACAAGAATGCCGGTTTCCTTATAAACCCCATTAAAATACTTATAAGGCTGATAAACAACCTTATCCAATAATTTCTCTTTCCAAGAGAAAGGAAGTCTAAACGTTGGTATGAAATACTTTTTCATAATGTAATAAATTTAAGGTGACAAAAAGCTTACCATTATTGTACCACTTGTTAACTTATTGTAAACGACCTATATACACATTAAGGATAATCTTACTGTATGTTTATTTCCTTTAATGGATGGCAAAGGTAGTAAATTAGAGGTTTTCTAAGGTAATTTCAAAAAACTAGTGAGATTTTTAATAACAAGTTATAATGGCTAATAGTTAACACTTAATTAAAGAAAGCCCGGTATCCGGGCTTATTATGTTAAATATTTGTTATTCCCCTTCGATGGCTGCGGACCCTTCCCGTTCCTCTTTTTTCTTACTGGTTGCCTCTTTATATCCCAAAATAAAGTCAACCGCCCGCTGCGCATATACGCTTGCTGTAACAACAAGGTGAGTATCTTGCCGAAGCTTATCCAGAGCCAGCCGTTCAGGTAGGCGAAATAGTCTCCTATTGGGGTCGGAAGAATGCCGGCATGATAGCAGAGGTATGAGGCTCCCATTTCTGCGATCAATTCTTCGATACTGTATGGGTCTGCACCATGTTCTGACATTTCCAAGATCGATGTCCTATTCAAGCGACTTTCATGGGCCGTTGCGTGGATCAACTGATGGAACAGGGCTGCATAGTAGCCTGAAGGCTCTTTATAGCTCTTTTTCCTGAGCATGCTGACGTAATCCTGAGCGGGGTCATAGAGAGCCTTCTGGGATTCATACTTAATCTCTGGGGGCAGAGGCATGTTGTTGTAGATCGCCTCGCAGAAGATCGAATTTTTCTTTTTGGAAGAACTGCCAGCGTCAATACCCTGTGGGAACGTCTCCGCCCGAGTAAGTAGGTTATCGGGAAGGTCCCTGCACTGCGAAATGTTAAACACTTTGTAGTACCGGAGAAGCGGAGTAAGTTCATTTTTCTCGTGTACCATTCGGGTTTGTTCTTTCGAGATCATTTTCCAGTAGGCAACGACATGCCCTTTCTGCCCCCGGTTTACCGATCCGCCGACCTCCTTGATTTGGTCCCAGGTGAGATAGAGGTTTTTGCTTGCATACTAGTGTCGTTAAAAGGAGGTTGTGCAACGGTTTTAAGCGGTTTCCCATTAACGCAGCTTTTAATACAGTAATGTAATAATTTTTTTTATTTATAACAGCATTAAGACAGTGGATTACAGCCATTTGTTTCTTCTTTTATTGGGATAGACTATTAGCAAAGAAAAAAACCACCAACATTTTGTTGATGGTTCACCCCTTCGGTAACAGCATACCGAGAGATTATTTTACATAGTGTACCACCACTACGTAACATAATGACATTCTGTCATTTATAGACTGATCTGTCAACCTCTCCGCAGGCTGTTCCGACATTATCAAACTCTAAAAAATAATGTTATGGAACAGAAATCTACTATTCAATGCCAGTATGAAATGCCGGCCTCTTCAGATTCCGGTCGGAATAATCCGGAGAAATCACAGCCTAGCATGAAGGAAGTCAATTACCCTTTCTTAATGAAAGCTTTTTCAGAATTAGAACTATGCTCACCGGTAGTCATAAAAGCCCTAGCGGATGGTTATACCGTCAAGTTTGAGTTTAGAGATGGCTTACTCCGTTGCTCCTCTGATCTTGCCACCAGCTATCGAATACACGCATGTATTTCCAATCTAGAAGTGTGTTTTGATTCGAGTTCTGTCGTATACTGGATCAGGACACCAGACGGAATCAAAGGGCTTGCCATACTCGATCTTGAAGAATTCTCAGATGAATAAAGATTGCTAATCCCTACATAAATTCTCTTCAGCAGCGGGGAAGAAATGACAGGAAGCAGAAGAACCGGCATAAGTAATTATGTAAAGTTGTCGAAGCCACTGAAAACACAGTTTATCATTGGACGGAAAACAGCAAATTGTAACGGATCGCATTAAGCGCAGCCTCAATTCAGTAATCCACTTATTGCCGGATCAACAAAATTCTTAATCTTTTCAAACAGAGGTTCAAAGAAAAGCTTATCAATGCCTTTTGAAAATAATTTACCAATAAAGAGTTGAAACCAGTTTTTCTTCGATAATTTGGAAAGCTGAATTTTCATTTCTGCGATATCTTCTTGATTATCCGTCCAGATGATTTCCTGTCCGGTTTGTAATACACATATGCCGTTTTTAAATTCTTCCCTTAATCTATCCAATTGCCAACCGATTGTCAGAATTTCATCATCCTTAAAATACTCCTGGGGTTGCGTCTGATTCTTAATTTCATCCAATGCAAGGAGAGAACTTGCCTCAGGAAATTCGCTATACCTATAGTATACATTTATATCTTCGTTTATCTGAATTGCGGTGTAGAGCCTTGTGTTCTGCTCGCTTATACTCCCCGTAACATACTGACCATAATCAGAAATGAGGTGCAAACAAAGACTAACTTCTTTTGGAGATATCCCGGTAACTTCTGAAATCTCCAGGATAACTATATTTTCATTAGGAGTAGAATTTTTCTTGGCTATGTCCCAAATGGTAGATATTACTCTATCTATTTTTTTAATTATTGATCTATTTCTTTGAAGAGCCACTACGCCCAAAATTTTTATTTGCTCGCCATTTCTTGCATACTAGTGTCGTTAAAAGGAGGTTGTGCAACAATTCCGCAGGTGTTCAAGCTATTAATGGAACATATAGAGGTCAATCAGTAATACACTATCTCAATCCAAATACTGGTCTTAATGTTATCTCTAGTCCTTCGGGACAATTTATTAGCGGCTGGAAACTTAATCCCGTACAATTAAAAAATGTTCTTGAACACGGAGGTCTATAAATTATGGAAGTTATAAAAGACAATAAAAACATATTCCTAAAACTAAGTAGTAATGAAGCTCTCGTTCTGCTCGAATGGTTAACCAAATTCAATCAGAAAGAACACCCGTTGCTATTTGAAGATCAAGCAGAAGAAAGAATTCTTTTTGATATTGAATCATCATTAGAGAAAATTGTGTCTGAAACTTTTGAGGGGAACTACTTTGAAAATCTTTCAAGAGCAAGACAAGAAATAAGAGATAAAGAATAGAATGAAATTGTTAATCAGAATACTTGTTTTCATACTTGTAATTTTTGTTTGAAATATAACGAAGTAAAAAAGAAATAGTAATTATAAAAAGCCCGGAAAAGTCCGGGCTTTGTGTATAGATGTCTCCTATTCCCCATCCATGGCTTCGGGCACTTCCGCTTCCTCTTTTTTCTCGCTGGTTGCCTCCTTATACCCCAGAATGTAGTCAACCGCCCGCTGCGCATATACGCTTGCTGTAACAACAAGGTGAGTATCTTGCCGAAGCTTATCCAGAGCCAGCCGTTCAGGTAGGCGAAATAGTCTCCTATTGGGGTCGGAAGAATGCCGGCATGATAGCAGAGGTATGAGGCTCCCATTTCTGCGATCAATTCTTCGATACTGTATGGGTCTGCACCATGTTCTGACATTTCCAAGATCGATGTCCTATTCAAGCGACTTTCATGGGCCGTTGCGTGGATCACTTGCATACTAGTGTCGTTAAAAGGAGGTTGTGCAACGGTTAAAAATTCCATAATCTCTGTGCCTGCAATTACTCCAAATATATGAGTTGGATCTTGTATCAATAAGCAATAGTTCTTGATAGGAACAAACGCTATAAATTTCATCAGGGAAAGCTTTGTCCATTCAATTTTAACATGGTATTGCTTAAACCTCACGATTTTGCAGATTTAATAACCCGCGAATATACAGCTGCTTGAGCCTTCAAAACTTTAGCGTTTTTTCAAACTATATTATATGCAGGGGAACTGATATGGCTAATGTTAGTTGATATAATACTTATTTTTTAACCATTCGGAGATGTAATTATTATATAATACTTTGACTTCTTTTGGTAGCTTTTTATAAGGAACTGCTTTTCCACGGCACTTTTTTGTGCCACATAAACATTTTTCTTTAGGGATATTCAAGTCGGAATCCTCTGTCATTGCATAATCTAACAATAATTCTTCACCAATTTCAATATTTCTAATGGCAACTATATCAAACATACCTTTAATGCCGCAGTTTGGTACACACGCATGGTTAATGTTTTGTGCAAGACTATTTAAGACAGGTTCCCGCCATTTATGTTCGGCGAATTGAACTGCATTCTTAAATTCTGCTCTATAAAATTTCTTTGTCCTTCTTATTTCGTGAACTTCACCATAATACCCAGAAATATACTCATCTTTTTTGATGCGTTTTGAAGCGATTAGGCCTTTTCGGGATATTGAATATATTCTGGTCCTTACTTTTTGACTGTCTTTCTTTTCTTTTAAAACTAGGTCTACATAATTGTACTCAACAATACTAAAGTTACTTCTACTTGTATTTTCAACAGCTTCTTCAATAAGTGGTTTACAAGAATGCATGTCCACAGTTATTATCTGTGGACGCTTCCAGTAATAAGCGTGAAGTCCTGATTCTAGCCAGAATAGAAATCCTTCAAGGCCATCATGCTTTTGTAAAGTATAGCCAGAAGCTGAAGTAATAACTGGCTCTGGCAATTCTGGATGTGGTTGCATTCCTAAATTTCGGGAAAGTTCCTTGAGGTATTTTATAAATACCCGTTTTGAAATCGAGGATTCAAGAATGCGAAATTCGGCTATACCTCGCTGGCGATAAATTCCGGGCTCGATATTTCTCAGCTTATATTTTTCATTCATCTTGGCATGAAGTCCTATAATCTCTAATAATATTAGATTTTACTACGCCAACTAATACGATGCAAGTTTATTGAATTGTCAAAGGAAAAACTGTTATTTGGTCTTTATTTCGGTCCATAGTTTATCATATAGCAGATTTGCTTTACCAAGATCTCGTATATACTCACTTTTCAGAAAAACTGAATTTCCTGGAAAAATATTCTCATCATTCAGAATTTTGGGGTTAATAAACTGTTTAGCCGAATCATTTGGAGTTGCATATTGAGTGTGATTTACTATATCCGCATCTACTTGAGGTTCCAGAATATAATTCATAAATTGTTCGGCCGTTTTTTTATTTTTAGCTCCTTTCAGGATGCACATGCTTTCTACTGCAAGCGCAGACCCTTCTTCTGGAATAAAATAAACAATATTAGAATTTTCCTTTATCGCCTGATAAATATCCCCAGTGTATCCATACGCTATCCAGACTTCCCCTGACTTGAGAAGATCAATATATGTATCGCTAGTATAGGCTCGGACCAAAGATTTTTGCCTTAACAATAAATCTCTAACGTGACTTAATTCGGTTTCGTTAGTTGTGTTTAGCGAATAGCCAAGGGTCTTCAATGCCGGAACCATTCCATAACGAATATCATCTAACATACTGATTTTGCCCTTATATTTTTCATCAAAGAGGAGTGACCAGCTTTTCTTGAAGTTTTTGACTTTGCTTGTGTCAACTCCTATTCCACAGGCTGAATACTGAAATGGGATTGAGAACTTATTTCCTGGATCATAAGCCTTGCATACTAGTGTCGTTAAAAGGAGGTTGTGCAACTTATATTGTTCCATAAACCATATTTTTTACAGATATGGTCGGAACAGGCTACAAAGAGTTGACAAATAACCTATAAGTGATAGATTATCATTACGTTACGTAGTGTGTCACCACTATGTAAAATAATCTCTCGGTAAGCTGTTACCGAACGGGTGAACCATCAACAAATGTTGATGGTTTTTTTTACTGATGGCTCTCCGTAATGTGAAGAGAAGAATAATAGACTGTTCTACAATGTCTCAATGATGTTATAAATAAAAAAAATTATTACCTTGCATACTAGTGTCGTTAAAAGGAGGTTGTGCAACTAATCTTATTTAGGATAATAAATTTAGACCTTACTTAATATTCCCAATAATCCACCGACGTTCCCTTGTATAATCCATCATTGGTAGTAATAAGAAGAAGGCTAGCCTTCTTCTTCAAAGAAGTAATGACTCTTATATCAACCTCATCAGGAGAATAAACTTTACCCGGTTTTGAGAGGCATTTAAGCGTACCACTAACTTGTATTACAAAATCATGCTTGTAGCCGGCAAGAATTGCGTCGCTTAATTCAGAGAATCTTAAGGATGTATACTGTTCCATAAAACATAGATTTTACATGTTTAATTTGGAACAGACAGAGATAACGTTGCTATTATACTGACAATCAGTATAATAAAGGAACGCCACTTGGTTGCTTTGAACAACCTTATAGGCTACATCTCGGAATACTGTTCCTTCCGATGATGGCCCACTAGTAAAAAACTGGTGGGTTTTTTTATTAGCTACCATCGCGGTAAAATTCCCACCATTTCTATAGATCATGTTAACGGAGACATACACATTTTTTAAAAAAAGTTCACAAAAATCTTCACAATTTTCTATTTTGAACTCATGAAAAAAACCATTGATCCTAATATATATAAGAAACTTACAGCCCGCGTTCGGAAAACGGAACTGTATTCCACTACAGATTTAAAAGAAGTTGTTCGCTTGTTACGTGACTATTTTAAGGATAACCCGCCACAAGGAAAATTAAAAAACCCTGCAAATTATAGTACTATCGCGACGAATATCAATAATCACGCAAATCGCAATATTCTAGAAGAAAAAAATAAACAAGAGGTTGTTTCAGCAAGATATGTCTGTGATATTTACAATCACAAAAATTTGTCTAAAAACAAGAGCAGAAAGAAAATTGAAGCAATTAAGGAATACTTAAAATCGCAAAAGAAAGAAGGAGATTCCGAAACAGATTTCAGGCTAACATTTGAATTGAAAGACCTTGGCAATCATGAATACTATTATTACTACTATTATGTCTCCGTGGATTACAACGTAAAGTTTGGGATAATTGGTTTTGACGCTGAAAGTAATAAAAAAAGATGGGGAAATGGGGCAATCTACTATCTAAGAAATATAACAAAAGCCATTACTATTCAAAGAAAATTCAGCTTATATAAAATAAGAAAATCGTCATCAAGAAACGAACATTACTTGTATTACAACTTGCATACTAGTGTCGTTAAAAGGAGGTTGTGCAACTTAAAAACTGGACTATATATAATTAAAAGTATTGGTAACAATTATGGACGAAACGACTAAAAATAGTTTTGAATATCCTATAATTTGTTTTGGCAAAGAAGTTATAGCATTTTTTAGAAATGACAGTGATTTAACAGTATGTACAAAAAAGGGGAAATTATATTTTGAGAATGCTAAAATTGTGGATAGCAAAGGAGACTCATTTAGTATAATAGCAATCCATAAAGTAGGAACTGTTGGCCCATTTTTCGGATTTGATATTTTTCTTAATCAGAGAATTAAAATCAAATTGCAGTTTAAAAAGGATGCAAAGAGTCTCCAATTGGATGAATTCAAAGAGAAGCTTTTGAGGCACATATGGGGAAACAAAGACAACTGGGATTCCGATGGAGAAATAAATTCCAGGATAAAATTTATTAGGAATGCCCTCACAATCGCTGAAATAATAAAGAAAATGACTTTTGAGTATTTTAAAAGTTATTAGATTGGAATAGTAAAAAAGATTGTCATGCGGTTTATTTTGTTCATATTTATGAATGTGTATTGGCTATCAGTTAGCGGGCAAAATGTTACTTCATTTTCCTATGACAATCTAAATCGCCTTACTCATATGCATCGTAAGAATAAGCTGGATTTTCGATAGTTAGGCAATAATTTTCTCTGGGTACAAAGGCGATAAATTTTATTAATGATGATTTTAGACAATCCGTCGAGGAGGGAATAGTGGGAATGAGTGTGGAGGTGAATAAACTTTGAATCCATGATTGGGTCATTATAACAGTGAATAGATATTATCGACAAATGAGACTTTCATTGTAAAATACTCCTGCGCATAATGCTCAGGAGTATTAAAGGATGCTGTTTTGGTTACTATTTGAAATCGTTCCTGCTTTCAAGGCTTGGGGTTATGATTGCTTCTCCGATACCTTTATCGAGATGCTTTAAGAGAATATCTATATGGCAGATATTCTCTCTCTTGCTCGTCGGTTCGTACGGTATGCTACGGAGCCGGATATATGTTGTATAATCAGGCCCAGTAACCATTGCCCTGGCTTCTTTTTCAGAATCATTTATGTGCGTAATCAGATGATTGATATAGTCATCTCCTGTAAGTATCAGCCATCCTAGCTTTTCCTTGCCATCGGAGAATTTGATAGTTATGAAATTTTCCTTTAGGATAGAAGGTTTTTCATCCAAAGACGAGTCTTCAGAAAAAAAGGATTTTATAAAGCCAACTCCGTTGGTCTTCATAACATGAATAATAGATTCAAAATCTGATTTCATATATACTGTTTTAATGGTTACAAAATCTATTATTAGAATAACATTTTTATATATAAAGTCAAGAGCAATTTAATTATGAATTATACTATGGGTATCGACGAAGTAGGCCGCGGTCCGATCGCAGGACCGGTGGCCGTATGCGCTTTTTTATGTATAAAGACAAATTACGAATTACTAATTACTAATGGAATACAGATAACAGGAGTACAGATACGGGATTCGAAAAAACTCACTGCGAAGCAACGTGAGAAATGGTTTGAATATCTAAAGAGTGAAAAAGAAAAAGGACAATGTGACTTTGCGGTATCGATGGTCTCTGCAGAATGGATTGATAAAGTGGGGATTGTTCGCGCAATTAAGAAGGCTTTGAATCAATCTCTTGCGAAGCTATTGGTCGATCCTGCCGATGCGAAAGTCTATTTGGATGGGGGATTGAAAGCGCCTATTGAGTATGTTAATCAGGAAACAGTGATCAAAGGCGACGAGCTTCATCCTGTCATTTCCTGCGCGTCTATCGTGGCAAAGGTTACGCGCGATAAATTAATGACAGAATACGCACAAGAGTATCCAGCATATGGATTCGAGAAACATGCCGGATATGGAACAAAAGCGCATTTTGATGCGATAAAAAAGAACGGGCTGACTGCGCTCCATCGAAAAAGTTTTCTTGGCAGCTATTTATAATTTTTAGCCAGCCACTTCTTGACTGTCTGCCTATCTGCCTTTATCCATGCGGCATTCGAATGTATTCGCTCGTATGCCTGCTCAAGGGTCCGGTCTGCTTCGGGGGCTGGATTCTTGGCAAAGAATTTCTTCGCATCACGCGCATCTTTTATTTTAATATGAGTTCCGAGAGCAGAGAGAATGCGCGAGATGAACCCGCCTTCTCCAAAGCGCTTGGTCGTTTCTTTCCAGTTATGCTGTATGAATTTCCATGCAAGATCGCGTCCATTACTATTTTGCCATACGGCGCTTAAAAGAAACGGAGCATCCTGCATGCGCACATGCTTCGAAAGGGTGAACATAAGAGTGCGGGCAAGAAGGGTTTTGTCGCGAAATGAAGCAAGGGCCCGGCCAAAACGCTCCTGCTCTTCGTGATGAGTTTCTTTTATATAGAGTTTCTGAAAAGTTTCCCATTCTTTTGTACTGCCTTCTGCTGCAACAATACCGTATACGGCGCTTCGAATATCGGCCCTGATCGGATTTTTATTTCTTTCTTTGAATAATTCGTGAGCTTGTCTGATAATAGTCTTATTTCCATATGCTGCGGCATGAGACAAGGAGAGACTGCGCAAGAATTTCTGCGAATGATCCTCTCCTTTATGTTCTTCAAATGTCATTTTCTCGGCGATCGGAGTGAATAGCGATCGGGCATATGATCTGAAGCTTTCTTTGAATACCTCATCACGAATAAGATTATAGACTTTGCTTATTCCCGATGTGATCTCAAACCATACGATATATTGTTCCTCGTTCTTATATGCAAGGGAGAATTCGAGGGCCTCGGCAGTTCCGATGTATCCTCCTTCAGCAAGAGCGAAGAGATCACGGATAATGCCGAGCCTGTCAGCGACGGGAAGAGTATTGTTCTCTATTTCCGACCGCAAGCGCGCCAACGTAGCCTTGTCGTATCTTACTCTTAGGAATGATCCTTCATCCTTATTTATTTTGCCGATTGATGATCCAATGAGAGGGAAGGATTTTTTCGTTGCAAGCATTATTTCTGATTCTTTATTGCTTTCATATGCAAAAGGAATATGCCAGAGAGTCTTCTCTTTATTATTTTTTGCCGAAATGCGGCTTGAAAAGAATCTTTCTTGGCGGGCGCTCCACTGATTTTTCGTTTGGGATATAGAGATGAGAGGATAGCCGGTTCTGCCTGTCCAAGATTCCATCATCTTGGTAACAGGTTTGCGGCTTACTTTTTCGAATGAATGCCAGAGATCTTTCGTATCGGTATTCCCGTAGCTGTGCTTCTTCAAATAATGGCGCAAGCCGTCGCGGAACTTCTCATATCCGAGATATTGGGCGATCATACGAATGACAGCCGAACCCTTTGCATACGAGACCATATCGAAGATTTCGCTTATCTCATCCGGATGGTGGACAGTAACCTCAATTGGGTGGGAATTGGCGAGCGAATCAAGGCGGAGTGCCACCGTATAGCGATCCGCAAGGTAAAGGTCCCATATATGCCAGTCGGGGAACATGTGATCAACACAGAGATTCTCCATATATGAGGCGAATCCCTCGTTGAGCCAGAGATCGGTCCACCAGCGCATAGTGACCAGATTGCCAAACCACTGATGGGCGATTTCATGAGCAATGACGACAGCCACCCACTGCTTGGTCGAAAGGGAGGTATTGTTCTCGTCTACCAAGAGCGCAGTTTCGCGGAATGTGACAGCTCCCCAGTTTTCCATGGCAGCCGATTCGAAATCAGGAATGGCGATAAGGTCAAGGACGGGAAACGGGTAGGGAATATCAAAATATTCGTTATAGAATTCAAGCGACCTGATGGCGACATCGAGAGCAAATTTCGCCTGATGCTTCTTGCCGGGCGTCGTGAAGACGCGGATCTGTACGCTTTGAGGGGTCATCCCAGCACCAGCCGAAATTTCAGGTCCTCGGATTTCCTCGCTACTATTTTTTTTACTTGCGGAAATAGCTCGGCCAGACCGTGAAATTTCGGCTGATACCTTGCCTCCTCCCTTGGTCCATCCCTCGATATATTCGAATTCGCCGATAATGAATGCCAGGAGATATGTCGACATGCGTGGCGTTGAAGCGAACTCAACGACCTTATATCCTCCCTCGTGTTCGCTTATTTTTGTCGGAAGGGTATTGGAGATCGCCGTATGAGTGCCGGGTACAATGAGCGAAACATCGAAAATTGCCTTGTGAGCAGGTTCGTCGAAGCAGGGAAATGCGCGACGTGCGTCGGTTGATTCAAACTGGGTCGTTGCCAAGTGTTTCTCGACCCCGTCGATTGTATAGCGACTCCTATAAAATCCGCGCAGATGTTCATTGATCATGCCCGAGAATATGATTGAAAGCTTGGCTTTGCCTTTCGCAATAAAATTCTTAAAAAAGAAAGTAACAGTTTCTGCTTTTTCGTCATATGAAATCTTATATGCAAAATCCGCGTTTTTCTTTTGTACGATCTCAGCTGTTTGGATTTTTATATCCTTGGAATGGAGAGTTATTTCTGTGACAGGTTTATTGATAATGATATCGATAACCTCTTTCCCTTCGAAAATAAAGGCCTCAAGATCAGGCTTCAATATTAGAGTATAGCGTTCGGGCCGCACATGAGGTACCAGACGAACGGAAGGTTTCTTGGTCTTTTTCATTGATTTATTATAATAGAAAATTCTTAATGCTTAAAATGTCTGAATCCGGTCATAGTCATAGAAAGCCCTAGTTCGTCTGCCTTATCGATCGATTTCTGATCATTTTTTGATCCACCGGGCTGAACAATGGCTGTGATGCCGGAAGCGGCCGCGATCTCCACGCAATCGGGGAAAGGAAAGAAGGCTTCAGAGGCAAGGACCGCACCTCCGACATGAAGGTCGAATCCTTTCGCTTTCTCAAGAGCATTTTTCAATGCATCGACGCGGGAGACCTGACCTGCGCCCATGGTAATCATGTTGCCGTCTTTGACGATAGCGATGCAGTTTGATTTGAGATGCTTGGCAGCGATGCTTGCGATGATCATATCCTGCTTCTCATTATCCGTTGGAATTTTCTTGGTTACAACTTTTAAATTATCCAAGCTCTCTGTTTGTATATCACGGTCTTGGGCAAGAAATCCATTAAGAGATGTACGCAGTTCTGTTGTCGGGAGAGGAGTGCCGGTAGTCTCTAATACGCGAATATCGGGCTTCTTGGCAAAAACTTCTAAAGATTGTGATGAAAATTTTGGCGCAATAATTATTTCGAAGAATAATTTAATTTCTTCGACAAGATATCGGGCAGTGTCTTCGGTGACCTCTTGATTGGTTACAAGAATCCCGCCGAAAGCGGATACCGGATCCGATGAGTAGGCTTTCTTGCACAAAGAGAGCGTATCGAGCGTCCCGCAGGCAAGGCCGCAAGCATTTGTATGTTTGAGGATGGCGAATGCAGGCATCTTGAAATCATTTATCAGACGGATCGCGGCATCAACATCGAGGATATTGTTATATGAAAGCTCCTTGCCTTGCATAATAGCAAATATACGCTCCATATCGCCGATAAAGGAGCCTTTTTGATGAGGGTTTTCGCCGTAGCGGAGCGCTGTGCCCTGAAAGTATCCGCGAATTGCCGTATCATACATGCTTGTCACTTCAAACGCACTTCCCGCATATTTCTTTCGTTCATCGAGGGTCGTGGTATTTCCTTTCTCAAGAATTGCCGCAAGGGAAGAGTAGTGATCTTTTGAAGGGATGACAACAACATCGTTGAAATTCTTTGCTGCCGCACGAATAAGAGAAATGCCCCCGATGTCGATCTTCTCGATGATGTCTTCGTCGGATGCGCCACTTTTAAGCGTTTCTTCAAACGGATATAGATCGACAATCACGAGATCGATGTCTTCTATCTTGTGAATATCTTTTTCTTTTTGATCATCGGCATTATCCCTGCGGTTAAGGATTCCTCCGAAAATCTGAGGCTGGAGAGTCTTTACACGCCCGCCGAACACAGAAGGGAATCCGGTGATCGTTTCAACGTCAGTAACGGGAATATTGAACGTGCGTATGAAATCAGCCGTTCCTCCTGTTGAGATAATCCGCACACTGTGCCTGTTGAGTTCTTTAATGATGGGTTCAAGCCCGTCTTTATTGAAAACTGAAATAAGTGCCGTTGTGATTTTCTTTTCCATATTTTAATTTTTATTAGTGATCGCTTTTTCTATACGCTCAAGAGCGACAATGAAGGCCGTTCGGCGTAAATCAGTTTTAAGTTCTTGAGATCTGATAAAAATAACCTTTGTTTGCTCTTCCATAATGCTTTTGAGTTTTGCAAAAACATCCTGCTCTGCCCAATGCTCCTTTTTTAAATTCTGCTCCCATTCGAATGTCGATACGGTTACTCCGCCCGCATTTGCAAGGATATCGGGTATAACAACGATTCCATGATGGTACAAAATATCATCTGCTTCCGGAGTTGTTGGCCCGTTAGCGAGCTCAAGAATTATCTTCGCTTTGATATCAGCCGCGTTCTTATCAGTTATCTGGTTTTCTAAAGCCGCCGGTACGAGAACATCGCAGGAGAGAGTCAGGAGTTCTTCGTTTGTGACAGTTTGCGATCCGGGGAATCCGACAATACTGCCGTTATCTTTTTTAAATTGCATAAGGTCGGCAATCCGGATGCCATCTTCTTTGTAGATGGCTCCTTTTGAATCCGATGTAGCAATAACATGATGTCCGTTATTTTCAAAAATCTCTGCTGCATTGGCCCCGACATTGCCGAATCCTTGGATAACGACAGTGCATGATTGCGGCAAACTCAAAAGAGTTCGGGCAACATCGAATACATAGAATCCGCCGAGTCCGGTTGCGGGACCGCGGCCCTCAGAGCCGCCGTTCTCGATCGGTTTGCCGGTAATGACTGCGCCTGTCGCGTCCCCCGTGATCTTCTCATACTCGTCAGCCATCCACTTCATAATTTCGGGCGTTGTATTGACATCGGGAGCGGGGACATCGATAGATGGGCCAATAATTGGAGCCATACCTCGGATCCACCCGCGCGAAAGACTCTCCAATTCTCCCTTCGATAGTTTTTTCGGATCAACGGTAATGCCGCCCTTTCCACCGCCCATAGGAATATCGACAACAGCACACTTAAGGGCCATCCAGAAGGCGAGGGCTTTCACTTCGGCGATATCGGTATCTTGATGATAACGAATGCCGCCCTTGTACGGTCCGCGAGCGTTATTGTATTGGACTCGGTAACCCTCGAAGATCTTGAGTGTTCCATCATCCATCAATACCGGTATAGAAACGCGGACTTCACGATTCGGCTGATAGAGCCGTGAAAGAAATTCAGGATTAAAAGGCATAACTTTATTTGCTCGTTCAAGCTGTGCAAGGGCATTTGTAAAAGGGTCACTCATGATAATATAATGAATAATATTAGATATAATAGTATGTATTATACTCTATTTCTAAATTACCTATAATAATGTTGCTTTTGAGCCTTATTTCTCATAGAAAACACATGTCAGGGATACTTGACAAGTATGTATATTATATGCTATAATACCTCTTATGAATAACCTTAAATACATTTTAATATCTTTAAGCGCTTTTGCGATTGCCTTTGTAAGTGCCCAGACTGTATCTGCCAGCGCGTATATCCCATATCCTCAAATTCCTCCAAAGCCCGCCTTTACCGTCATTCCTATTGGAGAGGATATATCATATACCTCAACGCCTGCTAGCAATCAGCCGACGCAGACAACAACACATGCGACAACAACGACAACAACTGTCATCCAGCCGGTAAAGCCTCTTCCAAAAGAAACAACGGTTACGACAGTGACCAATCCGATCGGTTTGCCGCCGGTCGTGACAACTCAGAGCCAGAATTCAGGAAACGAGTTAACAGCGCTTTCTATCAGAGGTTCGGGCGGATTTATGCCGAGTTCGATCTGGCAGTGGCTGCTTGTCATACTTCTCATCTTAGCTGTTGTCATTATTGCTCGCGCACTGACTGCTCGCGGCCATGACGGTCACGGAGCCCATGCCCACTAAATGTTAATTTATGTATATAAAAGCCGGGTCATATGACCCGGCTTTTATAATATGAGAAAATAATGTGACGGCAACAGTATATTGACATATTACCATTGTTATGGTCTTCTTAAAAGAATTGAATATTTAACTTTTTTATCATACCTAAAATTCTGACAAATGAAAAAAATGTTTTTATTCGCCATGGCAATTGCTTTTGCAACATCAGCAACAGCACAATTAAAAATCCCTTCAGCTTCCGGGCCTAAGTAAACCAAAGTGTTGGTCACAGTAGAGAAAAATCCTTAGAGGATAAGAACTTTTCTCTGTTTTGAATGACAGTAGAGTACGAGCACCATAGATCTCTCTTGGTGCGATATCTCCAAAGCAGCTTAGTGCATATCTTTTAGACCGTATTTCTGCCCGTAATGAACAGAAAAGGGATACACACTACATAACTTTCCATACGATCAGAAATAAAAAAGCCACCGGATAAGGGTGGCTTTTGATTATTGGTTAAATGCATTTAATTTTTCCCTCCTAATTTTTTATACCTTTGATACGCTGCCGATTCAATGACCTCTCCGTAAAGATCCAAGTAAATACGGTAAACTTCTTCAGGATCAGTCATAGTGTCGATTTTGATGACCATCAATTCTTCCCATTTTGCATAAGCTATGTCTTCGACTTCTGTACTCATACGATTCACATAAGCATGTAAATATATCTGATAAGCATCTTCAGGATCGGTCACAGTTGAAATTCTCCATAGTATTAATTGCTGATCAAGAGGGAGAATTCTGTAAGCAGCCTCAATTTCCGAATTTGTTAGAGTATCTATTGCCACTGCTTCCGGGCTTGCTGCTCCTATTTTTTCGTTGTTTCTTTTTTCTGATAACCGGCAGGAGGATGAAAACATAGAAATTGCAATGACAAAAAATATGGAAAAATTACCTTTTTTCATATTGAAATATTTAATTGTTAGTAAAATTATTTATTAAGTTCTCTCAGTTTCCCTATAGAGACTGGGAGAACCTAATAAAATCTAACAACTAAATTGATAATATCAAAGAACTATTACTGTAGTTTACAGTAATATAAAATATATAAATTGTCAATAATTTATATATGAACGCGAAGATGCGTCTTTGAAGAGCTTACGGGCTTAATTTACTAAGCTTCAACTATCGGTTTAAATCCGCCATACGTGAACCGTTTCATATCCATTGGCATAGGCTGGTCTTCGTATTTCTTCTTGTTTGCCGGTTTGTTCATTTCTTCCATAACTTTCTTGTTAACCTCATCGCGATGCTTGCGAGACTTATAGACGATCCATGAAAAGGCGACAGTTTCATCGGGCTTCAATTTCGCGAGTTTTCCAAACCCTTGCCCCATACCCTTTTGCACTTTCAAGTCATCTCCAATGCATTCAAAGTATTCGAGCGCGCCGTACTTTTTCCACGTTTTTGCTCCCCATTCTGCCATCTTGCGGTATGCTGCAACATCTTTTTTCTTAAGAGGGATAACGAATCCATCAACATATTTCTTACTATTTGTTTTCATGTTATTTTTTTATAAATTTATAATCAACTACCTACTCATTTTAACATGTCTTAAAGTAAGTCAATAATGCTTTTGTTTATATGTTATTATAATTATATGCCTACAAAAGGAATTTCGAGTGGTACGGCGCATGCATTACCGGAGGATTTGCGAAAGGCTCTTACTGCTTCCAGGAAGGCTCTTGCGGCGTGGGAAGATATTACGCGGCTTGCGCGCAATGAGTGGATCTGCTGGACTGTCTCGGTCAAGAGCGAAGAGACGAGAAAAGAACATGTCAAAAGAGTTATTGCGGAACTTGCAGAAGGGAAGCGCCGCCCGTGCTGCTGGATAGGGTGTACTCACCGAACAGATAAGCCGATAAGCCCTTCGCAAAAGTATGTACTTGGTAAACTTTCTAAAAAGAGATTGTAAGAGATAAATTTAGAATGATTTATAGATTGTGAATAAAGAAAAGCTATCTGGAATTAAAACAACCAGATAGCTTTGCTGCGGCTTACATGTAAAATCCGCCTTTTTGCTTATAATGTTTAACCCCCTGGCAATCCTTTTTGGTTGTTGCGCAAGAAGTCAACATAATTACAAGAAGAACAAAAACAAAAATTTTTTTCATTTCTTAGTTTTTTGGGTTATTATAAATAGATGATTTTAACTTCCTTAAAGACCCTAAAGTCATCTCTTTATGTAATCAAAAACCGTGTAAAAAATGAATTATTATTACTTATATAATAACATATTTCATCATATAAGTCAATAGGTAGCTTCGAATACAGGAGGATGTTCGAATGGTATTTTAAAGAAATAAAAAAGGCTGATACGTAAGTATCAGCCTTGAGTTTAGACCCAGGTCTTAATTTTTAACTATTACGGCCTTACGGTAGGCCCTCTCTTCCCGGTATGTATGCCCCGCGTATATGCTTGCTTCTGGGAAGGTTTTTAAGTAAGGAGCCCATGTGACAGTATCCCTTACAATGGGAGATGAGGACACTTCCCATTCAGAGGATGAATATCCATCACTTGACCGCTGAACGGTCAGTTTATCGCCGACCTTAAATTTACGAAAACTTTCATCCGTCGAATAGTCGACGGTATTGTCTTCGAATTGCAGCTTTATGCTGCTAACAGCCCCAGGTTCCGGGGTGGTTTGGGGGATGTCAGAAGTACAAGACAGAAGGCTTGCAATTGCAATAATTAAAATCGCTTGTTTCATCTTTGGTTTTTTTAATTGTTAGAGATTTATTAAGCTCCTTCTAATTCTTTAAAGAAACAGAAGGAACTTAATAAAACAAACAATAAATAACCATCTATCAAAGAACTAATTTATAAAACATATAGTAGCATGGTTTTATATATAAGTCAATTTTGGAAATTAAAATTTTTTTCGACAAGAAAATTCTACACCTTGTAAAAAGAGAGCAGGCAAATCCCTATTGGGTAATGGCTTCGAATTTGGAACGAAGTTCGAAGAACTTTAACAGTTTAATTTATTAGGCTTCCGCTATTGGTTTGAACCCGCCAGTAGCAAAACGCCTCATATCAAATGGCATCGTAGAGGGGTCGAAACTATTCATACTAGGATCGCTCATTACTTTCTTGTTCACCTGATCGCGATGCGCCTTAGATTTGTATACGATCCATGAAAAAACTACTGTTTCATTTGGTTTGAGCTTTGCAAGTTTGGCAAAGCCTTGTCCCCCGCCTTTTTGTACTTTTAAATCATCTCCCACGCACTCAAAATACTCCAATGCACCGTTCTTTTTCCATATTTTAGCCCCCCATTCTGCCATCTTCTTGTAAGCTGCTAGATCTTTCTTTTTTATCGGGATAACAAAACCATCAACATATTTTTTACTATTTGTTTTCATGTTTTTTTAATTTAATAATTAAATACTCTTTATCTACTCATGTACTTTGGCTTCAAATGCTTTGATCATTTCTCCGTCTGTCATATTTTCTACATCGGCTGTATGGTGGATTTTTGCATGTTCTATCATTTTTAGAGCTACCTCTTGAGCACTCTCAGCAGTAGCTTCGTAATTGCATGTTGTAGTTGGGTTTATATCTTTACATTTAAGTTTTCTCATAAATATTATTTTATAATTAATAATAGAACCTAAGTGTATTATATCACTAGGTTCAAACTTCTATTAAGGTCACAAAAATTTCCTTATTTCTAAAGCGGTTTTCGTTTGCTCCGAACGTGGGAGGATGTTCGGAAAGCCCTTTTAGACAAGCATAGACAAGCAGAAAACTTAAAGAAAATTAAATGTTAGTTGTCTTGTTTTTGGAATTCAATTTGTTTAAAAAACTCATACTTTTCTTTTCTATATGCAGTCATTAATTTACCTTCATATTTTAATTTAATTTGATTCAGCTTTTCAACAAGTTCAGGATGAGATTGCAAGACAGCTTTGTTTCTTAAAAAAACATCTTCTTCTGAATCTATAATAGTTAACTGAGCTCCAAAATCTATTTCTAGTGTATCAGTCTGGAAACTTGCAAAACCTCCTCTCCAGTTTTCTGGCTGATTTATATCATACATTTGTTTCATTGATTCAATAGCCGTATTGAAATCTTTTTTTTCAACTCTTACATTAACATCTAGATCTCCTTTTGTTATTGAACCTGGTATAGTTGTGCTGCCAATATGATGAACTTCAGCATAAGGTAGTTTGGCTAAAATTTCTTTTTTTTGCTCTTCAAAAACCTTGTTTGCCATCTCTGTAAACATCTCTACCTGTCTGAATGTAACGGTTTCCATTCCTGTACCGTGTATTATTTTTTGAGGTTTAGATTTTCCCATATATATTTATTGTATCACGAGTTCGAATTTGCGCTAAAATAGAAAAAATAACCATTCAATTATATGGCTCAAAAATTTGCTCCGAACCTGGGACGATGTTCGGATGAGTATGATAGAATAGAGTTATGAAATCTAACCTAACTTCATTAAGCGAGATTCAACAGTTGGTTTTGGAAATAATGAAGGTCGAACGTAATCATAGTGTTCCTGGAATTGAGCGTCATGAAAATGTAGTAGAACACTCTTTTTCTTTGGCGATGCTTTGTTGGAAGATCTATGAAACGGTGAAGCCGCCTCTAAATTTAGAAAAAATATTAAAATACGCATTAATACATGATTTTTCAGAGCGAGGCTTAAAGTCCGATGTAAATACCTATGCGGGAAAAGAAGAAAAGAATCTTAAAAAAGAACGCGAGAGTCTTGAACTAGATAAGATAGGTAATGAATTTCGTGACTTCAAGGATTTTACTGAAACATTAAATAGTTATGAAGAACTTAATGAAGAGGCACTTTTTGTTTGGAGTGTGGACAAGATGCAAGGAATAATCATGGGAGATATTGATAATTGGCGTCCTTATAAAAGTTTTGGTGTCACTTATGAACAATTTTGTAAAAAAGACGAAGAGTTTATCGCCAAGAGTTCTGTTTATGTAAAAGAAATTTTCCAAGAAGTTTTTGAAGATGCATGTAAAACTTACTATGATAATCCTAATTCTAAATTATTCTTAAGTAGAAAAAATAACCTTAATAAATAAGGATAACTTATGATGCTCCGAACTTGGACGATGCTTGAGTGACTATTTTGGTGCACTAAGCAACTCTTGGGATTCTCTGTGGGTTACGCAAGCTAAGAAATTGTTTAAGAAATGCAGGATAACCGCTATCCAGATGGTTCCAGCCCAGATAGTAATAATGGCAAATAGTGGCCCTAGAATAAGACCTGTATAGAGGACTTGAATCGTAACTCTTTTAGGCGACATAAAAAGAAGTGATCGTAGATGCCAAAGACCAAATAAAACTGATTGCAAGATTATTGCCCATACTAGCCCATATAAATTTGTAAATGTTACAAGAAGAATTCCTCGAAAAATCACTTCTTCATATATGGGAGCAAAAATCAGGAAAGAGTTTGGAGGATAGTTATAAAAGAGCTTACCAGTTTTTTTGTAGAAAGGTAACTGTGTAAAGCCAGTTATAATATACAAAACAACCATAATAACAATTTGGGCAAGTGGAGAAAGAATCCAAATTTGTTTAAGCGATAAAAGAGTAGATATATCAGTCATACAAATGTATTGTATCGAATATATTTAGAATATACCATATGGCAGGGAATCTCCCTTACAGGGCGTGTTTGGTGATTTCGTAACCGAAATATCACCAAACTTTCGATCCCTGACGTAAGGCAAGAAATTGCCTTACTCCTCCGGAGCCATATAAAAAACTGCACGAAAGTGCGGTTTTTTATATGGCTCCGAACGTGGGGTGATGTTCGAATGGCTATTATCGAGGATAGTCAAATTACTTAGTCAAAAAAATTAGGTGGGAGCGATTTCCGTTTTATAATTTCTTCAAGAGCTTTTGATTCAGAAAGATACTCATTTAGACGGGATAAATCTTTAATGGCTTTAGGTTCTATATTATCAATAAGCCAATTTATTTCCTCATTTGAAGCTGTACCTGACGCAATAGCACTTAAATATGTATGAGCGCTTGTTGCGACATCTTTGGGAATAGTTTCAAGTGTATATTTTTTCTTTGGAAGTTGTTCCTGCATAATTAAAATTATATCACAGGTTTGAACTTATACTAATAGAAGGAGAGATCTCGTCTACAACGGGTAATTGACTAGGAATCGATCCTTACAGGATCAGTACACCTTTTCCATTCATAGAATTTTGGCAGGGAATCGCGCTGACTGCGCGTGATTGGCAGTTTTGTAACCGAAACATTGCCAATCTTTCGATCCCTGACGTAAGGCAAGAAATTGCCTTACTCCTCCGGAGCTAAAAAATTACAAGCCCCGCTAAGGGCTTAAAATTTTAATAGCTCCAAACGTGGGAGGATATTCGAAAGAGTTTGACACAAAACAAATGAAAAATGGTAAAATCATTTTATGGCAGGACATACTACACCAAATGATTCAGCCGAAGAAGACCGGACTGTGCACAAAATTGGTTATCGAATAAGGGATTTAAAAACTACTCTTAAAGAGCTTGAATCAATGGTAAAAAGTGCCGATATGAAAGGACGACCATTTTTGATTGATGGAAATAATTTACCCAAAAAAACAGATAGAATCGGAATTGATGATGGAAACAGTTTTGATATGAGACCAAGAGAAGCATGGGTGAACTGGTTGATGTGTGCTGTGCTGAATGAAATTCATGGAGATGTTTTTACATTCCAGGAAATCAAAGGAGGTGATGGAATAATTATGAACAAACAGACCAAAAAAGGCTATTTATTTGAGCATGTCATTGCAATGAATCCTCCAAATACGAACACACTATTAACTACAGATGAGCTCATAATTGATGCAATAAATAAAAAGGTGAAAAAGGATACCGAGCATCCTGGATATGCAAAAAATAAAAATCTTGCCGTTTTTGTATTTAGTAATGGATCAGGAGAATGGCATCCACGGAAAGTAGATCAAAATTTTCATGGTAAGCATCCATTCGGCAGCATATATTGTGTCAGTTTAGTATCTACAAAATCAGATGGCGCACAAAACTATTCAGTTACATGTTTGGGGAATAATCATCCTGTGTCTTACTTAGTTGAAATAAATAGTGATTTTACTGATTGGAAAGTCAGCCTGATACAGTGGACGGGTTTAAAAAATTAGTTTTATGCTCCGGAGGCAGGGATCGAACCTGCGACCAATCGATTAACAGTCGATTGCTCTACCGCTGAGCTACTCCGGAATATTTTAGATGGAGTAGTCAGCGGGACCGCTGGTCACAAGTATTTTTCTGCTGAAAAATCTCGCGACCCCGTCTCGGCGCCATTGCGCCTCCGCCCTTGAAATGCTGCATATCTTCGCATTTCAACTACTCCGGAATACGACATCAAGAGTAGTTATATGCTGCATATCTTCGCATTTCAACTACTCCGGAATGGATTTATACTATCAAAGAATCGACAGAAAAGCAAAGCTTGTCTGGTATAATCAAGCTATGAAATTCGAGTTCAAGGGGTATTACTGGATCGTGACATCTGACATGGTCGTCCGGAGGCTCGGGAGACTTATCTCTCTCGGATCGAATGCTATGGGGATTACATTCTATCCTTTTCTTTTTGTCCGTGCGGATACGCGAAATCATAGAGAATTGATACGTCATGAGACTATTCATATTCAGCAACAACTGGAATTATTCATTATCGGAGCATGGGTGTTGTTTATTCTTGAATATGCTTATGCACGGCTCATTAAAAAGCTCGACAGAAGACAGGCATACTATTTCACTGCGCTTGAACAAGAGGCACACCGCAACGCAGCCGATGAGCACTATTTGTGTTGTAAAAGGCGACCATACGACACACTGTTTTATATCAAAGACAAAAAACGGCTAGGAAGAAACGAAGCAGGGGGATTGATTGTCGGAGAATATTAATTATAATTTTTTGCTATACTTTTAAAGTGAAAACGAATTTCTCTCGAATTTTCTTTTATATAAAACCTCATTTGAAAAAGTACTGGCTTGCTTCTTCGGTTATATTTTTAGGTTATCTTCTCGTTATTAATCCGTATCTTTATAAGGAAATTATTGATGTTTTATCATCGGGTGCGGCTCCAGATGCCATCTTGAGCCATGCTCTCCATCTGGTGCTTCTCGTAGCCGGGGGCGTCCTACTGTATAACGTCGGATATCGAACGGGAGACTATATGAATTCATATGTCCAGAGCAAGGTGATGAAAGAACTCAACGATGCGACCTTCGAGCGTCTCTTGAAGCATTCATATCATTTTTTCTCAAACAATTTTTCAGGTAGCCTCGTAGCAAAGGCGAAGCGGTTCACCAAGTCATTTGAAACTCTTGCGGATGTCGTTACGTATCAGATCTTTTTCTCAGTCACGACCATTATCGGAATCAGCATCGTTCTTTTCCTGAAAGCTCCATTGCTTGCACAGATATTCGTCATATGGTCTGTCGTGTATATAGGAATCAGCTTTCTTTTCATACGACGAAAAATATTATATGACGTCGAGGAAGCGGAAGCGGATTCACGCGTAACGGGCCACCTTGCCGATGCGATTCTCAACGTACTTAACATCAAGATCTTCGGGGGTGATAAAAATGAAAAAGAAAAATATGAAGTAATAACGGAAAATGAAGAACAAAAGCGCCGAAAAGCCTGGTACTTCGGAAATCTGCAAAATTCTATACAGGCTTTATTGATGGCCATCTTGCGGATCGGGACTCTCGTAGTAAGCGTTTATTTATGGTATCAGGGACAGATAACGCTCGGAATCATCGTTTTGCTTCAGATCTATCTTTTCAACCTTTTCGATATTCTATGGAATCTGGGCAAGTCCTTAACTAAGGCGGTTAAGGCATTGACCGATATGAAGGAGATTGTCGATATTTTCGACCAGACGATCGACATCGCAGATCCGGAGAATCCCGAGCCAGTCCGTATCACACAGGGAGCTATTTCATTTGAAAATGTTTCGTTTGAGTATGCAGGGGGCATTAGAGTGTTTGAGAATTTGAATCTTGAAGTTACAGCCGGCGAACGAATCGGCCTTGTGGGACACTCGGGTGCGGGCAAGTCGACGATTACGAAACTACTCCTGCGGTTTGCGGATGTGTCGGACGGCACTATCGCGATCGATGGACAGGATATACGGACGATTGCTCAAAATGATCTGCGTTCGGCAATTGCCTATGTTCCTCAGGAGTCGATACTTTTTCATCGTTCGATCAAGGACAACATTGCGTATGGCAGGCAGGAGGCGTCATCGGAAGAGATCGAAGTTGTTGCTCAGAAAGCCCATGCGCATGAATTTATTTCAAAATTGCCGCACGGATACGATACTCTTGTCGGCGAGCGGGGAGTAAAGCTCTCGGGCGGCGAACGCCAAAGGGTGGCTATTGCCCGGGCGATGATAAAGAACGCCCCGATCCTGATTCTCGATGAAGCGACAAGCTCGCTCGACAGCATAAGCGAAGGATATATTCAACAAGCGTTTACCGAGCTCATGAAAGGGAAGACCACCCTCGTCATCGCTCACCGTCTCTCCACTATTCAGAAAATGGACCGCATCATTGTCCTTGAGGAGGGAGCTATCGCCGAAATGGGAACGCACAAGGAGCTTATTGAAAAAGGCGGCGTCTATGCTAATTTATGGAATCATCAAAGCGGCGGTTTTATTGAATAAAAATGACCAGAGCTTTCACTCTGGTCACTACTTCTCCTGATTAGAAATTTCACAATCTATATATAATAGGAATCGCCGTAGCAATCATTCCTAAAAAGAAAATGAGAGATATATACGCCACGATCTTGTGCCTCTTTTTCCTTTTTTGATTTCCCTTACCAGAGAGAGGCCAATTGAGCAATCCCAGAAGTACCAGATATACAAAGCTTAGTCCTATGTGAATAACCAGCAGTCTGTCGATGACCGAAGCTCCACCCTTTAATCTGACAAAAGCCTCAAGTCCAAAAAGGATTATAAGAATAAGCCAGAATAGTCTTTTTCCAGCCTTCTTGTGGGCATAATACGTTTTCGTGCTGTCGGGTGTATACTTCGATTGTGAGAACTTCCGTCCGAGGCGAATGGTTGCAACTTGCAGCCATATAAACACCGCTATGACGATGTATAAGGCGATTTTGAGAATTATGATACTCATGGTTATCCTCCTTTGATTTTAGTTTTGAGATATGGTTTTACATACAATAAAACTTATAAAGCCATAAGTCAATACTACACTTTCTTTTCTCGACATCGTCATGATATACTCCGTGTATGGCAAAAAAGGTCTCACCACGGGCCCCGATACAGGAATCATTGACGTTCGACGACGTCCTTGTTGTCCCGCGATATTCGGAAATTCTTCCGCGCGATGTGAATGTCACAACGCGCTTGACCAAAAAAATTCTCCTCAATATCCCCATTGTTTCTGCAGCAATGGACACGGTCACCGAATCGCGTCTTGCGATCGCGATCGCTCAGGCGGGTGGCATCGGTATCATTCACAAGAATATGTCTCTTGCAGAGCAGGTAAGCCAAGTCAAACAGGTCAAACGTTCCGAAAACAGCATTATCCAGGATCCATATACTCTGTCCGAAAACGCGACCCTCCAAGAGGCAACGGAGCTTATGAAAGAAAAGGGTATAAGCGGGATGCCGATCATCGGCTTCAAGGGTGCACTCATTGGAATTCTCACCAGTCGCGATATGCGCTCCGAAACGGATCTCTCGAAGAAAGTAACGAACGTCATGACGCGCACGCTTATCACTGCGCCGACATCATGTACCCTCTCTGAAGCCAAGAAGATTCTTCTTCAGAATAAGATTAAAAAGCTTCCCATCGTCGATAAAAAAGGAATCCTCGTCGGATTGATTACATACAAAGACATACAAAAAGAGGAGGCAAATCCTCATGCATGCAAGGATGACAGGGGACGCTTGCGGGTCGGCGCTGCGCTTGGTGCAGGCGCCGATGTTCTTGATCGCGCCAAGGCGCTACTTGAAGCCGGAGCAGACGTTCTTGTTCTCGATAGCGCGCATGGACACTCCAAGGGGATCATCAATGCGACGAAAAAAATAAAGAAAGCGCATCCGGGTGCACAGCTTATTGTCGGCAATATCGCGACCGGTGAGGCAGCAGTAGCACTTGCAAAAGCTGGCGCTGATGCGATCAAAGTCGGTGTCGGTCCGGGATCGATCTGCACCACCCGCGTTATCGCAGGCATCGGCGTACCGCAAGTCCATGCGATCATGCAAGCCCAT
This sequence comes from Patescibacteria group bacterium, assembly GCA_040384805.1. GTDB lineage: Bacteria > Patescibacteriota > Minisyncoccia > Phycocordibacterales > UBA9973 > UBA8515. Next base: position 159,796 of record JAZKIP010000001.1, on the reverse strand, counting down.
GACGCTCTCGTAAAAGCCCGATATGATATTCCCGTCATCGCCGACGGCGGCATCCGCTATAGCGGCGATATGGTCAAAGCGCTTGTAGCAGGCGCGTCCATCGTTATGATGGGATCGCTTTTCGCGGGAACAGAAGAGTCTCCCGGAGAAGTAGTGCTTCTCGAGGGGCGCAAATATAAAAGCTATCGCGGTATGGGATCGGTTGAAGCGATGAAAGACGGATCGAAAGACAGGTATTTTCAGGATGGAGAGCGAGAAGCCTCCAAGCTCGTTCCTGAAGGGATTGTCGGGATAGTTCCTTTTAAAGGAACCGTTGCCGAGATCGCGTATCAATATGTGGGAGGCTTGCGCTCTGGTATGGGGTATATTGGAGCCAAAACGATCCGAGATATGTGGGATGCTTCTTTCACGAAGATCACATCAAGCGGCATTGCAGAAAGCCACCCACACAATATCACTATTACCAAAGAAGCTCCGAATTATTCCAAATGATACACTCTCATGAACGATAAGCAAAAGAAAAAAGTGGAGGTTATTCTTGGGCTCCAGTGGGGCGACGAAGGCAAGGGAAAGTTTATCGACTTCCTTGTCTTATTCTTAAGCAAGAAAGAATCTCTTGTTGTTGCGCGATTCCAGGGAGGATCAAATGCGGGCCACTCGATCCAATTCGGCGACCGGCATGTCGTATTCCATGCGCTTCCGTCAGGAATGCTTGAAAAGAATACTCTTAACTTTATAGGCGCAGGAGTCGTCGTCGATGTTGTCTCATTGCAAAAAGAAATTGCTGAAATCAAGGACATTGCTCCGTGGTGGAGAGAAAATCTTTTTATAGCATCGGAGGCGACTGTGGTCGTTCCGACCGCCAAGATCCTCGACGCCGCTCAGGAAGCTGATCGTGGAGCCTCAAAAATCGGGACCACAGGGAAGGCGATCGGTCCGACATACAGCGACTTTTATGGACGCACTGACGACTTGTCAGTGTATGAGGCACTCGACGAAGACGTTTTTAAAAAGCGATACGAAGAGATCAAGGCTTCTCATATGAAAACTCTTTCGGGACGATACGGTATTTCCATATATGAAAATGAATTAGCGCTCGAAGAGGAGAAATTCTTTGCTGGAATTGCGTTCCTACGAACTCTTCGTACTGTGTCGTCTCATGCCTTTATGCAGGAATCAATCGCAAACGGCAAGCAAATAATTGCCGAAGGAGCGCAAGGAACTCTTCTTGATGTGCGGTTCGGTACGCGCCGCGATGTCACATCGTCTCATACGACATCGGGCGGTGTGTGTGTCGGTCTCGGTATTGCTCCGCATTCTATCGGCGAGGTTCTCGGTATTTGCAAAGCATATGCGACTCGAGTCGGATCAGGACCTTTCCCGACGGAGATCGGCGGAGAAGAGGCCTCTCTATGGTCGGCAACGCATACCCGGAAGGATGAGGAAAATCTCGGATACGATATCAATGATACTGATCCATTGCGTCAGGGTATTGCTCTTCGTACTCTCGGCAAGGAGTACGGCGCAACGACGGGCCGCTTGAGGAGGTGCGGATGGCTTGATCTGCCACTTCTTAAATACGCAATAAGCCTCAATGGCGTCACAAGCCTCGGCATTACGAAGCTCGATGTGCTTGATACTCTTGATGAAATACTTGTCTGTGTAGGATATGGAGGCAGAGAGTATGTTGATATGGCAAGACTGTATACTGCAAAGCCAATTTACAAAACACTGCCCGGATGGAAATTAAATACCCGAGGAGTAACTTCGTACGAGCAGTTACCAGAGAAAGCGAAAGAGTATCTCTCATTTATCGAAACCTCCGTCGGAGTTCCGATTTCATTCATATCAACCGGCCCCGGCCGCGATGAGATGATCGAGGTCAAGAAATAATATGACCGATATAAAGCCGCAATTAGTAATCATTGATCTCGGTTCTCAGTATACTCATGTGATCGGCCGGGAGCTTTTGAGTCTCGGATTTACGTCTGTGATTCTTCGTCCGGATCAGGTTGTCTCTTATCTCTCAAATACAAAACCGCGGGGGATCATTCTCTCGGGCGGCGCGGCAAGCGTCTACGATGAAAATGCACCTCTTATTCCTTCGGAAATATTTTCGCTCTCATGTCCAATATTAGGCATCTGCTTTGGCATGCAGTATATGGCATATCGTGAAGATAAGACTTTAGTTGTTGGAAGCGCCAAATCAGGCAAGGAATACGGTCCGCTTGAAATCATGCTCGAAGAAAGTGCTCTTTTTAAAGGGTTAGGAAAGAAACTGAAAGTATGGGCAAGCCATGGGGATGTCGTTTGCGATGCGCCCGAAGGTTTTCGTATTATCGCGCGCTCGAATGATGTCATTGAAGGAATTGAAAATGGGACCAAGCATCTTTATGGCGTTCAATTCCATCCGGAAGTGCTTGAAACAGAAGACAATAATCTCATTTTAAAGAATTTTGCCGACGATATATGCGGATGCCATAAGAACTGGGAGCCTCTTGATCGCATCAAGGAAATACAAGATGCGGTGCTCAAGAAAGTAGGGAATGGCAAAGCAGCGATCGGTGTCTCCGGCGGAGTCGATTCAACGACCCTAGCCGCGCTTTTGTCGCCCGTCCTTCACGATAAGCTCTACCCTTTCTTCATCGATACAGGCGGCATGAGACACAATGAAGTCGAGGATGTGAGAGCCATGTGCCGCACTGCGGGAATCGATCTTCATATTATTGATGCAAAGAAAGATTTTTTTAGTGTCCTCTCCGGAATAACGGATGCTGAAGAAAAGCGCAAAAGATTTAAAGATGTTTATAAACCTATTTTCAATACTGTTATAAAAGAAAATAACATCACGCACATCTTGCAGGGAACTCTTGCAACCGATCTCATCGAGTCAGGATCTCTCGGAGGAGCATCGATGATCAAATCCCATCACAATGTCGGTCTCGGCTTTGATGTCGAGGAGCTTGCCCCGTTTGCAGGTCTTTTTAAGCACGAAGTGCGGGAAATTGCTCGAATGATCGGTCTTGAAGAAGCGGTGAGCGAACGTAAACCTTTTCCCGGCCCCGGACTTTTCATCCGTATCGTGGGCGTCGCTGTTACTCCCGAACTTATTGAAAAAGTCCGTACGGCTGATCATATCGTTACCGAAATTTTGAAAAAAGAGGATTTTTACAAGGACATATCGCAGGTTGTCGTTGCTCTCCTTGGTGCAAAAACTGTCGGCGTTCAGGGCGACAGCCGTTCATATGAATATCCGATCGTTGTGCGGGCAATTTCCTCGACTGATTTTATGACAGTCAAAGGCGTTGAGATACCCTCTGAGGTGCGCCGAAAGATAATTTCAGAAGTTACCAAGCATGGATTTAACCGCATATTTTTCGATGAGACTCCCAAGCCGCCAGCAACCACGGAATTGGAATAAAACCCTTATATTCTATTGACTTTTGAATATATACATGCTAATATTTAAAAAAAGTTTAGGTATATTTTAGATTGATTGTCAGTGTACCGCCATGGGGTATAGTGATAATCAATCTATAACTAAAAAATAACTGTACATGAAAAAAGGAATAGCACTTGGCGGCTTTGTATTATTGATCTCACTTTTTGATCTTCAGGCTCAAGATGATACAACTAAAGTTCGAAACGAATGGGAAGTTTCGTTCGCGCGCAATGGAGAGAACTCGTGGGAGGCTATCCTTTCAGGGGAAATCCAATTAAGCGACAGCGGAAAGATCATGCTTGTCTATCAAACGGTAGTTTGTGACAACCAATACCAATTCATGGGCGGATTGGGATACCATACACGGATAATGAGATGCGGCATTCTAACAGGATTCGAAATAGGTAAATCGGAAACAGGCCGGGATACTGCCTATTATCGGCTTGGTGGAAATGTTTTTCTGAAAACGGGAAAATTTTCCACCCGATTGCAGGGAGAACTGTTCGATAAATGGTATCGGCTGAGCATACACTGCGAATTCTCGGAAAAAAATGCTTTTGGTCTGCTCTGGACAAAAGAATGGGGAATTGGTCCGAGTTACGAGCATTACTTTTTAGCACGAGAGAATAAGAAAGCATGCAGTGTCGGGATTTGTCTTCCTGTCAGGAATACTCACAAGGAGGGATTTAAAATCTTGCCGACCTTGGCGCCAGCTGTCATTCTTACGGCCAAAGTTAATTTTGATCTTTAATGATCAATGTGAGCCATTAAAAATCCTTCCATGCAAGCGGAAGGATTTTTTCATTAATAATGAATATTTGATATACTGAATATATCAGTACTTTTAGAGGGAAAAAATTATTTTTAATACATCTATTTTTATATATGAACATTAATATCAAAGCGACGAATATAGAGTTAACCGATCATATCAGCGATCATATCAATAACCGCTTATCTTCGATCGGGAAATTCATCAAGAAAGGAGAACTTACCGGTCAGGTGGAAATAGGCAAGACGACAAACCACCATAAGCAGGGAGATGTTTTCAAGGCAGAATTCGACCTGAGCCTCAACGGAGAGCAGTTTTTTGCAATATCGGAAACAGACGATCTGTATGGCGCTATCGATGCTGCAAAGGAGGAAATTGTTCGCTTGGTTACAAGCAGAAAGGACCGCAAGAAAACGCTTTTTAAGCGAGGAGCGGTAAGCGTCAAGAAAATGATGAAAGGCATTTCCAAGCGCAATCCCTTTACATCAAAAAATGAGTAAATAAAAAGCCCTGGGTAGACACCCACGGCTTTTCGCTTGCATATTGGTAAGTATGCAAATCTTAATCCAGACTTTACGAAAAACTATTATCACCTAAAGACTACCATTTAGGTTTCAGTTGTCAATAGCTAACATAAAGCTTTTATAAGGATCTTCCTCGAAGAAGATCAGTATATGCCATCTCATGCCTGCCCTCAGGAATGACCTTTTCAATGATAAATGAGTCGTCGGAATAGCGAGCTCCCGTCACTTTTATCCGGATCTTTTTATTATGTCGCATGAGGAAAAAATACACCCCCGGCCAGCCTTCGTACGCTCGGTATTTGTTATAATTCTGCCATGCGTTGCCGTCCGGATCTATTTCGCCGTCCTCCTTTTTTATTTTTGTACAATATGTCGCTTTTGATTCATCCTGAGGTTGCAAAACAGTTTTTCCTTCTATGACGGAAGGAAGTATGCGGGAAAGTAAATTTCCTCCTAGTGAAATGAGCTTTTCTCGAAGAGATTCCTTTCGATCATCGATCTCTATTTTTACTTTTTCGTCGGCCACAATGGGACCTGAGTCGAGCTTCAATCGCATCTCTTGAATGCTCACTCCTGTTTCTGTGTCCCCATTAAGAAGCGCTTCTTCGACAGGAGATGCACCACGGTAAAGCGGCAATAAAGAATAGTGTATATTGATTGTTCCATAGCGGGGCAGATCGATCAAATCTTGAGGAAGCAGTACTCCATAGGCTACGACTATTGATAGATCAACATCGTATCCTTTTAATTCCTCTATGAAGTCTTTTGTTATCTTTTCCGGTTTGAGGCAGGGGATACCATGCGTCTTTGCCCACATGCTTACAGGACTTTCCGTCATATGCATGCCGCGGCCCGATCGCCTGTCGACAGAGGTAATGATAACAGTCGGACTATATCCGTTCTGTTCGAGGATATCAAGCGTTCGGGATGCGACATCCGGCGTCCCGAAGAATGCGAATTTTAAATGTGGATTTTGCATAGTGCTTCGCTTTTCAGTATGAAATAAGCTTTTATTTATATTCCTCCTCGGGTGTCGATTCGTGAAGATCCTTCGCCTTGTCGATGAAAAGAATACCATCGAGATGATCGGTCTCATGCTGAAATATATGTGCAAGAAGGCCGCTCCCGCTTTTCGTGAATTTCTTGCCATTTTCGTCATAGGCTTCCATAGTCGCCTTGGTGGCGCGGCGGACTTTGCCATAGAGCGGCCGGACGGAGAGGCATCCTTCCGACAAAAGTTTCCGATCCTTCGATATTTTCTGAAAGACAGGATTAATGAATATGAGATCTTTTTCAACCGATATGTCCTGTTTTCCCTTGCCGCGGACAAAATCCTCACTGAAGACTTTGCCTGCGATAATGAATATCCGGAGTGATACGCCGATCTGCGGCGCAGCGATGGCGACGCCGTCATCTTGCGAATGAAGGGCTTCCGACATGTCCTTGAGGATTTTCCTGATTTTGGGCGTGACAATGCTTTCTAAGGGAACTTCTTGTGCAATTTTTCGCAAGACAGGGTCTCCATTTTGAAGAATCTCTATCATATTACTTAAGTTCTTTTATGTACTCCAAAAGCTTGGAAAGCTTTACCGTTTCCTGAGACCTGTTGTTCATATCCCTGAAAATGACCGAGTTTTCCATAGCTTCCTTTTGTCCAAAAATGATGGCGTATCTCATGCCGAGTTTCTCGGCAACGGCAAGCTGAGCGCCCAGATTGTCTTTTGATATTGATTGAGCGATCGGCACTTTCCCTTTTCGTAGGATCTCGATGACATTGAGAGATTTTAACTTTGCGTCGAATCCGAGCTGAATAAAATAAATCTTCGGTTTCTTGAGGATTCGAGGACAGAGCTTCTTGTACCAGCTTGATTCCACGACGCGGTCAACCCCGATGCCGACACCCATAGCCGGGATATCTTTTTTTGCACCGAGCTGCTTGCCGAGATAATCATATCGCCCACCGCCTGCGATCGTGAGCGGCGTGCCGTCCTCACCAGCATTCTCCTCGATGATTTCAAAGACGGTGCGCGTGTAGTATGAAAGGCCGCGAACGAGATTCTTGTTCATGACATAGGGGACTTCCATCTGTTCCAAATATTCAAGGACCTCTTTGAAATGCTTCTTGCATGAAGCGCAGAGGTAGGAAAGCGAATCAGGAGCGCCTGCGTTGATGGCAATCGTTTTCTCTTCTTTCGAATCAAGAATGCGAAGGGGATTGATCTTCAGCCTCTCACGATCGACAACAGGCAGATTGGCAAGATTCTTTTTGTAGTATGCGGTCAGTTCGCGAAGATATGCGCTGCGGCATTCCTTGTCGCCGATGGAATTGATGCTGACTGAAAGATTTGACGCCCCGGCTTCTTCGAGGATGGCAAGAGTCGTCTTGATGATGAGAGCATCGATAATGCTTTTTTCGCTTCCTAAAGATTCAAGGCCAAATTGATAGAGCTGGCGGTATCTTCCGCGCTGCGGCTTATCATGCCGGAAAAAGGGACCGTACGAATAGAGCATGACTGGCTGCGGAAGAGATTGCATTCCGTGCTCGATGTATGCGCGCATGATTCCTGCCGTATTTTCAGGACGCATGGCAAGATGGTCGCCGCCTTTTGTTTTGAGGGTGTACATTTCCTTGTCGATCGCATCGGTTCCGATACCGATCGCGGTGGTAAATGTATTTTCATGCTCAAGGATCGGCGTTTCGATCGGCTTGAAACCGTAATAGACCGCTATCTCCTGGGCTTTCTCAAAGAATCCCTGATACTGGTAATACTTTTCGTCGATGATATCGCGCATTCCTTTGACTGACACAAGCGGCTCTTTGTTTGATTTTTTCTTTTCGGTATTCATCCCGTATGAGATAGGAAGCTTTTGCGTAAGTCTTCCGTATCTTGTTAATTAAATCTTAGTAATACTCGTACTGGTAATCTTTCTTATATATCTTTCATGATCCCACAAGCACATCTCATACGGGATTCATTTTATTTTTCATCTTATTGAACCTGCTTATATTCTCCCGGAAGATATGACATGCTTTTAACCGGCAGAAGCCGCAGATAGGCGCGCCCGATCATGAGCTTGCGAGGAAGAATTCCCCAGAGCCGCGAATCGGAACTTGCGTTTCGATTGTCTCCCATCACGAAGTATTCATCGTTTCCGGTCGTATAGGTCCCTTCCGTGCGGAAGTTCTCGTTGAGGTAAGGCTCAGAAAGAATAAAGCCTTTTTCGCTATCTTTATTGAACACGGTAACCGTGCCGCCGGAAATGCTGACTTCCTCATTCGGGAGACCGATAACTCTTTTAATGAAATACCGCGAAGGATCTTTTGGGTATCGAAAAATGACAACATCGCCGCGCTCCGGTTCTCCGATGATGTACGAGAGTTCATCGACGATAAGGTATTGTCCGTTATCGAATGTAGGGAACATGGATTCGCCATTCACCACGAATGGTTGCGCGACGAAAGTCCGGATAGGAATGACGATTGCAAGGGCGATAGCGGCGAATTTGACCAGATCCCATGCGCTTGCCATATGCTTGCTGAAGTTCGACTTTTTTTCTTGAGGCATGTGAGTATCCGATTTTTCGGTTTTATTTTCCATATAGGCGTTATTTTACCATACAATACCCATTGACGGAATAGATGTTTATATGTTCTGGTAATTTTTAAGAAAAATTTAGAATTTTTTAAAAAAGATAAGATTGATATTTCAAAAATATTAGTCTACACTCACTGTATGCTACTTCTTGTCGGTCTTGGTAACCCAGGAAAAGAATATGAAAAAACCCGACATAATGCGGGACGTATTATTCTTGAGCATATCGCGAAGGAATATGATTTTTCCGAGTGGAAAAACGATATGAAATTAAAATTCCTGCGCGCAAAAGGCAGCATTGAAAATAATAAAATGGAAATTATCCTCCCGAACACTTTTATGAATAATTCAGGGAGTGCCGTCGTTCCCTTGATTGATTCTCCCAAGAAACTCTCCGGGCTTGTGGTCATCTACGATGATCTTGATCTTGCCGTTGGCAGCCTGAAAATATCTTTCAATAGAAGTTCGGGAGGACATAATGGCGTGGAATCGATCATTAAGAAAGTAAAATCACGGGAATTCATTCGTATCCGCATTGGCGTTTCTCCTCATACTCCGAACGGAAAGATACGCAAGCCTAAAGGGGAAGCGGCTGTTCTTACATTTCTCCTTGGCAACTTTAAAGAAGATGAACAAAAGACACTAAAAAAATTGTCCAAGACGGTTGCCTCGATCATTTCCTGTATTGCAGAAGACGGAAAAGACAAGGCGATGAGTCTGTATAATTCCTAATGTATAAATGCCGATCGATTGTGCCTTACAGCACAAATTTAAATCACCCCGATCAGATCGGGGTGATTTAATGTATCTTATTTACTTTCCGTTGCAGCACCTGCTTCTTTATCAAGATAGACAAGAGTCATACGTTGGTCCTTCGGTTCGAAAAGGGTGACCTGGAAATTGTAAGTTTTTCCGAGTTCAAGAGTTTTCTTCAGCTTCTCTTCGGAACCGAAGCTTGAATTGTGGACGAGTCCGGCAACCCCTTGCTTGATCGACACGAGAGCCCCGTGCTTGTTGAATTTGATCACTACTCCCGAGACGATATCGCCCTTTTTAAGAGAATTCTCGAATTCATTCCATGGGTTTTCCTTTAACGTCTTGATTGAAAGAGAGATCTTGCCCTCTTTGATCTCGATAATTTTCGCCTTTACCGTGTCGCCGACTTTGAACATGGTTCGCGGATCTTCAACGAGACCCCAGTCTATCTCAGAGATATGAACAAGTCCTTCAAGGCCGTCTTCAATCTTGAGGAAGACGCCGAAATCAACGATTCCGGCGACAGTGCAGTCGAGTTCTTCGCCAACCGCGTATTTGCCGATAATCTCTTTTCGTTCTTCCGGATTATTGTCTTTCTCGGAGAAGATGAGCTTGCCTTCCTTGGGAAGCGCTGAGATCATGACCACATTGATTCTCTTGCCGACAAGCTGCTTGAGAGCCTTGAGTATCTTGTCTTTGTCGGAATCTTCGACACGGGGATAATGTTCGCTTTTAAGCTGCGATGCGGGAAGAAATCCCTGGATTCCCTGCCATTCAAGAATAAGCCCGCCTTTGTTTGCTTCCTTTACCGTGAGTTCCAACGGCTGTTTTGATTTGATCGCCTTGTCGGCTTCGCTCCAGATGAGAGCCTGCTTTGCTTCCTTGAGCGATAGCTCTATGTAGCCTTCGTCGTTGTCGGTTGAAACGATCTTGGCTTTAACGACATCGCCGATATTTACCTTCTTGATGATGTCTTTGGCATTGATGAATTCGCGGCCGTAGATGATACCTGTGCCGAATGGTGCAAGATCGATATAGACAGATGACTTTTGGATCGAGATCACGGGACCTTCGACAAGCATATCCACCTGAGGAGGAGTTTCGGCCTTATCGAGCATCTTTCCGATGCTCGAGAGCTCTATCTTGGCATGTTCCGCAATGCTTGCGACAGTATCTTTATCTTCTTCGTTTTTCATATATATAAAATTAAAAAAACCGCTCTTCCTGATAAAACTATCAGGATCCGCGGCGCAGATGAGGGTCTTTTGCCTGTCTCGCCACCGAGATCATGTAAAAGGGCTATCCTTCACCTGGGCTTAATAATAGGAGAACTATACTACATATATTCAGACATTGCAACATGGCACAAGGGTCTCTTGATTTTTATCTTTTATTTTGATTTAATATAGCTGAGGTTAAAAGATGGCAAATAAAAGGGGAAAGGGTGTGACTCCAGTCATGCCCTTTTTATTTAGGTAAAATCTGGTATAATGCATCCATGATCATCAGCTATCTCGGCAAGCAATTCTTCAAAATACAGCAAGGAGATCTCGTTGTGGCATTCAATCCGATAAGCCGCGAATCGAAAGACAGTTCCAAAATATCCCGATTCGGTTCGGCGATCGCTCTTTCGACCATAAATCACCCCGATTACAACGGTTTTGAATCGGTTTCTCATGGAGAAACGGTACCCTTTGCGATCCATGGTCCCGGAGACTACGAGATCCGAGATATTTTTATCAAGGGAATCATGACTGAAACGACCATCGATAAAAAGAAATATATTAATACGATCTATATGTTAACAATTGAAAATATTTCCCTTTGCTTTCTCGGTGCAATTTCTTCAAAAAAGATTGATGCGGCAGTTCGCGGACAAATTGAGTCTTCGGACATTATCTTCGTACCGGTTGGAAATGAAGAACTGATGACAACGGCCGAAGCGTACAAGCTTGCCGTATCTTTAGAGCCCAAGATCATTATTCCGATGGATTATGACGACAAAACTCTCAAGGCATTTCTTAAAGAAGGAGGTCAGGACACGGTAAAGCCAATCGACAAGTTGACAATCAAAGCAAAAGAGCTCTCCGGTCGGGAGGGCGAGATCATAGTATTATCATCATAAGGAATATTTATTATATGCATTACGTAAAAAAACTGCAGTCAAAGCCCGAGCATGTTCGCAAGCAGATACTTGTCGGCATTCTGGCGGTGTCGATGTTTCTTGTCGGTTCCGTGTGGGTGTACGGGCTTTCCGCCCATGAATCCCGTCCGCGTACTCAGGCATCTTCCGAGTCATCCTTGAAACCTTTCGCGCTTTTTAAAAATTCGGTCTCAAGCGCATATCAAAACATAAGCGCAAGCGTCGGGAACATTTCATTTTCGGGAGATAAGGATATATCCGGAGAAAAACAGGTGGATCTTATCGTTGTCGATCATCCTGCAACTGAATAAAATTAATTATGGCGAAAGAAAAAAAAGAAGAGGTTAAAACTGAACATGCGAGTGTCATTTCGGTCAATATCAGTTCTGAAATGAAAGATTCATTCATTGATTACGCGATGTCGGTTATTACCGATCGCGCTTTACCCGATGTGCGCGATGGATTAAAACCCGTTCACCGCCGTATCCTGTATGCGATGCACGAAATGGGATTGACGTACCAAAGCCGTTTCCGCAAAAGCGCGGCGGTCGTGGGAGACGTTCTCGGAAAATATCACCCGCATGGTGACGTTGCTGTTTACGATTCGATGGTCAATATGGCTCAGGATTTCTCGTACCGCTATCCTCTGATCTTCGGTCAGGGAAACTTCGGCTCGATCGACGGGGACAATGCGGCCGCGATGCGTTATACGGAAGCGAAAATGTCGCGTTTGTCATCTCTCCTTCTTCTTGATCTTGAAAAGGAAACAGTTGATTTTCGTCCAAACTACGATCAGACCCGCAAAGAGCCCGCTGTCCTTCCGACTGCCGTTCCCAGTCTCCTTCTTAACGGTACTCTCGGTATCGCTGTCGGGATGGCCACGAACATCCCGCCGCACAATCTTGCCGAGACGATTGATGCAACTATTCATTTGATCGACAATAAGGATGCAACGACGGAAGACCTGATGCAGTTCATCAAAGGCCCTGATTTTCCAACAGGCGGAATCGTATACGGTCAGGCGGATCTTGTTCATGCGTATTCGACAGGCCGCGGCGGGGTGGTAACGCGCGGAGAAGCGGAAATCGTGGAACAGAAGAACGGCCTCTTTCAGATCATCATTACGTCGATTCCGTATCGCGTTAATAAATCCGTCTTGATCGAATCAATTGCAGGTCTTATTCAGGAAAAGAAGCTCGAAGGCATCAAGGGCCTGCGCGACGAGTCTGCAAAGGATATGAGGATTGCCATTGATCTTAAATCCGGGGTCTTTCCTCAAAAGGTCCTCAATTATATATACAAGCACACCCAGCTTGAACAATCATTCAATTTCAACATTGTCGCTCTTGTCGATGGCGTTCCCCAGACATTGTCGCTTAAGAGTTTGCTTTCTGAATTTATCACTCACCGTACCGTTGTCGTTCGCCGCCGCACTGAATTTGACCTTCAAAAAGCAAAGGATCGCGAACATATCCTTCTTGGTCTTAAAAAAGCGCTTGATCACATTGACCGCGTCATCTCGGTGATTCGCGGATCGAAAGACACGCTTGCTGCCAAGATGAATCTGATGAAAGAGTTTAAATTCTCGGATCTTCAGGCAACCGCTATCCTTGAAATGAGACTTCAGAAACTTGCCGGTCTTGAACGCAAGAATGTCGAACTGGAATTGAAAGAAAAACAGGCATTGATAGCGGAACTGGAAGCCTTGCTTGCAAGCCCGAAGAAGATGCTTAAAGTGATCGGCGACGAACTTCGTGAGATCAGGGACAAATATGCCGATGAACGAAAGACCCGCATTGTCAAAGGAGGCGTCAAGGCGATCAACGAAGAAGATCTTATCCCCGAAAAGGAATCAGTTCTCGTGTTTACCAAAGGCGGATATGTCAAACGTACCGACCCCGGAGAATATCGCACTCAAAAGCGCGGCGGTGTTGGCGTCATAGATATCGAACCGAAAGAAGAGGATTTCGTGACGATGCTCGTGTCGGCCAATACCCACAGCGATCTTCTTTTCTTCACCAATCGCGGCAAGGCATATCAGATCAAGATGTACGATATCCCCGAAGGCAAGCGCGCGACAAAAGGAAAATCAGTCATGAATTTTCTGACACTTGAAGGAGATGAAAAAGTAACCTCAATACTTCCGATCGGCAAAGAAGCCAAGAAGACCGTTGAGCATTTGATGCTTGTTACTCAGATGGGTATCGTCAAAAAAGTGTCAGCTGAAAGCTTCAAAGATGTTCGACGGAGCGGCTTGATCGCGATCAAGCTTGAGAAGGGAGATGAACTTGAAGCCGTGCTTGCGGTCAATAAGGGAGATGATGTCATGCTTGCCACAGCTCTCGGCCAGTCGATACGATTCAAAGAGTCCGATGTTCGCGAAATGGGAAGAGCGGCAGGAGGCGTGCGTGCCATGAAGCTTGGAAAAGGAGACAGTATCATCGGTGTTGACCGTGTTCCGAAAGGGGAAACCAATCTTTCTCTTTTGATTCTTGGCGCCAATGGCCTCGGCAAGAAAACGAACATAAAGGAATACAAGACTCAAAAGCGCGGCGGTTCGGGAATCAAAACAGCCAAAGTCACGGCTAAAACAGGCGCCTTGATCGTTGCCAAGATTGTCGGTGATGAAAATCAAATCATTGCTGTTTCTCAGAAAGGTCAGGTTATCCGCGTTGAGCTCTCGTCAATTCCGACATCGGGCCGTCAGACGCAAGGGGTGACCGTTATGAAGCTTCGCCCAGGAGACAGTATCGCCTCCATTACATGTCTATAAATAAGGGGAGCGTGCTATAATAATCGATATATGTTCGCTTATCCGCAACAATGTGTGGCAGAGCTTGATCTTACCGAAGGTATGCGTGTTGCGGATTTCGGGGCGGGTTCTGGATTCTTTGCGAAAGCTGCGGCAGCCCGCGTCGGACATACGGGAAAGGTATATGCTATAGAAGTTCAAAAAGGTCTGGTTAAGAAATTGGAAAGCGAGATTGCCAAGGAAGGAATTTCAAACATGGAATGCATTTGGGGGGATGTTGAAAAGCTTCATGGACGCAAGCTTGCCGATAAAAGCATGGATGCCGTCATTATTTCCAATGTCTTGTTTCAAGCAGAAGATAAAATAGGATTGATCGATGAAGCCCGACGGATTATCGCTAAAAACGGAAAGATTCTTCTGGTAGACTTTTACGGTTCATCATCCGTTGCCGGACCGCGCGGGCGGGATGCCGTAAGTGCGGAGAAAGCCCGGGAACTTTTCGAGCGGCGGGGATTTAGAATATCTGAAACGATCTCCCCAAGCGACCATCAATATGGTATAATTTTTACGCATGAATCCCGTTAGAGATGTGATGTTAGAATTCTAAAAGATAGTGTAATATAAAGAATATGATTATGCCGCTCATAATAATTAACAAGACACGGGAGACCAAGGGTTCCCTATCTCATACGGGATGAATAATTTTCAGACAATCCTTGTGGCCGTCTTTATGGCATTTTTTGTCTTCGCAGTTTTGATTTTTTCGGGACTTATCAATATTGGCGGATCCTCAGATACGTCCAACGGGCTTGTCGGAAAAGTGGTTATCTGGGGGACGTTTTCCAATCCTGAAATCCATGAGGTTTTCGACAAAATAAGCGAGACAAATCAGGAGCTTGTGATAAGCTATGTGACAAAAAAAGAGGCGACATATCAGAAGGAGTTGGTCGAGGCTTTCGCCAACGGTACAGGACCTGATCTTTTCATCATATCTCCCGACATGATTCAAAACAATAGGAATTTCATCTATGCGATTCCTTACGCAAGTTATCCTGAGAAATCATTCCGCTCCTCATTCATAGACGGGGCCGATATTTATCTCACCACGGAAGGAACTCTCGGTTTTCCGCTTGTCGTTGATCCTATGGTTTTATATTACAACAAAGATCTCTTGGCCAATGAAGGCATTGCAACGCCTCCCGCGTATTGGAACGAGCTTTTTGAGCTTAACGGTCGGCTGACAAAGCGAACAGATGACGGAACAATCACCCAAAGCATGATCGGTCTGGGGCGCTTCGAAAACGTAGCCAATGCGAAGGACATCCTCGCAACTCTCCTGTTGCAAAGCGGCAACCAGATCGTTTCTCGAAGCGACACACGTTACCAGTCCGTTCTTAGCGCCACATCTGCTTCCGGAGCGCAATCGGTCGCAGAGCAAATTCTTGAATTCTATGTGGAATTTTCAAATCCCTCACTGTCGTCATATGCGTGGAATCGATCGCTCCCGAATTCTCTGGATATGTTTACCGGCGGGAGGGAAGCCTTTTATCTCGGACATGCAAGCGAACTTTTTAAAATCCAATCGATAAATCCGAATCTCTCGTTCGACGTCACGGATATCCTTCAGACTAAAGGACTTGCCACCAAGCGCACATACGCCGATATTTATGCCCTTGCGATCAATAAGAAATCCCCGAACATGGGAATCGCCTTCGGAGTCGCGACTCTTTTAGGGTCCGATGAAGCGGCGAAAAATTTCGCTACGACCGTGTCATTGCCGCCTGCTTTGCGATCGCTCCTCTCCTCTCGACCGGCTGATCCGTATCTTTTCACATTCTTCAATGCAAGTCTCATATCGCGTGCATGGCCCGACCCCGATACAATCGCATCTGACGCTATATTCGACAGCATGATCCAAAATATCATTTCCAACAGGCTCTCGATGAGCGCGGCTGTCGCCAAGGCCTCAAGCGAACTTGATTTGATAAATAAGAGGTAGCGTTTATGAGAAATAGCGCAAGACATTATCAATTAATAGCACTATATGAAAATTTTCAACAAAAATAGACAGAATAAGAGAGCACGTATTTTCAAAAGCGGATTTATAATCGCAATTGCATGTATGGTAATCATTCCGACATTTTCCGTCTACGCGGAATGTGTAAACGGAAAAGACACACAAACAGGCCAACCTTGCCAAGTTAAAGCCGGTGCTGATAACACAGATGGCGTGAAAGCTGGCGCCGACAATACGGACCCAGAAAATGTAAACGTAAACGGCGTTAAGATTAACACGGGAATCAAAAATCCCCTTGGTAACGGCATCAAAGACATTCCTGATTTCATTGTCACTGTCTTAAATATCGTTCTTATCATTGGCATACCGATCGTCGCTTTGGCGATCATCTATTCGGGATTCCTGTTTGTGACGGCTGCCGGCAACTCCGAGAAGCTCAAGAAAGCCAAAGCGACCCTTTTGTATACGATTATCGGGGCGGCATTGCTCCTGGGGTCGCTTGTCATAGCGGAAGCAATAAAGGGAACGGTCGATGAAATTAAAAAAACAACATATTTTTATGAAAAGGAAAATCATTATTCTTAGCTTTTTAATCGCAGCATGGGCGCCGTTTGCAGTATTTGCCATCGACGGAGTTCCAACGCAGCAGGAAACGGCACAGCAGGCGGTAGACGTGTGCAAGTCTGTCGGAGCGCCCTTTAAGACGCTCGGGCAAATATTCAATTGGGCGACCTGTTTCCTTATCAAATCGATCGTCCCGCTTCTTTTCGCCTTGGCGACTGTTGGCTTTATCTGGGGAATGATCCAGTACTTCCTCAATCCCGACAATGAAGAGAAAAGGAAACAGGGCAAAAGCTTCATGATCTGGGGAATCGTGGCCCTGTTCGTTATGATCAGCATGTGGGGCGTCGTTGGGGTACTGTCGAATACGTTTGGGGTAAAGACTTTGGTTCCACAGCTTTCTCAATAGGATATTGCATTTTTTGCTGGTTTGTGTGATATAATCAAACCATACACAATAGTCTCTGTATTGCCTCAGGCAAGAAAAGACAATTATTAGTCATTAGTAATATAATATATTATATGAAAAAAATTATCGGGTTCGGGGCTGTGCTTGGAAGTTTTCCGGTTTCTGTGTTTGCAGCTGACGCGTTTGATATCATCTTGACGATACAGAGAATCCTCAATGTTATCATTCCTGTTTTGATCACGCTCGCGGTTGTGTGGTTTATCTGGGGAATCATCCAGTACACTGTCTCAGCAGACGAAGAAGCGAAAAAAGGAGCTCGCGGAAAAATCATCCAGGGGCTCATCGGCCTTTTCGTTATCGTTGCGTTCTGGGGCATTATCAAGGTTATTACGGCGACATTCGGTGTCGGCCCGACAGCGCTTAATGAAAGCTCGATTCCATGTATTCCTAATGCCAACTTGGGTATCGTCTGTCCGTAAGCACGCGTTGTCATGTTTGATTTCCACATCATCAATGTTGCAGACGCAAGCGTTGTAACATTCATGCAGAGTATCAATAGGGTTATTATTAACCCTATTATATTCTTCTTGTTCGGATGTGCGATGGCTTACTTTCTCTATGGGGTCGCTCAATATTTGCTTTCTCCCAACAACGAGGAAGTCCGCAAGAAGAGCAAATCAGTCATGATCTGGGGGATTGTCGGGTTGTTTATCATGGTTGCCGTATTCGGCATTATGAGGCTCATCCTCGGTACTGTCGGTGAAGACAAGATCAAAATCCAAGATAGCGGCGACTATGAAGTCAACAATACCGCAGTCAATACGCAAAATCCGAACCAAGCGGCCAATAACCAACAGGGAAATCTTGGTGATTCCGGAGAAGTAAACACGAATTCTCTCGATATCGGTTCTATGGTTGATCTCGGTTCTCCGGATCAGGCATTCGATCCCTCGACTGTCGCGGCAAACGGCAATTACACGCAAAGTCCTTTCATAAAATATATCGATAATCCTTCCGTGTGCTGGCATAAGGACGTCTATGTGCGCGATGTTTCGGAATATAAGGCTCTTAATTCCATCGCTTCCATCGCCCGAGCGCGGCTGCTTCAGGACACGGGCCTGCGCGATGACCAAATAGACAAGGAGTATCCCGTGCCCTATGCGACACGAACCCTCTATGACAAGGATGCGAAATATTATTATGTCTGGTGGGATGCGCGCGCTCCGATTGGAAGTGGAACGAGAGAGGATTGCACCCTTCTTCCGGCGCCTACATTCCGGAGCAGTAAGCCGAGCGCCCTTATCGGCAGATACGTGACGACAGCCTCGGCTTATCGCGCGGTTGATTCCGGCGTCGCCAAAAAGCTTGTTGATGCGCGCGCGATCGCTCTTAAGAATGCCCTTATCGAGATCGCTCGGCAGAAGGGATTGAATGATTTTGCGAATATTGGGAATGTAACCTACTTGGAAGAAACGTATTTCCCGCCGACGACTCCGGCAGGGAACTATGATTACTGGATCGCTATCGAAGCCCGTTAGCCAAAAATAAAAAACGCCACGACTAACTGTCGGGGCGTTTTGGTTTTGTTTGATTCACTTATTTGATCATCTTCTTTTTAAGATCTCGACTACCTCTTTTACAAGCTTCCGGAGATCATCATCCAAGGAAAATTTCTTTTCCTGGATGTCTCTTTTCACGATATCCAGTGTGACTTGAGCGGCCGTCACTTTCTCTGCTTCGGTTCCGTTTGGCATAATGGCGCCTCCTAACATTAGGATCCGAGCTTTGTGTCCTTCTGCGCTTACCATCTTAGCCTCTTCTCTCAAGGTAGTTAGGATTATATCAGCCAAGGCTTCGTAATATACCTTTTCCAATTCAGTGTCTCCGATCAGAACATCCGTCAGTCTGTACGGGTAATTTCTGTGGCGGCAAAATTCATTGGTTTCACGCTTGAGTTTCTTGACCATTGTATGGATTGTATCTTTTTTGTCCTTATCCAGATTTTCCGGAGTAAGGGCACCGACCTCATGGATAAAGAATTCATCGATGAATGACTGAATTCTTTTCTTGATGGTTTTAAAGTCTCCTTCAATCTTGAAAACACTTCTGATGTCACCGATAAGCTGTAAAGTGGCACTTATTTCTTTTATTTTAGCTTTAATACCCCGGCTCGCTGTTTGCAATTCAGGAGTTTCAGGTATCTCAATAAGTATTTCTTTTAAGCTTAAGGTTTTTCCTACCTCTTCAAGAAAAGGATCTCTCCAGTTCATTGATCCGGCACCGATGACTCCAACCGGCTCCCCGTTAACTTTTGAGAAGACGATTGTGCTTGTCTTATACGCAAGTCCGACGCCTCCCCGATAGATGAACAGGGTTGTAACACCCAGATGAAACACTGGCCAGAATACCGACCAAAAGGTCGCGTCATCGCGAATTAGGATGACAATCTGGTACAGAAAAATAATCACAAGAAAAAAAGAAATAATCAGAGAGGTTCTGAGGGTATAGGAGAGTTTGGGCAATAAAAATTTCAAAATCGCCATTAATGCCAATGCTCCCAGCATAATCCACAGATTTACAATAAATGTTGCCATGGTTTTGGGTTTTTTCAAAATTGGATGTTGCACTTCTGTTGCGAGCGGCATCTTCCTACTTTGAGGGTGATTGATTTTTTTTGCTTGTTCTTGAAGACATACGTGAAAGATCCTTTGCTTACGGCTCGGCCGCTTGTAAAAGAGTCTCCTTCAAGTGTCCTTTCGTTGTCGTTGCTGTCATAGACATGTAGAGTGCCGTTCGAATAGAACGGACACCAGTCGCGAGGTGTTACGTCAACAATGACTCTCTTGTTTGGTTTAATGGTGATCGTGAGAACTTGCCCATACTGGACATCCTGCATGGAGTACGTTTTTGCGGAAAATTTACTCCAGAGAGCCGTTGTTATCAATGCTATCGTTATGATAACAATAATAATTGCTATGACTCCCCATGATTGGGATCCCGTTACTTGGGGTACCAGATCAGGGTCAGGTTCATGATGAGCGGCGTGGGGTGACGCTGGTTTAGAGTTATGTGCCATGTTTGTGGGTTTATTTAATTGTTAGAAAAAGCAAAAAATTCAAGAGTTTGAATACTTTGCTTTTTCTAACAATTTCTTGTCAAAGAACGAGATATATATTTATATAATAGCATATTTGTATAGATCTGTCAAGCTAAATAAGCTTGTTTTACAAGGCTTAATTTACTAAAATCATTGCCTTTTTAAGTAAAAATGCTATACTCTCTAGCATTATGGCCTTATATTTAACCAGATTAAGACCATAGCGGATGTCAGCTTCATGAACTGGTAATCGGGTAATTCCAGAAGAACGTAAGAATAATTACATATTTGGCCCTATCGTCTAACGGTTAGGACATCGGCTTTTCAAGCCGGTAATCGGGGTTCGATTCCCCGTAGGGTCACAGATTTTTAAGCTTATGGAAAAACAAAATCCCTTTTCTCAAAAAGTTGTTGAAAAAAACGAGCAATCAATTCGTGGAAATTTTGATTTGGAGGTTCTCGATATAAAAATAAGCGTTGAAAAACACATTGTTGATTTTGATGAACAATTCATAAAAGAAACAGGTGGTGTGGAAGGGTATACGCGCTTCAAGATCTCATGGGAGGAATTATCAAAAATTATTCCTGGGGTAGATTCTAGATTGTCATATAACCAGAAAATGTATCAAAATTATGATTTTCAAAAGAAACTAAATTCTATAATGGAGAAATTACATTTTTCGAAAATGATAGATGGTCATTCCTTCGCTCATATTTTTGATGGAGTTGATCGTTTTACTGCTAATAGTAATGAACTTTTTATAAAAGGAGGAATGTTAAAACAAAAAATTTTTGATTTTAAAACTACTTTATTAGAAAGAAAACCTACTGGAGGTGCAACCTATTTATATTCATTTTATGATGCAAAAACAAAGAAGCCTATTGATTTGGCAAATGTCATCCCTGGATATGAAAGATTTAGAATTCGTAGAGGCTTACTGCCTTCAAGTGTCCTGGCTGGAAAAACCATAGAAAAATTGATCAGCGAAAATGTAGTTTCAAAAGAACAGATGAGTAAGATTTTTGATATCCTGAGCGCTTCTAGTGATGTTAAACCTATTGGAAGTTCAGAGCGTAGTATTGAAGGATTAAGTGTATTGGATTTTCCAGAGGAGGATGCAGGACTATCGAGAGATTATACTTATGAAAAAAGTACTTTTTCTTTCAATTTAAAAAACAAAGGATTTGTAAAGTACCTTAAAGATGTAAAGAAAATTTTTGAAGATCGATTGGAAGTAGTTAAAATGCAACCAGACGAAATCACTGCCATAAAAGTACTTAATGAAGATATATCACAAATTAACGCCTTTTTAGAAGAAGAAAATTGGAAAGATGTTTCAAGTTTTCGCGAGATATCAGGGCATAATGTACACCCTTCGATTCCAGTTCTACAGTCTCCAAATACAGTACAGTTCCGGTGGTGCCATGCTGACCGTGCATTTTTAATTACTGAAAATGGAATCAATTTTATTCAGATGAAATCCAAAGAAATATCATAATTGTAAGATATTGACTTTAAAACAAACATATATCGCAGTGTTGGAATTTTAATGACAATGAGATATAATATAGTTATGAAAAAGAACACTAATTTCAGCAAAATTCTAACAAAGAGCCACGAAAACAAGTGGGTCGCTTTGTCATCAAACCGGGATAAAGTTCTTGCTTCTTCGGATAGTCTGGTACAACTTAAGAAAAAAGTAGGAACAACGAATGCTGTCTACATGAAAGTTCTCCCAAAGGATATTTCATTTGCTTTCTAAACATCTATGGCATGGAAAGAATACAGTTATTCAAATGAATGGTCGGGAGATCATATCATGTATCGTCCTATCATCGGATTAGAGCTTTCTCACAACGAAGAACATTTTTCTTGTATTGGCTTGATAGATTCGGGATGTGATACGACTCTTATCAATGCTGAAATAGCAGACGCTTTAAGAATAGATATAAGTAAATGCAAGAAAGTAAAAGTTTCCGGAATTGCTGATAAAGGAATAGATTCTTTTACTTCGACTGTCAATATTAAAGTAGAGGGATTCAAAGATTTCTTAGAAATGGATGTCATTTTTGTTCCTGACATGCGCTTTGGGGCTTTACTAGGTCAGAAAGATTTTTTTGAAAAGTTTAAGGTGAAATTTGAGAAGAAAAACAAGAAGTTCTACCTTTTTCAAGAATGACAATACCGCTCTATCTGCTTTTGTGTTAAGCGATGTTTGATTCGATGTTCCCGTAATGTATTGGGGTATTTTGTAATGATGTCTTTCATATAAATCAATATAGCGAACCATAAAAATGATAATCAGGTAGGGCAAAATACACACGCTTGCTATGGATCTGGAGCTCTTTTGCTCTTCTTGAAAAAAGCCTCTAAATCTTGTATACTCTGGATGATCTGGTGATAGAGGGAGGGTAGTTCGGAAATCCAGGTTATAGGGTCACAAATTCGCTTTAAGCGAATTTGTGATTCCCAAACGTGATGGGAATCACGTTTGGGAAGAATCGAAAGCCACAGGCCGACGGGCCGAGGCGGGGTCGCGCAAATTTTCAGTAGAAAATTATACATGACCGGTTCCTGCTTTGCGTGCGTTGGGAAATCGAAAGGCTTTTCCTTATCGGAGATGGAAAAGCACTTGCGGCGGTAGCCGAGATTCCCTTCCAACCTATTGGAAGGGTGGGTGAGTGGTTGAAGGCACCGTCTCGTCCCGTACGAAGCGGAGGGTTGGCAGAGAGGTTGAATGCACCGCTTTCGAAAAGCGGAATCTCCGTAAGGGGATCACAGGTTCAAATCCTGTACCCTCCGCTTCGTACGGGATCACGAAAAAAACGGCAGTCTATTTATAGAATTTATTTGCGCGGTTAGCTCAGTTGGTAGAGCGACCCCTTGACGTGGGGTAGGTCAGAGGTTCGACTCCTCTATCGCGCACAAAAGTTCGGGGAACTTTTGTGCGAGCCGGACTCCGATCTTGGTCGGAGGAGCCAGAGTCGTGCGAATTTTCAGCAGAAAATTACGCCTGACCACAAAATCTCCTTAATTTAATTATATTTCCCCATGAACACCCAAATCATCATTCTTGCCGCCGGCCATGGCAAACGCATGCAATCAGAACTTCCGAAAGCCCTCACGCTTCTCAATGGCAAACCATTTATTACGCATGTCCTGCATTCCATAAAGAAATCAGGGATGTGCGACAATCCTATTATCGTTATAGGTCAAAAAGGAGACTCTGTGCGTAGCGCTCTTGGCCCTCGGTATTTGTATGCGGTTCAGGAAGAACAACTTGGAACAGGACACGCGGTTATGTGCGCTGAAAACATTGCAGAAAAGGCAACATCAATCTTGGTTTTATATGCAGACCACCCTTTGATTAGCGCGGAAACAATACAAAACCTTATTGTGACTCATCAAAAAGAAAAGGCTACGATCACCATGGCAACCGCCGTTGTTCCTGATTTTAACGATTGGCGAGAGGCATTTGTCGCATTTGGACGGTTTATTCGGAATGATAAGGATACAGTGGTGAAAATCGTTGAATCAAAAGATGCAACGGATTACGAGAAGGACATCAAGGAAGTAAATCCGGCCTATATGTGCTTTGATGCATCATGGATGTGGAAACATCTTCACAATCTAAAGAATGAGAATGCACAGCAAGAATATTATTTGACTGATTTGGTGGCCATGGCTTTTAAAGAGAACCAAAAGATAACGACCGTCACTATTGACCCGCGCGAAGCGTTAGGGGTCAATACGAAAGAGCAATTGGAGCTTCTTGAAAATCTATAATACTTTACAATCCGAAACTGCAAGCGTTAAATATAAATCCCCGCAAATTGCGGGGATTTATATTTAACGCTTGTTCTTATTATCCATTCTTATGGATCCACTGATACGCGTCTTCAAGGGCCTTCACTGCGTCACCGGCCGCGATATTGTTCTGGTGATACTTGCCATTCGTACAATCGCCGGCCGCCCATATTCCCGGCACACTCGTCATTTGTGTCATGGGATCGACAATGATCTTGTTGAAATCGTCGATGCCCACCACTCCCTTCATGAAATCCGTATTTGGCGTCTGTCCGATCTCAACGAATATGCCGGCTGTCGGAAGAGTAACTTCATGCCCAGTCGATTTGTCTCTATATGTAAGAGAACTTACGAATTGAGGTTCACCTGCCTGCACAGGCAGGCCGTCAACGCGGGTAATGTCGGCATTTGTAATTGCCCGGAATTTCGGGTTCTCAAAGATTTTCTTCACCGTAATTTCATCAGCTCGGAATTCGGCACTTCGGTGAACAAGTGTGACACTTTTGCAGTAGGCAAGAAGCTGGGCTGCGGACTCAAACCCCGCATTGCCTCCGCCGATAACAATAACATCCTGATCGGCAAAAAGGGGACCATCGCACGATGCGCAATAGGTAATACCCTTATGCTCAAATGTATCAGCGTTAATGGCTTCAAGCTTGCGTCTGCCTGAGCCTGTGGCCACAAGAAGGGCTTTTGTTTCATAAGTATTTCCGTGGTCAGTCATTACTGTTATATTCTCGGTTTTTTCCACTTTAATTACTTGTTCATGTTCGATAACATCCAAAAAGGGCCCTTTGTAATAAAGAACATGTTTTTTTAAGTTAGCTCCAAGATCGGCTCCTGATATTTCTGGTGTTCCAATCCAGTTATAAATAAGTTCCGAGACTATTGATTGGCCTCCAAATTCAGGCGTAATAAGCGCTGTTTTAAGCTGTTTGCGGGCACTATACACAGCGCCTGCAGCGCCTGCCGGTCCTCCTCCCAAGATGATTAAATCGTACATAAAGCGTATTATATCATATATGAATATTAGGAAGAATAACATACCAAAAACCGCGCATTCCTGCGCGGTTTTTGGTATGTTAGCTACTTCTTTCTTCGCAGGAATGCCGGAACTGTGCTCCAGTCATCAGTATCGTCAATGAAAAGATCATCATCTTTTTCCTTGTCCGATTTCTTTATATAGTCATTTGAGGAATCCTTGCTGCCTGTTGCTGCCTGTAGAATGTCTTCTTTTGTCGAGTTTGCAACCGTTTGATCGGATTTCTGAGTGCTTTGGAAAAGGGATCTCTTCGGCATATCGGTTGGGAAACCTGTAGCGATAACTGTTACTTTCATCTCTCCTTTTTTAAGCTTCTCATCTTTGATCGTTCCGAATATGACTTTGGCATCCTTGTCGATCGATTCGGTGATAATGCGCGCAGCTTCCTGGATTTCATGAATCGTCAGATCATCGCCACCCGAGATGGCAAAGAGGACTCCTCGAGCGCCTGAGATCGAAAGATCAAGGAGAGGGGAGTTGATCGCCTGAAGAGCGGCCTTTTCAGCACGGCCTTCGCCTGCAGCAATGCCGATTCCCATAATAGCTGATCCTGCGTCATGCATCACGGCTTTAATATCGGCAAAGTCGACATTGATCATTCCGGGGGTCGTAATCAATTCTGAAATTCCTTCAACGGCTTGCTTAAGAACCTCGTCGCACATGGCGAATGCCTGTCGAAAGCCTACATCCTTGCCGGAAATAACGAGAAGACGATCATTCGGAATGACGATGATGGCGTCAACTTCGCGTTCAAGCTCGGCTAATCCCTGTTCTGCAAGCTTCATGCGCTGATTGCCCTCGAAGGAGAATGGTTTCGTAACGACCGCGACTGTCAAAATACCCTGTTCTTTGGCGGCCTGAGCGACGATTGGCGCTGCTCCCGTGCCTGTGCCTCCTCCCATACCGCAAGCGATAAAGACCATATCGGCACCCTTGATAACATCCTGGATTTCAGCTTTTGTCTCCTCGGCTGCTCGTCTGCCGATCTCGGGATTCATGCCGGCACCAAGGCCCTTGGTAAGATTCTTGCCCAAATGAACTTTTTTCTCCGCAAGGGAATTATGGAGATCCTGAGTGTCGGTATTCATGACGATAAAGATAACCCCTTTGATTTTCGAAGTATACATGTGGTTGACGGCATTTTTCCCAGAACCTCCGATTCCAATGACTACGATTCTGGCAAATGATTCAACATCTGGATTGATTTTAGGCATACAAATTCAATTATTTCTTAGTTATATTGTTAATAGTATAAAAACGGCAATGTCCGACAGGACAGGAACGAATATATTTCTTATAGTATCAAGTGGAGTGTAAAATGCAAAGCTTTGACATATTTTAAAAAATATGTCGGTATTATATTCAGGGAAGGAGTTGTGAGAATAGCGATTTAAAAAATCCTTTCACTTGTTTGACGCTTGCGCCGAGAGAGCTGTTGATCGTGGCATATCCTCCGCTCTCCGGCGACGTTAGTGCGAGTCCAAATGCGGTATACCATGATGAATCACGGATCTTCGATTTATTGTGAGCCGATATGTCAGCGGGACCTGTGCGCGCGGGAAGCTTCAGTTCTCGTCGGGCAAGTTCTTCGATACGGTTAATGTGCGCGCCACCGCCGGTGATGATGATTCCTGCAGGCAGCAATTCATTGCGGCGAATGCGCTTGAGATGGTTCTCAACAAGTTCGAAAATGTCGATGAGGCGCGCTTCGATGATTTCATCGACTTTCTTTTTCGGATAATCGCCCCCGATAACGCTTCCAAGCTTGATACTCTCAGCTTCTTCCATGGCGATCCGAAATCCGATAGCGACATCTTTCGTGATGTCCATGCTGCCGATCGGAAAAACTTGAAGCGACAAGAGGAGGCTATTCTCGAAGACAGCGATCGATACGGTTTCAGCTCCGATATCAAGCAAGGCGCATCCGGCAGCTTTTTGTTTGCCTGATAAAAGAACCGCTGACGAGGCCAAGGGAGAAGCGATAATGTCGAGAATCTCAATGCGGGCAAGGGCTAAAACGGTAACAAGGTCCTCGATATTCTGTTTCAGGCAGGTGACAAAAAGAGCTTTCACTTCGAGTTTTACGCCGTGCATTCCTTCAGGTCGGCCGTGAATCTCCTTGCCATCGAGTTTGTATGAAAGGGGAATAACGTGGATTATTTTTTTATTTAAAATCTCGAGATTTTCCTCGCAGTCAGAGAGAGCTTTTGAAACATCAAGATGAGTGACTTCCTGGTCGGCTTTGGAAATAACGGCCGATCCGTGAGATGCGGCTGATCCGAGGCTGATTCCGCCGATGGAAAGATATGCGCGGCGGATCTTGCTGTCAA
>JAZKIP010000001.1:17207-132540 GCA_040384805.1 Patescibacteria group bacterium | reverse complement strand
AACGGCAGCGCGGACGCTCTCGGCCACGTGATCCGTATTGGTGATATAGCCGAGCCTCATTCCTGTTGTTGGGGCTTGTCCTACAGCAACGACTTCAGCAGATCCTGTTTCTGCATTGATAGTTGCCACGACGACACGCGTCATATGCGTTCCGATATCGATCCCTGCTGTGTAGGTGTGTCGCGCCATAGAAAAAAAGAAGAGAAAATTTCTCGCTAGGAGAACATCTTTAGAAATTTTCTCTCTTCTTTTTCCATTGTACTACTATGTTCGAATCCTTTCAAATGCAATAAGCCGTGGATAAGCAAATATGTCAGGAATTTCCGGTACGTCATATCATGAAGAGGCGCATCTTTCCTGACTCGACCAAGATCAAAGGTGATATCTCCGGAAGTTTCTGAAAGAGGAAAAGAGAGAATATTGGTCGTCGTATCCTTGCCTCGATATCTTCTGTTGAACGCGCGTTGTGTGGCAGGGCTTACGAAAGATATGCCGAGTTCGTATCCCTGTCCCAGCACAACATTCTTGATAGAGACAAAAGGCACGCGTGGAAGCGTGCCTTTTGTTAGTATCGTGATCGTGCAGAAATCCTCTCCTTTCATACGTTTTTATCGTCTTCCTCCTCGTGTCGGGACTTTTGTCGCCTTGCCGAGCTTTAAGAGCTTCTCATGATTCTTGCGGCGGGCAATGCGTTTGAGGGTTGCGGCCTTGACCTTTACTTTTGACTCCGTGCGCTCGTTATAACGCTTGCTCTTCACTTTCTGGATGATGCCTGACTCTTGAACCTTGCGGCTGAATCGGCGAACGAGGTTCATATTGCTTTCGTTTGCGTTTTTCTTTACTTCTATAACAGTGATCATAGTGTGAATATACTATCATATCTCTTTCAATGAAGCAAGATTGTCCGCCATGGTATGTATCGCGAATGAGAAGCCCGCCCGATCATCGTTGATGAGATTGTGCAGGGAGAATCGAGGCTCTCATCTCGAAGCTTTATAAAAGATCTTCCGGATCGACATTTATTGAAAATGACGGTGGAAGATGAGACAGAATGTTTCTCAGATGCGAGGACCCTTCCAATGGATTCTTTAGGGGAAGAGGCCACTCTCGGGGATCGATCTTGATAACAGTGTTGGTAATATAGTGTCCCTTGACACGGCTTATAAAAGCGCTGAATATTTGAGGATCATACTCGGCAAGAGCGCTGTCGAGATAGGCCCGCGCTTTTTCGGTTTGCGTGGCCGTTCCGGCAAAAGTTATCTTGACGAGCCTTTTAAACGGAGGGTAGCCGAAAGCTCGGCGCTCAGCGAGATCTTCCCTGTACAAGGGCAGAACTGTGCCGCTTAGGATATGTCGAAGAATCTGGTTTTCTGGATTGCGGGTTTGAATGACAATAGTGCGAAGAGTGGTGTAATGGAGCTTTTCGATGATATGAAGAATATTTTGCGTTATGGTGAAACTCGGAATCGAAAGCAATCCGTCAAGCGATACGAGAACACTGTGGGTAACCGGCGATTCAAGGAATGAAAATGCCATTTCCGTGCCCACGAGAATGCCCCCGGGAGTCTTATTGAATTTTCTTATGATAGCGCGGGTTTCTTTGTCGGTGGGAGTTGTTTCCCTGTCTATTTGAAACACCGGCGCATCAGGAAAAGAGTTCCGGACTTCTTCGTATACGCGATCCGTTCCCACGCCCAAGGGAGTCAGATTCCAGCTTCTGCACTCGGGACAGCTGATTTCCGTTTCTTCTTTCCTGCCGCATTTATTGCACATGAAGATCCGACTCCTGTTCTCGTTCTTTGTCGCCGTTCGCTGTTTGGAGCCATAGAGAACAACAGGCGTTGAGCAGTCTGGACAGAGAAGCGTATGTCCGCAGTCATGGCATACCGTTACTCCCGCAAGTCCTTTGCGCACTGAAAAAAGAAAGACGTTCTCATTGTGTGCGCGGGCATAGTCAAGCATTTTTCTTGCAGTCTCCGATAGGATATTCCATGTCTTCGATCCTTTTTCATCCGCTTCTTTTTTCATGTCGACGATTATCTGACGTTCGGCTTGAGGCAGGCGGAAAAGAGGAGACGAGACTTCTCCGAGGTCACCCTCTTCATGGCGGTATAGGGTATCCGGCCGCAAAAGAGTATCGCCGAAAATAAGCTTAGCTTTCTTCAGAGAAGCAAGTATTTCGGCGAAGCTGCGGATATCGATAAACGGCCGTGCGAATTGCTTGTACGCATCCGCGCTTTCATGCTCGACAATGATCGTCGATATGTCCGCGCGGGGAATCGACAGGAACATGCCCGTGCCGATCATAAGTATCGGATGACTTTCGCTCATGCAGGCATTGTATGAGTCAATGAGCCGCTTTTTGGTCATATCTCCGTGAAAGACAAAGACATACTGCTCAATGCCCTTTGTGAGCGCTTCCGTGAATTTTTCAATGTCATATCGAGTCGGTACGCAAATGAAGACAGATTGCTTTTTAGCGAATGCTTCGCGGATAAGCGTGCGATAAAAGCTCAGGCGATCCGGCGTCAGGGCTTGAAAGACGAGTTTTTCCTGAGCGATATTTGCAGTGTCTGTCTCTGCGGACTGCGTGAGAGTTTCTTTCTTGAGAAGGGATATATTTTCCAAATAAACCGCAGGGAGAAGAGCCTTGATAATGACGCCGGTCGAGCTTACTGTATAATCTTTCATAAAGCGGCAGGCTGTGAAAAATGCAGAGCTGAACGGAGACTCGCCTTTGATGGCGGTTACCTTCTTGAGCTTGAAGTCGGCGCCTTTGAGATCGGACTTAAGCGCGTGCGCATCCTCGATGGCAATGACGATAGCGTCGCTCTCTTGCGAGCGCACAGGGACGGTGACGATCGTTCCCAAGGGGATATTATTTTGAGAAAAATAGGAAAGATGCTCTTTAAGGAGACCTTTCTGCAGTGGGATGACGGTCACGATATACATGTAGGTATGGTACCATATCGCCTCCCATAAGAAATATTTAATTTATAAGGTAATATGGTATAGTAGCTTCATATAAATATATGGCTTTCTTTTCTAAAAAATTAGGCATTGATCTGGGAACGGCGAACACTCTCGTTTTTTTGCCGGGCAAGGGAATCGTTCTCAATGAGCCCTCGGTCGTCGCGGTTTCAGAGCAGGACAATACGATTCTCGCCATCGGCGCTGAAGCCAAGGAGATGGTGGGCAAGACTCCTGAAAATATCATCGTCTATCGTCCGATGAAGGATGGCGTTATCGCGGATTACAGAGTAACCGAAGCGATGCTTCGCTATTTCATCCAGAAAGCCCTCGGCACATACAATCTCTTCAAGCCCGATGTCATGGTATCGGTTCCTGCTGGCATTACCTCGACAGAGCGCCGTGCCGTTGTCGAAGCGGCCGTACGGGCAGGAGCCAAGAACGCGTATGTGGTGAAAGAACCGATCTTAGCCGCCATCGGCGCCGGTATCCCGATCAATGAATCAAAGGGCCATATGATCATGGACATCGGTGGCGGCACGACTGATGTGGCAGTAATCTCTCTCGGCGGAATTGTCGCCTCGACATCGGTAAAATGCGCGGGCGACAAGATCGATCAAGCGATCGCAGACTATATCAAGAAAACCTTCAATCTCGCCATCGGCGATAAAACATCCGAGGCCATTAAGACGAAAATCGGCGCGGCGGTGCCTCTTGAGGAAGAACTGGTGATTACGATTAAGGGCCGCGATTACATCCAAGGGCTGCCCCGAACCGCGCAAATATCGACGAATGAAATAGTGAAAGCCATAGATAAAGAATTGCGGCAGATGATAAACGCGATCAAGGACGTCCTTGCCCTTACTCCGCCAGAACTTGCCGCAGACATTATCGATGACGGGATCATCATGACCGGAGGGTCGTCCCAGCTGCGAAATCTAGCTGATCTTATTTATAGGCGAACGGGAGTCAAAGCGCGCGTCGCCGATGATCCGCTTCTGTGCGTCGCCAAAGGGACGGGAGAAGCTCTCAACCACCTCGATACATATAAGAAAACGATACTAAGCAAGCGCTAGCAATGAATCACTCTTCAAAAAATACCGTACAGAAAGCCTTTCGAGTCTTTCTGTACGGATTCGCCATTGTCGGATTTATTTTCACCGCTGTCTTTTTCGGCATCCGCTTCGGGTGGCTCAATGTCAAAGGATCTGTGTCGGAACGCAATTTATATTTTAATTTCACTAAATCCTCCCCGCAAGCAGGAGAGGCCGACGATCTTGCGGTTAATTGCCGGATAAATGTCCTTGGAAAATATGCTCCGCTCACTGCTATAAATATTTATCGTGCGCTTTCGCGGGGTACGGATGAAAAAATCCTTACACAGATGATAGACGCTGCAGCTTTCCGTTTTGCAGACGATTCGGCTTTTCGGGCCACTATGCAGAGGTGCGGAGAAAACACGACGGAAAGACTTGCTCTTCCCGTATCGGCGTTTTATTGGGCCGATACGGATGAATGGAATCTGATGAGAGACGTTTTCAGCCGGGATCAGGACATTATAAAAAAGGCGGCAGCTGATGCGGGAATCTCACCGCGGCTCCTTTTGGGCGGAGTTATCGGAGAACAGTTCCGATTCCTCAACAGCAGAAGAGAAGCTTTTAAAAGCTATTTCGAGCCTCTTAAAATTCTGGCGTCTTTGAGCAATACGTCTTTCGGAATCGCTGGACTCAAGCCTAAAACGGTCGAACAGATCGAAGGGCATTTAAAAGATCGTACATCGCCTTTTTATCCCGGGGCCGCTTTGGAACATGCGGCGGATTACGCCGATCCCTCCCTTGCCGATACTCAAAGGCTTGATCGCATCACTGATGCTAAGAATCCCTACTATTCATATTTATATGTCGGCTTGTATATGGCGGAAGTGATATCTCAATGGGAAAAAGCCGGATATGATATAGGCAATCGCCCGGATATTCTTGCAACACTCTACAATCTGGGTTTCTATTACTCGCAGCCGAAAGATAACCCTCAAGCGGGAGGAACCATCATCCATATCAACGGCCGCGACTATACGTTCGGCGATCTTGCTTATGAGTTTTACTATTCCGGAGAGCTTGCCGATGCTTTTCCTCTTGGGATACAATAAAGATATGAAAATCCCCGAAAATGTATTTCCGCAGGATCTCTACCATAGCTATATCGTCGAAGGCGAGCGGGATGCGACCTGCGAAGCGCTTCGGGCGTTTCTGGAAGATCGCGGATATATCTCGCATGATTCTCCAGATGTCCTCTGTCAGACATATGATACTCTGGCCATCGGCGACAACGCCTTGATTCAGGAGTGGCATAACAACAAAAACATAAGCGATAAGAAAAAAATATGCATTCTGGCTACGCGTTTTATCAGCTGGGAAGCGGAACATGCTCTTTTGAAGATTCTCGAGGAACCAAAGGAAAATACTCATTTCTTTTTAATCGTTCCCGACGCGTCTTTGGTTCTCGATACAATCCGTTCCCGCGCGCATACTGTAAAAATCGAAGGTGCTCATTCCTCTTCCGGCGATGCGAAACGATTTCTTCTCTTGAAACCATCCGAGCGGATTGAAATGATCGCTCAATTGATAAGCAAAAATAAAAGCAATGATACCAGCTCTGTTCTACGCTACGAAGCCATTTCGCTTATCAATGACATTGAGCAGGAAATATATAGAAAATTCCTGGCGCATAAGACTGACGGAGATGTTCATTTTTCACTCACGGAACTGGAAAAAGCGCGGCAGTATATGAAAACTCCGGGCGCATCGGTTAAAATGATTTTAGAACATCTGGCGCTTGTGGTATAATTGAACTTGTCCCGAAAGTGATGTGCTTGTTGAAGACTAAGCGGGGAAAAAATAGAACGGATATACTGAAATAACATTACTTACTTTAATTATTACGATAGGTCCTTTGGGACTATCTCTCATGGAATGGCATACAACACAACACAATTTAAACAAGAATTAAAAAAGATAGAAGAGTGGCTTTCGAAGGAATATTCGCAGGTCCATACAGGCCGGGCGACGCCGCTTGTCCTCGATAGCGTCATGGTGGAAAGCTATGGCAGCCGTATGCCGATAAAGAATGTGGCGGGCGTGAGCATCGAAGATCCGAAGACTCTCCGAGTCGCACCGTGGGACAAGAATCAGATCAAGGATATCGAAAGCGCGATCATGGCTTCGAATCTCGGTCTCTCGGTCGTTTCCGACAGTGACGGCGTCCGGGTCATATTTCCCATGCTTACGACCGAAAACCGTACCAAACTTGCTAAAATTCTTAAGGAGAAACTTGAAGATGCCCGCATCAGCGTCCGCAAAGCGCGCCAGGATGAAATAGAGTCTTTACGTGATGATCTATCTGAAGACGATGTAAAGCGGGCAAAGGAAGATATCCAGAAAGCAGTTGATGAGGCGAATCAGACTCTCGAGGGAGTATTTGCAAAAAAAGAAACGGAAGTGATGAATTAAAATAAGAATATGAATGAGTTTTTATCTCCTAAACCTAATCAAGAAAATCTTCCTATAAAAGTAGAAGTCGCAACTCTCAATGATTGGGAAGATTGCAAGAATCTCAGAATTGAAGAAATCAGCGGCAAAGATTCTGAAATGTTTGGATTCTTCGCCAAAGAAGACCTAGAGAAAGAACAAAATAAAAATAAAGAAGATTGGCAACGAAGACTGTCTCAGGATAATGAATTTTTCGTATTGTCGCGTGTCAACTCTCAGGCTGTCGGCTTCGGCAATGCGATGAAAAAAGACAACAACCTCTGGCGTATACGGTGGGGGTTTGTAAAGGAAAAATTCCGCGGGCACGGTATTCAGAAAAAAATTATCATACTGCGCTTAAAAGAAATATTAAAAAGAGGCGGAAAGATTGTTGAATCAGGAGTTGTGGCAAAGAATGAAAAGTCTTTTAAGAATCTAACGGAAATCGGCTTTAAAATCGCGGACACGCATATGATAAGGGAGGAAATATATTCTTATACCATGACTGTAGATCTGTCTGATCCGGAGATAATTAAAAATATAAATAATTTTGTGATATAATCTACTGATAAACTTTTCATGAGCATACTTATCTTTTTAATCATACTTCTTGTTCTAGTCGTCTCCCATGAATTCGGCCATTTCATTGTTGCTAAAAAATCGGGTATCCGCGTTGATGAATTTTCCTTCGGATTTCCTCCAAAACTTTTCGGATTTAAGAAAGGGGAGACATCATATAATTTTAATCTTCTGCCGCTTGGCGGATATGTAAAGATCTTCGGCGAAAATCCGGATGAAGATTCTATTAATGGTAGTGACAAGAAGCGGAGCATGGTGCACAAGAGCGGCTGGATTCAGGCGTCGGTCCTTATAGCCGGTGTCGTAATGAATTTCCTTATTGCATGGATCCTTCTTTCGATCGGATTCATGTCAGGACTGCCTGCATCAGTCGGATCTGTCCCCGAGGGCGCAGTTGTTGAGAATCAAGCACTAACTGTCATTAGCACCATCAAAGACTCTCCTGCTCACATGGCAGGTCTTAAAGCGGGTGATAAACTCACGACACTCTCGACTACGACCGATATGACTGAAGTCGTATCGCCGGAAAGCGTCCAATATTTCGTTAAACGACATGCGGCAGATACGATTACTGTTTCATATATGCGCGGCGATATGCCGGAGACCGTAGAACTAGTGCCGAAAGATCTGGGTGACGGAGTTCCTGTCATCGGAATATCGATGGACACCATCGGCGTCTTGAAGTTGCCTCTCGGACAGGCTCTGTGGGAAGGACTGAAGCTTTCATCGGATGTCTTTATTGCAACCGTTGTTGGATTCTATACTCTTATCCATGATGCAGTAACAGGACATGGATCAATGGCCGCATTAACGGGTCCAGTCGGCATCGTGGGTGTTGTCGGAGAGGCAGCGCAATTTGGCTTCATCTATCTTCTGTCATTTACCGCTTTCATTTCAATCAATCTTGCTGTCATTAATCTTATTCCGTTTCCGGCTCTTGATGGGGGACGATTGCTCTTTCTCCTTATTGAAAAAATTAAGGGCTCACGCATCAAACCAAGTGTGGCTAATATGGCCAACACAATCGGCTTCGGCATCCTGATGCTTCTGATGGTATTTATTACCTACCACGATATTGTAAAACTTCTCTAAACGACAAATATTGCTATTTTATTAAAATTATGGTCTTATGGAGATAAGACTAAATTTTTGCATATTGCGAAGTTTAGTGATTTTAAACCCTTAAAACCATTTTTTATGAGAGGAGTTATTTTGATGAGTATTTTGTTCAGTATTTGTGCATGCACAAAACCGAATGATACAGCATTTTCAAACAGGAAAGTAAGCGCAGAGGAGAAACTTTTCCTTGCATTTATGGAAAAAAATGCCCTGAAAGATTATTGGAGAGGCGACCCAACGGTATTTTGTTGGGTAATGAATCAGGTAACTCTCGACGGAACGAGCATTAAGATTACTTCTTCACGCACTGAACCCTGGGGCATGACGTACCTGATACATCCGGAACCGTCAACGTATGCAACATTCATGGAATTCAATCAGGACGAGGACGATGCTCGATTTTTCGCGATCGGAGCCAGAGAGAGCGATATCGAGCTATGCAAAGAAAATGGGGTTGATGTGATACCCGTTTTGGCAGCAAGGCATTATACGCTCATAAAGCTCATCATTACAAAGGGTCACGAAGTATTTACATGGAACAATTGTTCGGTGGCAATCTACAACAATGCAAGCAAGCCGAACACCCTATGGCCCCTTTCCGAGCCAAAAGTAATCAGAATCTCTCTTTAAAGGAGCTAATAATATCTTCATATGTAGGAATACATATGAAGATATTTTTTATTCAATGCAAAAATTTTACAAACCATAAAATCTATGATAGAGTATTTATACATTTTCGCGCCTTAGGCGCATTTTGTTTTAAGCAGTTATGAATCCCGTAGTATAAAATGGCATTGTTATAGATACTGTACGAGGAAATTAAAATGTAATATTGAGGTTTAAAATTATTAAAGTAAAAAAGAAAGTGGCGAAGACATATGCCATTTATCACTAACGGGATGAAACCAACAGAAATCAGAAATATCGCAATCATTGCCCACGTTGACCACGGCAAAACGACTCTCACTGACCAGCTCATGAAGCAGTGCGGGATGACAGAGGAAGGGGCAACTATGGACTCGAATGCTCTTGAACAGGAACGCGGTATCACTATCTATTCAAAAAATACGTCTGTTAACTATAAAGGCACAAAGATCAATATTGTTGATACTCCCGGACACGCGGACTTCGGATCAGAAGTCGAGCGTGTTTTGCGTGCCATCGATTCCGTGCTTCTCCTTGTCGACGCTCAGGAAGGTCCGATGCCGCAGACCCGGTTTGTTCTGAAGAAATCCCTGGAGCTTGGCCTTAAACCAATCGTCATCATTAACAAGATCGACAAGCCAGCTGCCAATCCTGATCACGTTCATGAAGAGGTTCTAGAACTCTTCCTTGAGCTTGGCGCCAATGAAGAACAGATTGATTTTAAAACAATGTATGCCATCGGCCGCCAGGGCATAGCCAAGAAGTCGCTCAATGATGACTCAAAGGATCTGACACCCTTGCTTGATCTGATACTCCGCGAAGTGCCTGAAGCCTCTCTTAACGCCGACAAGCCTTTTCAGGCTCAGGTGTTTAATTTGGGCTATGATAATTTCTTGGGACGTCTTGCGATTGCCCGCGCTTATGCAGGATCAATCAAGACGGGATCAACTATTATCGTCAAAGATGACAAAGGAAACTCCCGCAATTCAAAGATCACGAAGATGTTTACCTTTGAAGGCATCGCCCGCAAGGAAGTTGATGTTCTTAATACCGGCGACATTGCGATCATTGCCGGAATACCCGATGTCTTTATCGGAGAAACGATCGTCGATAATGCAGTAACTCCTGCATTGCCGTCGATTGCTATCGATGAGCCGACTATTTCCCTTAACTTTCTCGTTAATGATTCTCCATTTGCGGGCCGCGAGGGCAAATATGTGACAAGCCGCCAGATCAGAGAGCGTCTTGAGAAGGAGCTTGAAATCAATGTAGGGTTGCGGGTAAATTTCGATACCCCGGATGAAGAAGAAATGCAGGAAGGATATCTTGTCTATGGCCGCGGAGAACTCCATATCGCAGTTCTCCTTGAGAACATGCGTCGTGAAGGATATGAACTTCAGGTATCTCAGCCTCATGTCATCATCAAGGAAGAAAACGGAAAGAAATTAGAACCGTATGAAGAAGTGACAATCGATGTGCCGAGCGCCTTTGCCGGCGCCGTTATCGAGAAGCTTACGGCGAGACGAGGGCTCATAAGTTCAATGAACGATAAAGAGGGAATTACTCGCATCCTCATTGATCTTCCGACTCGCGGACTTTTAGGCTACAGAGGGCAATTTGTTGTCGATACGAAAGGTGAGGGAATTTTAGCGTCACGATTTATAGGATTCAAGGATTACGCGGGAGAAATAAAAAAGCGCGATGTCGGATCAATGACTTCGATGGTTGCAGGCAAGGTTGTGGCCTTCTCACTGTGGACTCTTCAAGAGCGCGGGATACTGTATGTTGAGCACGGAGATGAAGTCTATGAAGGAATGGTTGTCGGCAATGTCACGAAGGGAGATGAAATGTCCGTCAATCCGACAAAAGGCAAGCAGCTTTCCAACATGCGGTCATCAGGAACGGATGAAGCTGTCAACGTGAAGCCGTCATACAAGCTTTCGATCGAACGCGCTCTTGAGATCATGGCAGACGATGAATACCTTGAAATTACGCCTAAAAATGTCCGTTTGCGCAAGAAATTCCTGACTGAACAGGCTCGATCCAAGTCGAAAAGCTCTGTTAAGAAGCAATAAATATCCTTAATTCCCAAAGAATGTATCAAATAGTTGACTTTATTTGATACTAATGATATTATGAATTTAGAAATAATAATTATTACGCTAATATTTAACTCGCATGGCAAGTACAGTTACATTTAAACCTAAACAAGTTACCAAGCGGATGCTCTCAGAGCTCCCTGACAGGGCATATGAAGTCGTCACTAACCGTTTCGGCTTAACCGATGATGCCCAAAGAAAAACTCTCGAGGCGATCGGCAAAAAATACGGCATCACGCGCGAGCGTGTTCGCCAGATCGAAAACGCTGCTCTTGGCATGATTCGAAAATCACAGGCCTTCAAGGACGAGAAGGGTGTTTTCGAAGAACTTAAGAAACTCATGCATTCGCTGGGTGCTGTCGTATCGGAGCAGGATTTTTTAAATCATGTTGCAAAAGACAAATTGACTCAGAATCACATTCATCTATATCTGACACTCGGCGAGGAATTCACGGAGCATAAAGAAGACGACCATTTCAAAACCCGTTGGACAGTTGATACTGATATATCCGAAGAAGTTCACCGATCACTCAAGAGCCTCTATGAAAATCTTTCTGATGACGAATTGATTCCTGAAAGCGAATTAATCGATCGCTTCTTGACCGAAGTCAAAGAAGTGTCCGATCATTGCAGGACGGAAGAAATCGCTCGCCGATGGCTTTCCATGTCTAAGAAGATCAGTCGCAATCCGCTCGGAGAATGGGGTAAGTCTACATCATCAAGCATCAAGACGCGCGGCATCAAGGATTATGCGTTTCTAATGATGCGCAAGCATGGCTCTCCGATGCATTTTCGCGAAGTTGCAAAGGCTGTTGTTAGTACATTCGACAAGAAGTGCCATACGGCGACATGCCACAACGAATTGATCAAAGATCCGCGCTTCGTGCTTGTCGGCCGTGGAATCTATGCGCTATCGGAATGGGGATACAAATCGGGCGTTGTTCGCGACGTGATCAAGGAACTTCTTAAGAAGAACGGACCGATGTCAAAGGAAGATATCGTGGATCAGGTCATGAAAGAAAGATATCTCAAGAAAAACACTATCCTTGTCAATCTCCAGAATTCAAAATACTTCAAGAAAAATAAGAGCGGGCTCTATACTGCCGCCTAATATAATAATAAAAATTCCCCCGATGGAGATCGGGGGAATTTTTATTAGAGCTATGGTATACTGACGACATGTATCAACGCGGCATTATCCATATCTTTATGATCATCATCGGTCTTGTCATTGTAGCGATTCTTATCGGAGTATTCACCTCCGGGGGCTGGGTCAGCGAAGAAACGACGGAAACAACAACCATAGTGACACCGAGCCAATCTCAATAATATGATTCAGGAATTTTTCGCAACACACAATTTCAACCTTATCCAGATTATTCTTGTAACGATCGGATACTTGATGCCGATTCCCCTGACAATTCTTGCTCTTAATTTCTGGCATCATTACCGCCAGGAACGCTTCATCTTGGGAATCAAGTGGGTGCTTCTTGAAATCCATGTACCGCGAGATGTTATAAAATCTCCGGCGGCTATGGAGCTTATTTTCTCAAATGCGTTCTACCACAAAAGCGGCAAGGGTTTTTGGGAACAGTATGTACAGGGTGCTCCATGGTTCTGGTTTTCTCTTGAAATCGTCTCTATTGATGGTAAGGTTCATTTTTTTATCAGGACTCCGACTCGCATGCGTGATCTCGTTGAGACGCAAGTCTATGCCCAGTATCCGCAGGCTAAAGTCGTCGAAGCCGATGATTATACTCTGCACGTTCCCCAATATAGAAAAAATGGGGACTGGAACATGTGGGGTTGCGAATTTACAAAGTTAAAAGAAGATTTTCTCCCTATTAGGACATATCGGGACATGGATGAAATGGAAAGCGGTACAAAGGAAGAATTCAAGATTGATCCGATCACGCCGGTTATCGAATTCTTGGGGTCACTCCCGCGAGGCCAGCAAATGTGGGTGCAAATTATTATCCGTTGGAATGTCAAAACATATCATAGTCATAAGACAGGCAAGCATATCAACTTTTATGATGCGACATTTGAATATATAGAACAGCTCCTCAAGCCTTATACTCGCGTCCAAAAGAACGACAATGGAGATACTATGGGCATGGATATGCGTACGCCAGATCCTCTCAAGAATCAAATTAAGATTATGGTTGAAAATGCAAGCCTCATCCATTTTGACTGTGGCATACGCGTTATTACTTTATCGGACAAGAGATTGTGCACCGAAGAGCAGTTCAACAATCTGCGCCGCGCCTCGCGTCTTATCTGGCGCCAGTATGCCCAGCCGAATGTCAATGAATTAGAACGCATCAACTCAACCCAATTCGACGCGCCATGGTCCGATCCGACCGGACTTGCCCTTACCAAAATCAAGAAAAGAATGCTTGATTTTTACCGCATGCGGACATTCTTTCATCCGCCAATTCAGTACAGCATAAAGTACCCGGCAATATTAAACGCTTTTTTCCCGTCAGGCAAACCGCAAATCTTTGTAATGTCTACTCGAGAACTTGCCACGATCTTTCACTTTCCTGGCATGGTTTCAGAGACTCCAAGCTTCAAGCGCATTGAATCGAAGATTGCCAAGCCGCCTGCGAACCTGCCTCAATAGTCCATGGACCCCCTTATCCAACCTTCTGTGCATCAATTTTCTATGAAGCGATTGCTCATGTTCCTTATCGCTTCGGTAGCGATCATAATGTCACTTTTCTTTTTCCTCTCTCGTGGCTCCCTGTCTTCGGACACGATTCACGTCGCGCGAGGCGAAACCCTGCCTGAAATAGCGAAAGAATTGAAAGAAAAGAATGTCATACGGTCGGAAAAGAGTTTTAGATTTTTTATGTCACTTTTTGCAAGCGGCAGGAAGATCGTAACCGGAGATTATCTTATAGAAGCTGGTACGTCTGTATTCCGCGTGGCATGGATGCTTTCTCATGGAATGCATAATGTCGATCCTCTGAAAATCACGTTGCGCGAAGGCTTGACTAATGCCGAGATGAGCGATATCTTGGCGGAAAAATTATCCGCTTTCGACCCTGATGAGTTTGGCGCCGAGACCGCACAGTCGCAAGGATACCTTTTCCCTGACACCTATTTCTTCTACCGCCTTTCGACGACCCAAGAGGTGATAGAGACCCTGAAAAATACTTTCATCCAGAGAACAGCATCGCTTAAGCACTCTCTCGCCGAGTCGAGATATACAGAAAAGGAAATCCTCTCGATGGCGGCTATTATCGAGAAAGAGGCTCGCGGAGACGGTGATTCCCATGCAATCTCCGGAATTCTATGGAAGCGCTTCGATCTGGGCATGCCGCTACAGGTTGATGCTGCTCCTGAAACATACACAGCAAAGGGCCTGCCCGTACGGCCGATCACCAATCCAGGACTTTCTGCAATCACTGCCGCCCTCCGCCCATCGTCGACTGATTATCTATTTTATTTGCATGATAAAACAGGCATGATACACTTTGCCCGTACATACGCCGAACATAAGCGCAATATTGATACATACCTGCGATGATTTTAAAAACAACCCCGCAAAAAGAATACGAGCTGCTTGATTCGGGAAACGGACTCAAGCTTGAAAGATACGGATCATATCTTATGAAGCGTCCGGATCCTGAAGCATTATGGCGGCGAACGCTTGACGATACGCACTGGAAAGCGGCCGACTTTGTCTTTCTCCGCACGGGAAACCGGACCACATGGATCGCGAATAGCGATGTTCCCAAGAGCTGGACGATAGAGTTCGGCGGTCTTGTTTTTTCCATCCGACCGACATCCTTCAAGCATACGGGCCTTTTCCCCGAGCAACTTTCAAATTGGCAGTGGATTGAAAAGGTAATTACAGATTACCAATTACGAATGACGAATAGCGCAACAAAACCGCAAGTATTGAATTTATTTGCGTATACGGGAGGAGCGACGCTTGCAAGCGCGCGCGCCGGAGCGGACGTATGCCATGTCGACGGCTCGAAAACTGCAGTGTCATGGGCTCGTGAAAATGCAAAACTTTCGGACTTAGAGGAAAGTCCTATCCGCTGGATTGTCGATGACGTCGTAGCATTCCTTAAGAAGGAAGTAAAACGCGGGCGCAGATATGATGCGATCATCATGGATCCTCCCTCTTTCGGACATGGGCCCAATGATGAATTATGGAAGATCGAGGAGCATTTTCTCACCTTGATGGATCTTTGCCGACAGGTGCTTTCTGACGATCCTCTTTTTATCTTGATAAATGGCTATACTGCCGGATATTCCTCGATAGTGTATCAGAATAATCTGGAGGATATGATGAAAGGCCATCGGGGCACAGTTGAAATGGGAGAGCTTGCCATACAGGAGAAAGATGCGAAACGCTTGCTCCCTGCGGGAATATTCGCACGATGGAAGAGGCTGGATGTATAACACATACTGCTATGATGATAAAGAGAAAGAAAACAGTATTTGTCGGCGTTTCAGGCGGAGTCGATTCTTCGGTAAGCGCGGCGCTTCTTAAAGGTCAGGGCTATGATGTCGTCGGTGTCTTTATCCGCACATGGACTCCGGATTTTATAGAATGCACATGGCGCGATGAAAGGCGCGATGCCATGCGAGTCTGCGCGAGCTTGGACATACCGTTTCTTGAGTGCGACGCTGAAGAAGCTTACAAGAACGGGGTTGCGGATTATATGATTGAAGAATACAAAAAAGGCAACACTCCGAATCCTGATGTGATGTGTAATCGCGAGGTGAAATTCGGTATTTTTTGGAAGTTTGCACGCGAGCGAGGGGCGGATTACATCGCGACAGGACACTATGCTTTAAATAATTGCCAATTACAAACCTGCCTGACGGATAGGCAGGTTGCCAATTACGAATTGAGAAAATCGAAAGATAAAGAGAAAGATCAGAGTTATTTTTTATGGACTTTGACACAGGAAGACTTGGAGCATGTTCTTTTTCCGATCGGACACTTGCAAAAATCAGAGGTCCGGGCTTTGGCTCGGAAATTCAGAGTGCCGACTGCAGAAAAAAAAGACAGCCAAGGGGTCTGTTTTTTAGGCCCGCTTGATATGAAAGAATTCCTAAAACACTATATAGAGCCCCAAAAGGGGAAAGTGCTCGACAGGAATGGTGCTCGGATCGGTTCCCATGACGGCGCGCTCTTTTTTACCCTCGGCGAACGGCACGGATTTAAGATTGATGCGCATTCATCTTCCGACATGCCCCTCTATGTAATAGCGAAAGACGTAAAGGACAATACGATCACCGTCGATTCCGGCTATCACTCTCCTTTTGCCATGACCCGTGCCTACGATCTGACTCATGTCAATTGGATCTCAGGCATTCCCGGCAAGAATAATGTTTACACGGCTCAAATTCGCTATCATGGGACATACATGCCATGTTCGATCGATATAAAAAGCACTACAGAGGCCTGTATTACTTTCGAGGATCCTGTCCTTGCTTCGCGAG
The DNA here is from genome assembly GCA_040384805.1 of Patescibacteria group bacterium. Lineage (GTDB taxonomy): Bacteria > Patescibacteriota > Minisyncoccia > Phycocordibacterales > UBA9973 > UBA8515. Next base: position 116,132 of record JAZKIP010000001.1, on the reverse strand, counting down.
GCCAGTCGATCGTAGTGTATGAGAATGATCTTTGTCTTGGCGGCGGCATAATAGTATAATATAAAGCATATGGAAAATATCTTTGACACCGCAACGATCGATATTCTTATTCGTCTTTCGGTTGCCTTGGTGCTTGGAATGATAATTGGCACTGAGCGCTTGCGAGCGCATAAGACCGCAGGAATGCGAACATATGCGCTTGTATCCATGGGCTCAGCTTTGTTTGTGATTGTGTCAGGCGAAATGGTGAAGACATTTTCTAATTTCTCCGGCATGAATCCTCTCATGATTATTTCGCAAATCGTCGTTGGTGTTGGATTTATCGGTACAGGTCTTATTTTCACCAAGGATTCTAAATTAATGGGCCTGACAACCGCGACGGGATTATGGGTATCTGCGGGAATCGGTATGGCATCTGGATTCGGTCTCTTTGCTATTGCGATCATCGCGACGATTCTGACCCTTTTTATTTTCATTGTTCTCTGGTCCGTCGAGCAACATTTGCGCAAAACCAAATTCTTCAAGGGCAGCTTTGAAGAGAATCATCAGGAAAAAACTCCCGAGTAGGAGCTTTTCCGTTTTTCCTTTTTAGTATAGTATTGATTTATGACATCAGATGAAATCCGGTCGCGATTCCTCGCTTTTTTTAAGGCGAGAGGGCACGCCGTAATTCCTTCCGCTTCTTTGGTACCCGAGAACGATCGCTCGGTTCTTTTTAATATCGCAGGAATGCAGCCCCTGATGCCGTATCTTTTAGGAGAAAAGCATCCGGACGGGACACGGCTTGTCAATATTCAAAAATGCCTGCGGACCGTCGACTTCGATGAAGTAGGAGACAATACCCATTTAACTTTTTTTGAAATGATGGGCAACTGGTCGCTCGGCGATTATTTCAAGGAAGATGCGATACGATGGAGTTATGAATTTCTGACATCCCGGGAAGAAGGGCTTGGCCTTGATCCGAAACGCCTGTATATAACTGTTTTCGGAGGAAGCGATAAAGTTCCCGTCGATACCGAGTCGGTAAAATTATGGAAATCTCTCGGCATGTCGGAAAACCGCATTTATTTTAAAAGTTCCAAATCAAACTGGTGGAGCGCGGGCTTGAATTCTCCGGCAGGGCCTTCGACTGAAATGTTTTATGATCTTACGGGTTCTCTTGGAGAGATGAATCAAGCAGAATTTGAAAAAGCCGAAGATGAGCAGAAAGTCGTCGAGATCTGGAATGATGTCTTTATGGTCTATAAGCAGGAGAACGGACATGTTTCTTCAGGGCTTCCCAACAAGAATGTCGATACGGGAGCAGGTCTTGAGCGCGTAACTGCCGTCGCTCAGGGAAAAGAAAGCATTTACGATACGGATATATTTTCACCGGTCATGGCGCTCATGAGGGAAAATTCTTCCGCATATGATGAAAAAACAGCGCGGATCGTTGCTGACCATATGAGAAGCGCGACTTTCCTGATTTCGGATGGGGTCCTGCCTTCGAACAAGGATCAGGGCTATGTTTTGCGCCGTCTTGTCCGCCGCGCGGTTTTTAAAATGAAGACCCTCCGTCTTGATCCTGCAATAGGCGAGAGGATCATCGATTATTTTATCAGCAAGTACGGCTCGCTCTATGAAAAGCTCGGTACGGTTGATATAAAAGTTATTTTTCAAGCAGAGGAAGGAAAATTCCTAAAAACTCTGCAGGAAGGAGTGAAGGAATTTGAAAAGGGAATCGATCCGTTTATTCTTGCAACAACATACGGATTCCCTATAGAGCTTACGGAAGAGTTGGCGAGAGAGTCAGGTGCACTTATTGATCGTGCGGAGTTCGACAGAAAAATGACCGAACACCAGACTCTTTCCCGTACTGCCGGAGCCGGGATGTTTAAGGGCGGGCTTGCCAATCACAACGAAAAAACTATCAGGCTCCATACCGCTCACCACCTGCTCCTCGCGGGACTCCAAGCTATTGTGAGTCCCGCGATCAGGCAAAGAGGAAGCAATATTACGGAAGAGAGGCTCCGCATCGACTTTTTGGGCGACCATAAGCTTTCCGATATGGAAAAAAAAGAGGTGGAAGAGTGGGTCAATGATAAAATTACGCGAGGATTGCGAGTCATACAGAAGACTATGCCTCTTAAAGAAGCTGAGAATATCGGTGCTCAAATGGAGTTCGGGGCAAAATACCCTGATATCGTGTCAGTCTATTTCATCGAAGACGAGGAGGGCAGCGCTCTTTCGAAGGAATTCTGCGGCGGTCCGCATGTATCTTCCACGAAAGAACTCGGGCGGTTCATAATTGTAAAAGAAGAGGCAGTAGCGCAGGGGATCAGGCGCATTAAGGCGACCCTCGAATAAAGATCTTGCTATCATCTTTTATCCATCCTGTAGTATACTATCGGTAGTATGGGATTATTTTCATCTGCACAAAAAGAACACGGAGTGGCGATTTTCGATATTGGATCCGGAAGCGTGGGCGGCGCCTATGTCCGCCTGCCGAAAAATGCCGACGGGGAACTGCCAACGATCGTGGCGTCTTCTCGCACTGAGATCACAGAGCGCGGCGCTTTCAATCTCGACCGTTACATGGATGACATGACGCGTGCCCTTTGCGCGACGGCTGATGTTTTATACAAGAGCGCGGCGGTTGTTCCCACAACTATAGTCTGCGTGCTTGCGTCGCCATGGCACCTTTCCGAAACGCGGATAATAAAAACGTCTCGGGAGAATCCGTTCGTTTTTACCAAGCGCCTTGCTGATGAACTGATTCAAAAGGAAGTTACTTTTCTCAGCCATCTCTACAAGGAAAAATACGGCACTGCGGAAAGCGAATTGGAATTATTCGAACAACGTATCGTCGGCATTGCGCTTAACGGTTACCCCGTAAGCCTTCTTGATGTGCAGAAGACACGAACGGTAGAAATAAGCATGGCTGTATCCGCTGCACCGAAAGCGTGTCTTGACGCGATACGGCTCGCGCTCTCTAGCGTATTCCATGATACTCCCGTTTCATTTTCGTCTTTTGTTCTCTCTTCATACCTTGCTGTTCGAGACCGCTATATAAGCCTTGATTCCTATATCCTAATTGATATCGGGGGAGAAGTGACCGATATCGCCTTCGTCTCACAAGACGTACTTACCACCTCCATTTCATTTCCTGTCGGTAAAAGGCATATTTATTCACATCTGGCCGATAAGGCCGGAATAGAGTATAGAGACGCGCAAGAAGTAGCAGGTCTTTATTTGTCAGGCATTCTTTCTCATAAGAAAAAGGAATCTCTTGGCCCGATCTTCGCTTCCATGGAAAAGCTTTGGCTCGACGCTTTCCGGAAAAGCATCAGCGCCATAAGCGCCTCGGCTTCCTTTCCGGAAACTATTTTTCTCACAGCCGATGCGGATGTCGAGGGGTGGTTTGCCGGACTCTTAAGAAACGAGGAATATCTTCGATCCCTTCGCCCCGATCGGGAAGTCCGAGTGGTCTCCTTTTCAGGGCCGGAATTTTTAAACATGTGCGCCGTCAAAAATACAGTATGCGATCCGTTTCTGATGATAGAAGCGATAAGCGTTGCGCGTAAGATGGAAAAATAACATGCCGAAAAAAATCCAAGATATAAAATCGAATAAGGCCAATATTATTACCATCCTCCACGACCAAAGAGAAGAGATCCGGCCCGAGCGAGCGCCTCAGATTTCGCGACGGATGCAGCGCGCTCCTCGAGCGCCGCGACCGAAAAAGCCCAAGACTCTTTTCTTTGTTCTCGCAAGCGTTCTCGTCATAGCTGCGGGATATTGGGGCCTTGTTTTTTTTGAGCATGCAAAAGTTGCTATTGTTGAACGAACAGATCGTCTGACCCTTGCGCAGGATGAATTTACAGCTTCAAAAAACGCAGGTCCTGTGCATTTTGAAATAATGATAATATCGGATACGGGATACAAAGATATGCTACTGACGCATGCTGAAGAAGTTTCTTTGAAAGCTTCCGGAGAGGCGATCTTCTATAATGAATATACGCCTACGCCCCAGAAATTAGTGACTGCTACGCGTCTATCCGATGAAACAGGAAAATCGTATACGACCGATGCTGCTATTACCATACCGGGATACACTCTTGATAAGGACAAAAAGATCATACCGGGCGCTGTCACTGTGGGAATCCATGCATTCCTCCCCGGCGATGTGTATAACGCGATGCCCGAGGATCTCAAGATTGTCTTATTCAAAGGTACGCCAAAATATAACAAGATATACGCGAAAGCGGCCATCCCTGTTTCAGGAGGCGCTCAAGGCCTTGCATACATGCTTGATTCTGAGCAAAAAGGCGCTTTGACCGCTTTCGCCTCATCCACATTCAAGAATAACCTTCTGAAAAAAATAGCCGCTCAGGTTCCGGAAGGATATATTCTTTATAACGATGCTTTTTCCTTTGCCAACATGACAAAAACGGATGCTCTTTATCCAACCCCCAACGCAAAAGTCGAAGTTGCCGGAACTTTGTCTGCGGTAATCTTGCGCCGAAGCGATTTGTCACAAGCTCTTGTCAGACGCTTTATTCCGGACGCAAAGGAAGCAAGCGACATAACCCAGATAGAGCTATCTGAACTCGATACGCTGTCATTCTCTTTCAGAGACTCCGGACAAACGGTTCAAAAAGATCTTGAAAGCCTGTCATTTACGCTTACGGGAGAAAGTACCGCCCTGTGGCATTCAGATACGGAGAAAATCCAAAAGAGTCTGGCTGGGATTCCTCGAGTTATGGCCTCTTCCATTTTCAATCAGGATAAAGGAGTAAAGAGCGCTACAGTAAAAATATTTCCTCCATGGCAAGGCCATCTGCCATTCGATGCGAAAAAAATCAAGATCGATATCTAGTAAGTTGACGTTGCTGACATTTTTTGTTATTATCTCTACATATACATGAATCAAAAAGACGACAATAATACGGTCATAGGCACGGTTATGGAAGCTCTTCCCAATACACTGTTTCGAGTTGACATAGGAAATGATAAAATCATCCTGTCGTACCTTGCGGGGAAAATGCGAATGCATCGTATCAAGGTTCTGGTGGGAGACAAGGTTGAAGTCCTTCTTGATCCCTACGGAGGCAAGGGCCGGATCATTAAAAGACAGTAAGCATTATGAGTACGGGGCTTGCAAACTTATTCAAATAATGTTAGGATAAACCACATATACGCTTTGAATCGAAATATAGGGTACAAGCCCTCTGTTTTTGTTTAGCGTTAAGGCATCATGAAGATCAAATCCGCAGTTAAAAAAATCTGTGCAAAATGCAAATTAGTCAAGCGTGAAGGCCATCTTCGCGTCATTTGTTCAAACCCTAAGCACAAGCAAAAACAATAATTATTTATGCGAATCCTCGGTATAACAATTCCAAACAACAAGCATCTCGATATCGGCCTTACATCTTTATACGGTATAGGTCTCTCGCGAGCTCGCATGATCCTCAAGGAAGTCAAGATTGATCCTACGATGAAAGGGGACGCTCTTACTGTTGATCAGGAGAATGCCATCCGCAAAGTTATTGAAACAATGTCTATCGAAGGAACTCTTAAGAGAGAAGTCGCATCCAATATCAAACGGCTCAAAGATATCAAAGCATATCGTGGCGTCAGGCACATGCGCCGATTGCCTGCCCGGGGACAGAGAACAAAGACGAATTCTCGAACAATCAGAGGAAACGTACGAAAGACTATGGCATCAGGCCGTCGAAAGGAATCTAAGACATAATTATGGGAAAAATAAAAATCACAAATAAAAAAGAAGAGGTTGTCTCGGAAAAAGATTCAAGTCCGGTTTCATCTGCGGTGAAAGTTCCGAAGAAGAAAGTCGTTTCAGGAACGCTTCATGTTGAAGCAACATTCAATAACACGAAAGTCGTGCTTTCGGATAAGGAAGGAAACACGCTCTTTTGGACATCGGCAGGGTCGCTTGGATTCAAGGGAGCAAAAAAAGGAACCCCGTTCGCAGCTTCTAAAGCGGGATCTGTTATCGGAGAAAAAGCAAAAGCGCTCGGCATCAAGGAGGTTGATGTTCAGGTAAAGGGCGTCGGAAGCGGTCGAGAGCCTACAATACGCGCATTCATGGCATTTGATATCGATATATCATCCGTTCGCGATGTCACTCCGGTACCGCATAACGGACCGAAACCGAAGAAGCCTCGACGAGTTTAAATCATATCGATAATTAAAAAATTTATTTAAATGAAAACAGTTCAAAAATATAAAATGTGCAGACGTTTAGGATCAGGCGTGTTTGAGAAATGTCAAACGCCTAAATTCGTCATGTCTGAGGCCCGGCACGCCAAGAACGCGAAGAATAAGCGTCCGAAGGCTCTTTCTGGATACGCGCTTCAGTTCGTAGAAAAGCAGAAGGTTCGCTTTATGTACAATATAAGCGAGAAGCAATTTTCCAATTACGTCAAGGAAGCCGTGGCGCATAAAGGGACGCTCGCAACCGAATATCTTTTTGAACTTTTGGAAAGCCGCTTGGACAATGTCGTCTACCGCATGGGTCTTGCCCATACGCGTCGCCTTTCTCGACAACTCGTGTCTCATGGCCATATTACCGTCAATGGAAAGAAAACGACGATCGCATCGTATCGCGTAAAATCCGCTGATACTATTGCAGTGCGTGAAGGAAGCCGCAAGAGCCCTTTATTCGGCGATATGGAGAAGAAGATGAAAGAATATACGCTTCCGAACTGGTTGAAATTCGATGCCGGCGCCCTTTCCGGAAATATACAAGGCAAGCCGAAAAACATCGAAGGATTCCTCGATCTTAATACGGTTCTTGAATTTTATAGTCGTTAAGCAGACGCGATAGGTTCGCTTTTAATAGATAATATTGCGAGACTACTCTCGCGCATATCAATATCATATGTCTGATTTAAATATAATGTTACCATCGAAATTATCCATCGTTTCAGAAGCAGGCACCAAGGGTGTCTATGAAATCGACGGATTGTACCCGGGATACGGACATACCTTGGGTAATTCGCTCCGCCGCATCATTCTTTCATCTCTGACAGGCGCGGCGATCACATCCTTGAAGATCGACGGAGCGTCGCATGAGTTCTCAGTTCTCGACGGCGTCAAGGAAGACGTTATCACAATCTTACTTAATCTTAAGCAGGTTCGTTTCCGCCTTTTGACCGATGAGCCCCAGACAGTAAAACTCGTCGTTAAGGGACCGAAGGAAGTCACCGCATCGGACATCGAAGTTTCAGGACAAGTAGAAATTCTCAATAAGGACCTTCATATCGCCGAAGTAACGGGGAAAAATACTCTTTCTATTGAAATGACTGTTGAAAAAGGTCTTGGCTTTGTCTCAAAAGATGTTCACCAGAAAGCGAAGATGGAAGTCGGTACAATCGCCTTAGATGCAATATTTACTCCTATCCGCCGCGTCTCCTATGAAGTCGAGAACATGCGCGTAGGAGATAAAACTAACCATAACCGCCTCAGAATGACGATTGAAACTGACGGAACTCTTACACCTCGGGAAGCCCTTGAAAAGTCCATCACTCTTATGGTAGAACAGCTACAGGCTATTGTCGGCTTTACAATATTATCCGGGCGGTCATTTCAAGAATCTTCCCATGAAAACGAAGAAGATAGCAAGGGTGATTCAAAAGACGTAGCCGCTCCAAATGAATTTACAGACATTCTTAAAACCCGCATTGATACTCTTGATCTTTCGACCCGCACCTTAAATGCCTTAACGGGAGCAAATATCCGGACCATCGGAGGCATTGCCCGCAAGAAAAAGGAAGATCTTTTGGAAATCGAAGGCATTGGAGATAAGGGGATCCAAGAGATAAAGAAAGTCCTTGGCGGATATGGCATTACCCTTAAATAAAATAATCAGCATATATGAGACATCACAGCAACGTTAGAAAATTTGGAAGAAACAAGAATCAGCGCACCGCTTTATTGAAGGGCTTGATGCTTTCTTTGATTGCTCATGGACGTATCGAGACGACGGAAGCAAAAGCAAAGGAACTTCGCCCGACAATCGAGAAGCTCGTCACGAAGGCCAATGTCGGCACGCTAGCATCCCGACGCCTCGTTATTTCCCGGCTTTACGGCCTGACATCCTCAGCCAACAAGCTTATCGATACGATCGCTCCGAAATACAAAGGTCAGGCGGGCGGATACACGCGCATTACCAAGCTTCCTCGCCGAGCGGGAGATGCAAGCAAAATGGCAATAATCGAATTTATATAATATGACAACAACACACACAATCGACGCAGAAGGAAAAACGTTCGGTCGCGTAGCATCGGCTGCTGCTAAAGCTTTGATGGGCAAGACATCAGCGGATTACACGGCTAATACCGTTGCTGACGTAAAGGTAAATATCGTTAACGCTTCGAAGACCCGCATGTCTGAAGCGCGATTGAATACTACGATCCATGAAAATTACTCAGGATTTCCCGGAGGATTCAAGACAGCTACGAATGCAGAAATAATCGCTAAGAAGGGATGGAAAGCTCTTTATGAGCTTGGGGTGTATGGCATGCTTCCTTCGAATAAACTTCGACCTCTTATGATGAAACACTTAACAATCACCGAATAATATATGGAAAAGAAAGCATCTACAAAAGAATATATACGCGCTATCGGACGACGCAAGACCGCGACAGCTGTCGTGCGCCTTACTAAAGCAGCCAAAACATCGTATTCCATAAACGGAAAAGATTTTACTGTTTATTTCCCGACTGCTGACCTTAAGAAAATAGTTACCGGTGCATTCGAAGAGTCAAATCCAAGCGAGAAATTCGAAGTTGTCGCCACAGCCAAGGGCGGAGGCATACACTCTCAGGCTGAAGCTGTCCGTCACGGCATTTCCCGCGCTCTTGTTTCATTTGATATAGAATTACGATCACCTCTTAAGAAGGCGAAAATGCTTAAGCGCGATCCTCGTCAAAAAGAACGAAAGAAGTTCGGACTCAAGAAAGCCCGCAAAGCCCCACAGTGGAGCAAGCGATAATGATTTCTACATAAAAAGACCCTGTGCCCGGGTCTTTTTTAGTACCTGTGGAAAACGTAAAAGCAGACATATAATATATATGATATGATTGAAAAAATTTTCTCAAATGGACATAGAACCTACCAAACAGCCGCTCGCGCTTGTTCTATATACATGCAAAACCTGCGGTTCCTGCAACCATAAACTATATGAGTTGTATGCTCCATGGGTCGAAGATATAAAAAATTGTTCTTCGTGCAGGAAAATCACTCTGCATAACCGTATTTTGCCAGATGATGATAATGTAAAAAATTATCAACGTCCAGCCCATTTCACGGACTTAAAATATATTCCGCAGCCGGAAATAAAACATAAGTCCCTTGATGAAAAAGAAGTTCGCAAGCCGCTTCCATTGGTAAAATACAAATGCCAAACAAAAGGATGCTGTGGAGAACAGGAGAGATACGAGTTATACAGAACTGAACCGGCAAAAGATATCAAATTTTGCTATTCCTGCGTTGCATTAACTATGCATACGCGCACCGTGCCACAGGAAGCGATGAAAGGCTATTATCAACGACCATGCTTGTTTTAAGAACAGGCGTGGTCATTACTTTTGGTGGATAAGTATATTGCATATATTTTCTGGAAAGTTCATAATTTAAAAGGAGTCGTTTTATAAAAAATAATCAATTTTATAATATGCCTAAAAAAGAAACAAAAACTCAAAGGAAAGTTCACAAAGTCATGCACGAATATAAAGAAGGGAAATTAAAATCCGGTAAAAGCGGCAAGAAAGTCAAAAGCCGCACGCAGGCTATCGCCATAGGGCTTTCCGAAGCCCGGAAAACCGGAGGGAAAGTTCCTGCGCGCAAAACTAAGAAATCCAAAAAATAATATGACTGCTATTTCTAAAAAATGGATTATTGTCGTGATTATCATTGTAGCTATAACTCTATTCGGATTTTACCTTTTTAAAAAAGAAGTCGGAACAATCACTATTCCGGATACAGTAAAAAAAGAAGGCAGCAATGGCGATAATCGATCAATAGCATACCTATCTCTTCCGACAGGCCTTGTTATGAATATCTATGCCGAGAATCTTCCTGACGCCCGAGTTATTCAATTTGATCCCAAAGGTAGAATGCTTGTCAGCCAGCCCGGGGAAGGGAAAATATCGGTTCTCGCAGATTCTGACAAGAACGGTAGCGCGGATAATCATACTACGCTTGTTGATAAGATCAACAAGCCGCATGGGATGGCATTTGATTGCCGAGAAACATGCTATTTATATGTGGCTCTCTCTAATGCGCTTGTTCGCTATGATTACGATCAGGAGAAAGGTACTGTTTCAAGCTACAAAAAACTCCTGGATCTGCCATCCGGATCAACAGATCGACACTTTACCCGCGATCTATTATTCCTTCCTTCTCCGAATGAGAATATTCTTCTTATATCCATCGGATCATCCTGTAATGTCTGCCATGAGGATGACAGTCATGGATCGATCATTCAATACGATACGAAAACAGGAAAAACAGATCCCTATGTAAAAGGCCTTCGCAATGCTGTTTTCATGACGCTCCATAACGATAAAGTGTATGCCACCGAAATGGGTCGTGACGGTCTGGGAGACAATATCCCGCCTGATGAGATAAACATCATCGAAAAAGGAGGCAGCTACGGCTGGCCTATCTGCTACGGAAAGAATATTCATGACACTGATTTCGATAAAAATACCTATATAAGAAATCCCTGCATGGAACCCTTGGAAAAGGAATCATATGTTGATCTTCAGGCGCATTCAGCGCCTCTTGGGCTTACGTTTATTCCAGAGAGCTGGGGTAAGGAATATGCGAATGATCTTCTCGTTGCATATCACGGATCTTGGAATAGGTCAGTTCCGACAGGATATAAGATTGTCAGAGTAAAATTCGATGATCAAGGACGATATGTCGATACCGAAGATTTCATCACCGGGTGGCTTGGGAAGGACGGAAAGAAATACGGAAGGCCTGTTGATATAAAATTCACTGATGACGAAATTGCATATATTTCAGATGATGAACAGGGAGTTATTTACCGCCTATCTCTCGATAAGTAATCGGCTGTTTTGCAAAAAGATTCTTTTTCGGTATACTATTTCTCATGGAAGATACAGAAAAAGATAATAAGAATAACGATGAATCCTTTGACGACGTGACTTTTGTCGAAAGCACCGAGGATGGAGAAGAATTATCCGGCAAGGATATGACGAAAAAACTCAGGGAAGACCTCAAGACAGTCCGCAAGGAAAAGGAAGAATACTTAACAGGATGGCAAAGAGCCAAAGCTGATTATGTGAATCTTCAAAAGGAAATGACGGAGCTCCGCGCCAATAGCTCACTTATAGCAAAAGAAAAGATGGCCAAAAATTTTCTTCCGGTGCTCGACAGTTTTGATATGGCATTCGCAAACAAGGATGCATGGGAGAAAGTCGATCAGAATTGGCGAACAGGCATCGAATATATATTCCAACAGTTCGTAACGGCTCTCACTGAATCCGGTATAGAGAAGATCGATCAGGCTCATGCGCCCTTTGACCCGAATCTGCATCAATCGATCGACACGGTCCCGACAGATGATCAATCAAAAGATCATACAGTTGAGAGGGTTCTCCAAGCAGGATATAAAATAGGGGAAAGAATCGTACGGCCGGCACGGGTAAACATATACGAATACAAAAAATAAAATTCATTTCATAGAAAAGAGCCCCGATCGGGGCTCTTTTCTATTTCATCAAATCCAGAAATGATTCTTCGGTTGTATCGTCAAGCTTGTCGGTAACCAAAATGATAAGTTCGGTTGTTAATCCTAGATCCTTCTTTATGTTCGTAAAGAGATGTTCGAACGGGTGCATGGATATCCAGACTGAATTTTTCACGCAGATGAATCCCGCTTTCTTCAGAAGGTAGCGCAAGGCTTCGCGCTCGCTCTTGCGGTTCTCAGGAAGATCAAGAAGTACGATACGCCAATATCCGTCCCATTGCGTGGAAACCAAGCTAGAATCCGTATCGAGCGTGAGACTATTGAGCTTATGCTTGCCTTCGGGGGTCAGGCGGAAGTATTGTTTGTGCTCTGAACTGAAAGCCTCTACAAGGCCGTCAGAAACGAGGTTCTTCATCGAACGGGTCAGTGCATACTCTGCCTTAGTACTCTTAATTTCAGGCATAAGAGAGCTCTCTGCAGCGTCTTTTATTGTATCGAGGGAAATAGCTTTTTTATTGGCCAAAATTTTAAGAATTGCCTTTTGAATTGAGGGTTTTTTCTTCATCCCGTTAAAAAATTTAATAATAAAGGCTATATTTGACCTGTAGCATTAGTTGATTTTCTAACGGGACAGGTATTTGACTAGTATAATATAATTCTATATATTAAACAATATTTTAGTGGTCGCGAAATACTTGTCAAAAATAATAGTTGAGTGTATACTGATAATACTTTTATTAAAATTTATTAGTAATCAATTTTAAAGCATATGGCAAAAATAATTGGTATAGACTTGGGTACAACAAACAGTGCAGTTGCGATTATAGAAGGCGGCCAGCCGAAAATAATCGAAAATATTGAAGGCGCACGAACGACTCCTTCTATCGTTACTATCACGAAAAGCGGTGAGCGCATGGTAGGGCTTCTCGCGAAGCGCCAATCAGTGACAAATCCCGAAAATACGATCTACGGCATCAAACGCTTCATGGGTCACATGTATGATGATCCTGAAATCCAGAAAGACGAAAAGACGATTCCGTACAAAATCCAAAAAGGATCAACAGGAGGAGTTGAAGTGAAGCTCGGCGATGCATGGTCACGTCCGGAAGAGATTTCAGCTATGATCCTCGGCAAGATCAAAGCAGATGTCGAAGCAAAGCTCGGAGAGAAAATTACCGAAGCGGTCATTACTGTTCCGGCATATTTCAACGACGCTCAGCGCAAAGCAACAAAGGATGCGGGCGCCATTGCAGGGCTTGACGTAAAACGCATCATCAATGAGCCGACAGCAGCAGCTCTCGCATACGGATTCAATACGAAGAAGAATGAAAAGATCGTCGTGTATGACTTCGGAGGGGGAACATTCGACGTATCAGTCCTTGAAGTCGGCGATGACGTCATTGAAGTAAAATCGACAGACGGGGACTCTCATATGGGCGGCGAGGATATCGATCAGAAGATCATTCGTTGGATTGCCGATGAATATAAAAAGGAATCAGGAATCGATGTCACAAAGGATGTCTTGGCTCTCCAGCGTCTCAAGGAAGCTGCAGAAAAGACAAAACACGAGCTTTCGACGACTCCCGAATCTGAGATCAATATCCCGTTTATCACGTCCGATGCAACAGGCCCGAAGCACTTGCTTTTGAAAATGAGCAGGGCGACTCTCGAATCATTGGCGGAGGAATATATTACACGTTCGATCGAGATTACCAAGCGCGCAATCGAAGCATCGCCCTTTAAGATGGATGAGATCAATGAGATCATTCTTGTCGGAGGCCAGACACGCATGCCTGCGATCGTTGAAGCGGTCAAGAAGCTTTTCGGTAAGGATCCGAACCGGTCGATCAACCCCGATGAAGTTGTCGCTCTTGGAGCGGCCGTTCAGGCAGGAGTCCTACAGGGAGATGTGCGCGACGTTCTTCTTCTTGATGTTATACCGCTCTCCTTGGGTATTGAAACCCTCGGAGGCGTATCGACGAAGCTCGTCGAGCGAAATACGACCATTCCAAGCTCAAAATCGCAAACATTCTCGACAGCCGCTGATAACCAGACGAGCGTGGAGATTCATATCACTCAGGGAGAGCGCCCGATGGCCTCTGACAACAAATCTCTCGGCCGATTTATTCTTGAAGGCATTCCTCCTGCACCGCGCGGTATTCCTCAAGTGGAAGTCACTTTTGATGTCGATGCCAATGGCATTCTTAATGTCAAAGCGAAAGATAAGGCATCAGGCAAGGAGCAATCTATCCGTATTGAAGCAAGCTCAGGTTTATCCGAAGCAGATATAAAGAAAATGCGCGATGATGCAGAAGTCCACGCGGAAGAAGATGCGAAGAAGAAAGAAATGGCAGATATGAAAAACACTGCCGAGATGATGATTTTTACCGCTGAGAAATCCCTTAAAGATTACGGAGATAAAGTTCCTGCGGAAGTGAAAACATCCGTTGAAGACAAGGTCAATGCTCTTAAGACAGCAAAAGACGGTACGGATAGCGTCGCGATCAAGACAGCGACAACTGAACTCTCGAATGAACTCTCCAAGATCGGCGAAGCAATGTCCGCTCAAAGCGGATCCGCCTCGGGCGGAAGCGAGGAATCAAAAATTCCCGAAGAACAGAATCCTGAGATCAAGGACGCTGAAGTCAACGACAATCCTACAAAGGAATAACCAAAAAACAAAAATAGCTCTTCTGGAAGAGTACGAAAATTTCCTGCTAGAAATTTTCTCCATATCCGCTCCGTCGAGCGTATAAGCCTCTTCCAAAAGACTATTTTTGTTTTTTAAGAAGATAATTGTATAATCATTAATCATATGGCAAAAGACTATTACGAAATACTGGGAGTTGAGAAAGGTGCTTTGAAAGAAGAGATCAAGAAGGCTTTTCATAAACTCGCGCATAAGCATCACCCCGACAAAAACAAGGGTGATGACAAGAAATTCAAGGAGGTCAACGAAGCCTACCAAACCCTTTCAGATGATAAGAAGCGCGCCAATTACGACCAATTCGGCTCTGCAGACGGCCCACAGGGATTTAACGGTGGACAAGGAGGATATGGGGGATTTGGAGGATTCGGAAACGGAGGCGTTGAATTCGACATGGGAGATTTGGGAGACATCTTCGGTGATTTCTTCGGAGGCGGCATGGGCAGGAGAGCGGAAGCGCGCCGCGGACGCGATATCTCGACAGAAATCGACATATCGTTCGAAGAATCAATATTTGGAGTTTCGCGTACCATTCTGATTACCAAGCAGTCTCTCTGCGATATCTGCAAAGGAAGCGGTGGAAAGCCGGGTACGAAGATGGAAACATGCAAGACATGCAACGGCAACGGGCAGATCAGGGAAACGAAGCGTTCAATCCTCGGATCTTTTTCAAGCACGCGCTCGTGCGAGACATGTAATGGTCTCGGAAAAGTCCCGAGTGAAAAATGCGCCGAATGCCGCGGTGCGGGCGTCAGGAGAAAACAGGAAGAGATCACGGTAAATATACCAGCAGGCATCAACAACGGCGAAATGGTCCGGATGACAGGACTCGGAGAGGCACTACAGGGTGCTACAACAGGAGATCTCTATATTAAGATCAATGTCCGCCCTCATGGAGTATTTAAGCGCGATGGCCTTAATCTTATTATGGATCTTCCGATCAAACTTTCCGATGCCCTTCTTGGCATGGAATACGACCTCCCGATTCTTGAAGGGAATACGGTCTCGGTGAAAATTCCGGAAGGAATCAATCATGGAGAATTCCTCCGTGTCAGAGGCAAAGGAGTGCCATCCCGAGGGGGCAGAGGAGATATCATTATCCGGATACTCGTAAAAATGCCATCGAAACTTTCAAAGAAGTCGAAAGAACTGGTGGAAAAACTCCAACAAGAAGGAGTATAGAATAGAAACAGCCCCGACAATTATTATTGTCGGGGCTGTTTCTATTTACATATATGAAGATTCTGCTATGATATACAGTATTATTATTTTTCACAGGCGCAGGCAAGAAGAAGCGCTTGGTATAAAAGAAGATGACGAAACGCTCTATCGCTTCAAAGAAGCTGTGGAAAATCGGTGCAAAGGAATTTAATACACAATATTTTGATTTTAACAAAGAGGGCGACCTCATCATCAAAGAAGGTCACAATATATATAATGTCCGTTATCTGGCGGATAAGATGGGAACCTCGCTTGAGATCCTGATGCCTTTTGTCATCGAAGAGCGCCTCGAAGATCTTCTTGATATCGCCCAAGTCTTCTCGAAAAAGATCAGCTATAAAGGCAAATTCTTTTATCATTTCCCTATGAAAGTCAACCAGAATAAGGAGGCCATCATGGCAATCGTCGGAGAAGGAGCTCATCTTGAGACATCTTCATATAACGACCTTTACTTGATAAAAAAGATGCTTGAACAGGAATCCTTCAATCCGAATATCCGTATTCTCTGTAACGGCCCGAAGACCGACAAATATATGAATCTCATCGACGAACTTCAGCACAAGGGAACAAAAATATTTCCGATCATTGAAGGCCCGAATGAACTGAAGTTTCTCCAGCATTCCAAATACGATGTCGGCATTCGGCTTGATATGCCGATCAAAGCAAGTTCATATTGGAATAAGACGATTGACCGCTTTGGATTTTCTGCAAAAGAAATTCTCCAGATGGGATCGTTTAAAAACCTCAAAATTCTTCATTACCATATAGGATCTCAGATCGAGAAGCTTTCCGATGTCATCGGCCCAATCAAGTATGCCCTCGATGTTTATTTCAAGCTCAAGGAGAAAAATCCGTCGCTTGATACTCTTGATATCGGAGGCGGCATGCCGATACCCTATGAACGGACAAAAAGTTATCCCGTCGACAAGCTGCTTGAGAAGATATTCGAGGTGATCAAGAAAGAATCAGAGAAGCAGGGCATGCCGCATCCGAATATTATTTGCGAATGGGGAAGATATATAGCTGCGCCTGCGCAGATAAATATATACAAGGTCATCGATACGAAAAAGATACCGAACAAGAAAGCAGCTGCTTCAAAGTGGTATGTTATCGATGGAAGCTTTATGAACGATCTTTGTGATACATGGGCCATTAAACAACAGTGGGCGATTGCACCAGTCAATATAAGCAATGACAAGAATCTCACGAATGTCTGGCTTGCTGGCTCTACATGTGATTCCGACGATGTATACACAGGCCCAGGTTCCATTGCTTTACCAGATTATGAAATGGATGAGAGTCATGCCATGTATATAGCCGTATTTGACACCGGAGCATATGAAGACGCTTTGGTCATGCATCATTGTCTTCTTTCGTCACCTTTGAAAATTATCGTCGAGAACGGCCATGTCGTTGTAGCCAGAAAGAGAGAAACTCCGGAGGAGGTTGGCAAGATGTTTGGCTGGTAGTCGAATCGAGAAAATGGGACCATCTGCTTTGTTGTCGATTCCGGTTACTTCCGCAAAGCAGACCTGTGCAATCTTGTTCTCAATCCTCACCTTTCCTTACAGGAACAGTCCACTCATTGGATCTTTTCCCACGGAAAAGTCCTCAATGGGTCTTGCAAAAGCTCCAAGTATTCACTTTTTCAACTCGCACCTGATCCTATTTTGTGGATTCTTGGAATACGCTATACTATAGAGAGATTATAAAATTAAGATTACACATTATGAACAGCAATCTTCCGACACTAGAATTCGTACTTAAGAATTACAAGAATTTCAACGCCCGTGCGACCCGGGACGCTATCCTCGCTTACTGGCGTCATATCGAAAAAGGAGGAAAAATGTTTTGGGCACTTGCAGGAGCTATGAGTTCGGCCCAACTTGGCATCGTTTTAGCCCCGGCTATCCGCAACGGCCTTATTCATGGCATCTCGAGCACCGGAGCGAATCTCGAGGAATCATTGTTTCGTCTTGTCGCTCATGATAGCTATGTCGACTTTCCCGACTATCGGTATTTTACAAAGGAACATGATACGAAGATCTTGGAAGACCGCATGCGCCGCGTTACCGACACGAGCATCCCTGAAGACGAAGCCTTCCGTGCTGTTGAAAAATATATAGTTCCCATGTGGAAGCAAGCATACGAAAGCAAGGACCGCCGATTCTGGCATGAATATTTCTATGATCTTATCCAGAAAGTCGATACAGAATCTCATGAGGGGAATCCCGACGAGTGCTGGCTTTTGGCGGCGGCCGAGAAAAACCTTCCCATCGTTGTTCCCGGGTATGAAGATTCGACATTCGGCAATATTTTTGCCTCGCATGTTAAACATGGCGATTTCGAGGCACTGATTGCAAAATCAGGAATCGAATATATGGCCCATTTCTATGATCAGTATCAAACGCTTTCAGAAGGAGAGGGAATAGGATTCTTCCAGATCGGCGGAGGGATCGCAGGAGATTTTCCGATATGCGTGGTGCCATCGCTTAAATATGATATGGAACAGGAGGCAAAGCCATGGGCTTATTTCTGCCAGATCTCCGATTCAACAACATCATACGGCTCATATTCAGGAGCTACTCCCAATGAGAAAATCACATGGGATAAGCTGACAAAAGACACGCCTATGTTTGTCGTCGAATCGGATGCCACGATCGTAGCGCCCCTCATGCTCACCGCCCTCCTTGAATGCAAGGCTTACCCGGAGGAAGCCAATAAGCTTATTTCAGCATATGGTCTCTAAAAAGACATCGAAAATAATCATAGGACTTGTCCAAACCAGCGTCTCAGACGATAGCGTGGCCAACGTTGCAAAGACGATCACTCTTATCGAGCAAGCTGCCAGCAAAGGCGCGGCGATCATCGCGCTTCAGGAACTCTTTCAAACTCCCTATTTCCCGCAGTGGCAAAAAAAGAACAAAGATGATTTTGCAGAGCCTCTTTCAGGCGCAACCATAGCGGCCATGAGAAAAACAGCAAAACGACTTCATGTCGCTATTATTGTGCCGTTCTATGAAGAGAAGGACGGCAAATACTTCAATACAGCAGTCGTCATCAATAAGAAAGGATCGATTATCGGGCATTATCACAAAATCCACATCCCGCACGATCCGGGATTCTACGAGAAAGATTATTTTGAGCATGGAGAGCTTGGTTATAAGACATTTTCAATCGATGGCGTAAAGTTCTCGGTTCTTATCTGCTATGACCAATGGTTCCCTGAAGCGGCCCGTATGAGCCGTTTGGCAGGCGCTCAAGTGATTTTCTACCCGACTGCCATCGGCCATATTGTTGATTACAAAGCAGAAGGAGACTGGCATAATGCGTGGGAAACTATCCAACGGTCTCACGGAATCGCAAACAGCGTTTATATCGCTGCCATAAACCGCATCGGACGGGAAGGCAATATGGAATTCTATGGGCAATCATTCATAGCGGGTCCTTTCGGAGAGATTCTCAAGAAAGCATCGTCAGACAAGGATGAAGTTATCGTAGCCACTCTTGATCTTTCCAGGAACGCATTCTATGAGGAAGGCTGGGGATTCCTGCGCAACAGGCGGCCTGATACATATTCGGATCTTACTCATCAGAAATTGACTAAAAAATCTAAAAAGCTTCAGAATGTCGATCATTACGCCTCGATGAAGAAAGCCCTCGGCAAAAAGAAGAAATAATCTATGGAAACAGTATTTACCATGCCTGCCGAATGGGAAAAGCATCGCGCTGTCTGGCTTGCGTGGCCGGAAGATACTATCACCTTTCCGGAGCGAATAGAAAAAGCCCGTGATGCCGTTATAGAAATAATTCGACATGCAGCGGAAAGCGAGACGGTCAAATTACTTGTTCGCGACGAAGCAGCAAGAAAAGATATTGAATCACGGTTACATGCGCACAGTGTCAATCAGACGCAGGTTCTCTTTTATATGGCTGATTACGCCGATGTATGGCTTCGCGATTACGGACCTTTCTTTGTGAGAGATATGAAGGGAAAGCTTTCGTGGTTGAAATGGCGATATAATGCCTATGGTTTCAAATTCGGCGATCTTCTGAAGGATGATGTCGTCTTCCGCACTCTTTCAAGCGTGATTAAAGAGCCGATGGTCGACGTGCCGCTTTATATGGAAGGCGGGGCGCTAGAATCAAACGGTATGGGGACGCTCATTACTACCAAACAGTGCCTGCTTAACGAGAATCGCAATCCTGAGCTCTCTCAAACCCAGATAGAAAGCATTTTAGCGAAATATTGCGGAGCAAAACGCATCGTCTGGCTTGACGAAGGCATCATTAACGATCACACAGATGGTCATGTCGATGACATAGCTCGATTTACGGATAAACAGACGATTCTCTGCGCATACGAGGAAGATGAGTCTGATCTGAACTTTAATATTTTGCAGAAAAATTACGAGGATCTCCTGAAGGCCCGCGATTACGATGGCAAACCGTTTACTGTCGTAAAAATACCGATGCCTCATGTAATATATGACGACGGAACAAAAGCTCCTGCATCCTATGTCAATTTCTATATTGCAAATGAAAAAGTTCTGGTACCTCTCTTTAACGATCCCAATGACGAACGTGCTCTTGCTGTCATTTCCAGCCTTTTCCCCGATCGCGCTTGCGTCGGGATTGATTGCTCGGATATTATTTACGGCGGAGGAGCGATCCATTGCATGACACGGGAAGAGCCTGTGATTACTCGTCAATAGAGAGCGGAACAAGATTAGGCGCTTCGCGCTTTTTTGCCTACGAGAGAGGAGAGACGACAGGACCGTGATCGGTATCAACAATATCAAAGCCGAGAGCTTTGATATTGGCTCTGAAAGCGTCGCTTTCCTGCCATTTTTTATCACGACGAGCTTGTTCTCGCAACGCCACAAGACGCGTCACTTCCACTGGGATAATTTCTTCTTTTAAAGAAGAAAGGTTAAAGCCCAAGACAGTATCGAGGCGCAAAAGCGTCTCTTTCTTATCCGCATCCGCTATGGTGTCGTCTTTTATAAGTTCCCATAACACCGCAAGCGCTTTGGGCAGATTCAGGTCATCATTGAGAGCTTCGGTGAATTTTTCAACATGGGCCATACTCGTTGTCGAGTTGCTCCCCTGTGAAAGCTTTTTATACTCTTTATATAATTTATGAAGCGCATTTTGTGATGCCTCAAGCCCTTCCCATGTAAAATTAAGAGGGGATCTGTAATGGCTGGTCATATAGAAGTAGCGGAGCGCAAGAGGATTTATCCCTTTCTTCTCGATATCGTGAAGAGTATATGCATTGCCAAGGCTCTTCCCCATGCGTCCTCCGTCAACTTGCAGGAATGCTCCATGGATCCAATATTTTACGAAGGGAACCATGCCGGTTGCTCCCTGTGACTGTGCTATTTCATTCGGATGATGAGTGCTTTTCAAATCTTCGCCGCCGACATGGATATCGAACTGCTCGCCGAGAAACTTCATGCTCATGGCGGAACATTCTATATGCCATCCGGGGAATCCGATATCCCAGGGGCTTTCCCACTCCATATCGCGTTTCTCATCTTTTGGGCTGAATTTCCACAATGCGAAATCTCGGGGATTCTTTTTCTCCGGATTGAACTCAACGCGCGCGCCTGCTTTGATATGATCGAGATTCGAAAGTTCTCCGTACATGAAGCCTCGCGCCTCATATGCGGCTGTATTGAAATAGATTCCATCATCGATCGCGTATGCAAGATCATGATCCATCAAACGCTCAACCAGAGCGATTTGCTCTGGAATATAGTCGGTTGCCTTGAGAAATTTTTCAGGAGGAAAAAGGTTCAGTTTTTTGTAGCCTATCAAAAAGTCATCGGCATAAAAATGAGCGACATCCCATGCGGTTTTCCCTTCGCGTTTCTTGGCCTTTTCCATGCGATCCTCGCCCGTATCTGCATCACCTTCGTTGTCACCAGTCAAATGTCCGACATCGGTGATATTCATGAAATATTTCACCGCATAGCCGTCGAAGGAGAGAACGCGGGCCGTGATGTCTCCCAAGGTATATGTGCGCCAATTCCCGATAGTCACATAATCATATACGGTCGGGCCGCAGGTATACAGGCCCACAGTGCCGGTGTGACCGAGCGGTTCAAACATTTCTTTGTCACGGGACAGGGAATTGTAGAGTATTAGAGCCATTTTTTCTTTTTAAAATAAATAAAGATAATAATGCTTATCAGAAGCATCGCTCCGACAACGAGATAATAATCCGAAAGGGACGAAATGAGCAGGGAATCCGTATTCATCATGAAGATGCTTGAGATGACGGTAAAAGGCGACAGGAGAAATGTAATGATGGTCAGGATTTTCATCGTCTCGTTCGTCCTGTTGGCAAGCAGAGAATCGTTCGTATCGCGCAGATCATCCAGAATTTCTTTGTGGCTGTCGAGAATGGCCTGTGTCTTATCATACTCGCTGTGAATCAGTGAAATATGGTGGGCGAAGCTTTCGCCGTAAAAACGCATGGCGCTCTGTTCAAAAGAGTTCAAAATGCTCTTATGGAATCGAAGAGCCTGCCGAAAACCAAGGAGCATGCGATTGGTATTGGAAATCATAACTACGGTCTTGCGCTCAGTAGCCTCGAATATTTTTCTCTCAGTTTCTTTCAAGAGAACATGTATGTCGCGGAGCTGATCTTGCGAATGGGAGTAGAGTGTCTTAATAAGGGAGAGAAAAAGGATTCCGGCATGGCTAATGCTGGTTTTTTTTTCTAAGATCGCATCAACTTCGAATGTCTTTGAAAACTCATGGAGTGACGGTATAAATCCATAATGAACGGTAATGAGGAAATCAGCGCCCATGATAAAGTCGATCTCGTGATCGGCATTGTGGCTTCCCGCGCGGCCTACATGCGGAAAATGCATAACAAGATATATAAAAGAAGGGAAAAGATCGACCTTCGATTGAATATTTCGTGAACGTATCTCTTCGCCAACAAGGTTCGGAATAGAATATTCTTCCATCACATGGCCAAGTTCTTCTTCGGTCGGGGAGTCAAGATCGATCCATATTTGGCCCAGATAAGCGTATTTTGATATCATATTTTGTGATTATACCGTCTGGCTTGCATTTCTCAAAGTTTTTGTGTATGATAGGCCCTATAGAAAAGCTTTATTTTTGAGCTTTCCTTGCAAGTATTATGGCAACAAAAACAACACCACAGAAAAAGAAAGTAGCATCCGACTCCAAGGAATTCGCGGTAATTGAAACAGGCGGCAAGCAATACAAAGTTGCCGTTGGCGATGTTCTTAAAGTTGAAAAACTCGAAGGAGAATTCGCTCTCGGCGATAAGATTATCTTCGACAAGGTGCTTCTCGTCGATAACGGAATCGATACGACTATCGGTTCTCCGTATATACCTACCGCATCCGTTGAATCGCTATTTCAGCGGTCAGGCAAAGCAAAGACCGTTACCGTTGTTAAATACAAGCAGAAAAGCCGCTACCATAAAAAGAACGGGCATCGACAGCCGTTCGTAGAAGTTAAAATCTCAGCAATAAAATAAAACCGCGCAGTGCGCGGTTTTATTTTATTAAGACCTGTTCCGCAAAGCGTTCTTGATCGTCTCGCTGTCGGAGTATTCAAGCTCCGTACCGGTCGAGAGACCTCGGCCAAGAGATACGATCTTGAACCCGTATTTTTTTTCAAGCGGGGATAAAAGTTCCCGCACATACATGTCAGTATGTTCTCCTTGAGGATTGAGAGACAAAGCAATAATAATTTCCGCAAGATCAGACGTTTTCGATCGTTCTTCGATGGTTCTTGTTAATTCCTTTGTCCGAACGAACGTCGGAGTCTCTTTTGTTACAATCGGCACCAAACCTCCTAATATGAAATATTTGCCGGTATATATCTTGCTCTTTTTGATGCTTTCAACATCGGCATCCTTTTCTACGATCATAAGTGTGCTCGAGTCAGTCTTGGGATTCCCGCATATGTCGCAGAGTTCTCCCGCATTCCCTTTGAAGAATAAAAAACAGGAGGAGCACTGATGAATGGAATCACGAAGAATAAGAACCGCATCGGCAAGATCTTTGACATACTGGGGATTTTTGCGAAGAAGAAAATAAACAAAGCGCTTTGCCTGACGCTCGCCGATACCGGGAAATTCTTTAAAATATTCCGCGAGGCGCTCAATGGGGTTCATCCCGTTAGTGAAAAATGGCATAGGCTCTGCCATTTTTATTAGTTAAATCTAATAAAGACCTTTTATATGTACTGCATATTTTTATTTCTTTATGATAGTTATACATAATGCCATTTTTACTACAGGATTTATATGTTTAAAAGTGATCAACATCGCGTGCAGGCGAGTCGAAGGAAGAGGCGAATTGGTTGATATTAGTCTTCTCGATATTCATGAATGTCGCTGATTTCTTGTCAAAGAAGATGTCCACTTTGCCGACAGGACCATTACGATGCTTTTCGATAAGAATCTCTGTAATATGGGTCTGCTCATGCTCGTCTTTGCCCTTGTCTTCGCTGTGAATAAACATGACGACATCGGCATCCTGTTCAATGGATCCCGAGTCACGAAGATCCGATAGACGGGGCCGGCCACCGCGTGATTCGACAGCACGGGAAAGCTGAGACAAGGCGACAACGGGAACATTGAATTCCTTGGCAAGGGCCTTAAGTGATCGAGAAATCTCAGTTACCTGATTGACCATACTGTCATAATTTTTTGATGTCGACATCAATTGCAGATAGTCGACGATAATCAGGCCCAAGCCATGCTCAGCGCGGATACGTCTACAGACTGAACGCATGCGGACAATCGAATTGCCGGCCATGTCATCGACGAAAATAGGAGCGCGTGACAGATGATCAAGAGAGTCTCGAATCTTGGCGAATTCATTTTCAGCCGAAAGATTACCGGTTCGCAGATTCCAGGCATTCACTTTCGACTGAGCGGCGAGCATGCGGTCAACAAGCTGCTGGGTACTCATTTCAAGGGAGAATATAATGGTCGGAGTTCCATGCGTAAGCGCCGTCTGACGGGCGATATCAAGAACAAGGGTGGTTTTACCCATCGAAGGTCTCGCGGCAATAATGACAAGATCGGATTTTTGGAGACCGGAAAGATATTGATCAAGATCGTGAAAGCCTGTCGGTACGCCGCGAAGTTCGCCCTTGTTGTCGTGAAGCTTTTCAAGACGTTCCCATGCCTCAGGCAAGCTTTGCTTTAAAGAGGTATAGGTATGGCTGCTCGCATTGTTGTTGATTCCCATCATGCGCTTTTCCGCATGATCAAGCGTCTCGAAAACATCCTCGATATCTTCTCGGAAACCAAGCTCGGAAATATCGGCGCCCGCTTCAATGATCTTGCGAAGAATATGCTTCTTAACGACGATTTCCGCATAATGCTTTATATTCGTCGATGCCGGAACAGCATCGGCAAGTTCGCTTAAATAATGCGAGCCGCCAACCTGGTCAATAAGACCTTTCTCCCCGAGTTTATGCGAAACAGAAAGAATATCGATCGGATCGCCCTTACTTGAAATCTCAAGCATTGTGTTGTAAATCTGCCCGTGCTTGGAAGCGTAAAAGCATTCGGCAAAGATAATATCGCTGATCTCATGGATAGCTCCCGGGCGAAGCATTATTGATCCAAGAACCGCTTTCTCGGATTCCAGACTGTGAGGAGGAACTCGTAAGTTCGCTTTGTGATGGGTATTTCTGTCTGCCATAGTCCCTATTGTAGCATATGTGGCAAGTCTCAAAATTCCCCAAAAATGAACAACTCTGTGGGTAAGATGTGCAAAACAAAGTCTTTTTTGCTATGATTTATATATACGTGTCCCGTATGAGATATACATAAGTATGTTTTAGAAGATTTATAGCGGACATATATTTATTATTTAATTTACAGATGGGAGATCATAGGATCCCTATCTCATATGGGATGAAAAAAGTACTCGTTTCAGGTATTCAGCCGTCAGGAACGCTCCATATAGGCAATTATTTCGGAGCTATAAAGCAATTTGTTGATCTTCAGGACGCTTATGACAGCCGCATCATCATTGTCGATCTCCATGCATTAACGACAGTTCAGGACAGGGAGAAGCTTTCCCAAGGAACGCTCGAAATCGCCATGGATTATCTTGCTGCAGGACTTGATCCTGCCAAAGTAATTATCTTCAAGCAGTCCGATCTCCCGTATGTCACCGAACTTACATGGTATTTCAATTGTATTACGACTGTCGCTTACCTTGAACGCGCAACAGCCTACAAGGATGCTCATATGAAAGCCAAAGAGGTTACCATGGGTCTTTTTGACTATCCGCTTCTGATGACTGCAGACATCTTGATTCATGATGCCGATATCGTTCCTGTCGGAGCCGACCAGAAACAGCATATTGAATATGCGCGCGATACGGCACAGAAATTCAATAATATTTTCGGCGAGACATTCAAAATGCCGGAACCTATGATCTTAGAAACAGTCGCGATCGTTCCGGGAACTGACGGGCGAAAAATGTCGAAAAGTTATGGCAATATTATCCCGCTATTTGGAAGCGATGAAGAGATCAAGAAAGCTGTCATGAGCATCGTCACGGATTCGAAAACTCCCGAGGAGCCAAAAGATCCCGAGACATGCAATATTTTTGCTCTTCATAAATTATTTCTCAACAATGAAGATATCGGCACTTTGCGAAAACGATATCAGGATGGAGGTATTGGATATAAAGAATCGAAAGACATGCTTGCATCGGAAATTATCTCATATATCTCTCCCCTGAGGGAAAGGAGGAAAAAATACGAAAACGATCCCGATCTTGTCCGCCAGATTCTTCGCGAAGGTGCCCACAAGGCGAAAGTCTTCATGGATGCGAAAATGACCGAAGTGCGCGATAAAATAGGAGTAAATTTATAATGCCTATATGCTCTACGAAATCATACGGGTCATACTGATCATAGCCGCTATCTATTTTGCCATCATGCTCCTTAAGCCTGTGCGCGTTCTTTTGACCGTGGCTTTAGGAATTATTTATATCCCGCTTAATGCTTTCCAGACTGCTGTCCAGAAATGGTATTTCGGCATGCGGAAAAAGGACGAGGTAATGTATTACGCTTTTACACCCTTTTATTGGATTCTTGTGGGCATAACATTCGTCATTTCCGTGCCGTATGAATTCCTCATCGCGAAGGATATTCATTAAGCTTTTTTATTCGAAATCTTTGTGATACTATAAATATATGCCTTTGAACCAGCTGACACTGGGGAGGCGAAGGAAGAAAATCCGCCCCAGACGGACAAGTAGAACCTTCCGCACTGCTTGCGATAAAGCGCAAAGAGTTCAAAAGTAGGGTGGCACCGCGACAAACATCGCCCCTATAAATGTATTATTATTTAATACGTTTAGAGAGGCGATTTTTGTTTTCTCTAAGCTTAAGGTCACATATGAAAGACAGAATATATATAAAAGATTTAGGAGAGCATGTTGGAAAAGAAGTCCTCATCGCCGGATGGGTTGATGTCAGGCGCGACCAAGGCAAGCTTGTCTTCATGGACATGCGTGACATGACGGGCAAAGTTCAGGGAGTAGTTCTCCCGAACCATGCGGAAGCAATGGAGCAAGTCAAAGAAGTCCGCTCAGAGTGGGTTATCAAAATAAAAGGCTTAGTAAACAAGCGACCAGAGAGAAATATCAAAGAAGGAGTGGTTAATGGCGACATAGAGCTTGAGATTATTGGAATTGAGATCCTCAATGCTTCAAATACGCCAAACTTCGATGTAACAAGCGACGGCAAAGAGATCGGAGAAGAGCACCGCTTGCAATACCGCTACCTTGATCTGCGCCGTCCGCGCATGCAGAAGAATATTCGCAATCGTCATCGAGTTACTAAATTCATTCGTGATTTCCTTGATAAGGAGAATTTTATTGAAATTGAAACTCCTATACTTACGAAATCGACACCTGAAGGAGCACGTGATTATATAGTGCCGTCTCGGTTATACCCCGGAACTTTCTATGCATTGCCACAGTCGCCCCAGCAGTACAAGCAGCTTTTAATGGCTGGGGGTATGGAAAAATATTTCCAGATCGCGCGCTGTATGCGTGACGAAGACACGCGTGGTGACCGCCAACCAGAATTTACACAGCTTGATCTTGAAATGAGTTTTGTTGAGCAAGAAGATGTTATGAATGTCAACGAAAAATTATTGATCGATCTTGTAACGAAGCTTTATCCTGAAAAAAAGATTCAGCAGATTCCTTTTCCCCGAATTACATACAAAGAAGCTATGGAAAAATATGGCAACGACAGGCCTGATATCCGAAACGACAAAGATGACCCGAACATTCTTGCATTTGCGTGGGTTGTCGAATTTCCTTTCTTCGAAAGAACCGATAAGTCTGATAATCCACAAGCCGAAGGTGAGTGGACTTTCACTCATAATCCCTTTTCCGCACCGATTCCAGAGCATATGAATAGTCTTATGGAAAGAAAAGACATAGGCAACATTCTGACAACCCAATACGATATAATACTTAACGGATATGAGATCGGAGGAGGAAGCATCAGAAACCACACACCTGACGCCCTTCAACAAGTCCTTCGTATTATTGGGCATACCGACGAGAATATCGATAAAAATTTCGGCCACATGCTCCATGCTTTAGGCACGGGGACACCTCCACATGGAGGTATCGCCTGGGGTTTTGACCGCCTATTAATGCTTCTTGAAGGAGAACCTAATATCCGCGAAGTCATTCCTTTTCCAAAGACAGGGGAAGGAAAAGATCTCATGATGGAATCACCGTCAGAAGTATCCTCCAAGCAATTAAAAGAGTTAAGTATAGAAATATCTAAAAAATAATCATGGAAGACTGTATTTTTTGTAAAATCGTAAAAGGGGAGGCGCCATCATACACGATCTGGGAAGATCAGGATCATTTGGCATTTCTCACGATTTTTCCAAATACCGAAGGATTTACTGTCGTCATAACCAAGGAGCATTATGATAGCTATGCGTTCGATCTGCCCGATGATGTTCTTTCCAAACTTGTTCTTGCCTCAAAGGTAGTCGGAAAATTGCTTGATGAAAAATTAGATGATGTCGGCCGTACAGGAATGATATTCGAAGGATTCGGAGTCAATCATGTTCATGCAAAGCTTTTTCCGATGCACGGCACTCAAAAAGGAGAGCGGAAACAGAACATAGGAAAACCTGATAAATTCTTCGATACTTATGAGGGATATATTTCTTCTCATGATTACAAGCGGGCAGATGACGCATGGCTTGCAAAGACTGCGAAGAAGATAAAGGAATAATTATTATGACAGATGAAAATACATTATCAGCATATAAAGTCAAAGCAGGCCAATTCGAAGGGCCACTGGATCTTCTGCTTTCCCTTATCGAACAACGCAAGCTTTTCGTCAATGAAATATCTCTTGCAGAAGTAACCAGCGATTACATCGCATATATCAAGTCATTGTCAGAGAATGATACAGAAAAAAGAATCGCCGATATTTCGTATTTCATCCTGATTGCGGCAACCTTGATACTTATAAAATCGAAATCCCTTCTGCCAAGTCTCGCGCTTACAGACGACGAAGAAGAAAAGATTGTTGACTTGGAAAAGCGTCTTGCCCTTTATCAGATCATCAAGAATGCAACTATTGATATCAAGAATACATTCGGCATGAAGATCATCTTTACTCCTCCTGAGCGTGTATGGAGCGAGCCTCTTTTTTCTCCTGATCCCGGGATGACGATTGAAAACATGCTGCAAGGAATAAGCGACGTTTTGTCTCATGCTCCGCAGAAGATCGTTCCTCTGCCTGAGGTGGAGGTAAAAAAGGTGATCAGTATCGATCACATGATCGAAGGTCTCACTGAACGCATCCAAACCGCCATGAATATGTCATTTCGCGAATTTGCGGCAAGTCACAAAGGTGAGACGATAGAAGAAGTGAAGGTTCATGTTATCGTTTCATTTCTTGCCATGTTAGAATTAGTGCGTGAAGGTATCATCGATGTCATTCAAAATGCATCGTTTGGAGATATCGAGATGAGCAAGCAGGAATTATCAAAAACTATCGAATAATATGCAACTGGAATCAAAAATCGAAGGATTGCTTTTTTATAAGGGCGAAGAAGTACAGGTCAAGAAACTGGCCGATCTTTTGCATGCGACGATCGAAGAAATCGAGGAAGCTCTGGCGGAACTTTCCGAATCCTACAAAGACAGGGGATTGGTTCTGGTTCGCAAGGATGATTCCGTTGTTCTCGGCATTTCAGCGGATTTGAGCCCTCTTATCGAATCAATCAGGAAAGAGGAGATAACGAAAGATCTGTCGAAAGCCGCTCTTGAGACTCTTTCTATCGTTCTTTATAAGAATGGGGTATCGCGAAGCGAAATCGATTACATCCGAGGAGTCAATTCAAGCTTTATCCTGCGAAACCTCTTAGTACGAGGATTGATAGAAAAAATCGTAGATCCGAAAGACAGCAGGCGTATCCTGTATCGACCCTCATTTGATGCCCTTTCCTATATGGGAGCATCTTCGATTGAAGCGTTGCCGAATTACCGCGAAATACAGAATCAATTACAAGGAATCATTAATGCCGAAACAACGAATGACTAACGCCTTAAAAATACTTCTCCCCGCGGCAGCAAGCTTTATCGTCGGAATCCTACTGACCCCTGTCGCAACCCATTATTTTTATAAGTACAAAATGTGGCGTCGCGTATCGCGAAAAGAGAACGTTCCTGTGAGCCGGTTCCATGATATTCATGACGATGCATCCGAACTTTCAACTCCGCGGACGGGAGGAATCATTATCTGGATGTCGGTTATCATCACTATTTTTCTGGTTATTCTCTCGGACTCTATTCTCAATACGCCCCTTACAAGCAAGCTTAATTTTATAAGCCGCAATCAGACTGTTCTTCCTTTGTTTACGCTTCTTACAGCGTCGCTTATTGGTCTTGGAGATGATTTCCTGCAGATTTTCGGCAAAGGTAAGTGGACACGCGATCCCATAATCCTGCGTTATCTGAAGATCGGTATCATCGTTATACTCGGCCTTGCGATCGGGTGGTGGTTCTTCGCTAAGCTCGGTATACATGAGTTCTATATTCCATGGTACGGATTCATCCATGTTGGATTTCTCTTTATTCCTTTTTTCATGATCATTATGCTTGGCGTCTGGTCTTCAAGCGTGATCGATGGGATTGACGGGCTCTCGGGCGGAGTTATGGCTTCGATTTTCATGGCATATACCTTGATAGCCTTCTTCAAGGATCAATTGAATTTGGCGGCCTTATGTGCGGTCATTACCGGAGCAATTTTGGCATTTTTGTGGTTTAATATTCCTCCTGCCCGATTCTACATGGGAGAAACGGGAATGATCGGACTTACCGTCACCCTTGCTGTAATCGCATTTCTGACCGATACCGTATTGCTCCTGCCGATCATCGCCTTTCCTCTTTTCATCACATCGCTTTCCGGCATCATTCAGATGACATCGCGCCGATTGCGAAAAGGGAAAAGAATTTTCCTGTTCGCGCCGCTTCATCATCATTTCGAAGCTATCGGGTGGCCGAAATACAAAGTGACTATGCGTTATTGGATTTTGAGCATCATTACCGCCGTCATAGGAGTTATTATTTCGATAATCAGTTAAAGAATTAAAAGATGAAGACAAAAGGAATTGATCGGATCTTTTTTGGAATCGTTATCGCACTGGTGGCGATCGGCGTTGTCATGTTTACATCTGCCTCCTTGGGCATTCTTGCGAAAAACGAAACCAAATTCTACGGAGTTATCTTCGGTCAATTCGTTCTTGGCCTTGTTGGAGGATCGATAGCGCTTTATTTCGGACTGCGCATACCGTATAAATTCTGGCGACAGTATTCACTGCCGTTATTTGTCGGATCCATCATCCTGACAGCTCTCGTTTTCGTGCCGTCGCTCGGATTAAGCCACGGCGGCGCGCGGCGATGGGTTACAATCTTCGGCGTCTCCTTTCAGCCAGTGGAATTTTTAAAAATAGGCTTTATTATCTATTTCGCCGCGTGGCTCTCATGGGCCAAAGGCCGCGTACGGGATTTAAAATTCAGCATTATGCCCCTTGTCGTTCTTCTGGGGATTATCGCCGTTGTCCTTATACGGCAGCCGGATACGAAAAGCATTATCCTTATTACCATCACAGCCCTTGTCATGCTTTTTGTCTCAGGAACGCCATGGAGATACATTCTCGGTTTTTTGGTCGTAAGCATCTTCGCTTTCGCCGTTCTTGTCTTCTTCAAACCCTATCTTATGGAGCGTATTGAAACATTTCTTCATCCGAGCCAGAACAGCTCCGGCTCATCATATCAACTCCAACAATCCCTGATATCGGTCGGCTCCGGGGGAATATTCGGCAGAGGGGTCGGACAAAGCATTCAGAAATTCAATTATCTGCCGGAACCGCAGGGCGATTCAATTTTCGCCGTGATCGGAGAGGAACTTGGATTCATCGGATGCGCCCTTATCATTTGCCTTTTCGTGGCATTCGCTCTGCGCGGATATCGGATTGCCTATCATGCACCCGACTCATTCAGCAAGCTTTTCGTCATCGGCGCAATCACTATGATCATCGCTCAATCATTCATGAATATAGCCTCGATCATCGGAGTCTTTCCTCTGACGGGAGTTCCTCTTGTCTTTATCAGTCACGGAGGAACAGCATTGCTTCTGTCTCTCGGCATCATGGGAATTATTCTCAATATTTCCCGACACCAGAAAAAGAGCTTGGAAAAAAGCCGTAAAATAAGTTAATATAAAGGATATATGAAAATACTGCTTACAGGCGGAGGCACAGGAGGGCATTTCTATCCGCTCATCGCCATCGCCGAAAAACTCAACCAGCTTTCAGAAGAACAAAAGATTGTCGACCTAAAACTCTACTACATGTCAGATGCCCCCTATGACAAGCGGATGCTTTTTGAAAATGGGATTGCCTATGTAGAGATCCCAGCCGGCAAGATGCGATTATATTTCTCTTTGCGCAATGCGACAGATGTTATAAAAACATCTGTCGGAGCATTTTTCGGATTGCTGTCGATGTTCTTCATCTATCCCGACGTCGTCGTATCAAAGGGGGGATATGCCGCATTTCCCGCCGTCTTTGCGGCCAGACTCCTGCGCGTACCGGTCATCGTTCATGAATCTGATTCAGCACCGGGACGCCTGAATCTGTGGACGGCAAAATTCGCAAAGCGCGTTGCTCTCTCATGGCCCGAGGCGGCACAATTTCTTCCAAAAGAAAAGACGGCGTGGACAGGCCAACCGATCCGCAAGGATATTCTTCACGGCAGCCCTGAAGGAGCAGCTGACTTTTTCAAGCTGACATCGGCTTTGCCGGTTATCGTCATTTTGGGCGGCTCGTCGGGGGCTGAAATAATCAACAATACGATCATCGAAGCTCTTCCGGATCTTGTTTCCCGCTATCAGGTGATTCATCAGACAGGTACAAAGCTTTTCGATGATGTCTATTCCCGATCGAATCTTGTTCTTGAAAATAATCCTAATAAGGGACGTTATAAGCCGTTCCCGTATGTGAATACTCTAGAAACCAAGATGGCGGCAGGGATCGCCACGCTTGTCATCTCTCGTGCGGGTTCGACGATCTTTGAGATCGCCTCATGGGGCGTGCCCTCCATCATTATTCCCATTTCACATTCCAATGGCGATCATCAACGGAAAAACGCATTCAGTTACGCGCGCACCGGGGCATGCGAAGTGATCGAAGAGGGAAATCTGTCCCCGCATGTCCTTATATCAGAAATCGATAAGCTTGCAAGCAATACTGAACGCCTAGCCCAGATGAAAGAACACGCTCTTTCGTTCGCCTCACCTCTTGCCGCCGAAAAGATCGCCCAAGAGGCACTTAACATAGCTTTGTCCCATGAATCATAGCCCCAAAAAAGTAGTAACGCGTTTCGCTCCAAGTCCGACAGGCTATATGCATATCGGCGGTGTCCGAACTGCTCTTTTCGCATGGGCATATGCCCGCAAACATGAGGGCACTTTTATTCTTCGCATCGAAGATACTGACAAAGGGCGAGAAGTCGAGGGGTCAATCGATCACATAGTGAAATCCTTATCATGGCTTGGCATCTCATGGGATGAAGGTCCTGATATCGGAGGACCTCATGCGCCGTATCTGCAGTCGGAACGCCTTGAATCCTATAAAAAATACGCAAAAATCCTCCTAGATAAGGGTCTTGCCTATGCTGATCCCTATACATCGGAGGAACTTGAATCTTTTCGCCAGAAAGCGGATGTAGAGAAACGCCCATTTCTCTACAGGGATCACCGTCCGGAGAATCCGCCCGCATGGGACGGAACCCAAGCCTTGCGTTTCAAGATCACAGACATCAAATCATATGAATGGCATGATCTCGTGATGGGAGATCTTACTGCAGGACCCGAGGCTCTCGATGATTTCATACTCATCAAAAGCGACGGATATCCGACATACAATTTTGCCCATGTCATCGATGATCTTGAAATGGGAGTGACACATATCATGAGAGCGAATGAATTTATCTCTTCGACGCCGAAATTTTTGGCATTGTATGATGCTCTTGAAATAGAGAGGCCTGAAATAGCGACTCTTCCGCCAATTATGGCTCTCGGCGGCAACAAGAAACTCGGCAAGCGCGATGGCGCCAAGGATGTCCTTGATTACCAAAAAGAAGGTTACCTCCCGGAAGCAATGTTGAACTTCCTTGCCTTTATCGGCTGGCATCCAGGAGACGAAACGGAGATAATCACTCCGGACGAATTCGTACGGTTATTCGATCTTGATCATGTCCATAAAAGCGGCGGACAATTTAACGAGGAGAAGCTCGAATGGATCAATCGTGAGCATTTAAAACGCCTTTCATACGAGGAACAAGAAGAGTATATAAGAAAATTCATCCCTGAAGGCCTTATAGAGCTCCCCGGCTATACCAACACTATCATTCATAATATTACGCCTGTTATCATGGAGCGAATTTCGAAAGGGATCGATGTCGTTCGCATGGCCGAAGAGGGAGAACTCGCCTATTTCTTCGGCAAGCCAACATATGATAAGGAGACTCTTTTCTTTAAATCTTCAAAGATACCCGAGGATGATAAATATAGAATCCTGTCTTCATATCTTTCTCATGTCACAGATCTTCTTGGTGCGATTTCCGATACTAACTTTACGAAAGAGCATATCAAAGAAACTCTTTGGCCCTATGCCGAGGAAGTGGGCAGAGGTGACATTCTGTGGCCCATGCGATTCGCCTTATCGGGACGCGACAAGTCGCCTGATCCATTTGTCTTGGCAGAAATACTCGGCAAGGAGGAAACGATAAGTCGCATACGAACGGCAATTCAAATGCTCGGATAATATAGTATACTAGGGAGGTAATGAAGAAATATCTATCCTTTTCACTCATATTCATAGGCCTCTTTTTCGTATCGGGACATGTATTCTCCGAGAGTATTACTGGTATACAAAAACAGATAGAAAATACGAATGCTCAGATTCAAGCCCTCGACAGGGAAATCAAGCAATATCAGGACCAGATTTCTGAAACGAATCAGCAATCAAATACTCTTTCAAACCTGATCAAGGAGCTGACACTGACGCGCTCCAAGCTTCTGAAGGAAAAAGAACAAACACAGAAGAAGATCACCGCGACTGGATTTATTATCGGCGCGCTCGATAGCGATATACACACAAAAGAAGAAAATATCAACCGGGCAAAGCAGTCTATAAGCGCAATGCTCAACGAGCTTTACAGGCGCGACGGTATTGTTCTCGTGGAGCGGCTCTTCTCGCAGGAAAATATAGCTGAAGCAAGCCGAGAATATAATAGTATGGTATCGGTTAACGAGAATCTCCGGGAACGCATCGGTCAGTTAAACGGCGATATACAGGAGCTCGACCAGACAAAAGAAAAGAAAGTCGGCGAACAGGAAGCTCTTACGACTCTCAAGAACAACTTAACAGAGAAGCAAATGGCAATCGAGGTTGCAAAAAAAGAAAAAGATACGCTCTTAAGTCAAACAAAAAACCAGGAAGCGGCATATAAAAAGCTTTTGGCAGAGAGGCAAAAAAAGCGCGATGAGTTCGAAAAGGCCCTTGAAAAGTATGAAGCTGATCTTCAGTTCATCCTCAATCCAAAATCCTTGCCAAAAGAAGGATCAAGCGCCTTATCGTGGCCTCTTGATAATGTATTCGTCACCCAACTCTTCGGAAAGACTGTCGCAGCAAAGCGTTTGTATGTTTCGGGATCGCATAGCGGAGTGGACTTCCGGGCATCCGTTGGCACACCTGTCAAAGCGATGGGGTCGGGTACGGTTATGGGTACGGGAGACACGGATATTTTCTGCAAAGGCGCATCATTCGGCAAGTGGGTTTTCATAAAATACGACAACGGCCTTTCAAGCACCTTCGGACATCTGTCGGTCATATCATCCGCGGCAGGCCAGAAAGTAAAGGCAGGGGATACAGTCGCCCTTTCGGGCAATACGGGTCATTCGACCGGACCGCATTTGCATGTCGCCATATACGCATCCGATGGCGCCAAAGTAGACACTGTTCCGAGTCTTTCCTGCAGCGGAAAAAATTTCATCATGCCGATCGCCGCCAAAACATCCTACCTTGATCCGATGCTTTATCTGCCAAAGATAACTTCAACACAGCTCAAGAACGATACACCACGGGATTAACGGGATTAAGTGTATAATATGCTTGGCCTTGGAGATTCCTCTCCAATACAAGGCAAGACCTTGTACGAAACGAGCCTTATAATATCATTGTAAAATCACTAAAAATATGTAATTATCTATATGCATTAAGTTTTCAGTGAAAGGAAAAATCAATATTATATTGCCCGAGTGGCGGAACTGGTATACGCGCACGACTTAAAATCGTGTCTCGCAAGGGATGTGGGTTCGACCCCCACCTCGGGCACAAAAGCGCGCATTTCACAAAGAGTACCCTGCGGTACTCTTTTGCGCTTTTGTGAGCCGGAGCGATATGCCGCGAGCACGGGGGCATCGCGAGGCGGGGTCGCGCAAATCCCGATGCGACGGCGAGGGATTATGTGTGACCAAATACGCGAAATCATATTTTATCTTCTGCAGCGTATAAATCTTATTTTTTATGAATAACAATAAAACCGGCTCTTATTCGGCTTTATCTGCAATAATATATCTGCTATACTTTGTTCCATATAACCATGAAAAAACTACTCATCGTCTCCGATATGGAAGGGATCGCCGGAATCCCAATGAATCAATTTTGGGCAACAGTTCCCGGTCATCCTCTTTATTTTTTCAAGCGTCGGCTTCTCATAAAAGAAATAAAAGCGTCTATTCGAGGCGCGGTCCGAGCCGGACTAAAACCGGAAGAGATCGTCGTTCTTGATTGGCACTCGACTCATCATAATTTTTCCCAGAAAGAAATGCCAGAAGGCGTCACCGTTATCCAAAAAGGCGAAACTGATTTTTTGAAATCCGGAACGATCGAAAAAGTTTTTCTTATCGGTTTTCATGCGAAAGCGGAGATATCAGTTCCAATCGCTCATAGCATGCGATATACAATAAAAACATTAAAGATAAAGGGTAAATCTATCGGGGAGGCATCTTTATGGGCATATGTTGCCGGGAGCATGAACATACCGATAACTCTTATGACAGGAGACAATTTTGCGGTTTCTGAAATACGGTCATTGGACATGCAAACAATATGCATAGAAACGAAAAACGAAAAAGAAACGCCTCGACCGGAAGATATATATAAAAAGATCGAGATCGCGGCAGAGAAAGCGATCCATAAGACCGTTCTTCCCCTTTCCACTCCGTCGCCTTTTTCAATATCATTTTCATTTAAATCCGCAAGACTAGGGGAAGAAATGCCAGAGAAATATTTTACCCGTCGGGAAGGGGAACACATAATTATTGAAGGGAAAACCGCTGCAGATGTATACGACGATTTCCGCGATAGAGTATATGCATATATCAAAACAATCAATCCTCTACGGCTGATCCATGCATATTCGCAGATTTGGAAATTCGACGATTGAGCCTTATAATCATCAATACATGGAGAATCGATACCATACAACCATCGGCCTTGAAATTCACGCCGAACTCAATACCAAATCTAAGATGTTCTGCGGTTGCGCGAACAATCCTGACGAAGAGAAGCCTAACATCAATATCTGCCCCGTCTGCATGGCTCATCCCGGCACCCTTCCTGTCATCAACAAGAAGGCTGTCGAGAATGTCATCACGGTAGGTCTTGCTCTAGGAGCGACCATCGCAGACTTTACCGAGTTCGACCGCAAGAATTATTTCTATCCTGATATTCCCAAAGCATATCAAATCTCCCAATATAAATATCCGATTGTCTCGGGCGGCATGCTCAATGGCATCGCCATCACCCGCATTCATCTTGAAGAAGACACGGCGAACAGTAAGCACGACAAGGGGAACCTGCCTGCCGGACAGGCAGGTTACTCCCTTGTCGATTTCAACCGTGCAGGAGTCCCTCTTATGGAACTTGTCACCGAGCCGGTCATCCACAGTGCGAAAGAAGCGGGGGATTTCGGCCGCGAACTTCAGCTTCTTTTGCGATATCTTGGCGTATCCGAAGCAAATATGGACAAAGGACAAATGAGAGTTGAGCTCAATATTTCCATATCTTCCGATCCTGATACGCTTGGCACGAAAGTCGAAGTTAAAAACATCAATTCATTCCGCTCTGTTGAAAGAGCCGCAGAATACGAAACAAAGCGCATGATCGATCTTTTGGATGGAGGTCGCGGTACGGAGATCGTACAAGAAACGCGCGGCTGGGATGAGGCCAAGCAATCCACATTCTCTCAACGGTCAAAAGAAAATGCCAACGATTACCGCTATTTCCCTGATCCTGATCTGCCGAAACTGTATCTATCGAAAGCGTTTGATATTGAAAAACTTCGCAGCAGCATTCCGGAGCTTCCGCAAGTAAAGCGCGACCGCTACAAGACAGATTATGGAATCAAAGACGAAGACGTGGAAACATATATCGTTGATCGCGAACTCGGCGCCTGGTTTGAAAATATTGCGGAAATCTTAAAAGACAACGACAAGGTCAAAACCGCGTCCAACTATATTACATCGGATTATCTGGGCCTTAAAAAGAATAATCCGAATATTTCTATGCCACGCGCGGAGAACTTTGCCGAATTAATTATGATGGCAACGGGCGGTGAAATATCATCGCGCGCGGCAAAAGATATCCTTGCCATGATCGTTCACGAGGACATATCTCCCCGGAAAATCGCAACAGACAAAGACCTCCTACAAAAGAATGACGAGGGAGCGCTCACAGAAATCGTGCAGAAAGTAATTGACGCCAATCCTGCCGTCGTTGCAACATACAAAAGCGGCAAAGAAAATGCTCTCATGTCACTCGTAGGGAAAATAATGAAGGACACCAATGGATCGGCAAATCCCCAGACTGTCCTTAAATTATTAAAAGAATTGATTTCTTAAATCATGGAACATAATATTAAGCCGGGACAGATATATAAGCATTTCAAAGGAGATACATACAAGATTATTACCCTTGCCAAGAATACTGAAACGGAGGAGTGGATGGTTGTATATGAAAGACAAACGGATCTTAATAGCAATGGATGGAGAGTATGGGCTCGACCGCTTGATATGTTCCTTGAGAATGTAGAGAGGGAAGATTATAGAGGCCCACGGTTTACTTACTTGGGATAAATGCTATACTCATATTAAGCACTAACTTCTTTTCCTTGTTATTTACAAGGAGACAAAATGTTCATATGCCCAGCAATTTTATCCCGTAAGGGGAGGGCTACGCTCTGCTGTTTCTACAGTGGGGCTTTTCTTTTATTCTCAGGGTCAAACTGCTATAATATACCTATACTATTTATTATACTTTCATCAATTATGGAAAAGAAAATCAGGGTTGCAGTGAATGGGTTTGGGCGTATCGGCCGGGCGTTCGTAAAGATCGCATGGGAGCGTCCTGAGATCGAGATCGTCGCGGTTAATGACTTAGGGTCACTCGACAGCCTTACATATCTCCTTAAATACGACACAGTCTACCGCACATGGAAGCATGATATTAAACATGACGGCAAGGACATCTGGGTTGATGGAAAGCAGATTCATTTTATTTCCGAGAAAGA
Organism: Patescibacteria group bacterium; assembly: GCA_040384805.1. Lineage (GTDB taxonomy): Bacteria > Patescibacteriota > Minisyncoccia > Phycocordibacterales > UBA9973 > UBA8515. Next base: position 76,264 of record JAZKIP010000001.1, on the reverse strand, counting down.
CACGACGAAACTTCCATGGAAAGATCTTAATATCGATGTCGTTGTCGAATCGACCGGCCTCTTTACCTCATACGATAAAGCAAAATTCCATATCGATGATGGCGCGAAGAAAGTCGTCATCTCGGCACCCGCCAAAGAGGGAGAAGGTACAGCTCCTGGCGAGACAATCCTCCTTGGAGTCAACGAAGATAAATTCGGCACATGCGATATTACATCTAATGCATCATGTACGACAAATGCGGTCTCTCCATTGATTGGCATATTACATGAAGCAATCGGCATCGAGAAAGCGGTGCTTTCAACGACGCACGGATATACGGCCTCGCAGGCCCTCGTTGACGGTCCGAGCAAGAAAGACCTCCGCGAAGGCCGCGCAGCCGCGCAGAATATCGTTCCAAGCTCTACAGGGGCTGCTATCGCCGTAACGAAAGCTTTTCCCGATCTTGAAGGACTCTTTGATGGAATATCCCTCCGCGTACCAGTGCCCGCAGGTTCGATCGTCGATGTCACCTTTATCGCAAAAAGAAATACGACAGCCGAAGAAGTCAATGACATTCTCACGAAAGCAGCTGCAGGTGACAAATGGAATAAACTTTTTGCCGTTACCAACGAGCCCCTCGTATCAAGCGATATCCTCGGCGAATCGCATGCATCGATTGCAGATCTTGCCATGACCCGTGTCATCGGCGGCAATCTCGTTAAAGTTCTCGGCTGGTATGACAATGAAATGGGGTACACGCATACTTTAGTCGAACACGTTATTAAAACAGGTAATACAATCAAGTAATATGGAAGGCGAACTAAAAGGTAATCTTCTTAAAAAATTAAATGAGAAGCCAGAAGAGGAATCAAAACTCAAAGGCAAACTCATTGATAATTTGAAAGAAGAAAAAACCGCAGAAATATATTCCGAAGACTGGTTAAGGAGTCAGATCATAATCCAAAGAGATGGTGGTGATCGATTTCAAGTTAAAGATATTATTACTCAAACTTCCGGTACTGCTGGAAAGAGAATAGTTCAACTGCTTTCCTTAGAAGACGGTCATTCAATTAACAAAGAGTTTTCTGAGTTAATTGAAAAGGTCAAAACACCGGAAAGTGCTTGGAGTATTAAGGAATAATGACGTGGTATCGTAATGAATTAAACTATACCAATACCCTCGTTGATCATGTGATAAAGACAGGAAAAACTATAAAATAATCAAGATGGAATCAGTAGAGATGCCAAAATTCAATACCCCAGATACACTACGACATGCGCTACAAAACTTATCGCACAATGGAGATCCAACAGGATTAGGTCTTTGGATTATTGAAAATGGCATTCAACCGAAACCTTACCACATAAGTGATATCGACCAAAAAACGATTAAGCATTTAGTTGAAGAAGGGATGAAACGCATTGAGAATGACTTAGATTACAAATCTGTTCTCTATCGCTGGAAATTACTTTACAAATCAGGATTACTTACCGAAGATATTTTAAGATCAGGAATTACAAATTATATGAATGTATACATGCTACGTTCTCCTGAAGCTATAAAGATAGTCGAACATAATACAGGAAATAAGCTTGGATATTATCCGCCTAAATTTATAGAGGAGTTTAAGCAAGACTTGCAAGAGAGAATCAAAAAAGAACTCAACTGGAATGTAAGTATTTAAATTAATATAATTTAAATACTGAATGGAGGTATGCCAATAGTCTTGTTGACCGAGTCATCAAGACTGGGAATACAATAAAGTAAATTTCTGGAAGCATAGAGCTTTGTTAAAATAGGAAATAATTATTCCCATTCTCCTTTAAACACGCATTTTGCCGATCCGGTGAGCCATATATTCTGATATGTTCCGTCCGACATTTTTTCAAATTCAACAGTAAGATCGCCGCCCGGCATTGTAATGCGGCATATATTTTCTTTTAAAAGGCCCATATCGTGAACTGCGATGGCAACCGATGTCGCTCCCGTCCCGCAGGCCCATGTCTCGTCCTCGACCCCACGCTCATATGTACGAACATGGAACACACCATCGATTTCTTGCACGAAGTTCACATTGACCCCGTCAGGATCGCTTTTTCTTATCGTGCGGCCTGTCTCAAAAACCGGATATTCCTTGAGGTCTTCAACTAATAAAATATTATGAGGAGTCGTGCCCTGACGGATGAAGGGAAGATCGTTGCGTATTCCGATTTCCTTAATGTCTCTCATTTTTAATCTGACTTCGTCGTCTTTTATTTCTGCATGATGAACTCCGTCTACAGCTTCGAATACAACTTTTGCCGGGTCTTTTATAATGCTCAAGACATGATGCGCAAAATGAACGATGCATCTGCCGCCGTTGCCGCACATCGATCCGATACTCCCGTCTGAATTGATATAGACCATGCCGAAATCGTACCCCGGAGCGTCTTGAAGCAACAATATTCCGTCTGCTCCCATTCCAAAGCGACGATGACACATCAGCTTTATACGCTCAGTATCAGTCGGATCGAAAAGACAATTCCGATTGTCGATCATGATAAAGTCGTTTCCCGCGCCGTGGTATTTATAAAATGCAATCATATAAGCCTATTATACCCCGTAGTAGATTTTAATAAAGCTTATGAGAGCACACTTGCTTAAGAAGCCAGTGTAATATTAAAATTCACTAGCGGGGTTATAATATGTTTTCAATAAATGATATAATTGACACATGAAAGTCTATATTGGCACAGACCATGCAGGATATGAATTAAAGGAGAAACTCAAAAATTATTTGAACGAGCTCGGATATACAACATATGACAATGGAGCATTTCAATACAATGAAACGGATGATTATCCTGACTTTATAATTCCAACGGCTCAAGCAGTCGCGAATAATCCCGACAGCAGGGGAATCGTCATTGGAGGAAGCGGCCAAGGAGAGGCTATGGCGGCTAATAAGATTCCGGGGGTTCGAGCTACGGAATATTATGGTGGTTCTTTGGATATCGTTCGAATATCCCGTGAGCACAACGATGCCAATGTTCTTTCACTCGGCGCACGGTTTGCAACCGAACAGGAAGCAAAAGACGCGGTAAGGGTATTTCTTGAAACAAAGTTCTCTTCTGATGATCGCCATGTACAACGCATTAAAAAACTAGAACCGGAAAAGAAATTAATGAAAAAAGTATATGAGAGTTTGATTTTCTTTAATATACTTTTTTATTTCCCTATCTTGGCTATTCTTGTATTAAAGCTAATAATAAATTTAAGAAGAGGACAGGAGATGTGCTGTATGACAGAGCCGACATCTCCCATAATTTTTATACTGCCGATTATTTTTAACATCGGCATCATCATATATCTATTTCATATATTAAAGAAGAGAAATTGGATTGATATAATTATCTTTTTAATACTTCTTCCCGTCTTTATCCTTATAGCTACTCTTATTCACTAGTATTTATAATATGACCGAAGTTATTCCCGCCATTTTAGAAGAAAATTACGAGAGCATGCGTGAGAAACTAGCGCGCGTTGTTTCCGTTGCACGAACGGTTCAGATCGATATCTGTGACGGAAAATTCGTCCCGACTCTTTCATGGCCGATGAATCCGCACGACGAAGCAAGCGTCGAGAGAATCCTCAACGAAGAGGAGGGTCTGCCGTATTGGGACACCCTTGATTTCGAGTTCGATCTCATGGTTGTAAACGCTCATAAGCAATTCGAATTTTTCGTCCGGCTCGGCCCGCGGAGAATTGTCTTTCATCTAGAAGCCGAAGGCCCTATTGAAGAGTTTCGAGAATTCCTCGAAGGTATCGACATGTATACGCGTGAAAATATCCAGATAGGTATAGCTCTCAACACAACGACCCCAATCGAAAACGCAAAGTCCATCATTCCGCATGTTGACTTTGTCCAGTGCATGGGAATCGAGCGTATCGGAGAACAAGGAGAGCCATTCGACGAAAGAGTACTCGACCAAGTGCGCTCATTGCGGCATGCGTATCCAGAGCTTATAATAAGTATAGATGGAAGCGTCAATGAAACAACTGCGCCCATCCTCGTTGCAGCGGGGGCAAACCGACTCGTCGTCGGATCAGCTTTGATGCATAGTTATGACATCCGCGAAACGATGAAAGAATTGGAAAATTTATAAAATGGAAAATCTAACCGATGAAAAAATAAAGAGTCTTGCTTTGCGGGCAAACAGTATTCGAGAGAGTATTATTTCTATGCTCGTCGAAGCTAAGAGCGGACATACGGCAGGGCCTTTGGGTATGACTGATATATTTACGCTCTTGTACTTTCATGCCTTGCGACATGATCCTAATCGCCCCGACTGGAAAGATCGCGACAGGCTCGTTCTTTCAAATGGCCACATTTGCCCCGTTCTGTACGCGACGATGGCTCATGCCGGATATATGCCCATTGAAGAATTGCAGACGCTTCGAAAGTTCGGCTCGCGCCTCCAGGGCCACCCGCATCGCGAATACATGCCCTGGCTTGAAAACTCATCAGGTCCTTTGGGTTCGGGACTTTCTCAGGCATGCGGCATGGCTTTAGCTGACCGGATCGACAATGGAAAAGTATCGGACAAAACGATCTATGCGCTTCTATCAGATGGCGAACATGACGAAGGCAATACATGGGAAGCTATACTTCTCGGGGGAAAGGAAAAACTGCATAAGCTGATCGCGATCGTCGACCGCAACAACATCCAGATCGACGGATATACCGAAGATATTATGCCGCTCGGGGACCTCGGGGAAAAATACGCGCAGTTCGGATGGCATGTACAGGAAATCGACGGTCATAATTTCGACGAAATCAACAACGCAATCAACCGCGCAAAAGCGGTTTTTGACAAGCCCTCGGTCATTATCGCTATCACAATTCCCGGCAAGGGAGTAAAGGAATTTGAACGCGATTATCACTGGCATGGCACGCCTCCCGACAAGGAACAGGGGGATATGGCACTCAAAGAATTGCGTACTTTAGGCGGACGAATCAAAAGCGAACATGAATAAAATGACGAAAATCTTAGATAGGTGTAAAAATTTGCTTTTTACAAACTTTAGGTTATAATATATGCAAGATGATAACAGAAAAAACAAGGAAAGTAATGCTGTATGCAGCATTACTTTTAGCTTTAGTAGCTTTGGCTTCTTTTTATTTTCCGAACTATCCTTTCGCGAACACACCTTTCCAGAAGGCTTTCGGTAACTACTGAAACAATCTACTAAAGATTCGTCGTTCCGGAACTTTGCCTCAGGCAAGGTTCCTTTTTTATTTTTCCTGACAAGGGTATAATAAGAACACATGCTCAATCAGTCGCTTAAGCTCAATACAAAAACATTCAACGACGATGTTGAGAAAATTCCTATTCGCCAAGGATTCGGCGAAGGATTATTGCAAGCCGGCATCGATAACGAGAATGTGGTCGCACTCTGCGCCGACCTTACCGAGTCGACGAAGATGAATCTCTTCGCCGATAAATTCCGCGATCGCTTCGTCGAAATCGGCGTTGCTGAACAGAATTTAGTAACCGTTGCATCCGGCATGGCCGCCATGGGGAAAATTCCGTTCGTATCGTCATACGCTATGTTTTCTCCCGGCCGCAACTGGGAGCAGATCAGAACAACGATCTGTTATAACGATCGGCCGGTAAAGATTGCAGGGTCTCACGCGGGCATTTCAGTCGGACCTGACGGGGGAACGCACCAGGCCGTCGAGGATATCGCGCTTATGCGGGTTATTCCCAATATGGTGGTTTTATCTCCGTGCGATTCCATTGAAGCAAAAAAGGCGACAATGGCCTGCGCCCAAACAAAAGAGCCGACCTATCTTCGTCTTGCCCGTGAGAAGACACCCGTCATGACGACAGCTGATACGCCGTTTGAAATAGGGAAGGCACAGATCTTTTTCGTACCCGAGACTGGCCTTGCTCATGTGGGCATTATCGCCACAGGCGCATTGGTTCACAAAGCCCTCGTTGCTGCCCGCGATTTACAGGACAAAGGAATCAAAGTCAAAGTCATGAATCTCTCCACCATCAAGCCTCTTGATGCAGATGCTGTCATCGCGCTCGCTAAAGAAACGAAAGCGATCGTTACCGTCGAAGAACACCAGATAGCGGCGGGTATGGGAAGCGCTGTGGCAGAGTGTTTAGCCCAGAATTATCCTGTGCCGATCGAATTCGTGGGAGTAGATAATACATTCGGACAGTCGGGAACACCTGAGGAATTGATCGAACACTACGGGATGGGGGTATCGCACATTACCGAAAAAGTGATGAAAATTCTTAAAAGAAAATAGTCCATGGGATCCCACAGACTATCTAGTAGTAAATAAAAAAAGAAAAACTATTTTGTTAACTCTTGGAGTTCTGCCTTGATCTGGGTAATTTTAGCGTCAATTTCAACCACCTTATTATGCAAAGAAGCATTTTGTATGGTTGGATTAACACTAGATCTTTACTCTTCCCAATTCTCCGAATCAGATTTGTTGATAACAGTATCAACCCATTGTGAATCCAATTTTCTCTTTTCGTTTAAAAGTTCATTGAGTTCGTCGAGTTTTTCTCCTGTTTTTCTTTCTTTTTCTATTTGGGTTACATTGCTTTGTTCAATGCGGTTTAGGTTTCCGAAGTTATTTTTCATAGCGGGTTAGTTTATTTTTTTAATTTTATAATCTTCCGGTGCCTTTTGCAAGTATTCTTTGATTTTCTCTCCAGATAAGAGGCCCTTTTGAGCTCCGGTAAATTGTGTTACCGACATAGCATTGATTGGCGCCCACAGAAGCGCATCCTCAAGCGATATGTCCAGAGCAAGACATGAAGCGATTGTTGAAGAGAAAGAATCTCCCGCTCCCGTGCGTTCAACGGGCACATGGGGATAGACGGGAATAAAATACATGCTTCCGTCTTCTTTCCGCGCATATGCACCTTTGATCCCGTTTGTCATAATAACGATCTTCGGACCAAGATCGTGAAGGGAGTCCATTAGTTTTTGCGGATCAATCTCTCCATTTTTCAATATTCTCTGTGCTTCTTCCATGTTACAGAAAAATATATCGGCGTTTGCATAGATATCCTTCAATCTTTCAGTACCAAGCTTCATCTGGAACGTGCCGGGCTGAAATGCCAATTTCGTTTCAGGATGATCCTTGAGCCATTCTGCTATTTCGTGATGGAAAGCTTCCGTGTTCTCGCCCAAAGATGTCAGATAAATCCATCGCGGAGCAATGAAATTCGCAGGAAGATGGCGTTCGTAGGGAGCGTGATTCACAAGAATCGTCCGTTCAGGCCCGTACCAGAGAACATAATGATAGTTGGTCCAGAGTTTCGGGTCGATTTGTATATAGCTCGTTTCGATATTATCTTCTTTCTGGGCTTCAATGCATTTTTTGCCAAGATCGTCATCGCCAACCATAGCAAGATGGGCAGTGGAGAGGCCCAATCGCGATGCTGAAACCGCCGCATTGCCGCTGTTGCCGACAGCATATAAAACTTCATGAAATTCATAAGGAACTTTGTCGCCGAAGCGAACACAGAGCCTGCAGTTTTCCTGATCAAGATCGCAGGTCGCTTCGGCATCTTTGAGGCGGATAAAATCATCGACGACAAGATCGCCTATTGCCAAAAAATCAATTTGTTTTTCTGTTTTTTCCATCCCACATGAAATTTTACATCATTTTTTATGTAAAATTTAAATTAATTATGCTAATCATGCTTGTCCTTACCTCATTTGTAAACAAAAATTTCATACGGGACAAGTAGGATCAGTATATCATATTATGATATACTTTTAAGATGAAAACCCTGAGAGAGGCAGTACAAGAAGCGAAAGAAAAGAATGTCGCCATTGGACACTTTAATATTTCGAATTTAGAGGGTCTCCATGCAGTTTATAATGCCGCAAAGAAATTAGATGTTCCCGTTATCATCGGGCTCTCCGAAGGCGAGGAAGATTTTGTCGGTGCCAATGAAGCAGTCGCCTTAATACAGAAAATCCGGGAGACTGACCAGTATCCAATATATTTGAATGCCGATCATCATTATTCATTCGAAAGAGTCAAAGATGCCATCGATGCCGGATTTGATGCTGTCATCATCGATGCCGCTGACAAAAGCTTCGAAGAAAATGTTGCTCTTACAAAACAATGCGTAGAATATGCCTGTGCAAGCGGCCGCGATGTACTTGTCGAGGCTGAACTCGGCTATATCGGCTCAGGGTCAAGCATAAAAGAAAGCATTCCCGAGGGCGCAGGAATCAAAACAAAGCCAGAAGAAGCCAAAAGATTCGTCGAACAAACAGGCATCGATATGCTTGCACCCTCGGTCGGCAGTATCCATGGTCTCATCAAAAGCGGCAAGCCGCATATCATACCCGAATTGGTAAAGGAAATAAGTACGGCCGTTCATATTCCGCTTGTCTTGCATGGAGGATCAGGACTTCGCGATGAAGATTTCATCAATGGTATTCAAGCAGGAATTTCCATTGTTCATATCAATACAGAAATCCGGGTCGCCTTCACCGAGGCCATCAAGAAATTCATGGCCGAGAATCCCAACGAAACGACACCGTATAAAATAATGCAGAGCGGCGCCGATGCAATAGAGAAAATAGTGGAGGATCGATTAAGGCTTTTTAATAAAATAGCGTAAATTATGAATTCATTAAAAGAAGAATTGCAGAAATTTTTCAAAGGAGATCTTGATGACAGTCCCGAGTCGTTGACAACATATTCGCGCGACGCATCGCTCCTTGAAGTTCGGCCCGAGCTCGTCGTATTTCCCAAAGACGGGGACGATCTCAAGAACTTAGTAAAATGGGTCCATGAGAATAAGGAAAAGTATCCGCATCTTGCGCTTACCCCGCGATCAGCCGGTACCTGCATGTCAGGAGGCGCCATCGGCGAATCAATCATCATCGATTTTACCCGGTATATGCATGCAATTGAGAATATCGAGCATGTAAATCCTTTTTCTATCACCCCTAAATATCCCGGCTCCCATGATGTCACAATTTCCGGAACGGCCACAGTTGAGCCGGGTTGCTACTACCGGGAATTTGAGCCGAAGGCCATGGCAAAGGGCCTCCTTCTTCCATGCTATACAGCATCCAAAACCCTCAATGCGATCGGAGGAATGGTTGGCAATAATTCTGCGGGAGAAAAAACGCTCGAATACGGAAAAACCGAGGATTACATAAAAGAACTTAGGGTCATATTCGCCGATGGCAGGGAATATACCGTCCGACCTCTTTCGAAAAAGGAGCTCTACGGCAAGATCGCCCAGGGAGACTTCGAAGGAGAAATCTATAAGAATATTTTTACTCTTATAAATGAGAATAAGGAAGACATAAAAAAAGCGAAACCACAGGTATCCAAAAATTCAGCGGGTTATTATCTGTGGAATGTCTGGGATGAGGAAAAGGAAATATTCGATCTCACGAAACTTATCGTCGGATCCCAGGGAACTCTCGGGGTCGTCACAAAGATAACATTGCATCTTGTGGCGATTAAGAAAGTCTCTAAACTCGTTGTCGTATTCATGAAGGATATAACCCAGCTCGGGGAAGTCGTCGATGTTATCCTACCGCATCACCCGGAAAGCCTCGAATCATATGATGATGCGACTATGAAGCTCGCCATTAAATTTTTCCCCGATTTTCTGACCAAGAAGGGCGTTTGGGGGATGATCAAGTTCATGTGGAGCTTCTGGCCGGAAGTCTTCATGATGACGGCATTGGGAATTCCGAAGCTTATTCTTCTTGTCGAATTCGCAGGAGAATCGGAAAGCGAGATTGATGCGAAGGCCCGCAAGCTCCTTCTTGATCTGAAACGATTTCCGTTTAAATACCGGATCACGACCGGACAGACAGAATCGGAGAAATACTGGGACATCCGCCGCGAAAGCTTCGCTCTTTTGCGCAAGCATGTCAAAGACAAGCATACGGCGCCCTTTATCGACGACATTATTGTGCAACCCGAAGTCTTGCCTGAATTTCTCCCGAAACTCGATGCGATACTTAAAAAATATCCGATCACAGTTACGATCGCAGGCCATGCAGGCAATGGCAATTTCCATATCATTCCGCTGATGGATTTCTCCGATCCAAATACGGCGAAAATCATCCTTGATCTTTCGCAGGAAGTATATGATCTCGTTCTTTTCTATAAAGGATCCACAACTGCCGAGCACAACGACGGCATCATCCGCTCTCCGTTTCTTGTACAGATGTTCGGAGAAAAAATGTACGATCTTTTCGTTCGGACAAAGAATATTTTCGATTCCAAGAATATTTTCAATCCCGGAAAGAAAGTCGGCGCGACAAAAGAATACATCAGGGACCATATTATAAAGGAGGACCATGGCGTGTCCCACAAAATATAAGATCATTAAAAAATCTTCATATGTAAACAATATGGACGATCGTCCATATTGTTTACATATGCATTATTAAAAAAGCAAATTGTGCAATGAAAATGTGTGGTTGCTGTTTTAAGATTTTCGTGCTATTATCACACCCATGCAAACATTAACCGCAACAAAGCGAAGTAAGGCTGACAAGCTCGACGTTGTACGATCTAACGGTACGACTCCTGCTGTCGTCTATGGCGCTCGCGTGGAAAACACATCGATTTCCGTCCCGAGCGTTGATTTTAAAAAGGTATGGAAAGTCGCCGGCGAATCAAGCACGATCGCGCTTGATCTTGAAGGCAAGAAGATCGATGTCCTTATCCACGAAGTGCAGGTTGATCCCGTCAAAGGATTCCCCATCCATGTCGACTTCCTTGCTGTGGACATGAACAAGGAGATCAAGGTCCAGATCCCACTTGAATTCATCGGCGTCGCGCCGGCTGAAAAGAGCGGACTCGGCACTCTCATGAAAGTCCTTCACGAAGTGGAAATCCAGGCTCTGCCGAAGGATCTTCCTCATTCGATCGAGATCGACATCTCATCTCTTGAGACGCTCGAAAATCAGATCCATGTCAAAGACATCAAGCTTCCGAACGGGGTGACAATGGTCACTCACGATGAGGAAGTCGTCGCGCTCGTAGCAGCTGCTAAAGAAGAAAAAGAGGAGGAAGCTCCTGTTGATCTCTCTGCCATCGAAGTAGAAAAGAAGGGCAAGAAGGAAGAAGAAACTCCAGCTGCCGAATAAGTATAAATTAGACAACAAAACCCTCTCTGTGGCAAGAACAGGGAGGGTTTTTGTATGATATACTTGTTCTATATGCATCGCATTATACGATACATTTTTTCATTTCTCATTATATTTTCAATGGTTCTCGGCGGGTTTAGCTATAAAATACCGTCTGCCAGCGCTGCCGATCAGGCTCTCCAAAATGCTCAAGCGGACCGAGCACGCCTCCAACAGGAACTTTCCGCCCTTGAACAAGAAATAGCGCAGAAACAGAAAGAATTAAGCACGCAGAAAGGCCAGTCTGTGTCTTTGTCGCGCGATATCGCGATACTGACGACCCAGATTAAAAAAGCAAAGCTCGATATCCAATCAAAAAATCTTGTCATCAAGAAGCTCGGCGGAGAGATTACGGAAAAGAACAAGACGATCGAAACCTTAACGGAGAAAATCGAAAACGAAAAAGAGTCTCTTGCCCAGCTTATGCGCAAAGAACGCGAGATCGATGAACGGTCGCTCGTTGCTATGATCTTATCCCAGGAGAAAATTTCCGAAAGCTTGGGCGATGTCGACGCTTTCGCGTCGATCAAAAAGGGGATCAAATCCTCAGTCGATGAAATCCGTGGCGTGAAGACTCAGACCGAATCGGAAAAGAAAAACCTTGAGGAAAAAAAGAATCAAGAAATCGATGTCAAAGCCCAGCTCGAAAGCGCTCAACGCGAAGTTGAAACGAGCGAAGCACAGAAACAGCAGCTACTGTCGATTAGCAAGAACAAAGAAAAAGAATACCAAAAAGTTCTCGACGACAAGGCGAAGCGCCGGGCCGAAATCCTTTCGATGCTTTTCAATCTCCGCGATGTCTCGGCAATTCCTTTTGGAAGAGCGCTTGAATACGCGAATCTTGCAGAAGAGATAACGGGCATCCGGCCGGCATTTCTTCTTGCCATATTGACCCAAGAAAGCAATCTCGGAACCAATCAAGGCTCATGCTATGTGACAAATATGGATACCGGAGTGGGAGTAAGCAGCAAGAGCGGCAAGGTATTAGCAAATGTCATGAAGCCGACTCGAGATACGAAACCATTCCAGGATATCACGGCATCGCTTGGACGTGATCCATACAAAACTCTTGTCTCATGCCCGATCGGGGGACTCGGATACGGAGGAGCGATGGGACCGTCGCAGTTCATACCGTCGACGTGGACCGGGCTTAAATCACGCATCGCGAAGACTCTTGGCGTCGTAACGCCCGATCCATGGAATCCGAAGGACGCCTTTATCGCGTCAGCCCTGTTTCTGACCGATCTTGGGGCAAAGAACGGAAGTATCACGTCTGAGCGTACTGCCGCATGCCGTTATTACGGAGGGGGAACCAAGTGCACAACAACAACCGCCTCCTATGGGGACAGCGTTATGAAGAAAGCGACCAACATTCAAACCACCATGATTGATCCGTTGCAAAACTAATAAAGCCGTGCTATTATAGCAATCTATATGAAAAAAGACATACATCCGAAACACAATAATGGAGCTAAAGTCACATGCGCCTGCGGAGCTACTTTTCCTGTAGGATCTACAATGGATGAAATTAGCGTCGAAATCTGCAGCCAATGCCATCCTTTCTACACCGGAAACGAGAAGGTTCTCGACACGGCAGGCCGCGTTGATCGCTTCAAGAAGCGCGCAGCCGCATCATCTACCAAGAAGAAATAACGATATCGAAAAGCGCTCTTTGTCAAACAAAGGCGTTTTTTACTGTATAATGAAACAACAATCATATGCTTGATCTCAACGAACTTAAAAAAAATCATAAAACAAGCTACTTTGCCGAGGAATACGAACGCCTCGAAAGCGAGGAAAAGAAAGTCACTGATATGGTCACGCAGGATGAAAGCCTTCGTGATTTAGCCGACGAAGAACTCCAAAATATCCGCTTTCAAAAGGAGGCTATCGAACGGCAGCTCGAAGAGATCATGAAAGGCGATAAAGAAGAAGAGGAATTCCCTAATGAGATCGTTCTTGAAGTCCGGGCGGGGGCGGGAGGCGACGAGGCGGCGCTTTTTGCCCTTGAACTTGTCGCCATGTACGAACGCTATTCGGATAACCGCGGATGGCAGAGCAAGCATCTTGATGAATACACGCTCGAAGTCAAAGGTAAAGACGTCTACAAGCTTCTTCGCTACGAAACGGGAGTTCATCGCGTCCAGCGGGTTCCGGCAACCGAGAAGAACGGACGCATTCATACATCGACAGCATCCGTTGCCATCCTTCCGATCCGCAAGAAAAGCAAGATTGAGATCAATCCCGCTGATCTCGATATGGAGTACTCTCGCTCGGGCGGCGCAGGAGGCCAGAATGTCAACAAAGTCGAAACTGCCGTGCGCTTGATACACAAGCCGACCGGCATCGATGTGCGCTCAACAAGCGAGCGAAGCCAGCTTGGCAACCGCGAAAAGGCCATGTCGATCCTTCTTTCCAAACTCCAGATGCTCAAAGACGAAGAGGAAGCGAAGAAATATTCCGGAGACCGCAAAGCCCAGATCGGCACAGCCGATAGAAGCGAAAAGATCCGTACCTATAATTTTCCCCAGGATCGCGTCACAGATCACCGCATTAAGCAGTCGTGGTCCAATATTCCGGGCATCATGGAGGGCACTATCGACAGGATCATAGAAGCTCTCTCTTCAGGAGTGGTCGGTGACGCAGATGAGGAATAATATGGAACCGACAGCTGTCACAGGCACGATCATAATCGGCGCAGGCCAGGCAGGACTTTCGGTTGCCCGTTATCTAAAAGAGAAAGGAGGAACATATATCATCCTCGATCAGGAAAAACAAATCGGGGCTTCGTGGATAAATCGATACGACTCACTTATTATCGATTCATTCGCCAAATACAGCCATCTTGAAGGCTTTCCTTTTCCGGGAGATCAGAAACGGCAGCCGCATAAAAACGAAGTTGCAGAATATTTAAAATCATTTGCAGATACATTCGGAATTACGCCTGTCTTTGATACTCTCGTGCTATCAATTCAAAAAGAAGGTGATCTGTTTATAACAATAACGAACAATGGCATATATGAATCGTCTGCCGTTGTTCTTGCGACGGGACCATTCAACACTCCATCTATACCTTTCTATGCATCCAATCTTCCAAAAGACATCCATCAACTTCACGCAAAACAATACAAAAATGAAAGAGAACTGCTTCCGGGCACGGTTCTTGTTGTCGGCGGAGGTAACTCAGGCTCGGAAATCGCCAAAGAGCTCATTGAAACAGGGCGGCAGATATTCTTTTCATACAAAGGAAAATTGAAAAGCGTTCCAAGCTCTCAACTCTCGCAATGGATGGCATACCGCCTTGGCCTTGCCCATATTCCCCAGAAATCGCTTTTGGGTAAGCTTGTCCGGTGGTATACGAAAGGCAAAGCTGTGGGTATGGATGTCGGCATGCTTTTGAATAATGAAAATGTCATTTCAGTAGGCCGGATAACCGGCATAACGCCAGAAGGAAAAATACTATCGGAGAAAGGAAATGTGGGGGAAGTTTCCGTCGTTATATGGGCCACAGGATATAAATCGGATTTTTCCATTATAGATATTCCTGATTTTGATCCGGATTTGCATACAAGAGGAGTAACAAATATAAAAGGGCTCTATGTTCTTAACATCCGCTGGCAATACAGTAAAAGCTCGTCTCATTTGGCGGGAATTTCCCGGGATGCTAAATACATTGCTAATAAAATATGCACTATCAACCCAGAATAACTTGACCTTTTATGTACTGTATGTTAAAATAAAACCAAGTTAATCTTAGTTTAGAGATGAGAAGTTTTGTTTAATGAGCAAAGAAGAACTGTTAAGTCTTTTTCGCTCATTAAACAATACCTTGCTATATGGAAAAGAAAATAAGCACTATTCTGTTCATATTAACATCTATTTCTCTAGCTTCAAGTACTATCTTCATATTTTTGGTTTTTTTCAATAAAGAAAGGAGCTTTATGGTAATCGGTTTTATCATATGCATTATCGGCGTTATATTTTATATTATCTATTTCTTATTGGAAATCAGAATAAAAAGACGATATAAAGAAATACAGAAACTTATCAATAGTATAGGAGTTGAAGAATAGATACCCCTTTGTGCCGTCCCTCCCTAGGGGCGGCACTTTTTAATTAAAATTTGGTTGTGTGGTCGACATATATGTGGTATACTTTCCTTCAGTAGTTTGCTTACGTTTTGGTATTTGTTTCATACTTCGCTGTGTAAACATTGAGGCATGTAAATGAAAATCGGCTACGCGATTACATTTATAAATTAGTTTTCTTCACGCATTCGTATGAAAGTACGTTTACGAGAAGCACATTGTCATATATGGCAAAAAAGTTATATGTTGGCGGTCTTCCTTACAAGACTACTAACGACGAGCTCAAAGCTCACTTTGAGGCTGCAGGTCCTGTAGCATCAGCAACTATTATCATGGATAAGATGACTGGCCGCTCAAAGGGCTTCGGTTTCGTTGAAATGGAAAACGATGCAGATGCTGACACAGCTATCTCAATGTTTGACGGTAAAGATTTCGAAGGTCGAAATCTTACTGTGAACGAAGCTCGTCCTATGGAAGCTCGTCCACAGTCAGGTGGCGGTGGTTTCCGCCCAAACCGATAATATATCGGCTTACTCTATCCAAAAATACTCCCTTTAAAGGGAGTATTTTTGTTTTATTGACACAATGAGATCAAAAATGATATAATTTTAATTATGAATTTTGAAAAAATAGTAGGTCCGGATGGAAATAAACTTGGTCCCGATGGCAAGCCTATCGCTCAAGATAAAAAAATAATAGACAAAGCAGGTAATACCTATGACACCAGTTCAGGTGGAATATTAGTTAAAAAAATACGCTTGTAAATCAATTCGGTCAGGAATATGGGCCCGATGGCAAGCCTGTCGGCTCGCCTGACAAAAAGATACTCGACAAGTTGGGCAATGAGTACGAGATCAACGCAGGCGGAATATTAGTTAAGAAAGAAAAGCTATTAGATCCTTATGGCAATGAGCTTGATACAAGCGGCACGCCGATTGTTAATACCAGCAAAATAGTAGATCGTTTTGGTAATCAACTTGATGAAGAAGGAAATCCTGTTAAGAAATCTGGATCTATCATTACGGACATTAATCGATTAAATTAAGTGATCTTTTAAATATATATTTTAAAACACAAAAGACCCTCAAGGGTCTTTTGTGTTTTAAGGCTACATGGCAGTGAGTTGCAAAATGAAATAAGCTACCACCCTAAGTGCGTGTGGAAAGAATCGAACTTTCGGCCTCTGTCTTATCAGGACAGCGTTCTACCACTGAACTACACACGCACTTAAAGAATTAATCTTATTTCATTTTCAACGAGCGAACCATTCGTATTGTACCTGTTATATCAGGACGAGCGCCTGCCTTGCCGGTAGGCAGGTTCTACCACTCTACTCCACACGCGTTAATGATGTATGCACTGAAAAACCTTAAAACGTAGGAATACTATAGCAAAAACTTGAAAATATCGCAATTTTTTGCTATAGTGCGGCTGGCTAAGGCCGTTTTCTTTTTATGAAAGACAAGAACAAAAATTGGTGGAAACCCGGACTCATCATATTCATGAAAGTCTCCGGATCGATCGCCATCCCCGTTATCCTGGCCCTTGGTATCGGCAAATATCTCGATGGCAAATATGACACGGCACCGTGGATATTCCTGGGGCTTACGGCAATTGCATTCCTTATATCGCTTTTTTCAATACGGAAAAATGTTGTCGGATATATTCGTAAAATAGAAAAAGAAGAGAAAGCAAAAAAGATTCAAGAAAATAAATAATATATGGCAGAAGTTCAAGAACATGTAGAAAATGAAATAATGGATACCGGCGCACCAGAGGCGACCCATGTCGAAAGCGAAGAAGCGCATCATGAAGCGACATTATATGCCGAACCGATTGGACATATCGGATCTTTTACGGTTACTAATGCGCTTTTTACAAGTTGGATCGTCGTGGCAATTCTCGTCATTTTTGCCGTTATCATGCGCTTCAAGCTCAAGCAAATACCGAAGGGGATTCAGAATTTCTTCGAATTCGTGATCGAAGGAGCGGAATCGCTCGCTGATCAAGTCACAGGCGACCGCAGGATCACCAACAAGGCGTTTCCAGTCGTGTTCTCTGTTTTTCTTTTCGTGCTTCTTAATAACTGGATGGGAATATTGCCAATCGGAGGATTCGGCTTTATTGAGACAACCGAACATGGCAAAGCGTTTATACCCCTTATTCGAAGCGGAACGGCCGACATCAACGGAACATTGCCTCTTGCGGTCCTGTCCGTTCTCGGAGCGAATCTCTTTGGAATATTCACGATCGGTCTCTGGAAAACCATCAATAAATATGTTAATCTAAAGGCGCTCGGAGGCATTTTCACGAAAGTCCGAAAAGATCCGACAATCCTTTTAACGGCTCCGATCATGTTCGCTGTCGGATTTCTGGAGCTTATTGGAGAAATGGCCAAGATCGCATCGCTTTCATTCCGTCTTTTCGGAAATGTGTTCGCCGGCGAAGTGCTTTTAGCGGCAATGGCGGCAATCATGGCATATCTTGTACCGACGCCATTTTTGCTTCTGGAAGTCTTTGTCGGTGTGATCCAGGCATTCATCTTCGCTATTCTGACCCTTGTCTATTATACGATGGCAAGCCAGGACCATGACGAGAAGCACGACGAGCATCCGAAGGAAAGTCATCGCGTGGCGGAAGCACATTAAATTCAAGGTCAACCATTATTAGTTAATTTTATATATAGCTATGGAAACAACTCAGCATATACCTGAAATCGCGAAAGCAGCCGCTATTGCGCTCGGATCAATCGGTCCTGCGCTTGCTATCGGCTGGATAGCGTCAAAGGCTATGGAAGCCATCGGCCGTAATCCCGAAGCGTCTGGAAAGATCTTCGTACCGATGCTTATCGCATGCGCGTTCGCTGAAGCGATCGCCATCTACGCCCTTGTTATCGCATTCTCGATTTCATAATTCGGCTCTTTACATCTGGCAACTAGTATTCTATCGACTAGGGGCTAGGAGTGAGAAGCTCAATTCGTATTAGCAATTTTAATTCATAATTATTATCTCCGCATGGAATCATTCGTTACAACTTTTCATATAGACTGGAAAATCATTATCGCCCAAGCGATCAATTTTATCATTGTCCTTGTTATTTTATATTTTTTGGCGCTTAAGCCCCTTAAAAAAATAATGAGCGAAAGGCAGAGCCGCATCGAGGGCGGTCTTGAAGATGCAAAGCGCAACGCGAAGATTCTCGCAGATACCAAGAAAGAATATGATGCCATCGTTGTGCAGGCAAAAACGGAAGCTCATGAAATATTCCAGGAAGGGAAGCGCGATGCCGAAGCAAAAAAGACAGAGATGCTTGAACAGGCAAAAGTAGACGTTGACCGAATGATCGCAGACGGCAAAAACGCTCTTGAAGGAGAAAAAGCCAAAATGATCGAGGAAGCGAAAAAGGAAATTATAACCCTTGTCGTTGCCGCAACAGAAAAATTACTTGAAGATAAGGCAGATGCGTCTTTTGATCAGAAACAGGTAAAAAATATTCGCAACGCATAATTCATATGTCAGCAATTTCAACACAAAACGCCGCGCAGGCATTATACGAAGGATCAAAAGGGAAAGAAGGGAAAGACCTTGAGATTTTCCTGTCGAATGGCGTTGAATTCTTGAGCAAGAGACATCTGCTCTCGAAAGCCCCTGAGATTCTCAAGAGCCTCGAGGAACTGATTGATCATGATGAAGGAGTTCTCCGGGCTCGCGCAGAAACTGCACGGCCTCTCTCAACAGAGACGGAGGAAGACCTAAAGAATCAATTAAAGGAAAGATACGGTATGAAAGAAATATATCTCGATATAAGCATTAATGAAAACAATATCGGGGGAATGAAGATACAGATAGGAGACGAGATTATCGATATGACAATGAAGCACCGAATCACTCAATTAGAAGATTACTTAATCAGGAATTAATATGACAAAAAACACAATCGTAGAAAATTTAAGAAAGCAAATCGAACAATTCCAGGTTGATGCCAAAGCCGAGAAGATCGGCCATGTCGTTGAGGTATTCGACGGCATCGCCAAGATTTCGGGACTCTCTGATATCAAGGCATCGGAAATGGTCACATTCCCGAGCGGCGAGATCGGCGTGACTCTTAACCTCGAAGAAGATTCTGTCGGCGTCATTATCCTCGGTGATTTTTCAACGATCCGCGAAGGAGACGAGGTCAAAGCCACAGGACGAATCCTCGAAGTTCCCGTCGGGGACGCTCAGATCGGCCGCGTTCTCAATGCTCTTGGCCAGCCGATCGACGGCAAGGGAGATATCAAGACGAACAAGACAAACCCGATTGAAAAAGTCGCTCCGGGAGTCGTCACACGCCTCTCTGTCGACCAGCCTGTTGCAACCGGTATCAAAGCCATCGATGCTCTTATCCCGATCGGCCGCGGACAGCGCGAGCTCATCATCGGCGACCGCCAGACAGGCAAGACTGCAATCGCCATCGACGCTATTCTCAACCAGAAAGGGGAAAATATGATCTGCGTCTATGTCTCGATCGGACAGAAGGATTCCAAACTCCGCAAGCTTGAAACTCGCCTTCGGGAAGGCGGCGCCATGGACTATACAGTTATCGTATCAGCTAGCGCATCGGAATCTGCAGCGCTTTCATACATCGCGCCATATGCGGGCGTTTCAATTGCTGAATACTTCATGGATCAGGGGAAGGATGTCTTGATCGTCTACGATGATCTTTCCAAGCATGCTGTGGCATATCGCGAGATCTCGTTGCTTCTTCGCCGTCCGCCGGGCCGCGAAGCATACCCCGGAGACGTTTTCTATCTTCACTCGCGTTTGCTTGAGCGCGCCGCGCGACGCAACAAGGAATACGGAGGAGGATCCATCACGGCATTGCCGATCATCGAAACACAGGCAGGCGACATTTCAGCCTATATTCCGACCAACGTCATCTCCATTACCGACGGACAGATATTCCTCGAAACCGATCTCTTCTACAAGGGAATCCGCCCGGCTGTGAATGTCGGAAACTCAGTCTCCCGCGTCGGATCATCAGCCCAGATCAAAGCTATGAAGAAAGTAGCGGGAACGCTCAAGCTCGACCTTGCCCAGTTCCGCGAACTCGAAGCTTTCTCCCAGTTCGGTTCTGATCTTGATGAATCGACAAAGAGACAGCTCGAACGCGGCAAGCGCGCAACTGAGATGCTCAAACAGCCGCAGTATTCACCGGTCAAGACCGAACATCAGGTCGTCGTTCTCTATGCTCTTGTGAAAGGATATCTCGACGATGTTCCCGTAGACCGTATCGGAGAATTCCAGCAAGGCCTCATTGATTACAGCGAAGCACAGGCAAAAGATTTCTACACGGATGTTATCGAGAAGAAAATGTGGACAGATGGAAGCGAGGCAAGTTTAAAGAAGGCAATTGAAGATTTCAAGATCAGTTTTGGTAAATAATTTATGGAAGAAAGCATTAGTAGAGATAATTTAATTGAAAAGAAACAAAACCAGCTGATAGCGATAGAAATATTTTTTGTATTTTTTGTATTGCACGGATATGGTTATATATATTTCCTTCTAAGAAAATATATACTTACGGGCAAACTCGGATTTATCATATTGATATTCTTAGGCGTTATTGTATCAATATGGATCACAATGATTTGCAGTAAAGGCATTACCATATACAAGAAATCAAAAAATAAGAATAGCGCAAAAAATATCATCCTATTGATACTTTCCATAATATTGTTAATACTTGTAATACGTGCAATGCTTACACTTATAATAATCGGTTTCCTTACTTTTCTCGCTTATTAAATTTTATGGCAGGAACTAAAGAAATAAAACGAAGAATAAAATCGGTAAAAAATACCAAGAAGATCACCAAGGCGATGGAACTCGTGGCGGCTTCGAAGATGCGCCGGGCGGTCGCCCAGGCTCTTGCGTCGCGCTTGTATGCCGGCTATTCATGGGATCTTCTTACATCGCTTTCAGACAAGCTCGAAGAAACCACTCATCCTTTTTTCGAAAAAAAGACAGCTCAAGCGACATCTCCTATAGCAGGGCGAAGCCTTCTTGTCCTTGTCACATCAAACGGGAGCCTCTGCGGCGGATATAATTCCCAGATCATCAAGAAAGCGATCGGGATGCTCAAGAATGCCCCGGAAGCCATCGACATCGTCGCTGTCGGTAAGAAAGGGGATGCAGCTATGCGAAGACTTGCCCGACCGGATGGTTCAGGGATTGGACAAAATATCATCGCCACTTTTACCGAGCTTCCAGCTATTCTTGGTTTGCAGGATGTCGCTCCCTTATCGCGCCTCATCATCGAAGAATTCAAGAAGGGAACGTATGCTGAAGTCCATGTGGCATATACTGATTTCATTTCAGCTCTTTCTCAGAAACCGAACATTCGACAACTTCTGCCGATTTCCAAGCAGGAACTCAAAGAAGTGATCGAGAGTATCGGAGAACAGAAAGTCCCGACCGACGTCGGGACTCCGACAAAGGTCGGAGAAGATGTATCTTATACCTTCGATGGAGATATGAATACCCTCATTGAGTCTCTTGCAGAGAAATTAGTGCGCATGCAGATCTACCAGATGCTCCTTGAATCGGGGGCATCAGAGCAGTCAGCCCGGATGCTTGCCATGAAGAATGCAAGCGATGCCGCAGGAGAAATGATCGGAGATCTCACATTGCAGTTCAATAAAGCCCGTCAAGCAGGTATCACCCAGGAAATATCCGAAATAAGTGCCGGCATGGCAAGCGTCAGTTAAATTATTAGAAAATTATTAATAGTAGAAATTTTATTATGAAAACAACAGGTACAATCAAGAGAATTATCGGTCCGGTCGTCGACGTCGCATTCGAAGGCAATGTCCCGGATATTTATACGGCTCTCGAGGTAATGAAAGGTGATCAGAAAATCATCCTCGAAGTCGAGCAAAACATCGGCGGCAATACCGTGCGTACAGTTGCCATGGACTCGACTGACGGCCTCGCACGAGGCATGGAGGTCACAAGCACTGGTGCTCCGATAACTGTCCCTGTTGGAAAGGGAACTCTTGGACGCATGTTCAATGTGCTCGGCGAGCCGATCGATGACGGGAAACGCGCCGAAGGCTCGACTCTTCCGATCCATCGCAAGGCGCCTTCATATACGTCTCAGGCGACGAAAGTCGAAATTCTTGAAACGGGAATCAAAGTCATCGATCTCATCTGTCCGGTTCTTAAGGGAGGAAAGGTGGGTCTCTTCGGAGGAGCGGGAGTCGGAAAGACTGTCGTCATCCAGGAACTCATCCATAACATCGCGTCGAATCACGGAGGCTACTCGGTATTTGCCGGAGTCGGCGAGCGTACCCGCGAAGGAAACGACCTCTACCACGAAATGAAAGACTCAGGCGTGCTTGATAAAGTAGCCATGGTCTTCGGACAGATGAATGAGCCGCCGGGTGCCCGTTTGCGCGTAGCTCTTTCGGGTCTTACAATGGCCGAGCACTTTCGCGACCAGGAAGGGAAAGACGTTCTTTTCTTCATCGACAACATCTTCCGTTTCACCCAGGCAGGATCCGAAGTATCGGCCTTGCTTGGCCGTATCCCGTCTGCTGTGGGCTACCAGCCGACTCTTGCAACGGAAATGGGAAACTTGCAGGAACGCATCACCTCAACAGATAAAGGCTCTGTGACATCAATCCAGGCCGTCTATGTGCCAGCTGACGACCTGACCGATCCGGCACCTGCAACCACATTCGCACACCTTGACTCCACTGTGACACTAAACCGTTCGCTTTCTGAAATCGGAATTTATCCTGCTGTTGATCCACTTGACTCTTCATCGACGATCCTTGACCCTCATATTGTCGGCAAGGAGCACTATGAAGTCGCTCGCGAAGTTCAGCGCGTTCTTCAGCGATACAAGGATCTCCAGGACATCATCGCCATCCTCGGCATGGAAGAACTTTCCGAAGACGACAAGGAGCTCGTTGTCCGCGCCCGCAAGATCCAGAGATTCCTCTCGCAGCCGTTCTTCGTCGCCGAGCAGTTCACGGGTGCACAGGGGCAATATGTACCGCTTTCCGAGACAATCAGGTCATTCCGCGAAATCCTCGACGGCAAGCATGACGATAAGGCAGAGAATGAGTTCTACATGAAGGGGGCGATATAATTTAAACACTGCTATTATATTAATATAATAGCAGTGTAAGAATCTTGAAGTTGGTCAAGGCGTAATCCAATAAATACGAGCAGCATAAGCAATTCCATCAATTGCTAAAATCACAAATGAAATAGCAATCGTTCGGGAAAGAAACTTATTGGATTTCTGAATTAAGTAAATTTCTTTATAATCGCTATTGGAAACCATAATACTACGGACAATCTGGATAAAGATGCCTAAAGCTCCAATAGTAAAACCCCCTATAGCAATAAACAAGATGATTAAAAAATAATCCATAACACAATTTTAAGTTTCTTAAAAAATAACTAATAATACTTAACTTGTCAATATCATGTCAAAGACATTAAAACTCAAGATCGTTACTCCCGAACGTCTCATCCTCGAAGAAGAGGTTCAAAGCGTGACTTTGCCGACGGAGCAAGGGGAGATCACCATCCTTCCAGAGCACGTTCCTCTTATTGCGAGCCTTGTCTCAGGCGACATCGTTGCGATCACTAATGGTGAGCATATTCCGATGGCAGTCGTCGGAGGATTTATCGAAGTCAAAAAAGAGAGCGACATCACAACTGTTGCGATCCTTGCTGACTTCGCGGAGCACATCGGTGATATCACCGAAGACGCAGTCGAGAGAGCAAAAGCGCGGGCCGAGGAGCTCCGCAAACAAGCAGAGAACAAGGAAGTGGTAGATTTTGAACACTTCGCGACCGAGCTTGAGCGATCGCTCACGCGGGTCAAGATCGCCGATAAGTGGCGCACGAGAAAATATAGAAAGTAAAAAAAATAATATTACCCCAAGAAGGATAATGTTATAATTCAGCAACGTCTCAGGAGGTATCAGACAAAAAGATCCGAGAAGACTAGCGCATTCACTTTAAAAAAAAACGAAGTAGAATAGCAGCATTACGATCGCCAGCGCAATCGCTCGGGCACAAATAATTTCCCATCTCCCATATGTATATTTTTCCCGGGGTATTTTATGATCGACGATAAATGCCATAATAATGAGCATGCTTATAAAGTCGATAAAAAAAATCCAGATGCTCGAGCACATATGAGCAAGCCATAGGCCCAAAGCGGGCATGGGAAGAGCAGGAAACAAAAGCCAGAGAGATCCTATCAATCCGTTCTTTACTGTTCGTATCCAGTTCATAGACTATAGATTTAAGAAGTTTGTTATAGAATATTTTATAGGATTATATCATCTTTGATCAAAAAATTTCAACGAGTTTCAATAAGCTTGCCATGAAAAACAAATATACAATCATTCTTTTTTATAAATACGCCCGGATAGAGGATCCAAAGGCTCTTATGGAGTCAGAGAGGACTCTCTGCGAGCGCCTAGAGATGAAAGGCCGCATGATTATCGCCCATGAGGGGATCAACGGCACTTTCGAAGGTACTGATGAAGCATGCAGGGAGTATATTCGACATATGAAAGCCGACCCGCGCTTTGCCGACATCCATTGGAAGATAAGCCGGGGAACAGACGATGGAACCGCCTTCCCGCGATTGTCGATAAAGGTCCGCAAAGAAATCGTCTCTCTTCATTTGGGTAATGAAGCCGACATTGATCCGAACCAAACGACCGGAACTCATTTGAAGCCTGATGACTTGCGGTCATGGTACGAGGAGGGCAAGGAATTCTATATCGTTGACATGCGCAATGACTATGAGCTTCGCGTCGGCCAATTCGAGGGAACAGTATTCCCCGAACTCAATAATTTCCGGGATTTAAAAAGTAATATTAAAAAATTGGAGGACCTGAAAGACAAGACGGTACTCACTGTCTGCACCGGGGGAGTGCGCTGTGAAAAAGCATCCGGACTCCTTGTACGTGAGGGATTCAACGATGTCTATCAGCTCGACGGAGGAATCGTAAGCTACATGGAGAAATATCCGGGCCAAGATTTCAAAGGATCTCTGTATGTGTTCGACAAGCGTGTCACCATGAATTTCAATGATCCGGAAAATCATGAGATAATCGGCCGCTGCAGCAAATGCGCTGCTCCGAGCGAGCACTATGTCAACTGCGCCAATCTTATGTGCCATGACCACTTCATCTGCTGTGAAAAATGCCTTTCAAAGAGCGCGGAGTCTCACCCGCCCTATGGCATGGCATACTGCAATTTCTTATGCACTATTAAATGGAAATGGTATAAATTCAATCGATTACTAAACCGAGGAGTTGCTCGGTAAACTAATAGGAAAGCCTGATCGTAATACGATCAGGCTTTTCATTTTGTCGAAATAACTAAAATTTGACAGCCCTTAAAAACAGGGGTATTATAGAAATATATGAATAAGGTGGCTTTAAATTATGGATAAAAAAGATATCAATAATTTATTGTTTACTCAGACGGCAGATCACAATCAAGAGCATGCCGACTGCTACGTTGACCATTATCTCGAGCAGTACAAAACGTATCTCCATATTTTCAATCACACGAGCGACCGACGCCAGAAAGCGAATGAATTTTTCCTCGGTATCAATGCGGCCATTATCGGAATCCTGGGCTACATCGAAATACGAATGACATTTCAGTCGCCGATATTCTTCATTTTCATACCGATTGTCGGCACGGGAATCTGCTACAGCTGGTACAAGATCATCTCTTCCTATAAACAATTAAACAGGGCCAAGTTTGCGATCATCCATATGCTTGAGAAAAGGCTGCCGATCGCATTATTCGAAACGGAATGGGAACTCTTGGGCAAGGGAATGGACAAAAGGAAATACGATCCTCTTTCGCAAATAGAGAAAAATATTCCTCTCATGTTCATCTCCATCTATGTGGTCATTATATTTACCAAGCTTCCCTGGACTGAAGCGATAATTTTCTTGAATTATTTAAAAAACTAAACGGCTGCTTATAAATCAAGGGGGTAAAATAGGCGATTCCTATGGGAATCGCCTATTTTATATCCCAAGGGTGGAAAAGGGGACTTATCCGACTTATCCACAGTATATGTATTGACTGTGAACGATCGTTCACATATACTGTACATATAAGAAATTAGCAGTAATCATCAATAAACATATGAACAGAGAACAATATGTTAGAATCATAGAGAAGGAAATTCATAATCTCAACAAGAGAATCGATATGAAGATCCTCCAGGGCATGGAATACCGCAAAGAGGCTCGCGACCACAAGATCCTTCAGAGAAAAATGCTCCAGCATTCTCGACGAAGCTTCTTCGACCGCTTTTCAACCCTCCTTCCTCAATTCTAATTATGTATAACGAATATAAAAACAAGCTCATATCTTTTTACTCCCGGGAAAAGCGAATGCCGACATACACCGAGATGATGGGATTGTTCAATTTTAAATCAAAGAACGCAGTTTCGCGACTGGTTGATAAATTCATCGATGCCGGACTCGTCGCCAAGGATCACTTGGGCAGGCTTGTTGCCGATTCGTCGCTTACGAGCATCCGACTTCTTGGTCAGGTTACAGCCGGATTCCCTGCAACTGTTGAGGATGAACTTACGGATACTTTAAATCTTGACGATTATCTCGTCTCCGAGAAAGAAAACACATATATGCTCAAAGTCGACGGCAACTCAATGATCAATGCCCATATCGCAGACGGTGATATGGTTCTTGTCGAGAAGACAGACAAGGCGAAAGACGGACAGATCGTTATTGCCAATGTCGACGGGGAATTCACAATGAAATATTTCAAAAAGCAGGGAGACAAGGTTTGGCTTGAACCTGCCAATGAAGATTTCAAGCCGATCTATCCGACACACTATTTGACGATTACCGCGGTCGTCAAAGCTGTCATTCGAAAATATTAGGTTTGCTATCCGTAATTAGTAATCAGTAATTTGTAATTATTCTATGACTCAAGCTCAGGCCCTTTCCATTATGAAAACAGGGGTGAATATATATCTGACGGGAAGCGCCGGGAGCGGTAAGACATATCTTCTCAATCACTATATCGCCTGGCTCAAAGAGCATGATATATCTGTCGCTGTTACTGCATCGACGGGTATTGCCGCAACCCACATGAATGGGATGACCATCCATGGCTGGTCCGGTATCGGCATCAAGGAAAATCTCGATGCCCATGATCTTGAAGCTCTCGAAGGCAAACAATACCTCTGGAAACGTTTTGAGAAGGCCCGTGTTCTCATTATTGACGAAGTCTCCATGCTCCATGCTCATCGTCTCGACATGGTCGAGCAAGTCTGCAGGCGCTTTAAAAGAAATGATGCGCCTTTCGGAGGGTTGCAGGTTATCCTTTCAGGAGATTTTTTCCAACTGCCTCCGATTAACCGCTCGCAAGAGCCTGATCTTAAAGACATGGTCATACATAGCAAAGCATGGACTCTGATGAACCCGGCAATCTGCTATCTAACCGAACAGCATCGGCAAGAGGATGAGCTCTTAACGACAATTTTAAACAGCATTCGCGATGACTCCATCGGAGAGGAGCATTTCGAGCATCTTGAAAAACGCATTGATGCCAAGCTTTCAGATAATATCAAGGCAACCAAACTTTATACTCACAATGCCAATGTCGATGCCGAAAATTCGTTGGAACTTTCATCGCTTGCAAGCGACGAGAAGATATATCGTATGACCTCGACCGGTCCGGAAGCTCTTGTCGGGATACTGAAGAAAAGCTGCCTTGCCTCCGAAGAATTGCGTTTGAAAGTCGGTGCTGAGGTTATGTGCATAAAGAATAACTTCGAAGAAGGATACGTTAACGGCACGCGGGGAAAAATTACCGGATTTATCGATTCAAATGATCTTTCCGGACAAATATACATACCGATTGTCGAGCTCTACAACGGCAAGACCATTCACATGACTCCTGAGACATGGGCAATTGAAGAGGATGGCAAGGTCAAGGCTTCGATCTCGCAAATTCCGCTCCGCTTAGCATGGGCCATCACCATCCACAAGAGCCAAGGGATGTCGCTTGATAACGCAGAGATCGATCTTCGGCATTCTTTTGCCTATGGGATGGGATATGTAGCTCTATCGCGCGTTCGTACGCTTTCTGGGATTCGTCTCATAGGGTTCTCGCCGGACGCGCTTCGCGTTGATCCGAAAGTCTTAGAATTTGATCAGGAACTGCGAAATGAAAGCACCCAAAATGAGCTTCTCTTCAGCAAGCTCAAAAGCGGCGAGCAGGAAAAGCTTGAGCATGACTTCATTCTTCGAATGGGCGGAAGAATCGAATCAAAAGATGTTACGGCCATCAAGGAAGCCGTTGTCAAAGTCCCGACTATCATGCTCACAAAAGCTCTTCTCGAAGAGGGCAAATCCATCAAGGAGATTTGCAAGGAGCGGGACCTTACCCCGGGTACCATTACGCATCACATAGAGCAAATTCTCCAAAAGTACCCTGAGATGGATATTTCTCACATCAAGCCGAAACAGAAATACATCGATCTCGTACGGAAAGCCAACCAGACCCTTGAAGGCGAAGAAGCGGGGAAGTTAAGCCCGATCAAATCCATTCTTGAGAAACAAGGCTATGATCTGTCGTT
Source organism: Patescibacteria group bacterium (assembly GCA_040384805.1). Taxonomy (GTDB): domain Bacteria; phylum Patescibacteriota; class Minisyncoccia; order Phycocordibacterales; family UBA9973; genus UBA8515. The sequence continues at coordinate 47,344 of JAZKIP010000001.1, read as the reverse complement.
TGAGGATATTCGACTGGCGCGATTATTCATATAAAAAAATATTTATTTAATGCTATACTTTACATATGAAAGCAATTAAAAAAGCACGAAATTCAAAAGCTCAGATACCTCTTGTCATGAAAGGAAATAAGAGAATGGAGACGGTGATCAAGCATCCGCCGGATCTCAAACCGAAAAACAAGCGCGCTAAATAATCCATACAACACCATGATGATTTTTAAGTTTTTTCATGTCAAAAAAATGCTTAATGAAGCGCGGAAGAATCCGAGCGCCTTTGCCGGAAGCGAAGTGCACGGCACTCTATGGGCGATTTTTCTTATTCCTCTTGTTATCATTATAGGCGCTATTGTTTTATTTTTTATCCTCGGATATACCGATCTATTCGGATTTCATCACGGCATTTTTAAATTCTTATTCTGGCTAACGCTTGCTGTAAGCACGATGCTTTTTCTCATCCTCCGGCGCATTATAAGAGCCATATCAAGAGTAACTGCTCGGCAGACAAAAAATATACTCCATGCATTGGGCGATAAAAACAAATGAGGGAAGAGAGCACATATAAAAATCTCACAAGAGATCTCAGGTCATACGCGACCCCCGAACGCGCGGAAGTCTCCACATCGTTTTTCAAAACAAGAAAAGGAGAATACGGGGGAGGAGACATCTTTATCGGAGTGACAATGCCAGATCTTCGAAAAGTTGCGAAAATATATCCTGATCTTGACCTTTCCGATATCAAAAAACTTTTAAAAAGCACAATTCACGAGGAGAGACTGGCGGCTCTCATCATCCTCGTCGATCAGTACAAAAAGGGCAGACCGAAACAAAAGAAAATGATCTATAGTTTCTATCTATCCCATACCCGCTCTGTAAATAATTGGGATCTGGTCGACAGTTCTGCCCACCAGATCGTCGGAGAATATCTCAGCGATAAAAATAAAAAGATACTTGAAAAACTGGCACGATCGAAAAACCTTTGGGAAAGGCGGATCGCCATCGTGGCGACATTTGCATTTATTTCCCGCGGAGAAGACGAGTGGACGTTCCGTATAAGCGCTCTTTTGATGAATGACCCTCACGATCTTATCCATAAAGCCTGCGGGTGGATGCAGAGAGAAGCAGGCAAGCGGGTATCGGAAGACAACCTATGCGGTTTCTTGGATATGTACGCGCCCTCTATGCCTCGGACGATGCTTCGCTATGCGATTGAGCGCTTTTCACCATCGCAACGATCCGCATACTTGAAAATAATTAAAAAATAGGGGATAATTTATTCATGAGCCCTTTTGTTACAATACTTCTTTTTGCGCTTCCTGTCGCCTGCATTTCATGGACGATCACTCATGAAGAAATTTTCCGCGAACCGCGCGACTATCTGACTCGGAAACGAGACTCTGCCCGATCAATGCTCGCGTATAAATTCTTTTACATGTTCACCTGCGAGTATTGCTTTAGTCATTACATAACCATTCTTCTTTTGATCATGACGAAGTATGTTCTTTTCTTCCCCGATTGGCGAGGCTATGTGCTCGCCGGATTCAGTATCGTCTGGATCGCAAATATCTATATGGGTCTTTTCCGTCTGCTGCGTCTCGACATCAAAATCGCAAGCAAAGAGAAATAATCATGGATCCCGTTAGAGATGTGTTTGTTGAAGGAAAAAATAGTAGTGGGAATTGGCACACAAACAAGGGAGTTTAATTATAATTAATATGATACGTCCCGAAGGGGACTATCTCTAACGGGATGGACATCCTCGCACACATGCTCTGGGCTAATTACGGAGCCCGAGCAATCAATAAAAAACAGGGGAGGAGGAAGAGGCCGATCAATCTGCCATGGGTGACTTTCTGGGGAGTCTTCCCTGATCTTTTCGCCTTCGGTATCCCGATTGCTCTTGGCATATTCGCCTCAATAGGGAATGGATTCTCAGACTTCCATAGGCCCGATATGTTGGGGCTTCCAGCAACCCTTTATCAGTACAGCCACAGCCTTGTAATTTGGGCAGCCGTATTTATAATCGCATGGATTGCTTCCAAACGGCCGCGATTGGATCTTCTCGGCTGGGCGCTCCATATTCTGATCGATATCCCGTCGCATTCAGCGTCATTTTATCCGACCCCCTTTCTTTTCCCCTTATCCGATTATCGATTCATCCATGGCGTTTCGTGGTCTAATACGACGTACATGATAATCAATTATATTCTTCTTTTGATCGTCTCTTTATATTTCTTTCTGCCGAAAAAGAACAGAACACCAAAAAAATAGAGTTATCATCTGATAAGGTATATAATGAATACAGCCGCATCAGGCGGATTTACCATTAACACTTATATATATATCTATGAATACAACAATAGGAGTTTTTAAAACTCATGCGGAAGCAGGACAGGCAATCAATGAACTTCATGCGTTCGGCGTTCCCGAGAGCGATATGTCATACGTCTATGTAAATGCAGACGGAAACATCGTAGACGCGCATACAGATAGCAAAATCGGATCAGGCGTTGCCACAGGAGCAGCTACAGGAAGCGTTATCGGCGCAATTGCGGGCCTTGTCGTTGCAAACGGCATTCTGCCGGGTCTCGGCAGCTTGATCGTCGCAGGACCTCTTGCAGCGGCATTAGGATTTACGGGAGCGGCAGCAACAGCAGTCGCAGGAGCAGCCACAGGAGCGGCGGCAGGAGGCCTTATCGGCGCTTTAGGCAATGTGGGAGTGAGCGACGCGGATGCGGTCATTTATGAAAATTTCGTCCGCGCAGGAGAAATCCTCGTTATCGTCAATTCTTCGACTCTCGTCACCAAAGATGTCTTTCTTAAGGCGGGTGCACGGGAAATTCGCGAATACATGAAATAGCATTTATTCTCGCATATATAAAAAGCCTCACAACGAGGCTTTTTATATATGCGAGAAAGCATGGTAGTATGGGAATATATGAAGAAAACATTTGCTGAAAAAGTCCGCGATATTGTCCGGAAAATTCCTCGCGGGAACACGATGACCTATAAAGAAGTTGCCATAAAAGCGGGGAGTCCAAGTGCCGCACGAGCGGTAGGATCTATCATGAAGGCGAATTATGATGCCGATATCCCATGCCATCGCGTTATTCGAAGCGATGGTGTTATCGGCGATTATAATCGCGGCGGGAGCGTGAAAAAAACCGCATTGCTTAAAAAAGAAGGAGCTTTGAAATAATATAGCCCTATTGCCATTACTGACAAGAGGTCTATAATTAAGAAAGGATAGCAAGATTAGTCTTTTGCTGTTCATTATTATAACCATATGATAATTATGAATGACGAGGAAGAAAAGAAGGTTGGCATGGGAAGCGATATGGAGGAAACCCCAGATGATGGCGTGATGCCAGCCGGCAGCGATATGGACAAGCCTGACGAAATGAATCCCAATGGCACGGAAGACGAGGATACGGGTGAATAACTAACAAAATCCCTCCGACTGATGTCGGAGGGATTTTGTATTACAGGCAATATGCTATTATATAAAGTATATGAAACAAGGACGATTGGATTCTCTGGCTGACGGCATTTTTGCCATCGTCATGACCATTTTGGTTTTCGAAATACGCGTGCCGGTACTTGACGGCATCGCAAGCGACCTCGCTCTTTTTGATTCTCTCGTATCGCTTTATCCGCTTTTCTTGAGCTATCTTTTAAGCTTCTCGCTTCTCTTTACTTATTGGCGCGGACATCATTATATCGTATCTGTTCTTGCGAAGGGGATGGATATCAGGCTTTCGAACTTGAGCGCTCTTTTCTTTTTCTTCGTAGGACTCGTCCCATTCTCCTCGCATCTCTTGGGTGCTTATCACTATACCCATGTGGCAATCATTGTTTTCGCCATAAATATCATCCTCATCGGGATATCGCTCTACGGAATGCGCCGCTATGTAATCCGCTCTCATGAAGTTGAAAACATTCCCTTTACCCGGACGGAAAACCAGCATGCCAACATGAGGATCCTTCTGCCTGTCGTTATCGCTATTATCGCAATCGGCGTATCGTTCTTCAATACCAGCCTCGCGCTTTTATTTTTCACGATCGCAATTCTTTTCAACCTCTCGCGCCGCAGTACGCGCTACATGTTCATCTTCATTGATTTTTTTCTTCCCAGAAAATCAGCCATTGAATAGATTCTTCCGAAAAAGTGTATAATTAAGACATGAAAAGAAATACCATTATTGTCATCATATGCTTCATCATTATTCTTCTGTCGATATGGATATCCGTGCAGGTCTCCCGCGATCCTATACTTCCGCAGGAACCTCCTATACTATCTTCGAATAGCGGAAACAAGTCCCCGCAGAAAATATTTACCGATTCTTCTACAGGAATATCTTTTACATATCCGGAGAAGCTTTCCGCCCGTTACATAAGCGCTCAGGAATGGCCGCCAATAATTACTGTTACAGAGGGAAAGTTTTCATGTCCGACCGGAGGAAGTGAGATTGAGACCGGCGGCACGACAGAGCTAAAGATGATCGAGGGTAAAAATTACTGCGTTACCGAAGCAAGCGAAGGGGCCGCAGGAAGTATTTATACCACGTACGATTATAAGGCACTGCGCGACGACAAGCTCGTTACAGTACATTTCGCGCTGCGCTTTGTTCAATGCGGCAATTATGACGATCCCGAGATGTCACAATGCCAGGAGGAGCGATCGCTGTTTAAAATAGACCCGATCGCTGGTTCTATCCTCGATAGTATTGCTTTTTAAAGCCTTTATCATGAAAAATAAATATATAATTATCTTTCTTACTCTTATCATCCTCATTATAGCTGGCGGCATCGCGTGGCCATCTCTATATAAAGTGAAAAATGAGGCGGTGGAAACGCCAGACGCTGTTGCTCCGGCTCTTTCGGAAAATTCACCTGTGTGCTATTCCGACGAAGATCAGATAAATCCCATTAATTGCGATGATCTTAGCGAAATGCGCGCTATGGAAAAATACATCCGCGAGAATATCGGGTTACTTGCCACAGAAGAAACAGCGCTTGGCGGGACATGGTACGTCGTTTCTGTAACGATTGATCCCGATACCGACACAGGGCATGTCGCATATGAAGACGGCCACATACAGAGTAAGGCTGATTTCTCATATACCTATGACTCATCAACAGGCGAAATGGCGACAAACGACTTCTCTGCAACTCACTAGATCTAGATACATGTTAAAACAAAAAGATAGGCACATGTGCCTATCTTTTTGTTTCTCTCCAGTCGTATTCTTCGTCCTCGTCGTCTTTCTTATCAACAATGGGAGTACCGCAATTGGCGCACTCTGTGTCATAGGAACGCAAGCCGCAGCGAGGACAATTCGTATCGCCTTTTTCTTTCTTTCGTATATTTTCATCTACCATGCCGACAGTATACTATATGTTTTTATTTTTGAAAATATTCTTTAGTGGTATAATCAAGGCATTATCAGTAAAATTATTTTACATATGGCAAAAGGAATGGGAGCCCGCAAGGAAGCAAAAAAACCGAAAAAAGCGGACAAGAAAAAGAAGTAAACATAAAACCCCTCCGATCAAAATCGGAGGGGTTTTATGTTTAGAACGCTTATGCGCGCTGTACGTTTACAGCACTTGGTCCTTTTGGACCTTCTTCTGTGTCAAAAGTCACAGCGTCACCTTCACGCAGTTCGTCAAAACGTACGTCTACGAGAGAATTACTGTGGAAGAATAAATCCTTCGCAAGTCCTTCTGCAGTGATGAAACCGAAACCTTTATCAGTAAGCTTTTTGATTGAGCCAGTCATGATTTTAGTTTAGATAAATAAATAATTACAAATAAGATGAATGTTTGAAAATCGACTCTTTTCGAAAATACGCCCCTTGTTCATACATCATACAATTTTAAGTTTTTTTTGTCAATTAACGCCAAGAAGATGGAAAGGGGATAAGAGCTATTTTTGACTTTCTATATCTATATGTTAGAGTAACAAAAAACGAAAATTATGAAAAAGTCAATTATCTCTGCCGTACTTTTATTCTTTATGATCCTCCTGGGGGTAGTTGCCCGCAGTCAGACATCTGATTCTTTCATTTTACTACCTTATGACTCTGTACATGCAATTTTAAAAAAGGACAGCCTTAAGTATGGAGGCAATCTCCAGATAATAGCGAGTCTGGGAGTACTAAGCCGCTACAAAGCGATACCTGTCACGCGAGATGAATTGGAATCCTGGCATTCCTCTCGCAAAGATACTTTCTATGTGGTATCCCTAAAGGTGATAATAGATCCCGACAAAAAAAATGTTTACTATCCTATAAAATCATTTCCTTCCGGTGAAGTAGAGTTAGTTCCGGATTGGAGCGTATGGGATCTAGGAAAGGAAGGGTATGTAGATGTAAAGAAAGAAGATGTCTATTTTCTGTTTAAGAAATAGAAATTTAACCAACAGGAGTAGAGAGTTTATCGCATGAGGTTTTATAATCGCCCAAAGCTACCAAGACTAGAATTTCTTATCTTGGTAGTTTTTTTGTTTAAAAAATAAAGAATTAATTTGACAAATTATCTTATAAATGATATTCTTTAAAAAGTTGAAATACTCCTTAGTGCGTGTATATAAGTGTTTCAATCTTTTGCCTTGCTCTTTATGAGCCTCAGCAATCATTTATTTTTGAAACACGTAAAATTTAATCATGTCTACTTATAGCAAACCAGGGGCCTCACGGGCCTCGTATTCATCTGGTTCCTCCCGAGGAGGAGGCCACCAGAGCCGCGGAAACGCCCCACGGGGCCGTTCCGGGAGTTTTAAAGGCTCATCATCATCACGTCCCTCATTTCGAGGAGCTAAGCCGTTTGGCAGCACTTCCGGCCGTCCATCTCGAGGCGGAGGAGGGAAGCGCAAGGGCTCATTTGAGCGCATCGATGTGTCTCGTTTTATCAGCAAAGCGACCATCGTTGAGAAAGAAGAAATCTATCTGCCGACTCATACCTTCGGCGATTTCGCCATCGATGCGAAATTAAAGGCAAACATTGCTGCAAAGGAATATATATACCCGAGCCCGATTCAGGATAAGGCGATTCCGCACGCCCTTGAAGGCCGTGATATTCTCGGCATCGCAAATACAGGAACCGGCAAGACTGCAGCGTTCCTTATTCCGATTATCAACAAAGTTCTTGCCGATAAAAATGAAACGGCAATCATCGTCGCTCCGACACGCGAGCTTGCCATCCAGATCGAAAAGGAATTTACCGACTTCACGCGCGGAATGAAGATATACGCGACTGTCTGCGTCGGAGGAGCACCTATCACTCAACAGATCAGGAGCCTTCGCCGCGGATGTCATTTTGTCATCGGAACGCCGGGACGGCTTTTGGATCTCGTGAAGCGTGGAGAAATAGATCTTTCCCAAACGCGAAGCGCCGTTCTTGACGAAGCTGACCGCATGCTTGATATGGGATTTGTCGACGATATTACATTCCTTCTTGAAAAAACATCTCCTGACCGTCAGAGCTTCTTTTTCTCGGCAACATTACCGAAGCCGATCGAAAATCTCATCAACCGATTTTCAAAAGATCCCGTGCGTGTCATGGTCAAAACCCGCGATACGTCTAAAAACGTTGATCAGGATGTTATCCGCGTTGCCCGCGGCGTCGACAAGATCGACGTCTTAGCAGAACTCCTCGGAAAAACTGATGAATTTAAAAAGGTTCTCATTTTCTCTGAAATGAAGCACGCTGTTGAAAAGCTTTCAGTTGAACTTTCCAAGAGAGGATTCAAGGCAGGATCAATCCATGGCGACAAACGCCACAACGACCGCCAGAGGACCCTCAAGAAATTCAAAGATAACGAACTCACGATTCTCGTCGCAACCGACGTTGCCGCTCGTGGTCTTGATATTCCAGATGTCACCCATGTGATCAATTACGAGATCCCACAGACATACGACACCTATGTCCACCGCATCGGCCGTACAGGCCGGGCAAGCAACAAGGGAGTTGCTCTTACATTCGTAGCCTAACTAATCAAAAAGAGCCCTGAGGGCTCTTTTTGATTAGTGTATATGTTCTATTGACTAAATACGATTTGGCAAGTATTATAAGTAAAAAATTGAATACTTATGCAAAATCAACATGCCTCTACCTCCAGAAAACCTATCGCTAACACAGTAGTAAAAACCCTCAAACCGGTGAATGTCGGCGTTCTCATAATAAAAAAGAATGAGAAGGTTTTCATAAGATACGGAGAATCTAAAAAGTTTGGATATATAATTAAACTCCCTTCAGTAAAAGACAAGACCGGAGAATTAACCAAGGAAGGACTTTTAAAGAAAACTGCGGGGGAATACTTAGGAAAAGGCTTCACATTCCAGAATCCGAAGAGTGATCCTATCATCATGGAAATGGACGGTATGACTTTTTACGGGTATATGCTGGAGATTAAAAACATGCCTAAAGTGGCGTGCAGCTGCTTTATTTCCATCGCGGAACTAATGGAAAAAAACAAATCTATCACAATACATGGACAGGCGTACAGTGTATTGCTTTCTGTAAGGAAGATGTTAGCGCAAATATTATCTGCAAACAACTAAACAGAAAGAAATTTATTTAAAATAAGGAGGCCGACCATACTTGATATGCGTTGGCCTTTTTACATGAATTTCCCTTTCTAAAACAACCCCCTGACCCCAACCTACTATTAATAAGTTGCAGGTCTGGAACCTGTTTTTTATTTACTTTAAAATTTAAGTTTTAAAAAATTTATAAATTTTTCATTAAAATAATTAGAATTACTGAAGATTTAGCGGATAATCATAAATTTGCTAAAATAAATATATGAACATGTGGATAAAACGAAATGCCGCTATTATCATCATCTTGCTTCTTGCAGCAGTTCTTATTCTTGGCGGATATATTATATATTCACAATCCCAAAAAACCTCACCTGAAACTCAAGAGCAAGAGGTCACGAGTGCCGACATGCCGTCACCGGAAGAGGGAATTACGCCTCCGATCCAACAGGAACCTGCGGCTCTTGTTCCAACACCTCAAAAGACTGCGCCTGTCGAGCCGCTGCTTCCGGAAGGCACCGATCGCTTTACCGTACCACTTACGGCAACCAATGAAAGCATTGCCGAGAACCTCTTTACGGCAGAATTCGTCAAAGACGCACAGGCCTTTGCAACAATGCTCGACAAGGAGAAAGTTCTTGTCTCTCCGGGAGCATACAAGCTATCAAAGGAAATGACTGAAATGCAGATCGTCAAAGTTCTTCATGGAAAACCGTACATGAAATGGATAGTCATAAAGCCAGGGCTCCGCAAAGAGGAGATTGCGACAATTCTTGCCGACACTCTCGGCTGGACGTCTAAACAAAAAACAACATGGATCACAGTTGATACCGCCACTAGCCCCGAATATACCGAGGGCGTCTATTATCCCGATACATACCTCATACCTGTCGCCGAAGAGCCGTCGCTCGTTGCCAAGCGTCTCATTGCGAAATTCAACGAAAACTTCTCTTCATACCTTCCGCAATTCACAGCCAAGAATATCAAATGGGCCCGGGCTTTGACATTGGCATCAATTGTCCAGCGCGAAGCGGCCAATAACGCTGACATGCCTCTTATCGCAGGCATTCTCTGGAACAGGCTTGAAGAGGACATGGCTCTTGGCGTCGATGCGACGCTCCAATACATACGAGGGGATACTGGCAAGGGCTGGTGGGCGCCGATCACGGTTGCTGACAAGCAGAAGGATTCACCATTTAACACATATAAGTATAAGGGTCTTCCTCCGCATCCAATATCGAATCCGGGAATCACAGCCATTGATGCAGTACTTAATCCCGCAAAAACAGACTGTTTGTATTATCTCCATGACCGAAATCGCATCACGCACTGCGCGGTCACATATGAAGAGCATCAACAAAATATTGAGAAATATCTTATCGACACTCAATAGAATGTTAATGTTATTATTTTAAGTTAGATGCATTGACATTACATATGTATATATGTATTATGCGTTTGATATAGAAAAAATTGTATTTTTCATCTCAAAAATAAAACTGTATGAGACAATGCAACATCCGTAGAAAAGCTCAGAGATTCGCAAAATTCATAATAGACGAAAAAGAAAAGAAAAAAGCAAGAGAGAGAAAGAAGCAAGGTGGTTCCTTTCAGCCCAGCGGTCAGAGTAAATATGCATATTAATGCCGATGATGGTAGAAAGAAAAAGGGTTGGTATTATATTATATATAGCCAACCCTTAAATTCAAGTTAAGTGTCGTAAAAGATATATTGTACGACATTTATATACTTTTAAAGTCTTAGCTATGAAGACGTCTTAAGAGCCCTCCCCCTTTAGATGTGTTTATCAATCTAATGATTGGAATAATAGAGGAGAAGAGACTTTATAGTTTTGCTAAATGGTTTCCCCAACATACTTGATAATTTATATTGTGAAATAGACGACTTGCTGCAAAATCATTATAAGCTTGATCTGGATGAGCTACAGCCCTACGTAAGTTCTTTATATACATATCCCGGGATGCTTGATATGCCTCCCCTACAGTCTTTCCTTGCAGTAATTCATTTACCACTAGGTATGCCGGAGTGAAGAAAAGTTCTGCCAACAAATCAATCTGTTGTCCTCGTTTTGTTTTTTGAAAAGAACAAGCTGCTTTAAAATTTTCTTTGTATCCAATATAAGCAATCCCACCTGCTAATATAGTTTTTGGACCTAATATATCTCCTGCAGAGCAAGCTAGCGTATGAATTATCTTGTCTTTAAATACATGCTCATTCTTATTAGCTTCCACAAGAACTTCCCTATTATAGCCACAAATTTTAGTCTTATCGCCATGTCCATTAAGAATTAATAATTTAGGATTTTCATCAGCGATTTTTTTAATAAAGTTTTCTTTTGTAACTTCTTTCTTTTTTAATTCACAAATATTTTTATTACTATCTGTGATTAATTTTTCTGACCAAGATTCCATATACTCCGTTGAGATATCATGAGACGGATTTGTAATAATCGCTATGTTAGACATAAGGTTTATTTATGCCGCCAAGAGTGCACTTAAACGTCCATCCTTAAAAGCTTTTAGAAATTCAAATTCTGTTTTAACGAATTCCAAACCTGCACTAGAACCTTGCTCTATCAGGCTTATAATTTCTTCTTTGGAATAACTTTTGCTATCATCTCCATCAATAAAATATAGTTCGGATGAAGTCGCTTTAAGTCTCGCAATAATTATATTCTTTTCTTTTTCAATTATTTCGTCTTTATTCATTTCTTAGATTATTTGTAGAATAGAAAGTTCCTTTAAGATTTTATTTCCAAGTTCTGTATTTTGGTCAATCTCAATCCAAGCAACTCTCCAGCTAATTGAATCTTTGACAATAGTTCCTGTTGTCATTTCTTTATCTATTACTAAGATTATGCTATCTCGTAAATTTAGAGGCACATTGGCATATGTTCTCAAGAATTTTTCTCTTAGTGCTTCCATAGATAAATTAATTTATATTTTCTACAAGCATGGCTTGTAGGGCTATAAATTGAATATACCATGAGCATATGCTTGTGTGCTAGCGTTAATACTTATTGACCAAGACCCACAAAAGAGATGCATTATTATTATAATCCTTCAAACCTAAAGAAAATCTAAACTCTTTTCCCCTTTATAAAATGAGATTGAAATTGGACTTAATAGATTAAAATCTTAATTATAGGGCCCTTCCTTCTAGACAATGAATATCTCTTCTAATGAGCGCTATTTTTTGTTATGCAGGAGTTGAAAGACCGAACTTGAGTGTTGTAGTCATTGATTCTCTCCTTCAGCTGGACAACGAATTGGTTGTACTTATTTATGAGGGCGTTGTACTGGTCGATCTGCTCATTCTTCGTATGGCCGTCATATATTGCACCGCTGTCGATCCTCTGCTTACGAGTGCTTAGTTCATCTTCAAGAGTCTTGATCTCCTTCTGAGTGGCATTGATGAGGGTATTTAAGACCGTATCGACGGTCGGGCACGCGCTTCGCGGCAATCCGAAATGCTGGACCGCCATCCATGTCCTTTTACCTTCAAATATGCCTTCTCCGACCGCAACGCCGATCTCCGTGTAGTGACTGTTTAAGATGTTGGCACGATGTCCCGGGCTTGCCATCCATGCATCCACAAGTGCCTTATCGTCCTTGAAATTGCCAAGTGCTAAATTCTCGCCGATCGTAATATAATTATAACCTATCTGCTTCCCCAAATCCGCAATACCGATTCCCTGCGGGGAGTCATGTTCGAAATATTGCTGCGCAAACATATCATCGAGTTTCTTGCGGGCTGATATATCGAGCTTCGCGTTTTCAGCAAGAGCTGGAAGATTTCCATTCGCTGCCCTATTTTGATTGGTAAGAGCGATGACATTCTTGATCGAGATTCTCTCAGCCTCGCTTACAGAGGTAGTCGCAGTAAGAATCCGCAATGGTCCCGGCGTGTCGGCAGGTTCCGAAGAGGAAGATGTGCGAGGCAGAGCAGAAGATTCACCTTCTTCTTTTATGCTGGTGGCAGGAAGGTCAGAAAGGCCTTCAAGCGAGATCTTAAAATCATTCGCATGATTCTTTACATATGAAATCGTGCGTTCATAGATCGGCCTAACATCGTCTTTTACGATATAAAGAGAAAAGATGACGAAAGCAATGACCAAAATGTTAGAAAATATTTTCATGGATTATTTGCATGATGAGGATGGTTTATATCCCGATTTCTCAGCGTCAGATTCCGAGGAGAACCATACTTCATTCTCGGACTTGATTCTGTTTGCGGCCTTGCATCCTTTCCTATAATACAGTTTACCATTTTTCGAAGCAACAAAGTTCTTTTGTCCTGTCGGAGCCCGGGGCATATCCTGCGAAGCGATTCGTGGACGTGTCTGACCGGTCCCCTGCCCTGCTTTTTCATTAGGAACAGGGCTTTTTGTAATAATAATGCTATCGTCGGCTTGCGCTTTATTCCCAACGGAAAGTCTTCCTAAGCCGAATGACGATACTGCTACTCCTAAAATGACAAAAACATACAAAAGGTCCATTTTGTCAATAGCCCTAAAACCCTTGATTTTATAAAAGAAATCAGGTATACTCATAGCTGTTTTATTATAAATTATTCATGGACGGTTTACTAGAGATTAATTTAATTTTTCGTTAACTTCCAGGCCTATAATAGGCGACACACTATGGCACATAGAAAAGCCGGCGGTTCAGCCAAAAACTTAACAGACTCAAATCCAAAGTATCTCGGTACGAAACTTTACGATGGACAGACAGTTCGCTCAGGCGGAATTATCGTACGCCAGCGAGGGACAAAAATTCTTCCCGGCAAAGGCGTAGGACTAGGCAAGGATCATACTCTCTTCGCACTCAAGGCAGGAACAATAAAATTCGGCACAAAAAGAAAAGTAAACTTCAACCGAACATCATCAGTCAAAAAAATCGTACATGTTGTCTAAATGAAATCCCTTTGATCTCTGATCAAAGGGATTTCATTTTTCTACGATAATTGTGCATTCCCCCGTGTTTCGACCTTTTTTCAGTACAACTGCATGAGAACCGAGCTCTTTTATATGAGGAACGATAAAGACGCTTTCATCGACGCTTATGCCCGATGCCTGCCTTATAGCAAGAGCAATGTCATGTGCACCAATGGCCTTGAACAAGTGGTCTTTTTCATTCGCCTTTGCTTTTATAATAATCCTCACCTTATCGAGAGATGAAATGAGTTCCCGGAAGGATTGCTCTTCTTTCTCCTTTTCCTTCTTCATCTTTTCTTTTTTTTCTGCCAGACGGGAAAGAGCAGCAGATGTCGCAAGCTCAGCCAACCCTTTAGAGAGAAGCACGTTCTGAGCGTATCCTTCCTTGAATTCTTTTACGTCATAGCGGTTCCCCACTTTTGGGATGTCGGTCAATAAAATAACTTTCATATATTATATTACGGCTTAGCGTTGAGTAATTCGACGGCTTTATCCATCTGAGGATCTTTATCGTCTTCGATATCCTTGGCGGTAAGAGATACTTTTACGTCAGGTTCGAGTCCCTGTTCGGATATGGAAACTCCGTTGGGAGTCAACCATCGCGCTATGGTCACTTTGAGGGACGTATCGTCGGTAATAGGAATAAGTTCCTGTACAGAGCCTTTGCCGAAAGTCTTTTCGCCGACAAGGGTCGCCATCTTATGCTCCCTCAGCGCTCCCGCGAGGATTTCTGATGCCGATGCGGAACCTCCATCCACAAGGACGATTAGTTCAAGATTATCATTGAAGACTCGCGGTCCATGACTTCTATATGATTCGGGCTTGCGGCTTTCGCCGAAATCTTCGCTGACGATGACTTTGCCTTCGTCGATGAACCAGCTTCCGATATTGACCGCGGCATCAAGATATCCGCCCGGATTGCCTCGAAGGTCGAGGATCATCTTGTGAGATCCGGACTCAGAGAATTGGAGAAGCGCATCCCGGAAAAGCTCTGCCGAATTCTGCGAAAAGCTGTAAAACTTAATAATGAAGATACCATCATCGCGTTTCTCTGTGTCGATCGTCGGAGCCTGTATTTCGTCGCGAGTAATCTTGAATTCGCGTGTCTGACGCTCTCCTGTACGCAATACAAGTAAAGTAACCACTGTGCCTTTTTCTCCGCGAATAAGGCTGATAGCCTTGTCGACTGTCATATCTCCCGTTTCTGTCGTATCGATCTTTAAAATCTTGTCCCCGGCTTTGAGCCCCGCTCTTTCAGCAGGAGTGCCTTTCAATGGAGCGATGATCGTCAGTATCTGGTCCTTCATGCCGACTTCGGCGCCAATACCGCTGAATGATCCCCGAATCTCCTCATTGAAGAGCTTATTCTCCTCGGGAGGAAAAAAGACCGTATAGGGATCCTTCAAAGATGAGGTGAGGCCTGATATAGCTCCCCAGACACGATCTTGATCAGTCGTTTTGTCGGCATAAATTGATTTTTCATTTAGGATATTCCATACCTTCCAGAAAGTATTGAAATCGGCGGTTGTTTCAACCTGTGGTTCCTTATGAGCGATCGAAAGGACCTTTTCAACCTCCGGCCGACGAGAATAACCGATATAGGTGCCAAAACTGAAAACCCCGACAAGGAGGAGAAATGAGACGAGGATATAGACAGCTATTCGCATATTTTTTTTCATTACTTTAGTATTATGGCAAAGTTATTGCCCCTTTTCAACTTCAAGGGCTGCAGGCGTATATTTGTTCTTCGGATCCCACAGCATCCATGATGTTATTCCGTTATCGTTTGAGGCTTTGATCTGGGCACGGACCATTTCCTTAGTATAGGTTGCTCCGAGGTTGAAATCTTGAAGCCATGGCCTGATCTTTTTAATATCCTGCCCTGCGGCTTTCGTCTTAGCGATCGCTCCCTTGAGAGCCGCATCAATGATCTCATACGGATACGCGGCCGGATTTTTATACCCGTGCGTGCCTGCCGGATAGTGGGACGGATAGATCATCGGCGATAGATAATCAAAATGGGGCAATGCTTTCTCCCATACCTGACCGATACCCATATCGTCGGAGAGTTCGGTCGTCAAGCCGAATAGATCGGCCGAGATCGGAATATTTTTCTCTTTTTTCATCTCGCCTGAAAGATATGCGAAGAAGCTTTCCAGATTGTCCGCCCGGGTTTTCCCGTCTGTTAAATGATAATTTATGTCAGTTATGTTGCCATCGGACGGATAGCGGATATAGTCGAAATTGATCTCGTCGAATCCCTGCTCGTAGGCATCGCGGGCAAGAGCCGCCACATATGCGCGCACCTCCTTATTGGCAGGGTCAAGAAAAGACAGTCCTTTCTTGTCTTTCCAGACCTTCCCGTCGCTTTTCTTCGTAATCGCCCATTCGGGTTTCTTCGGTGCAAGATATGGATCTTGGAAAACTGAGATTCGCCCGATGATATAGATATTTTTCTGATGAAGACGATGCGTAAGTCCGCGAATATCGGAAATGCGCCTCTCAACGCTTCCATATTGCTCTACGACAGGATCCGATACGGGAAAGCTGATGCGTCCGGTTGAATCTTTGACATCGATGACGATCGCATTGAGCTCTGTGGCGTCGATCAATTCGATCAAGGGATTTATGTATTTAGAAGATCCAGCTACCCAGCTTGACGCATAGAGAGCCTTAACCACAGATGGAGTTTCTATATGAGTCACAGGTGCTTGAGCTATAGATGAGACAGGAGCGATCGTATCGTTGGCATTTTTGACGCGGGAATCCTTGGTATTATCAGGGATTTGATCTTGACCGCTCACATAGTGAATATCGTTATTCACAAAATGCGAATATGCGAAAACGGCGCCGAAGCCGATCAGTATAACAGCAAGTACGATGAGAAGTTTCTTTTTTTTACGCGACATAGTATTTTATTCCGCGCTTCCGACATTATCTATAAATGATTTACTCCTGTTCTCAGCAAGAGGAGATGGGCGCTTCGCGCTTGCATGCTGATAGAATCGGTATGAAAGATAGATCAGGGCAAAGCCCGTAATAACAAAAAGAGCTTTCCTCCAACTGGTCGGGAAACCGAGGAAGGGTAGTATAATAACCCACAAACCGACGATGAACACTGTTCTTTCTTTTCTCATAGAAGCAATTATACTCTATTTATTTCGGGTCGACAATAACAGCGAATTCTCCCCTGTGCTTGTCAGGATTGGCTGTAAAATATTCTAAAAGGAATCCGGGCGTTCCCTCCAGAAACTGCTCGAATTGCTTGGTGATCTCGCGGGCGATCACAACCCGGGCGGTAGAACAATATTCTTCGAGTGATGCCAGAGTTTTCATGATCCGGTGAGTCGATTCATAAAATACGACAACCCTCTCGGATACCGCAATTTCCTTAAACAGGGTCTCTCTTCCCTTCTTGTGCGGCAAGAATCCTAAAAAGACGAATTCGGCCGACGATATGCCGCTTGCCGAAAGAGCTGAGATAAGAGCGCTTGGACCCGGGATCGGGCTTATGCGGGCTTCCTCTTTGAATTCCTGCCGAACACGAGCCACAAGCAAAACTCCCGGATCCGATATGCATGGCGTTCCGGCATCCGATACAAGAGCGAGATTCTTCCCTTCGCGAAGCATGGTAATAATCTGTGATTCCCGAGCGCCGGTTGAATGAGCATGGTAGCTCATCGTTTTCGTATGGATATCATACGCACGCAGAAGAATTCCCGTCGTTCGGGTATCTTCGCACAGGATGCAATCGACTTCCTTGAGAATCCGTACTGCGCGAAAAGTCATGTCTTCGAGATTGCCGATGGGAGTTGCGACAATATAAAGAGTTCCGATAGTTTGCATGTGCGGATTATACCATATAAAAAACCCGCATGATTGCGGGTTTTTTATAGTGAAATCTTAATAAAGCAGCATTAGAAGCGCGCCGATAATAGCTGCGTTCTTGCCGAATGCGATCATTTCGTTTGATCGGTGAGCAGGATCTTTTACCTTCCAAAAAGCGTGCATCATAAGCGTCGTTGGCAAAAGGAAAATAATGAGGAGCACCGTCGCCTCCATCCTATGCATATCAAAGAGAAAACCAAGACCGCCTAAAATCATTATCAATCCTGTAAAAAGGACCGCAAGACGAGCGGACGGAATGCCCTTGCTTTTTGCATATCCAGTGAGCATTTTCTCATTCTGAAAATGACTAAAGCCTGAATACAAGAAATATGCCCCGAAAATAATACGTCCCAAGATAAACATTGTCATATATATTGCATGGTTATGATAATACGATTATTATAGCATGTATGAAAAAGTCCTCAATGCCGGGAAACCGGACACTGAGGACTCACAATTGAGAATTTCTGTTCTTAATGACCATTAACCCATAGCTCACTAATAGGAACATTATGGTGGAGATTGTCGATTACGCGCGCAATCAATTTCGAAATAGGCATGACCTTTACCTCCTTGCCGGCTTTTTCCATTTTTTTGATAAAGAAAGGAGAAATAGGCACAGTGTCCGTTGCCCAAATACTCTTAATTTTGGAATTAATAATAGTAGCGGCAGTTTTAGGAACAAAATCAGGGTGTGTTACTACGGCAATATAATCAACAATATGAGGATATTTGCTGCTTATAGAGCTAGCCGATTTCGCCAATGTTCCGCCTGTACTCATAATGTCATCGATGAATACAACGGTTGTTATTTTCTTTGATGGTTTTTTGTCAAAGAAAATATTCATCGGTTTTGTCTCTCCGGATTTTTGGTCCCTGTTTTTATCAGTAATAATAATCGGAACACCTAACAGGCCGGCAATTTTGCGGGCATATTTAGCGCCGCTCATATCTCCTGTACCTATAGCAATGCGAGAAAGATCCGAAATTCCTTCTTTGATGTATTTTACGAGCATTTTGCTTGTTCCGATATTCGTCATCGGAGGATCAGTCGTAGAACTTGCCGGATTATGAAGCTTACAAGTAATAATACGATCTACGCCTGCTGCTTTTAATAACTCGGCAAAATGAGTAGCCATTTTAGGCTCACGAAGCTCATGATTTTCAACATCAGCCCGTTGTTGATACCATAACGGAAGAACAACAGTGACCCTGTGAGGTTCACCCCACTTAATGCTTTTTATAAAAGCAAGGTAGTCGTTTTTCCATTTGTCCATTGTTTTTCCCTTTTGTGATGTGAATATCACGTACACGTCCTTTTCCCGAACTGTTTCTCTTTGATGAGGAATTCGTTCATTGTCATCAAATAACTTGATAACATAGGATGCGGGTTTGATCCCCAAAAGTGTGGCAATTTTATTGCCAAGAGTCTTGTTAGAGCCAAATACGAAAATTTGCATGGGATGAGGATCACGGGCCTCAATTTTCAGGTCAATAAGTTGAGCAAGGAGTTCAGTGAACTTTTTTCTTTTTTTACCCGTAAAGTTAAAGAGCTCTGTTAGCTCTTTTTCAATCTGATCGATTTTCGAAATCTTATTAGCTGTCATGGTAAGTTGGTTTTAAGAATTATTTAATTGGAAGGATAGTTTTACTCACACCGATATTACCATTTTTAAAGCGATAGTCAATAATGCCTAAAATAAAAATACCCTCCGACCGGGAGGGTATTTTTATTAATCATTTCTTAGTTACCGAGGTTAACATTCACTGAACCGCCTCCAGTTGCCCCTCCTGATGTTGAACCCGAATTTGTACTTGCGCCAGCGTCTATGTTAATACCTCCTGACGTTGAGCCGTTCGTGTTCACGCTTCCGTTGAGTGACCCGTTGACGTTAAGAGAACCGTCAGTAGCGGTGGTTGTGCCAGCCTGATTTTCCTGATTGATAGATACGTCAGACGTAACGCTCTTGCCGCCAAGCATGAACATGATCTTTCCGTTGTCCTGTGACTGGATCTTCAGATCGCTGCCAGTCTTAAGCTCGAAGTTTCCTTTTGATGAGCCGTCAAGGTCGACTCCGACTGTAGCAGTTGAGTCAACCGTACCGCCTGAAATCATAACAGTATCGGTATCAGCCGAAACAGTAACATCTGCATTGCTACGTGATTCCGCTTTGACGACAGGAGCGAAGACATACTGATCATCAGATGTCATATGAAGGGACTTGTCAGCCAAGAAATCAAGAGTAAGGTGGCTCTTCGCATCGTCGCTTACCTTGATTGTCGCATTCATGACGATCTGCGAGGTTGGAAGAGTAGCCTTCATATCGCCTTTTGTCTTTGTGCGGACAGTCGTATCGCCCAATGTAACGCGGACCTTGTCATATGTGCCTGCTTCAAGATCGCTTTTCTTTCCGTAGAATTTTGTCTCTCCGCTTGCGTTAAGAGAGAGGAGCTTGTAAGTCTTTGCATCAGCTGATACAGTCGTCCAGCCTTTTGCCGCGCTGTAGACCTCAACCTTCTTGACTGTCATATCGATGTCAGTGACATTCTTGATGTCGGCTGTCGCATCGGTGACGCTGACATACAAACCTTCTCCATCAGTATTATGCTTCTTCTGATATGCGACCACACCCCATACGATAACCACGACAAGCAATATGCCAAGAATAATGCCATTTGAACTTTTCATAATTTGTATTTTTTAAACTAATAATAATCTTGCGGAAGATTAAGGAAGATTATATTGGGATCTCCTTTATCTCTTGCCGTTTTAAAATAACAAGAACTTATCTACTCTGCCTCTCTTTATTTAATAGGATTTTCACCTCGAATAACGCGGATCAAGAAAAGAATGATCGCGACAACAAGAAGAATGTGGATAAATGATCCGATCGTATAAATTCCTACCACACCTAGCAACCAAAGAATCAATAGGATAACTGCAATTGTAACCAACATAAATTTTATATTTGAATTAACTAGTAAATAATGTAAATTCGGCCCATATAAATTATACACTTCTCTCCTGATCTATCAACCGAAAATCCCCTACCCTGTGAATAAATAGGTCATTATTGACAAAATGAAAATTTTAACTATAATAAAAATAAATCAAAAACCCATTAAGACATGACAAAGACAGAGGAAATTATTTTCAACAAAAAAGAATGTATTAAAAAGATCATCGCTCAATTGGAAAAAAAGATCATACCTGACCACGAATTGAACAAAGGCGCATCTGAATACATGTCCTCGATCGGCCGCAAGGAACCTGAAGTAGGCGAAACTAAAACATTGGCAATATTGAGTCAAAATGCCAAGAGAAGAAAAGGGATTATCTTTAACCTGAGGAAGTTGGCAGAGAGTCCTGTCCTGCAAGAACCATACAAAAAAGTTTCCTTAGGAGCTATCGTTACAGTCAGTAACCATCAAGGAACTGATTTCCATTTCTTCTGTATGTTAGGTGAAGAAACGCCTATGAAGATCCAAGTCAGTAATGGTACAGAAATTTTAGTTCTCCCCCCTTCATCGGAATTGGGGAAAAGGCTTGATGGCCAAAAAGTCGGATCTGAGATTAATTCTTTAACAATCAAAAACATTGTTTAATTCCAACATCCCAAAAAGAGAGTAACGAATATAACATAGCGTTATTCTCTTTTTATTTTTAATAAACGAATTCTAAACTTTAGTTAAAAAATATCGTAGGGTTTATTATAAAAAGATTCTAAAATGATAAGAAAGTCATTTTATGAAAAAAAATTCCACCAATTACTACTCTCCTGATCCCGGACCGTTCATTTTTTCCGCAACCGAAGGAACTGACAATGAGTTCTCAGGTATTATAATTATTCCTCCCCTATTGCCGAGCGGACAGACGATCATGTGCGTCACCGACTATAATATTGTTATAGTCTATCTCATATTGTCTCATGCGGATCATCTGCAAAAGTATTTCGCTTCCACAGACTACAGGATCATAAACCATAAGACTGTCAGGGCAAGCCGAGCGATCACTTATACGATGAAGTATGATTCTCTGGGAAGCGAGTCGAAGATCACTATTGCATTCTTCGATGAAAGCAGGATTCTTGTCGCTGAATTCATCGGCACAGTAAAGGTCAAATGAATCCCATTCACAGGTGTCACCCTCCAAGAGGACTGATACCTTTTTATTTTCATCTTGTATAAAAGGGCATTTTCTGGTATTTTTAAGTAACTTATATATAGTATATGGCCCTGTGGTCTAACCAGAGCAAGACTATAGCGGACATCGGTTTTATAAGCCGACAATCAGGTGCATTAGGAAAAAAGAATATAAAATAGTTACATATTTTACTTGGCCCTATCGTCTAACGGTTAGGACATCGGCTTCTCAAGCCGGTAATCGGGGTTCGATTCCCCGTAGGGTCACAGATTGACAAAATACTAAATATATTATAATGTAATTTCAATTACGATTATTTTATATTTGTTTGGTGACCAGAGAACATAATTTTCTGGCCACCAAATAAATTGAAATGAAAAAAAGATTTTTTGATATATTAGTAAACATAAAATATTGGTTACTATATGTAGTGTGGTCTATATCAACAAAAAGAAAAGAAGTCATAGATGGTCATGAAATATATTTCTTACCAGTTAGTAAATATTTTATCTGGGGATTCGATGAAGGCAATAAGATTCGATTTTCAGAAGGTTTTTGTTTAGTTAAAAAGCAAAAACTAATGATATTTCTAAATCACAAGGAATGTAAAGTATCGAATTTTCGCTATACTCTTTTACATGAATACATTGAAGGTAATTATCTTCTTGAACAAGATGGTATAAAAGATGGTCTCGAAAGTAAGTTAAAACCTATCTATAAACGTGCTAGCGAAGAGATGACAAAAAACTTTCCCTTTCTTCTTGAAGCAATTGATGTTTCTTGGGAGAAAGATAATAAAGCAAGAGAGCATATTTTGGCTTTAGTTATCGAGTTTGATTTAGCAAGTAGGGAAATGACGCCAGATAGACTTACACTTTTTGTAGATGATATGATCAAAAACAGATTATAAGAATTGATACTAATCGTATCGATTCTTTTTTATTATATAGGGATTATTCGTATTACAATTCTAAAAACATGTGATAATCTGCTTAAAACCCTTAATCTGCATATACAACAAGTTCCAATTCTGTACGCAAAGGGTCACCATTTCGTGCTAGCACGAGAAGCATACAAAAAACAGCTCTTTTAGAGCTGTTTTTTGTATGCTTCTCTGAAAGAGAATTTACTTCTTTTTCTGTTTCAGATTTGCCAGTGGGGATACAATTCGAAGATTGGCAACAGTTCTATGATAATCAGCAAAGACATTTTTTAAAATGTTGTCAGCGAACTCTCTTCCTATCCCGTCAGCAGTTTCTATAAATTCGATTTTATTGAGGTCAATATTGTTTATAGCAATGAAATCTGAAACAACTTTATAAAATGTATCTGGTGGAACATGGTCAACATGCGAACTGTTTTTATCAACCAAAACACCAGTAAGTGCACATGCAACATTTCCCTTGCTGTCCTGTTTTTCAATAAAATATCTATTCCTAAAGGAAACTACATGGTCAGCAATCGCACGCCTTGCAGATGAGCGAAATAGTTTTATCGGTTCATTTAAGCTCGGAGTCAGGCACTTCGCAAAACTAAAGTCCACCTCCAACCAAAAAAGCAAAACCCCTTAGAAAACGGAAACCCGCTTTTCTAAGGGGTTTTCTATATACAATAACGCTATTTTCGAATATTCTGTTACTTTCGGCGTATGACTTGACTAAAATAATTAATTATGTTAAAAAATCACTAAGGCTGATAGTTCGTCAGCTCTTTAAATTAAAAATATGTTCGCTATTAACCAAACTTTCGAGGAAATACTTCAGGAGTTTCTTGAATCCGATGAAGTAGTTGTGACAGAAGTTAGCTTTTTGGAAACTTTATTTTCCACCAAAGCATCCTACGGCATGGAAGCCTTCTTCCCCGTCATGGATACAATTCTTAAACACGAACTTCAGGACGCTTCGCCGATCGGCACAGAATGCTATTCTATCACTCCCTCCGATGGATTATTGGTCTGGAGAGGATACAGAGACGATAGCAACCATATCCTGCGCCAAGAACAGGATCCGATCTCCGAACCCGGTTTTCGTCCATGGGAAGTCTTTATCGTAAAGAATATCTCTGAGAAGAAATTCGCCTTCTTTATTTACTTCCATATGGATGGGGTAAGATTTCCGGTAACAAAAATATACATTGCCATGAAACACGGGAATATGAATTTTTATGATATACTTCCGTCCTTACTTCAAAAAACAGAAGTTTAAGTCTGATTCCAGCGACAAAAAAATTTTAACGCCGCCTGCTAAAACAGGCGGCTATTTTTTAAAATATCAAATCCCCTACCTCTTCTCCCACTCTTTCTCCTGCCTGCATAAAAGCTCATATCTAAGCTCAGGATGAGCCATGATTTCCGCAACCGCTCTTTCCAAGCGAACTCCCTGAGAGCCCTTCAAAAGTATAATATCCCCTTTTTCGATTATCTCTTTCAGATAAAGAGCGGCCTTGGGCGATGAATCAAACAGGTGAATATTTTTCTCAGGGAATTTCTTTTCGATCGCACCGTTTTGTATGAATTTTGCCCGCGGACCCACAAGAACCAAAATGTCAGCAATGCCTTTTGTTTTGTATCCGACTTCTTTATGCGCTTCCTCGGTAAATTTGCCAAGTTCAAGCATATCGCCCAAAACGGCGATCTTGCGCTTCCCTTTCATTTCTGCAAGGACATCAAGAGCAGCATCAACGGCAACAGGCGATGCATTGTATGTATCGTCGATAATAACGGAATTATGAATTCCCTCGATCAGAGTCAGCCGTCCGGGCGGAGTATGATATTGTGCAAGCGCTTCGATCGAGGAGAGCAGTTCACAGCCTACTTCGCGCGCGACAGCAAGCGCAGCTAAAGCCGATCCGACATAGTGCATCCCGACAACCGATGGTAATGTGACGGGAAAAGTATTGCCGCCGTATTCGAGCTTGAAATTAATCCCCTCCGGAATGGTGATACCTTCGTGTTCTATGTATAAATACGTCGGATATGAGGCGCGATAGGTGGCATTTTCATGGAGTCCGTATGAGACTGTCTTGCGATCGGCTTTGCCGTGAAGAGCGTATACTTTCTCGTCATCATGATTAAGAACAAGGACGCCATCAGGTTTGAGCGCTTTTGCAAGAGCGCTTTTCTCCTCGATGATCTTCTCTGTTGTTCCAAAGAATTCGACATGCACCGGCTTATCGGGAAAGCGGGTGATAACGACGATATCCGGAGAAAGCCATGAAGAGATGCTCTTGATGTCGTTTGGTTTTCCCGCTCCGACTTCCAAGATAAGATATTCCGGGTACGGATGTTTCCACAAGATCAGGAAAAATCCTCGCAGGACATTTTCAAACCAGACCGACAGATCACTCCATCCATTCGGAAGTCCGAGTATTGTCAGAGGAATGCCGATCTGGCCATTGAAGCTTTTCTCGCTCTTGCGGACTTTCTTGCATTTAGAAATAACGGCGAATATTGCGTCCTTGGTCGAGGTTTTCCCGACAGAGCCTGTAATAGCGATGATCTTCGGCTTATACCGCACAAGAACGACACGGGCCTGCCATGTTAGTATCTTTATGATGATTGTTCTTATTGTTCTTCTCATATGATTTACCGATCAGGAGGAACGTCATAATAATTCAAAAGGAATTTTGTAATATTGGTAAATGGCGGGATAAGCGTCTGAGAGGCGTATTTAACCTGTTTGGGATTCTTTATGTATAAAAAAACTATAAATTTAGGATCATATGCCGGGAAATAACCGAAGAATGAGTGCATATGACGATCCGTATAATACCCTTTTCCATTCTCCATGGCTACTTGCGCCGTACCTGTCTTCGTGGCGATGCTGTGATGGTCCATCTTGTGGCTTCCGCTGTCATATGACTCGAAAACATGAACAAGCATGCGGGAAATCGTCTCTGATGTTTCCTTTTTTATTATGCCTTGCCTCGTCAGAGGATACTCGGGAACAAACGATGTCCCGTCATCATATCTGATCTGCTTGACCAAATGCGGAGTGACAAGCGATCCGCCATTGGCCAAAGATGAGAAGGCGCGGATGGCTTCGATAGGCGTAAGAGCGATACCCTGTCCAAAGGCGGCATTGGCGTATTCGATATCGCGGGGACTTTCGAGGTTCTTGATAAGGCCCGATGTTTCGTTCGGGAGATCGATCCCCGTTTTCTCTCCGATGCCGTAGGCTTTCATGTATGAGCGGAACTTGTCATGCCCTAGCTTGCTTTCGACGAAGACCATTCCCGTATTCAGAGACTGGTCGAGCACTCCTTGCATGTCGATGAGGCCGCGGGCCTTCATGTCAAAGTTATTGATCTCTTTCTTATTGACGATAACGACCCCTTTGTCGACGTATGTGGTCTCGGGAGTAAGAACGCCGGCATCAAGAGCGCCCGCCATAACAAGCGGCTTGATGACTGATCCGAATTCGAAAACGTTTTCCACGAGTGGATTGCGGTACACGGCCGTATTAGGAACCTCGCCGAAGTCATTCAAGTCGAAATCGGGTGCTCCTGCAATAGCGTAGATCTCTCCTGTTTGCGGATTCATAATGATTCCTCCTGCCTGATCGGCATTCCAAGTCTCAAGAGCTCCTTTAAGCTCCGATTCGAGCGTATGCTGGGTTGTCGGCTCGATTGTCGTCACGATATTGCCCTGCTCTGTGCTTTCGCCGGTCGCCTGCTTAAGATTTGAAAACACTTCAGCGAAAAAATTTACATATATTTCATCCTTGGGCTTCGATAAAGTTGAATTATAAAACCGCTCAAGGCCGTACTGCCCAACGCGATCATCGCCTTTATAGGCTAAGAATCCGAGTGTATGCGACGCGAGATTCCCTCCCGGGTAGAATCGCCAGTTGTCTTTGTATATTGAAATTCCGGAAAGCTTAAGCCCCTCAATTTCCGTTACCTGTTCTTTGGACAGATGTACCGCTATTTCCTCGTATGGATCGCTTTTTTTAGAGGCTTTCGCGATGAACGTATCGTAATCAATGTCGGTATATGGATCAAGAGCCTTGTATGTTGCCTCTGCATCGACAATGTTCTTTGCATTTATAGCAACTTTGAATCCGGAGGATATGGTCGCGGCCGCAGCAATTGATCCGTCTTTCTTTGAGAAAAAAAGAGACCCGCGGTCAAAGATATCTCCCGCGGGAGTGGCGTACTGCCTGTCGGCCCGTTCCGAATATTCGTTCGCATGAATCACTTGGACGAAAAAAAGCTTCGTGATGAGTATCACCGCAAATACAAAAATACATACGGATATGATCCTTATTCGCGATTGGAACGATGAGAGATTCATGTCTAGCGGAGCGCAACCCGGGCATCATCCCGTGTCGCAAAGATATTTTTATGAATGTCGACAAAACCTTTGGATGCGGCGTATGTCTTATCGATCTTGTTTGACGCATTTAAATAGGAAAGTTCGAGCTCGCTCACGCGACTGCCGAGAGCGCGGACGCTTGTTTCTAAAGTCTTGCGGGCGAGAATATTAAAAGTGATGGAGCCGATCAGATAGACATAGACAAGAGATAAAACGATGATGCCGCTGACAAGGATACGAAAGAGCATGCGCTGGGTGATGCTGTTTTGCACTATATCGTTTGTTATTGCTTTTGCCTTAGTCATGTTTTATTTTTTCTATTATTCTTAATTTTGAGCTGCGCGCGCGAGGATTGTCTTTTATTTCATCCTCCCCCGGCAGTATGGGTTTTTTGGTGATAAGATTCGCGAATCCTTTTTCCTTAAAATTCCTGAATGCGTGTTTGACGATGCGGTCTTCGAGGCTATGGAATGTGATGATCGCCATCCGGCCTCCCTGCGATAATCGTGCAAAGCCCTTGTCGATTGCTTTTTCAAGATTGGCAAGCTCGCTGTTCGTTGCGATCCGGAGTGCCTGAAACGTACGCGTTGCAGGATGGATCTTCAGTCCCCTATAGGATCTGCCGACAGCTTTGTCGATCACCGCCACAAGGTCAAATGTTGTCTCGATCGGTTTTTCCTTTCTCACTTCAACGATCGCTTGTGCGATGCGGCGGGAATACTTTTCTTCTCCGAAAGCGTAGATGATGTCGGCGATGGTTTTCTCTTCCCATGTGTTGACAATGTCGCGTGCCGTTATGTCTTCGGGCCGTGGTTCCTTCTGCATGGTCATTAGGAGCGGTTCGTCCCTCTGGAATGAGAATCCCCTGCCCGCAATGTCGAGCTGGAAGGAACTTATGCCAAGATCAAGGAGTATCCGGTCGACATGAGGTATGTTGAGTTCGTCAAGAACTTTATCAAGATCTTGGAATCCGATGGTCCGGAAGATGACATCATGAGGAATATCTCCGATGACGCTCTTTGCCCGGTCGATCGCATCGTGATCGAGATCAAGGCCGATGATTTTGACCCCTGAGCCGAAACGCCTGATGATTTCGAGGGTATGTCCCCCGCCGCCGAGCGTTCCGTCTAAGATGATGTCGCCCGACCTGATCGCAAGACCGTCAATGGATTCCTCTCGTAAAACGGGAATATGATTCATATTAAAGAACTCCCACTTGTCCCAATTTGTCAGCGAGGGCATCGGCCTGTTTCTCTACAAGCTTCTTATAATCGTTCCATGCCTTATCGCTCCAAATTTCTGCGCGGTTTTGAACGCCGATCACTGCAACCTTTCCCGAAAGTCCTGAACGGTTCTTTAAATTTTCCGGAATCAATATTCGACCGTTGCTGTCGACATCCGTCATGACAGCCTGGCCAAACATAAATCGCGAAAAACTTCTATTGTCGGTTGCGAGCATCGATGAATCGGAAAGCTTCTCCGATATCTTCTGCCACTCCTTCACCGTGAAGATCGACAGACAGTTATCAAGCCCGGGGGCGATCACAACACTCTTCCCCATTTCAGTGCGGAACTTCACCGGAAGAGAAAGCCGGTTCTTGTCGTCGAGGGTATGTGTGTATTCGCCGATGAGCATAATAATTAAGCGAGACAAGGTTTTATTTAAAATCCCACCTAATCCCACTTCGCTTAATTATAGACCACTTTGTCCCACAACACAAACACAGTTTCCCACCGAAACTGTGGATAAACTGTTTGGCTATCGACGTAAATGATCAAATGTGGTATTATGATCTTAAACAAAACGAACCATATGAAAAATTTAACCTTACTCAGCACTCTTTTTCCTGCCTTACAGCCAGCTTTAAACAATAAATTTTTTGAAGACTCAGACAGACGCTATGTCTTCGACTTTGTAGTCGAAAAATTAAAGGATGTTTGGGAGAAGTATTTAAACAAAGATGGCACGAAAAAGTTCACCCAGGATGAGTTGATTATAACGGCTCAAAAGGTGAAAGATAGCGAAGTAGCCCGAACAAGGCTCGGCGGAATTATCGAAAGAATTGTCGGAGAAATGGAGGATATAAATATCCAAATTTCTGGCTGCTTTAATAATTAAAGCAAATAACAATATCTATAAATCAAAAAGAAGCTCTTCGCCATGAAGAGCTTTCTTATGTCTGATCTTCTCATATTTTAAAATATCTTTATCTTATTAAGATTTTATATTTCGCTTTTTGGCTTCATGAGGGGAAAAAGCTGAGTCTCCCGGATCGGCTTATCACACAAAATAGCAAAGAGACGCTCTCCTACTGGAGCTGATCCGAATGCGGGTGGCATACCATGTTCGAGCATCTCCACAAATTCCCAATCAGGCATCATCGCTTCCTCGTCTCCCCGTTCGAGCATTTTCTGCTGTTCCTCGAAGCGCTCTCGCTGGTCGATCGGATCATTGAGTTCAGAGAAGCTGTTGGCGAATTCGCTTCCGGCCACGATCAATTGGCATCGCTCGACAGTATCAGGATTATCAGAGCATGACTTTGCAAGCGGCGAAATGATCTTCGGATGATGGATAAGCCACACAGGCCCTGCGATTGTCTTGCGGCAGTACTTCCACAGCGAATCGATCATGCGCTCGCGCGTCGCCCCTTCGTATTCAACGTGGAGTTTTTCAAGCGCCGCTTTTAATTCATCATTAGTTGCCTTCAATACATCAACTCCGGTTTTCTCTTTCACATACGGGACGTATTCTATTGACGGCCATTTTTCCGCGCTAAAATCAATCGAGAATCCTTTCGTCTGGAATTGGAGAGTGCTGAATGTTTTCATGATCACTTCCTTCCACATGCGCTCAACCATCTCCATGCCTGAACGATAATCCATATAAGCTCCATAGCACTCTATGTTGGTGAATTCCTGCAGATGTTCGGGGCTTGATCCCTCATTGCGGTAGATGCGCCCGATCTCAAAAACTTTCGGGAATCCTGCGGCAAGGGCCTTCTTCTGCCAGAGCTCGCCGACGGAAATGCGCAGATACAACGGCATGTCATAATCGTTGTGGTATGTCTTGAAAGGGCGGGCTTCGGCTCCCCCGGTTGTTACCTCAAGAGTCGGGGTCTCGATCTCAAGAAACCCTTCGCGGATCATGAACTCCCGCGCTGCGTTCCAAAACTTGGATTTCTTTTCAAAAATTTCACGCACGTCGGGATTCAAAAGAATATCGAGATACCGTTTCCGGAATCGCTCATCATTATCTTCGAATCCGTAGTATTCCGACGGAAGAGGAAGAAGCGA
>JAZKIP010000001.1:0-17197 GCA_040384805.1 Patescibacteria group bacterium | reverse complement strand
GCGACTTGGTAGCCATTTTCCAGTCTTTTACCAAGATGCTCTCCTGGCCTTTCTGTGTGACAAAAAGAGTTCCCGTCACCTGGATGAAATCGCCGATATCAACGGCGTCGGCAAAAAGAGCGAAGAGTTTCTCTTCGATTTCGTCTTTTTTAAACACCGCCTGAAATTTCGCCGTACCGTCAAAAAGCGATACGAATATGATCGCTCCTTGTCCGCGGATCGACATAATGCGCCCGATCAATTTTATTTCTTTGCCTGATTGAGAGAGATTCTGGAAATTCTTTTCTATGTGAGCCAGCGAAAAATCAACTTCGACATGCGCGGGATACGGATCCATTCCTGCTTCTTTTAGAATAGTGAGTTTTTCGAGGCGTACTTTTCGCAATTCTTCGAGTGATGCCATATTATATAGTGCTTTAAAAGCTTTTACTATTGTATCTCAATGAGAGTATATTTGACAGACCCCTTCGGAGTCATGATCGAGATGACATCTCCTTTTGATTTTCCAAAAAGAGCTTCGCCGAGCGGCGATTTGTTCGAGATCTTGTTATGAGCCATGTCAGCTTCTTCAGCGCCGACGATGCTGTATGTTATAGACTCCTTCGCGCTCTCCTTCCGGACAACGACAGTCGTGCCGATCTCGACTTTAGTGCTGTGATGCTTCTTGACGACAACCGCTCTCTGAAGCATGAATTCGATCTGATTGATACGATCCTCTGTTTTTCCCTGATCTTCGCGGGCCTGATGATATTCGGCGTTTTCGGATAAGTCGCCCAAGGCTTTTGCCGCCTCAAGAGACTCAAGAATTTCTTTTCTTTTGACAGTTTTAAGCATAGTGAGCTCCTCGATCAAAGCTTTCTTTTTCTCTTCGGTAATGTAATGTGTTTCTTCCATAATGGGACGATTATAGCGGGTTTAAGCACATAAGTCAAAGTCCTAAAGGTTAATTGATATATTCCGGAGCCGTTAGACTCATATAGTCGATGACTTCGCTCATGACCCGTGTTGCATTTCCGGATGCCTCTTTCGGGCCGCGCTCCATCAAGACAGCGAACGCATAGCGGGGATTTTCATAGGGAAAGAAGCCGACGATCCACGAGTTGGTGTTCGTGTTGCCCATCCCCACCTGCGCAGTACCGGATTTCGCGGCGACAGGAACGGCGGGAAGATTGAGGGCTGTGGCGGTTCCTTCCGTCACGGCTTGGCGCATCCCTTCGTGGATAACTTTCATCTTTTCGCTATCGATGGGAATAATAGTTTTTCTTTCTTCATACTCCCCGTCGCCGAGACGCACATGAGGAGTCGGCAGAATTCCATTGTTCGCGATTCCGGCGATAGCGCGAACCATCTGAAGAGGAGTCACCTGAAATCCATACTGGCCGATCGATGTGTTATATGTGTCTCCAACGCGCCATATTTCTCCCTTAAACGTTGCCGCCTTCCACTCGGGAGTCGGGATAATGCCGATTTTTTCACCCCCTATGTCGATCCCGGTCTTATCGGCGATGCCGAAAAGGCGGACGTATGCATCAATATGTGAAATACCGAGGCCGGACTGGTCCTGAAATCCTCCCCCGATTTCATAGAAGTAAACATCGGAAGATACGGCAATGGCTTCACGCATGTCGACATATCCGAAAGATCCGTGGTCCCGGAAAACGGATTTCTTATCGGGGAAATAGGGATTCGGAATCGAGATAGACCCGTTTGCCAAGATCTGCTTCGTGGGAGTAATGACGTTTTCAACAAGCGCCCCGTAACCGATGAACGGCTTTACGATCGAACCCGGCGTATAAAGGCCTGACACGGCACGATTGAGAAATACTTTTCTTTTATCATTGAAATATCCCTGTATCGTCGCAGTGTCTTTCCCTGCTGAAAGGATTGTCGGATCGTATTCCGGGTAATTTGCAAGAGCCAGAAGCTCGCCCGTCTTTACATCCATAATGATCCCCGCTCCGCCGGAGAATGAAGCAGCATGAGACATCGAGACGATTGAGTCGTACATTTTCTTCTGGATACGCGCGTCGATCGAGAGTTTTATATTGTCTCCTGATTTCGGCGGCGTTACGATATTCTCCGACTGAACGGCGCCTGCCACATCCGTTTCCGTTATGCGCACCCCGTTTTCCCCGGTCAGCTCTTCATTGTAGGCTTTCTCGACTCCGTCCTTGCCTATAAACGTATCCTGCCAGTAATTGCCGGATGAATCCTTGGCGGGAGCGCTCGTGTACCCCAGAAGCAGTCCAAATCCCCCAGCATAGTACGCTCGCGCAGGAGCCTGAAAACGATTGGTATTCTCTTTCTCCCACGCATTCCATGCAAGAATAATATCATTGCGATCATAAATGAGCCCCCGATCGGCGAATATGGGCTCCTTGGCAAGAGTATTATTTTCGCTTTTCTTATAAAAGGCCTCCCCTTTGACAATTTGAAGATTACTGATTTTGCCCATGAAAGCGACAGCGACAAGACTGAAAAATATACCGAGCACGAAGATTGATCGTTTCGGGATCGGCTTCTCCATGCGTCCCTCAAACTGCTGAGTGTTGAAATTCGGAAGATTCGTCGAATCGAGAAAAATCTCATCCGGGTCTA
The DNA here is from genome assembly GCA_040384805.1 of Patescibacteria group bacterium. Taxonomy (GTDB): domain Bacteria; phylum Patescibacteriota; class Minisyncoccia; order Phycocordibacterales; family UBA9973; genus UBA8515. The sequence goes on along the minus strand of JAZKIP010000001.1, from coordinate 14,599 downwards.
TCTCTCTTCGTATGCGCTTGTGATTGATGTGAAAACTCATGATTTATAGAGAATAATGTATCGGTGAAGGGACTGGATGCCAAGATACGTAAAGATAACGATTGCCGAGAACCATAGAGGAGAGGCGAGAATATGCGGCGAGGAAGGAACCGCATAGAGGGCATAGAGGGCAACACAGACGGCGATAAATTCATAGAAATGGCTGAAGAGAAATAATCCCAGAATTCCGAGGATGACCGCTACCCACCACGGGAATATGAAAACACAGAGCAGTATGGCGATATCGAAAATAATTCTCTTCATACAGGGAAGTATACGGCACAGGAGGTAAAATTGACAAATGTTTTATCTGTTTCTTATTTTTCGATACAGAAAACGTCCAATAAGAAAAATAAGGAAGACAAGAATTCCATAAAAGACCACTTGGCTCCCGCACATGAATCCGAGAATCGACAGAAAGAAGAGCTTAATATATGCGATCGGTTTTTCAGTCGCTTGGTCGAGCGGTTTCGTGCCGGAACCACCCGCGGAATTTTGTTCCTCTTTCGTGTATGTATCAATATCCTTTTTCGTATTCTCTATGCCCTGTGCGATATTTTTTTTCATGCGCAGGCGAAAATCGTCTACGGAATCAAAACGCTCCGACACGGGCTCGGTGATCGAAGAGATTGATCCGGCAGACGTTGATCCGGAAGTCACCGATACTGAAAGGCGATCTTCCGAAGTCGAAGCGCTGTGAAGAACAATAGGTTCCTTCTTGCTTCCGTTGACGAGATTCGAAGACGAGACCCTCGCGGAAATCGCATGGTCTCCGGCTGTCACCTTCCATGAAACCGAAACTTCTTTCAGAGTCTGAGCGGGGACGCTTATATCGCGCGTTCCTAAGACGACTTTCTTATCGTAAAATTCGATGCGCGCGGAAAGAGCCTTGCTTTCGGCATTCCAGACGCCCGCATATATTTTTATAGTATCTCCCGGAACAAAAGAGTCCTGCGAATACCACACGGAGTCAGGCAGAAAGCCTGTTGCTTCGGACGGCGCGGCATACACCGTCGCCATGCTCCCCATGAAAAAGATTATTGCCGCAAGAAATGTCTTCATTGTTTTTTAGTGAAGAGTAAACGAAGCTTTGACTGTCACCATGATATTTTTCTCAACTTTTGACGTATCGTATGAGCCGTAATCGGAGATATCAAGAGAGTTCGCGGACATGACCTGAACGACTCCCGAGGATGCGCTCTTGAGCTGTCCGACGGATTTCCCGCTTGATTCGGCAAGTTTCGAAGCGCGAGCCTTGGCATCCTTCACAGCATCAGAGAGAAGCGCGACACGCTCGTCAGGCAGTTTAGTATATGTATATTCAAGAGACTGAGTCGAGAAGATCACGTCTTTCTCGATCAGAGGAGTCGTGTTCTTCGCCACTTCGGTGATGCCTGCGACATCAGAGGAGTTGATGTCGATCGTCTGGCGCAAAGTATAGCTTCGCTCGGCGGTTGGATTCTGATCGTAGTTCTGATCCATGAAGACAGGAGAAACGACGATCTGATCATCGGCGATATTTTTCTCCTTTAAGAAGGCTTTCACATTTTCAAGATCACGCGCCATATCTGCATATCCATCTTTCAGAGTGCTTACTTTAGCGACGCGGTTGATCACTCCCACCCATTTCACATGGTCCGATGTCACCTGCTTGGTAGCTGAACCGGTGACAGTCAGAGTATTATCAAAAGACCGGACGCGATAAAACGTGTATGCGGCTATGATCGTGCTTATAATGAGGGCAAGTCCGAGATAGAACTTGGAACTGTGCCAAATGACTGTTGTGTGTGTGTTTTCCATCCCGTTAGAGATAGGAAGCCTTTTAAGTCTTCCGTATCTTGTTAATTATGATTTAGTAATATATACGACGTAATTTTTTTCCGTTACTCAATATGCTTAACAGCACATCTCTAACGGGATCCATATCTATAGTATATCACAGGACACCGGCCTCAAGAATGCCCAGATTATAAATCTTTTTGAAGCTCGTCGGTGACCTTGAACGCCTCTCCCGCTCCCATGGTGACAACGATATCTTTGGAATCAAGCGAGAGCGTTCTCATATACTCCTCAGCACTCTCGAAATCTGTGAAGGCTCGCGCATCTGTTCCGTTCTCAGAGATTTTCCGAGCCACCATATCCGACGAAATTGATCCATCATCTTCTTCACGGGCGCGGTAGATCGGCAAGAGGAGCACGTGATCAGCAGCGGAGAAACTCTTGCCGAATTCTTCAAGGAGCGCTTTCGTACGACTGAATAAGTGCGGCTGAAAGACGACGGTTATCTTCCATCCTTCATCGCGAGAATATAATTCCCTGAATCCCTCAAGGGTCGCCATAATTTCCGTCGGGTGATGTGCGTAATCATCGTAGACAAGGGCGCCTTGAGACAGATTCCCCTTCATTTCAAAACGCCGTGCGGTTCCCCGGAAATTCGACAGTGCCGCATATACTCCCCCGCTTGAAAGCCGGAGCATATCAGCCACTGCAATCGCAGCAGCAGCGTTCTTTTTGTTATGAATACCGGGAATCATCAGATGAATCTTCGGGCTTATGTATTTCGCGTAATCAATAACGGGAACGTGTATCCCCTGCACCACATCACGGACGTTTTTAAAAGAGGGGTCGCAAATAATAAATCCTGATGGAGGCATCTTGGAAATTAATTCTCTGAATGCGCTTTTAATATCCTCTATGTCTTTATAGTAATCAAGATGATCTTCTTCGATGTTAGTAATGATAAGGACAGTCGGAGTGATAGTGAGAAATGACCTTTTGTATTCACAGGCTTCGACGACGAAATAGTCGCTACGCCCCGCGATGAAGTTCGTGCCTCCGGCAAGAAGGCTTCCGATAATGACCGTCGGATCCGTGCCATTATCACGCATGATCTGTGCAATCATACCTGTCGTCGTCGTCTTGCCATGGGTTCCGGAAACAGCAATCGTGTATTTGTCGTGACTGACCATACCGAGCATTTCAGGATATGATCGGACGGGAATCCTCATCTCAGATTTTAAAAGCTTGAAAAGTTCGGGATCATAATTCTCAATCGCGATCGTATAAACGACAAGATCCGCGTCGGCAGGTATGGCCTCATATGACTGTCCGATCGTGATCGATGCGCCTTTTGTTATGAGATCATGAACAATGACAGACTCCTGCATATCTTGCCCTGTCACAGTTTTCCCTTCCCCGAGCATCATCCGCGCGATCGCCGAAATACCGCTTCCGCCGATGCCAATGATATGAATATGCTTGATTTGTGATAAATCTATGTCCATTTTTATTTCAATTTCTTTACGATTTTCATGAACTCGTCGTTGCGGTGGTATTCGTTGGTGAACATGCCGAATGATGCGAAGGCGGGAGAGAATAAAACGATATCCCCTTTCTTTGAAACACCGGAAGCGATCTTGGCGGCTTCCTTCAGACTTGCCACGATTGCATAAGGAGTCCGCAGTTTGTAGTGCGTTATCATTTTCTGGGTTCCCGTACCGTCAAGCAATATGACATCCTTACAGTAGCGGTCGATCACTTTCACCAACTGCCCTGTGTCGACACCCTTGTCGGCGCCTCCTGCGATCAGGATAATCTTCTTTACAAATTTCTTTGTGCCCTGTTCGATCGAAAGGGCTTCGATGCCGGCCATGGTCGCCTCGGGTGTCGTTGCATTATTGTCATTATATATCTTCACCCCATCGACTGTTTTAACATATTGAAGACGACCTTCGACTCCTTTGAAATCCTTGACCGCTTTTTTGATTTTTGGATCGGGAATAGCGAAAATTTTCGCAACCTGTACCGCGCATGCAAGATTCTCCTTCTGGTGTTTTCCAGGAACGATAAAATCGTATTTTTCAACATCTTTCGCTTTCGCAATAATGAGAGCGCTTTTAATATTCTTAGGAATGAGCTTCTTCATATCGGGCCGAACAATGAGGGTATCATCTTTGCTCTGGTATTTAAAAATATTCGCCTTGTCGGCAAAATATTTCTTCATATCCTTGTAATAATTCATGTGGTCGGGAAGGAATGTAGTAAAGACTGCGATCGCAGGAGAAATCTTCGCCTCTCCGAAACCCTGAAGCTGCCACGAATCAAGCTCGAGAATAACAATATCCCCTCCTTTTACTTTTGATAAAAGCGGAAGCGTCGCCATACCGCGGATATTGCCGCCAAGATAGACATTTTTCTTCAAGAATTTCTCATTGGCTTTCAGGATCTCGTAGGCAAGCATCGTCGTCATCGTCTTCCCGCGGGTCCCTGTGATGCCAACGATCGTAACATCAGGAGACAATCGGGCAAACAATGATGCGTCCATTTCAACGGGAATCCTGTTCTTGCGGGCTTCAGCGATAAATGGAGAATCAAGAGGTACGCCTGCGGCCTTGATGATCATATCTGTCTTTTGAAAATCCTTGAGGCGATGCTGTCCAAGAACATATGTGATGTTCCGGAATTTTCCGAGAACTTTCAACGCAGGCGCAAGCTGTTCCTTTGTCTTCAGATCCGTTACGGTCAAAACTGCGCCGCATTCTGCCAGGAACTTCGTATAGCCGATCCCGCGGCCAAGAAGTCCGAGGCCCATGACGGTAATTTTCTTATCTTTAAAATATTTTTTATATTGTTTCATTTTATTTATATGACTTCACGCTGATAACACTCCTCGCAATATACGATCTCCGGCCGGTCGGGAGAATAATTAGTCGTAATATTCTTGCTGCAAAAGGAACATTGACGATCCCAGAATGTGTACGGCCCGCGACGGCGAATTCGATCTGCATAGCGACAATAAAAACATTCCCGTGGAACCGGCAATTGCATTTTCCGGTAAAAAGACAATTCTTGTTCAGTAATTTTATAATTGCGGTCGCACGACATGCAACGAAGGATTTCCCCAGTTATGGAATCAGGGACATCGCGGATATGATCGGGAATATTTTCCGGAAAAAGCGTTTCTTTGCCTATAGTTATCTGAACCTCGTCTTCCCACTGAAAACCAAGCGTTAGAACTTCTTCTTTCGTAAGTGGAAAATTATCGTGGGCAATTGTTTCATTGTATGCAAAGGGAGCAAGCTCGGGCGGCATAATAAGGCCATAGAGATCCTGCGCCGTAAGTTCGGAAATGATCTTTTCTTTTAGAACTTCATATTCTTCTTTCGAATATTCTTTATTGAGGATAGCGTAGTTCGCGTTCTGGATCGCGTCGCAGCCGATGCAATTCGCGCATTTTTTAATATAGAAACCGTAGAGTATATCCTGACAGTTCTCAGGTCCATAGGACCCGATCACGTTAGTCGAGTGTCCTGTCGCCACACATTCAAGAATCCGCTCGCATGATGTGCCATATCCGATTGTTCCCAGAGAATCTTTGATGCTTTTAGATGAGAATAGATATCGGCAATCTTCGGATTTGGTAACTTCAAAAGAATCGTGGACATTTTTGCATTCGAACAGATAATCACCGGTCGATTCGACCGTCTTGAGATTATTATTTTCCTTCTTCGGAAACCCGATGCTGAACTCTTCGAATTTTTCCCTCATTTCCTTCATTCGCGAGTAACTCCCCATGACCTCATTAAGTCGTTTCCCATATTCCTCGTGTGAAAGCTGTTCGTTGAACCAACAGTTGCTTTTGTTGCGGAGATTGACGCATCCAAAGCAATTCGTCAGATTACTGCCATTATAGATAAAAATCGAATCGACACAGCCGATAGCATTTTGTACCCATACACCTCCTGACGATTGTTGAATATTGATCGATTCATAGCACCGCTCAAAGGAAGTCCCAAAATAAATATCCGACGAATCGCGCCCGTCGCGCACACCGCGCGAATAGAGCAGCTCCTCCGCGACACTCGTATTGAAGACGAGATATGAATTCTTGCACGCGCTTGCCATATTAACGTACGGACTATTGATGTTAGGGCCTTCACCGCTCGTCAGATACAAGCAGATCTTCGGGACTTTCAGGAGAAGTTCTTTGAGTTGATGGATAAACGGGCGCGTTGAATCGTAGTCCATGGCATATGTTCGCGGATCCCATGTGTCGGAATAAAAACAATCGTAGCAATACACCGTATACGGAGATTTCGGATTGTACATCGTAACAATTGCTTTATTGCACAGATCGCATTTTCTTCCGGAATACAATCGGGTCTCGTTGCGGAAAAGAGCTCGCATTTTGAAGCGGCAGTCGGGGCATATAAATGGTGCTGGAACTTTCATCTTTTCATAAAATGAAAGATCGTCTGGCTCAAGAACGAAGGAATGGCTGCACTTTTGGCATTGGCGGGTTTCAGATTCCATATGATTCTATTGTAACAAACATTTTTTCAATTCTTCTATATCATCGAAATGGCTCTTAATCCCTTTTACTTCCTGATAGTTTTCATGTCCTTTGCCGACAATAAGGATATAGTCGCCCGTCCGAGCGAGGAAGCAGGCCTTTTGAATCGCCTCTTTACGGTCAGAAATGAGAAAAACTTTGTCCTCGGGAAGTCCTTCGATCCCCTTTTTCATTTCAATGAGAATATCATCAGGATCTTCGCTCCGGGGATTATCCGAGGTCAGAATGACTGCATCGCTCATATCATAGCCGATGCGCGCCATGATCGGCCGTTTTGTTCGATCACGATCCCCTCCGCAGCCAAATACAGATATGATGCGTCCATTTTTTTTCATATCATTGACCGTGCGCAGGACATTCTCAAGGGCATCAGGAGTATGAGCATAGTCAACGATTCCTGTCACGCCTTTATCATTCTTAAAATATTGAAATCGCCCCGGGACAGGTTCGAGTTTCTTCATTACCTCACGGACACGCGAAGGATCCTCTCCCAAGGCGACAGCCGCTCCATAAATGGCAAGCGCATTGTATGCATTGAACTCTCCGATCAACTTCGTTTCAAGTCGTTCGGTAAAATCTGCCTTGCCCTCAGGCAAGTCAGTGTCATTTTTCAATGAATAAAAATATTTTTTCGCTTTTGTATCGCGAAGCATGTACTCTCCGTTGGGATCATCATGATTTGAAAGAGCGAACGATGCTTCCGACAGATCATCGAAGAATTTCTTTTTTGCATCGCGGTAGTTTTCAATCGTTTGATGATAATCTAAATGATCCTGTGTCAGATTGGTAAATACGCTGCCAGCAAAAGAGAGACCCATGATGCGTTTCTCGCTCACGGCATGAGAGCTCACTTCCATAAAGCAATAGGAGCATCCCTCAGTGACCATCGACGACAGGAGCTTATTAAGCGCTATAGGATCAGGCGTCGTCCTGATCGCTTCGAAGGACATATCATTGATCTTATTAACGACAGTACCGATCATTCCCGCTTTGTGTCCGAGACCGCGGAAAAGAGAGTGGAGAAGAGTTGCAACAGTTGTCTTGCCATTGGTACCCGTCACGCCGATAAGTTTCAATTTCTCCGAAGGGTGGCCGTAAAATGCCGATGCGATCCTGCCAAGAGCATCATGGGTATCGAAAGCTTTGATATATGTTATTCCGTCTTTGAAAACCTTTGGGTCCTCTTCATAGAGAATCGCCAATGCGCCGCCATCAATAGCCTGCTCAATATATAAATGGCCGTCGGTTGCATTGCCGACAAGAGCGACAAAAATTGAATTTGGGTCAACGCTTTTCGAATTTAGTGAAATAGAGGAAATGATAATATCGACATCTCCTTTCGTATCAAGGATGTCGATATGTGCCAGAAGTTCTGTGAGTTTTCGCATATGATTATTTTTCTGCCAGCCATTTTTTATATTCCTCAATGATTTTTTGAGAGACGACTTCAAGAGGAATATCCGATGTATTAATCACAAGATCAAAATTTTTCGGATTTCTATGATCAGCGATACCGTACAGCTCTTTATATCTTTTTCTCTCGCTTGCGAGGCGTTCTTCGATAGAGTTTATAATATTTTCAACAGTATCAAATGCATCGCGTGTTTCGCGCTGTCTGTTGGGGTTTACTTTACTATCGGCAAGGATTCTCTGAGCCGCAATAGCCGGATCAAGAGTCAGCAACACCTTGAACGATTGCGGAATAAAATGGAAACCAAGGCGCGAATCAATAATAATATCGCTCTTTTCTCCTATTTTTCTATTCTGCTCATCCAACGCTTCATCAATCGACGGATCGGTTTCTGCGATTGCGCTCAACTCTTCGAGTGACACATTTCTCTCGGCAGCAAGAGATCTCATAAAATCTCCGCCTGAAACATGCCGATAGTTTAAAATCTCCGCAATTCTTTTTGCCGTTGAAGACTTTCCGCTGCCAAGACTTCCATTGATCGTAATGATATGCTTTTTCTCCATATATGTTTTAGCTTATCACATACATAGTAAAATAAAAACCCTTATGCTATAGTGCTTTTATGAAAATACTGGCTATTGAAACCTCCTGTGACGAGACGGCGATCGCCCTCGTTGATGCGAAGGAAACCCGTGGGAAAGCCGAATTTACAATTCTTGCCAATCAACTGATGTCTCAGATAAAACTCCATGCAGAGTATGGCGGCGTATTCCCCATGATGGCCAAGCGCGAGCATAGCAAGAACATTGTTCCGATCCTTGTCTCTGTCTTAAAGAAGGCGAAGCTTTATAGCGTCGCAAAGAAAGTAAAGAATGACGAGAAACTTGATAAGAAAATAGCAAAGATCCTCGAGAAAGAACCGGAACTCTTGGAACAATATCGTTCGACCTTGATACATATTAAAAAGCCGAAGGTAGATGCGATCGCCGTAACGACCGGTCCCGGACTTGAACCTGCACTCTGGGTAGGGATCAATTTTGCCCAAGCGCTCTCCGCGCTCTGGAATATACCTGTTATATCGGTTAACCACATGGAAGGTCATATTTTCTCAATTTTTCCCAATAAAATGAAGACCTTCGTCATTGATAAAAAAAAGACCATCTTCCCTATGCTCTCTCTCCTAGTATCCGGAGGCCATACGGAAATCATTTTAATTAAAGACTGGATGAAATATAAGCTCCTCGGACAGACGCGCGACGATGCTGCAGGCGAAGCATTCGACAAAGTCGCGCGCATGCTTGGCCTTCCCTATCCCGGCGGGCCGGAAATTTCAAGACTCGCCAAAGAGGAAAGAGAAAAAGGAAATGAATCGAAGATCACCCTTCCTCGCCCGATGCTTCATTCCAAGGATTATGATTTCTCGTTCTCAGGGCTCAAGACCGCCGTGCTTTATTATATCCGCGACAACGGGCCCATAACGGAGAAAAAGAAATCCGAAATCGCAAAAGAATTCGAAGATGCGGCGACAGATGTCCTCTCTGCTAAAACGATTCGCGCCGTTCAGGAATACAAGGTCAAGACTCTCATCGTCGGCGGCGGAGTATCGGCGAACACTCATCTGCAAGAAATGCTCCGGGAAGAGCTCAAAAAGAATTCCCTCGCAACAAAAATACATTTCCCTGTCAAAAATCTTTCGACCGATAACGCTCTGATGATCGCTATTGCCGGATTTTTCAGATTCAAAAAGAAAAATTCCCGCCGCCTTCGTATAAAAGCGGACGGGAATCTGAAATTGTAGCAAAACATCTTCATACAGGAATATTCTTTATCGCATGCATATCATACAGATGACCTGAGCAAATCGACGAAAAATGAAAATTTCCAGGTAACATTCGATGATGAATCATTGCAAGGGCTCCGAATATATCAAGCGCCCGATGATCAGCGAACAAATTTAAAGTCTTTTCCTTTTTGTATTTTTGCGGCCATACGACTCTTTTCATATGAGGCCATCCGATCAATGAAAACGCTTTGCAAGCGTAATATCTGTAAAAAGGATAACCCTGCGGATACGTCCCTGCAACTGAAGCAAATGATTCAAGATCGTAGAATTTCGTGTTGCGACCAATGCCTTTGTAGTCAATAAACACTTCTATCGAGATCTCTCCAAAACCAGGGTAAGTTTTAGGAGCGGCACCGATATGTGTTCCCCGAACCATCCCTTTTAGGTTGGAATAATGCTTATGAGCGCCGATAATATCAAAGACAGGGATATTATCTTCTTCTTTTGAAAGTATCAAATCGGATGTACAAAAATGCATCCAATATTCTTCCGTTGAATAAGCGGGAGGCCAATGCGAACCTGTTATGGAGACACAGTCGAGTCCGAACCAACGGAGACTCATTATATGCTCAAGCTCATGAATGGTCGTCGACCTGTTACGGGCATACAGAGTGTTTTTCCCGCATCTGATCAAAGTTTTGTTGATTGGAGCTAACGCATTCGTATGTGTGTCTTGGAGGTACCATCCATGCCCTCCAGTCGGGGTAAATGTAATCCATGCGGGCATACCGAAGATATTGCGGCCGCGTACCGTTACCGCCCTTAGAAGGCGGATACGCTTTATATTCATTATTTCCATAGTAAAAAGTTTTAAGGTGATTTGAGAGGTTTTTTGTGATAATACTACTCGAAACGTGTTTTGGCAATAGATCCGTCATCTTTATAAAAGGAGAAAAAAATGTTATATTTAAAGCATGGAATACAAAGAGCCGAATATCGATCCGAAACTCCTCTCGCCATATGATCCCACATCAACAGAAGACCGCATCTACGCGCTCTGGCAGGAGAGCGGATTTTTTAACCCCGATATTTGTATAGAAAAAGGAGTTACTGCTCCCGACGCCAAGCCGTTCTCCATCGTTCTTCCTCCTCCCAACGTCACCGGCACTCTCCATATCGGCCATGCCGCCATGCTCGTGATCGAAGACATCATGGTCCGCTTCGCCCGCATGCAAGGATACAGGACTCTCTGGCTTCCGGGCACGGATCATGCCGCTATCGCCACACAATCAAAAGTCGAAAAAATTATCGAGAAGGAAGGCTTGCGGAAAAACGATATGGGCCGCGAAGAATTTCTAAAAAGAGTCACTCTATTTGCGCAGGACAGCCATGATGCGATAGTATCGCAGATAAAAAAGATGGGTGCCTCGATCGACTGGTCAAGAGAAGCGTTTACCCTCGATGAGAAGCGCAACGTCGCCGTTCGCACCGCATTCAAAAAAATGTATGATGACGGTCTTATTTATCGCGGACATCGAATCGTCAACTGGGATCCGAAAGGCCAGACAGTCATTTCGGATGATGAGATCGTCTACAAGGAAGAGAAAACGAAATTCTATTACCTGAAATACGGACCTTTCACGATCGGCACTGCTCGACCGGAGACGAAGTTCGGCGACAAGTATGTGGTCATGCACCCGGATGATACTCGCTATATGCAATACAAGCATGGCGATACGATCGAAGTAGAATGGATTAACGGTCCGATCTCAGCTACTATCATCAAAGATGAGAGCATCGATATGGAATTCGGAACAGGCGTGATGACAATCACGCCGTGGCACAGCGCTGTCGACTTCGGGATCGCAGAACGCCACAAACTCGACAAAGAACAGATAATCGACACATACGGAAAACTCCTATCGATCGCGGGAGAATTCGCTGGAATGAAAATAAAAGACGCTCGTGCCAAGATCATAGAGAAGCTTGAATCAAAAGGACTTGTCGAGAAGATCGAGGACTATACGCACAATATCGCAACCGCTGAACGGACAGAAGCGGTCATCGAGCCGCAGATCATGAACCAATGGTTCATCAATGTGAACAAGCCGATTGCCGATCGGGAAAATAAAAGTCTCAAAGAGCTCATGCTTGAGCCGGTAAAGAACGGAAATATATCCATTCTCCCCGACCGATTCGAGCGCGTCTATTATAACTGGGTGGAAAATCTCCGCGATTGGTGCATCTCGCGGCAGATCTGGTACGGACACAGAATTCCTGTGTGGTACAAAGGCGAGGAAATATATTGCGGCATTGAAGCTCCTCGTGAAGAAGGATGGGAACAAGATTCTGACACTCTCGACACATGGTTCTCGTCGGGACTCTGGACTTTCTCGACGCTCGGCTGGCCGGAAAAAACCAAGGATTTCGAAACATATCATCCAACGACCATCCTCGAGACAGGGTACGATATTATCTTCTTCTGGGTCGCACGCATGATACTTATGTCGCAGTATCTCTTAGGCGACATCCCCTTCAAGACGGTTTATCTTCACGGTCTGGTGCGCGACGCCCAGGGACGCAAGATGTCAAAATCGCTCGGCAATATCATCGACCCTCTCGATGTCGCAAAGAAATACGGCGCCGATGCTGTCCGCATGTCGCTTATCATCGGAACAGGTCCCGGCAATGACAGCAAGATGAGCGAGGATAAGATCAAGGCATACAAGAATTTTGCAAACAAACTCTGGAATATTACCCGCTTTATCCTCTCTTCTACCGAAGGCATTATTCCTGACGCGAAGTTTTCCGCATATACTGATGCCGACAAGGCCCTTATTGTCGAACGCGATGAAATAATGAAAGCCATTACCAAAGAAATGGAAGAATATAAATTCTACCTTGCAGGCGACAAGATCTACCAGTATGCATGGGCACGCCTTGCAGATGTGATCATCGAAGAAAGCAAGCCGATACTCGGAGGTGAGGATGACTATGCGAAGAATTCGCGCGCTCAGTTTCTTCTTGATACCCTGGCGAAAGTGATAACGGCTCTTCACCCATTCATGCCGTTCGTAACCGAAGAGCTCTGGTCTCTGATTCCTCGCAAGGATAAGAATCTCTTATTAGTAACAGCATGGCCCGCATCCCACTCATAATGGAACTATTCAAAGATCCGAAAACTCTTCTCTATGCCATTTTAGGCGGCGCGGCGCCGGCTGTGTTTTGGCTGTGGTTCTGGCTCAAGGAAGAAGGCCCCGATGATAAAGAGCCGCGCGGCCTGATTGCCCTCGCATTCGTTATGGGAGCCCTGATGGTCATGATCGCCGTATGGGTTGAGAAATATTCCCTGAATTTCATAAAAGACCGCTCAACGCAGATCATCGTCTGGGCTGCGATCGAAGAAGTACTGAAATTCGGCGCAATCGGAGTCATTTTGTACAAAAGCGCCATTATCGATGAACCTATGGATTATCCGATGTATTTCATCGCAACGGCGCTTGGATTCGCGGCGCTCGAAAATGTCCTTTACCTTATGCAGCCGATCCAGGCAGATGGCACTGTGGTCGGCATACTTACCGGAAACCTCCGTTTCCTCGGATCAACGCTTCTTCATCTGATCTGTTCAAGCATGATCGGAAGCGCTCTCGGACTTGCCTTTTATCTTAAGAAATTCAAGGGGCGATACCTTCTTTTCGGCATCGCAGCCGCGATCACATTGCATAGCGCCTTCAATTTTTTTATAATGAAAGGAAGCGGTGAAAACTTCTTATCCGTCTTCGGATTTTTATGGGTCGTCGCCATTATCAACATACTTATTTTTGAAAAATTAAAGCGCATGAAGACTGAAGCTCTGGCATCATAATGCGCATTATACTTATATGTTAAAAAAGAAATCATTTTTAGAGCGTCTAACAGGAAGCATCCGCCTTGCTGACGAGGAAGAAGAGTCCGAATATGAAGACCCGATGTCTTCCCAGCAGGTGAAAAAGGTTTCTATGCTTGAGAAAAAGCCTCTTGAACAAAAAAAAGAAAAAGAAGCAGAAACTAAAAAATGGGAAGATGAGCAGGATGCGGAACTGACTATCGACGTATACCAGACACCGACCGAGATTATCGTTCAGACGATGATCGCCGGCGTCCTGCCCGATAATCTCTCCATTACCATTACCCGCGACATGATTACGATCCGCGGTAAACGCGAGGAAAACCGATCGATCAATAATGAAAATTATTTCGTGCAGGAACTGTATTGGGGATCATTCTCCAGAACTATTGCCCTTCCTGAGGAAGTCGATCCTGAGGAAGCAGAAGCGATCGAGAAGCATGGGCTTCTGATCATCAAGCTTCCGAAGATAAATAAAAATAAGGAGACGAAATTGAAGGTGAAGTCGATATAAATCAGAAAAGGTCCTCGTGGAGGACCTTTTACGTTTTAATGAGCTGATGGAGCACACAGTTTTGTTTCAAAGATTTCCGGCGTAAGTGATGGTTTTTTAGAAACAAATGTGAGAGATAATACTTTTAAAAGATCGTCAAGCTGGACATTGTCTACAAGTATGCCAGTTTCAGGATAAACTCCATTCCAATACTTATGATCTTCATACGTGACTTTGTCTTTAAGCTTTTCTTTCCACGAGAAGCCTAACATATAAGTTGGTATAAAATTTCTTTCCATATGCTTAAATTTAGGTTTAAAAATCTTAGTTTTACTATACATTCTTTTTTAAAGAATGGCAATATGACTTATTTTTGTAAAAACCCAGATTCGGCTACCACGTAGCCAGATGGTTTTCCGACTTTGAATTAAAACAATCCCAGATTCGCCTATTACATAGGCAGGTGGTTTTCTATTTTTGCGAACTAAAAAATTACCAGAGTCGACTATTACATAGTCAGGTGGTTTTCGATCCGCCCTAGGCGGATAACGAAAAGCCTTTCGACATCTGGTACGGAGACAAGCAGTTGTCTCCTTCTCGGCACAATACGAAAAGACCCTTTGAAGGGTCTTTTC